>AP019755.1:600000-1200000 GCA_006742785.1 Nitrosomonas stercoris | reverse complement strand
TTAAATTAATTTGAAACAACTTGATTTGCAAACTTTAATAATGATCTGTCCGTGCGCGCACCCAATTCAAACTCATCCTCAAGCCATTACCAACAGCACCTAAGTTAATTAACAGCAGGATGGAGAACAAGGCGGGCAACAAATTTTGGGCCAATCTTAGCACTCAGTTGTTCTCAGCACAAGAAAGAAAACATATGATTCTTATGACAAAAATCACCACACCATAACCATGGAAATTATTTTTTAAACTTCTTAGAGCCTGTTTACGATCTTCTGAGTAATAGTGCCAAGAAAGCCAAATGAATGAGCTGCAAGCTGGTATCAAGTTTACGTTCGCAGTTTTTCCATAATCTTCGGCACTTTTCCAGCCAGGCGAAACTACGTTCCACTATCCAGCGCCTGGGCATAACCTTGAAGGTATGCAGTTTGCTGCGTTTGGCGATCTGCACGGTGACAGGTTTGCCCAGAATTTCTTGCACACTTTCGGCAAATGGTGCTCCAGTATAGCCACCGTCACACAGCAAACCTTGTACTTGCCCTAAACTCGATCTGCAACGCTTCAAGGCCTGCAATGCACCGTTACGGTCAGTCACTTCCGCTGTCGTCACTGCAATGGCGTGCGGCAACCCCAAGGTATCAACAGCGATATGGCGCTTGATGCCCGACACCTTCTTGCCGGCGTCATAGCCTTTCTGGTCAGCCGTGTCTGTATTCTTCACGCTTTGCGCGTCCACAATCAAGAACGTGCTGCAAGCGTTGCGCCCCAGTTTCTCTCGGGCCGCGCCAACCTGATTTTTTTAATGCCTGCTCCAGCACGCTCACGCCGTGCTGGTCAGGCTCATTCCATTTGCGCCAATAGGCATATACACTCTGCCATTTGGGAAACTCTCCGGGCAAAAATCTCCACTGGCAACCAGTACGCAGCAGATACAGCACAGCACAAAATACTTCATACAAATCTATTGTCGTGGGTTTGGTGCTGCGCCTCACGCTACGCAATAGCGGCTCTATCTCGGCAAACTTCTCTTTGCTAATATCACTGGCATATTTTGTTCTCTTCATCCACGTATCGTAAGGAATAATGATGAGATCGTAAACGGGCTCTTATTGTATAAATTTCTTTCGCCCCCTTAATATATTTTTAATATATTGCTGTTATTGTGCGCAAAGTAACACTCTGATACATCAAAAAAGCTCACCTCGACCCTTATTATAAAATGGATTTATTTTAGAATAGACAAATAGAATTGAAACTTTTATTTCATCAAGGTAGTCTTGTTCAGTTTGACATCCTAAAATTACTTACCTTACTTAAGAGGAAAATGAAGATGCAATTTGACTCTCCTAATAATAGTACAACTTCCATATTAGAAACATCTAATCTAAAAATACGCAATTCGGTATTAAGAAACACCTATTTAATGCTTGCGCTAACCATGATCCCGACTGTGGCAGGCTCGATTGTTGGCGCCAACACCAATTTTTCATTTTTGGCCCAATCACCTATTATGGGTTCGCTACTTATGCTGGCCTTGATGATAGGTTTGATGTTTGCGGTAACAGCTACACGCAATAGTATATGGGGCATTGTGCTTCTCCTTTCATTTACCTTTGTTGCCGGATGGTGGTTAGGTCCTTTACTTCAATATGCTTTGCAGTTCAATAACGGCACACAATTAATTGGGCTGGCTGCTACAGGAACCGGTGTTATTTTCTTCACTCTGGCAGGTATCGCTACAGTAACGCGCAAAGATTTCGGATTCATGCGTAACTTTTTATTTGCTGGGTTGATATTAGTTATTTTAGCTGCAGTTGCTAATTTATTTTTAGCCATACCAGCTATGTCACTTGCAATTTCCGCAGCAGCTGTACTCGTTTTTTCAGGGTTTATCCTGTTTGATGTCAGCCGCATTGTAAATGGTGGAGAAACCAACTATGTTATGGCAACATTAAGTATTTATATCAGCATCTATAATCTGTTTATCAGTCTACTACAGCTATTACTCGCCTTCTTGGGTGAAAGAGACTGAAGTAAATAATAAATAGACTGGTGAAATATCCTCACCAGTCATCGATATTTATTTAACAAACCAAACAAAAACCACTATGCCAACAACAATTGTTCATATTAAGGGAATGACATGTGGCGGTTGTGTTAACAGTGTTAAGACAGTATTGGAAAAAATTCCAGGTGTACACGCTGTTGAAGTTTCTCTCGAGAACGGACAAGCCACTATTCAGCATGATAATCTTCCAGAAATTAATATTTTTAACCAAGCAATAGAAAAAGCTGGATTCGAAATAGCCAAACAGTAAGTATCTTTAACTCTAATTACGTTATTACTATCCAATATTACTTATAGTGCGCAACCAATCTTCTGCTATCCTGCTTCTCTCAACTCATCCATCCGCATGAAAAACGTCTTCCTAGATTTTGAAAAAGGTATCGAAGAATTTGAGGCTAAAATAGAGCAATTACGCTTCACTCAAGATAACTCTGCCTTGGATATCTCAGCTGAAATTGATCGCCTGCAAGCAAAAAGCCAAGGATTAACCAAAAGTGTTTATGCAAAACTGACTCCCTGGCAAATCGCACAAGTAGCACGACATCCACAGCGCCCTTATACGCTCGACTACGTTCAACATCTATTTACAGATTTTGAAGAGCTGCATGGAGATAGAAATTTTGCGGATGACCAAGCTATCGTGGGTGGATTGGCTCGTTTTTACGGTCAGACCATTATGGCGATTGGACATCAGAAAGGACGTGATACCAAGGAGAAAATTTATCGCAACTTTGGTATGCCCAAACCGGAGGGATATCGGAAAGCACTCCGACTCATGCGCCTGGCAGAGAAATTTTCAATTCCGCTCGTCACATTCATTGATACTCCTGGTGCCTACCCAGGCATAGATGCTGAAGAACGCGGCCAATCAGAAGCAATTGGTAAAAATCTCTCTGTCATGGCCAGCCTAAAGGTACCCATTATTTGTATAATTATTGGAGAAGGGGGTTCAGGAGGGGCACTAGCAATTGCCGTTGGCGACACCAGCTTGATGTTACAATATTCAACTTATTCAGTCATTTCTCCAGAAGGATGCGCATCTATTTTATGGAAAAGCGCAGATAAAGCATCCGATGCTGCAGAAATATTGGGTATCACAGCTGACCGCCTCAAAGAAATGGAACTGATCGATGCTATTATTCCTGAACCGATCGGAGGAGCACATCGGGATTACCCCACCACTATGCAATCAGTTCGACAAACATTGCAAGAATCACTCCGGAAACTTCAGGATGTGCCACTAGAAACACTATTACAAAAACGGCTTGATCGATTATTGGGGTATGGGAAATTCAAAACCAGCCAGCTCGATTAATAACATCACCCAACGTTTTTTCCGTCATCTCAATATACATATCCAGCCTGGCGATCATCTTGCTGTTGCATTAAGCGGAGGAGTAGATTCTGTTGTGCTGCTACACCTGCTCATTGAATTCTCTAAATCTATTCCAATCAATCTATCAGCTGTTCATGTTGATCATGGCATTAGCACTCACTCATATCAGTGGAGCATGTTCTGTCAAACGCTTTGCGATAAAGTAGCGGTTCCCTTATCAATTCATCGATTAAACATCAATAAGCAACCGCAGCAAAGCCTCGAAGCAGTCGCCAGAAAAGCTCGCTATCAAATCTTCAAGCAAATTCAGGCAGATTATATTTTGCTGGCGCAGCATCAGGATGATCAGGTTGAAACCCTGATGTTGCAACTATTACGTGGAGCCGGGGTAAAAGGATTAAGCGCCATGCCAATCATCAGATCACTGGGATCAGGCAAAGCAACCAAACTATTTAGGCCATTGCTTGATACACCACGTTCAGACATTGTGGAATACGCACAATTACACAACTTGTCTTGGGTCACTGATGAAAGTAATCTGGATACAACTTATGATCGCAATTTTTTAAGGCATGGTATTCTGCCTCGATTGGAAACCCGTTATCCGGCCTATCGCAAAACATTATTTCGATCGATACAACACTTGGGCGAAGCCAATTATTTACTGGATGAACTAGCAAGAATAGATGCTGAGCATACTGTAATATCGGGAAAAATCAGTTTACAAAAACTACGACAGCTTGATTCTATTCGCGCCAAGAATTTATTACGTTATCTCCTAACGCAACACAAGATACGACTACCCAACGCAACCACTTTGGAAGAAATTCTGCGACAGTTGTACACCATACCAATCGATAATCACTTTCGGTTTACCGTTGACACACTAGACATCCGTTATCATCGTGGATTGATTGAATTTCTACCTGCAGATCACTCACTCTCACCACAAAACGAAGTAGCTCCCATCATCTGGCAAGGTGAATCAAGCCTAATAATTCCAGTATTGCAAGGCACACTTAGATTTGTACAGCAAGACAACATCGGCATTGATACAATCAAGCTGGCCCAACAAACCGTTACCATTCGTATACGATCAGGAGGCGAACGCTTCCAGCCAGATTGTGGAAGACCTCGTCGTAGCCTGAAGAAAATTCTACAGGAAGTGGGCGTTCCTGCCTGGGAACGTTATTCGTTACCTCTGCTTTTTTGTGGTGAACAGCTCGTCTGGGTAGCCGGGATAGGCATTGATTGCCACTTTCAAGCTTCAGCAGGACAAACTGGTTTAGTCGTGACCTGGCACACGCCATCAACAGTTACTATAGATCAGTATGCGGAAAGCTAACCGATAAGCCGGGTTCTGTCGTGGACAATCATTCCTCTAGACACTTAGTTACCTAAATGTTCAAGCGATCTACCCGCAGACTCGGCGAGCAGCGTCATCATCTGCCTATTTGATCTTGCTCCGGATAGAGGTTGCCGCGTTTCACCGTAACTTAATACGCTCGTCTCTGTGGCCCTGTTCCTCACCTCACGGCGGCCGGCTGTTAACCGGTATCCTGCTCTGTAGAGCCCGGACTTTCCTCTCCCTGTTACCAGGCAGCGATTGTCTAGCTAACTTTCCGCAGCAATTTTAACAGAGTACTCATACCAAAAATCAGGAAATCTCTGCAAACCATCAACGAAAGCGTAGTATTTATGCGTAATCAATAGGCATTCCAAGCTGGTTTTTAATTCGGAAAAACAATACAGTAAACAGTCTCGGGAATTTCTCAAAGCCTATCAAGAAAAGAAAAATTTCAATCTTAGGCATAGCCAGTCGGCATAGAATTTTCCAACAATTCCAGCACTCCTTGCAGTGCAGTCACAACAGTTTGACGTCGAATTGCCTCACGGTCACCATGAAAATAACAAGTCTTGCTATTACTAGCCAACATGGCGCCACTTTCAAGCACCCAAGCAAAACAAACCGTACCTACTGGTTTTTCAACAGAGCCACCTGTCGGCCCTGCAATACCGGTAACAGACACTGCAATTTGCGCCTGGCTCATACTGTGTGCACCTTGCGCCATTTCTCGTGCAGTTTGTTCAGAAACAGCACCGAACTGAAGCAGTGTTTGTGCTTGCACACATAACATCTGGCGCTTGGACAAATTGCTATAGGTGATAAAACCACGATCATACCAAGCTGAGCTACCGGGAACGGCTGTCATAACTTGACCAATCCATCCTCCCGTACAAGATTCTGCAGAAGTCAGCTTTAATCCATGCGCTGAGAGCACGCTTCCGACTTGCTGCGCGAGCTTTAGTAGCGCACTATCGCTTGTAACAACTTGTGGTGTATTCAAAAATAACTTTCAAACATGACGATTGATTTCCACCCTGCCAGACAAAGCAATGTATAAAACGCAGCTAATAGATCATCCAACATCACCCCCAAACCTCCTTTAAGTTTCTTATCCAGATAACCAATGGGGGCCGGCTTAACAATATCAAAAAAGCGAAATAGCAAGAAAGCGGCCAGCAGCCAGGTCCAATGAGTCGGTGTGAAACACAGCACCAGCATAAAGGCGACGATTTCATCCCATACCATACCGGAGTGATCAGGCGAATCGAGCGCTCGTCCGGTGACACCGCATGCCCAGATTCCCGAAATAAAAAAAACATCCAGAATCAATAACAACGCAACAGGATCAAACAGTGAATCCAGCAATTGATAAAGCGGTATAGCTGCCAGCGTGCCAAAAGTGCCGGGTGCCCAGCGAATCAGGCCAACTCCTGCTCCCATGGCAATAAAATGTGAAAACCGGATATGAACAAAGGTAATATCCGGCTTGCGTGGTATTTGGCGTCGTGGTGAATAGTCATCAGTCAAGGAAGTGATCATAGCCTTTCTTGTTAAAAATTAGTGGATCTCTATTATTATTCAGCACTGTTAATCCCTCTCCTGGTACAATTTTTCCGATACGAGAGAGTCTGACACCAACTTGCTGTGCCAGTTGTGTAACAACAATACGCTTATTTTCAGGTACCGTAAAACACAGTTCGTAATCATCTCCACCGGCCAATAAACAGTCAATGGCCAATTGATAATCAGCACCTCCTTCACTCAATTTATCCTTTAATCTAGAGGAACAGGGAATGTGATCCAGCTCAATTGTTGCTGCAACCTGTGAGCCTTGCAGGATATGTTCAAGATCTGCCACCAAACCATCTGAAACATCAATTGCACTATGCGCTACGTTTATCAACGCCCGCCCCAAGGAAACACGTGGTATTGGAGTATGTAACGCGGGCAAACAGGAAGCTGCTGCTTCTGCTGTCAACATTGTTTTTTGTTGTAAATAGCGCAGTGCCAGTGCAGCTTCTCCCACGAAACCGGATACCCAGATATCATCTCCTAATTTAGCACCACTACGACGCAGTGCCTTCTCTCGTTCAACCTCACCCATAATTTGCACACTGATACTCAATGGACCTTGCGTGGTATCACCACCAACAAGTTCAACCTGATGTTGATCAGCCAAGGCAAAAAAGCCACTGGAAAAAGCAGCCAGCCAGGCATTATCATGTGCAATTATTTTGGGTAGTGTCAAAGAAAGAGTGACCCAACGCGGAGTTGCACCCATTGCAGCCATATCAGAAAGATTCACTGCTAATACTTTATGGCCTAGCGAACGAGGTTCAACATCAGGGAAAAAATGGTGGCTCGCAACCAACGTATCAACGGAAATCGCCAAATCTGTGTCGGGTTGACAGCTGATCAACGCAGCATCATCTCCAATCCCTAGCGAGGCATTATGCGCAGAACGCAGAAAATAGCGATTGATGATGTCAAACTCGGAATTCATGACTATTTCATCTGCAGAAATAGTCATATAGACAGTTTCTCAGAGATGTCTGATCTCATTGCAATGTAGAATTTTTACGTAACCACGTCTCAAGTTCATCTGCTGGAACCGGACGATGAAATAAATAGCCTTGATAATAATCGCAATCATGCTGACGCAAGAAATCCAATTGCTGTTCCGATTCTATTCCTTCAGCCAGTACATTTAACTTTAATCCACGCGCCATAGCAATAATGGTGGCAGCAATTTCTCGATCATTGGGATCATCTGCCAAATCACGTACAAAACTCTGATCAATTTTCAGTTTATCAATTGGAAAGCGCTTCAAATAAATCAACGATGAATAACCCGTACCAAAATCATCAATTGCCAAATTTACACCCAATGCCTTTAATTTATTCAAAGTTTTGATTGATCGCTCCACTTGCTCCATAAACATACTTTCAGTTAATTCCAGCTCCAGACAATTTGCAGGTAACTGTGTTTCTTCCAAAATTCGTTGCACCATTCCAATCAGATTTTCTGATTGGAATTGTCGCACTGAAAGATTAACCGCCATAACTAATCGTGGCAAACCCGCATCTATCCAGGCACGTGCCTGCTTACAAGCTGTGCGCAACACCCATTCTCCTAAAGGTACAATCAGACCGGTTTCTTCTGCAACAGGAATAAATTTGCCAGGAGAGACTATGGCTTCGCCAAGAGGCTGCCAACGTACTAGGGCCTCCACCCCCACAACACATCTAGTACGCGCATCAATCAATGGTTGATAATGCAACACCAACTCTTCTGCAGCAAGTGCATGCCGTAAACGATTTTCAACTCTTAACCGCTCATTTGCTGCAATACTCAACGCAGCAGTATGATAACGGTAAGTATTACGGCCATCTTTTTTTGCCTGATACATTGCCATATCTGCATGCTGAATCAACTCAGTCACATTACGTGCATCCTCTGGAAATAAACTGATACCAATACTGGCACCAATAAAAATTTCGTGCCCACTTGGCAACATAAACGGAGAAGTAAGTAAATTAATCAGATTTTGTGCAATAAAAGCAGGATCACTCGGATCACGGATGCCTTCCAGCACCAGTAAAAATTCATCGCCTCCCAGCCGTGCCAATGTATCCTCTTTACGCACTTGCTTCTTCATACGTTCAGCCAACTTAATCAACAGCTCATCTCCAACAGGATGTCCCAGACTGTCATTTACATTCTTGAAGCGATCAAGATCAATATAAAGTACACTAACCAACAATCCGCTTCGCTTTGCGTGTTCAACCGCATGGCGCAGTTGGGATTGTACCAAGAGCCGATTTGGCAAGTTGGTTAGGGGATCGTAATGCGCTAATTGTGTCAATTGCGCCTCAGATTGTTTCAATTGTGAAACATCAGTAAACACACCCACATAATTGCATGGCTCACTTTCACCAGAGGATGAACTAATACACACTGCGCTAATTGTTAGCCATTGCGGGTAAATTTCTCCTCCCTTGCGTCGATTCCAAATTTCTCCACTCCAATGTCCAGTTGCTCTCAAAGTTGACCACAGCTCCCGATAAAATGCTTTGTCGTGGATACCCGATTTGACAATTTTAGGATTTTTCCCCAATACTTGTGCTTCGCTATAGCCAGTAATTCGAGTATAAGCTTGATTAACTGCAACAATACGTGGCTCCAGATCAGTAATCACCACTCCTTCCCGAACAGACGCAAATACTGTAGCAGCAAGCCGCAAAGATTCTGTTGCATACACTTTTTGTACCGCTAAAGCGGTAAAAGCAGCAAACTCCTGAACCAGAGCCATATCTTCAGCCGGAGGACTACAGGCTTTATGATGATAAATCGCAAAAGTACCCAAAACCTGATTGTTGTCATCCTTGAACGGCAGCGACCAACACGCATGCAAATCAGCCTTTTGAGTCGCCTCCATAAAAAGCTCCCAATAAGGATGATGATCAATGTCAGAAACAATCACTGTCTCACCACGGAAAGCAGCGGTACCACACGATCCTACTCCTTCACCAATTGCCATCCCATCAACCAGTGTATTGTAACTATCTGGCAAACTGGGCGCAGCACCTAATTTTAGGCATTTTGTTTGCTTATCCAGCAATAAAATAGAGACCAGCATGTCAGGATTGATCATTTCCAGATGAGTTGCAATATCATTCAAAATGACTGGCAGTGGCTGGTTAGCAACTATTAGATCCAATACCGATTGCTGTGTTTGTCGGATCAGCTCAATTTGTTTACGCTCACTAATATCCAAACAAATGCCAACTGCCTCATAAGGCCGTCTTGCATCCCCCTGGACCAACTGTAATTCATCTAGTAACCAAATAACGCGTCCATCTCGATGATAAATACGATACTCATGCGTCAACTTACCTTCTGCGATCAAAAGGTGTTGCCGTGCCAGGGCAGCTCCACAATCATCTGGATGTAAATGAGATGCCCACCAACCGGGCGTCAATATCTCTTGTTGCGAGTAACCCAACACTCGCTCAACATTTCCGCTGACCCAGGTAAGCTGAGGTGAATCCCCGATAAAACGCAAGCTATACAAAACAACCGGGCTGGCTGTAAGTAAACGAGAAAGATGCAAATTTTCTCGTTTGATATTAATTCTTTCACGTACTAACCCCGCCAGCCGATGAGCAGATTTCAATGCAGTGAAAATCTCGGTAACATACCCTTCTTTCTTGATCAGGTAATCCTCTACTTCCAGACACAATGCACGAACAATGTCAGTATGAATATCCTGCTCAACCATGAGCACCACAGGAATGTCCAGATCTGATTCTTTGCGCAATAGCCTGACCAACTCAAGACCATTCATATCTGGTAAGTTGTAATCAATCAACAATACTTCGAAATCAACGATCTGCTCTGGGCTACTAGTAGGAAAAAACATCAAAGCAGCGTGTGCACTTGTCGCCACCGACAATTTAATCTTGTCTGTCGCTTGCGACAGCACACGTTGTACATTATCTACGTCACACTGCTTTCCTGCTATATAAAGAACCTGCATGATTACTGTTTGTTTAATTGACCAGTTTCCTGGTAAATCACGCTCGTTTGTGCAAAAACCATGAAACTATCACAACTAATCAACTCGACAATACAAGAAATGGCCCCAGAATCACCAGCATATCCAACATTCTGTTTATTTCTTGACAAGAAGCCTATTTATTTATGACTTTATCATAGAAATAGATGAGGTGAGTTGAACTCGCAACATTAAAAATATGTCTGAACAACACAAGTATTTGTCTTTTCTATACATAATTCAACAATGAAAAAGAGCACTATTTTATTTACCATCTTAATCATGGTAGTCACTATTACCGCCTTTACGACCATGGAGGAAACCGTGTCATCTAACCCAGCACATCCAAACTCAACCGTTCATGCACAATCAGATTCCATCGTGCTAGGTATGGGCTGTTTCTGGGGTGCTGAAAAGCGCATGAGCGAACTGCCCGGCGTGCTTGATGCCGAAAGCGGCTATGCCGGCGGCAATAATGCGCGCGCTGGTTATGAAGACGTATTAAATTTTGAACGTAGATTACGCATGGGTAGAGCGAGCGGACGCAACCATGCTGAAGTGGTCAAGGTAACCTTCGATCCACAACAGCTTTCGCTAGAAAATGTATTGGCCAAATTTTGGGAAAGCCACGATCCTACTCAAGGAGATCGTCAAGGCAATGACATTGGCAGCAATTATCGTAGCGCCATTTATTACCACGATGATGCACAAAAGACACTGGCACTTGCAACGCGCGATGCTTATCAACAAGCACTAACAGCAGCTGGTTATGGCCAGATCACCACAGAAATCCTGCCGTTGAAAAATTACATCACGGCAGAGGAATATCATCAAGATTATCTGGTAAAAAATCCGGACGGCTATTGCGGTCTAGGAGGAGTGAACGTAGCATACCCTGCAACGGAACGGACAAAACATACAACCGCTGCCACTTCAACACAATCAACCCAGCCGATTGATAGCAAGGATTTAAACTTTGCACAGCAGCTGGTGGTATTCGAATCCGAAAACTGCGAGTTCTGCGCCCAATTCAAGCACGATATTCTTGATCACTGGCGATCAGACATGCCTGTAGTCACCACCATGAATCCCAATCCTCCCGTTGATTGGGTATTGGATAAATCCCTATTCGCCTCCCCCACTATGGTGCTATTTAAGGAAGGCCAGGAAGTTGCACGCTATACCGGTTACAACGGCGAGAAGGAAAAATTCTGGCAATGGCTTGGGTTCCAGTTATTGACTCCAGAACAACAAAAAATTGCCTTTGAGCAGGGGACAGAACGTGCTTTTACCGGCTCCAATCTGGATGAAAAACGTCCTGGCAAATTTGTTGATCCCATCACAGGTGCAACCTTGTTCCTCAGCAAAACCAAATTCAACAGTGGTACTGGTTGGCCCAGCTTTATTGAGCCAGTAGAAGGTTCCATTACTTACCACGCTGACAACTCCGATTACATGCAGCGTACTGAGGTACGTAGTGCCAGCTCGGGCATTCACCTTGGCCATGTCTTTAACGACGGGCCACCTCCAACTCACAAGCGCTATTGTATTAATGGCAATATATTAAAATTTGTGCCAGATTGATTGTCATAAAAAACATTAATCAATCCCATTAATAAAAATTAATACACTTGAAATTGAAGACTTTAAGTGGGTTAATACCTATTTAAAGTCTTCATTTTTTATAGCTCATCATGTCACCTACTGCCCCCACAATCGTTACCCGCCTTGCCGACTATCGCGTACCTGAATTCCTGATTGAAAAAACACAGCTCACCTTCGAATTGCACGAAGCACACACTGATGTGAGCAGCCAACTCACACTGGTTCGCAACCCACAAGGCTCACAAGCAGCACATCTAGAACTCCACGGCGAACAACTGGAATTGCTGACACTGGCCATTGACGATCGCGTTCTTACTAGCAAAGATTACCGCACCACTCCTCAAAACCTGACAATTTACAACGTACCTGAGCGCTTTGTCCTGCACTGCACTACGCGCATTTATCCTGAAAAAAATACTGCGCTGGAAGGATTGTATCGTTCCAGCGGCATGTATTGCACTCAATGCGAAGCAGAAGGATTCCGCAAGATTACCTATTATCTGGATCGCCCAGATGTCATGAGCGAATTTGAAACTGTCATCATTGCTGATGAAGGTGCATTTTCAACCATGCTCTCCAATGGCAATTGCGTCTCTGATACTGTGAAAGATGGTAAGCGCATCGTTCATTGGCACGACCCTTTCAAAAAACCCAGCTATCTGTTTGCGCTGGTTGCCGGCAATCTGGCCTGTCTGGAAGATCATTTCACCACTCAATCAGGCCGTCAGGTTTTACTGCAAATCTACACTGCAGCCAAAGATCAGGACAAATGCCACTTTGCCATGCAGTCTCTCAAAAAAGCCATGCGCTGGGATGAGCAAACCTATGGACGCGAATATGATCTGGATCGCTTCATGATCGTTGCAGTAGATGATTTCAACATGGGTGCCATGGAAAACAAAGGGCTCAACGTATTCAACACCTCTTGCGTATTGGCCCACCCGGCCAGCACTACCGACGCGGCCTTTCGGCGCGTAGAAGGAGTCATCGGCCACGAATATTTCCATAACTGGTCAGGCAATCGCGTCACCTGCCGTGACTGGTTTCAACTGAGCTTGAAAGAAGGTTTAACGGTTTTTCGCGATTCAGAATTTTCGGCTGATATGAACAGCCGCGCCGTCAAACGCATTGAAGATGCTAACGTAATACGCAGCGTACAGTTTGTGGAAGATGCTGGCCCCATGGCGCATCCGGTCCGGCCAGAATCCTACATGGAAATATCCAACTTCTACACCGTCACCATTTATGAAAAAGGCGCTGAAGTAGTCCGCATGCTGGCCAATATCCTGGGGCCGACATTGTACCGTCAAGCAACCGATCTGTATTTCAGCCGTTTTGATGGCCAAGCAGTCACTTGTGATGATTTTGTGCAGTGTATGGAGGAAGTATCTAGCAAGGATCTAAGCCAATTCCGCTTATGGTATTCACAAGCTGGCACGCCACATCTGCAAATTAGTGATAGTTATGATGCAGCGCGTCAACAATACAGCTTAACAATTCGTCAATATACACCTGCCACACCTGGGCAAACCGACAAAAAGGCATTGCATATTCCATTCAAAATCGCATTGTATGACAATCAAGCGGCGCTCCCTTTGGTAATCAACGGCCAAAACCAAGGCACAGAAACAGTACTGGATATTTGTCAGGATGAGCAAACCATCGTTTTTGAACAAGTCACCGAACCACCGATTCCTTCTTTATTGCGCGGATTTTCCGCACCCGTCAAGATTTCTTATGACTATCAGCTGCTGCAATTGCAGCAACTTATTCTGCTGGATAACGATGGTTTTTGTCGCTGGGATGCCATGCAAAACCTGATGCGCATGGTGTTAAGCAAAACAATTGATGGCGCAAATAATCATGCAGAACAAGCCGCACTAATCGCTGTTATCAAGCAACTGCTAACTAATCATGCAATGATGGATGCTGCTCTGCTGGCCTGCATGCTCAGCTTGCCAAACTCCCCGTACCTGGCCAGCTTGTATGAAAAAGCGGATCCCGTCGCAATCAGCCAGGCCAGAACGCAATTGCAAGATCAAATCGCAGCTGAATTACAAACGGAATTGCTGAATTGCTACCAAGTGCTACAAGATCAGACACACGGTTTAACTGCTCCTGCTATGGCTGCACGCAGCTTGCGCAATGCTGCATTGGCATACTTGTTGCACATTGATGAGGTGCGCTATCGTGAACTTGCTCAGCAGCAGTTTGCTCAGGCTAACAACATGACGGATCAGTATGCTGCTTTATGCGCATTGGTATACGCTGAACATGCTGAAGCTACGGCACAGGAAGCACTCGCAGCTTTTTATCAGCAATGGCAACATGAAGCCTTGGTGGTCAACATGTGGTTTCAGGTACAAGCCACTCGCCCGTGGGGTGATGTCCTGCAAACAGTGCGGAAACTTTTAAGCCATGAAGCTTTCGATGCTCGCAACCCCAACAAATTACGCGCGGTTATCGCCGCCTTTGCCAGCCGAAATTTTGCTCAATTCCATGACAAATCAGGCCAAGGTTATCAATTTCTGGCAGAGCAAATTGCTGATATTGATCAACGCAACCCACAAATGGCATCACGCTTGCTGACACCATTAACCCATTGGCACCAATTCACCGACGCACATGCTGCACTCATGCGTGCTGCTCTGGAATCGCTCACACAACGAGAATTGAGCAAAGATGTATACGAAGTCGTTAGCAAAAGCTTGCATTAAATTTAAAGAAACCTATACAAAACCTCCTGATTACAGGCTCTAAACCGTCACATCCGTTTGCAGGTATGGATCAGGCGATGCTGGCAGTTGTGGACAAGCCAGCACCGCTTCCACAATAGTTGTTTCTTGTATACGCTGTTCATGTAGATATTTCTGACGTAAAGCGGCTACGTGAATCACAGCCGGTACCGTCACGCGATGAGCCGCACCAGCAATACAGATCGCCGTCCATAGAATAGTAATTACCCAACCGACCGGGCCAGTAAGAATGGCCATGACTCTTGTCAATGCAGTATTGCCTACAAGCATAAACCCGCGACCAATTAATGCTTCTGCTGCTCTATTGATAATCATGAAGGTCGGTTGATACGAAGAACCCACCCCACCGATGCGATAAACAGCACGAAATACGCTAACCATTGCCCGCATAGTAGTTTTGTTGGTCACTCTAACGCCAGAAACTCTCGCTAACTCTTTTAGCTCTGCCGCGCTCATCTTTTCAAAGGTATCCGCCAGTACTTTCATCAACAAACTCTCTTCAATTTGCTCAATGTTGGCGCGTTTGTCGTATTTCACCTTCATTTTTTTGCACACGCTGCGCAAGATTTTCTTGTATTGCACTCCTTTACCGCCACGCAATAGAGTAGCAAACGTATTGGCACCAAAACACTGAATTTCCGCCGCGATCAGTTGCCAATATTTTTGATGATCTGGGTAGTATTGCTTATAAAATTCGCTGGTCGTCAATTCCTCTGTCCATCTAATCGCACCATTGCGACCATGCGTCAGACAATGCACCAAATCACTCAGCTCCGCAGAATTTATCTGGCTTAAGAATTCAAGATCAGCATCATCACGATATATCATATGTTTTTAGAATAGCATTTGCCTCCAACTGCTCATTACGAGCCTGGCAACCTGATTGATAGATTTGAATTTGATACGACTACAGCAGAAAAATCTTTAGATAGTAACAATCAGTACCAAGTGAAGGGTATCTGTTCAATACAGTCAAACAGAAAGACTACAAAATTTATATGTGATATATATGGATTAAGAGCTGCGGGATAGAAGCAGCGAGAATTACATAACAGATTTGGTGGTTGAAAAAAAATCTCTTGCCTTGACGCCTGCCTGACGCATTAATTTTTTACGTGATGAGAAATCCATGGCAACGCCAATACCAAACGGTAATGCTTTTTTGGCGGCATTTCTGGCAAGCATTTTGCCAACCTTGCCGAATATTTCTCTTAACATATCAGGAGAAAGCGTTTCCAAGTGTTGTCGTATGGCTGCTGCAAAAACAGTTGGGCCAGCTGTTCCAGAATCTGATTGTTCCATCTCGCTAATAGCACCTAAGCCGGCCACTACCAGACAAGCCTGTTTTGCAGCAGCCTGTGTCACGTCGTTACCGTAAATTGCAGCAATAGCCATGGTCATTTCAATATGATATTTCATGGATAAAGCAGCACCTGCAGTCGCTCCACCAAAAGAAGCCAATACCGTGCCAAATCCCGGCACCACACCTACTAAAGCAGTTGCACTGCCGGTGACAGCAGAATAATTTGCGTAGTTGGTGATAATTTTGTTGCAAACTTCAGTGTTGACTTCGGTAGCAGATCGTTCAGAAGCGTGTTGAGCAGCATAGTGTGTCTTAATCTGCAGCGCAGATTGCTGCACTTCGGCCGGATCAGCCAAGATAAATTCAATTGCTTTTAACAATGCTGATTGATCACTGGCTTTGTCAGTTTTTATAAAGCCGCTCATATTATGTATCCAGAAAATAGCTCTGTTTTGATGACAATACTATTTCAGGATATTAAATCCCCATGCTGTTACCAAAAAACCAACAGCGGTAATCGCTGGTGGCCAGATGCCATGTATAGCTGCCAATGAAAACATAACGACAGCTGATATCACCATTAAAACAATCACTAAATTAAGTTGTGCCTTCTTATCCATAGTTTCTCCGTATCAGTTACCAGTAAATTATGTCTGCGTTACGTATTGTGTCAATCAGGTAGGCGTAGCCAGCTTCAGCCCAATAATGCCTGCCACAATCAAAGCCAAGCTAAGTATGCGCGACAAATTAGCCGATTCCCCCAGAAAAACAATGCCTAAAATGGCAGTACCCACTGCACCAATGCCCACCCATACGGCGTATGCTGTTCCTATTGGTAGTGATTTCATGGCGATTCCCAACAAGCCAACGCTGATCACCATAGACAACACAGTGCCAACAACAGGCCAGAAACGCGTAAAACCTTCGGTATATTTAAGGCCAATTGCCCAACCAATCTCAAATAAACCAGCAATGACAAGAATTATCCAATTCATTGTTACTTTTTATTCATAAATAGGCATTCGTCATGTTCTGTTCATGATTGCTTCAACAACCGGAATCCCCACGCTGCGATCAAGAATCCGACACCAGTAATTGCTGGTGGCCATGGCAAGACATAAACGGCTGCTAACGCAAACATGCCTAACGCCGATATCGCCATCAAGATCACGAGTAGATCAAGCCGTTTTTCTCGGTTCATTGCAACATACTCCCCAAAATTAGTGAAACCATCATCTGCAATCTGCTAACTAACAACAGTACCATTTATTCCCGATTCAAGCTAACAGGTACCGGGTTGCGCAATATATCCAGCACCGGCGATGTTTTTTCCACATGCGCAATCAAATCATCGAGCTGATCATCTGTTGCATCACTATCGATATGATAATTGACTTGTACATGGTTGTAGCCTGGCCTGGTTTCTTCGGAAATACCAAGAAAAGCCTGTATATCAAGCTCTCCCTCCAAGTCAAATTCGAGCTTGTGAATAGAAATACCGCGCGCCGCAGCATTATAGACAACACATACTGCCAGACATGAAGCCAAGCTATGTAACACTGCTTCTACTGCATTAGGGCCGTTGTTGGTGCCTAATAGTGCAGTTGGTTCATCTCCTTCCAAATGAAACGGCTCGGTGCGCGAAGTATCTTCTTGCCCGGCTCCCCAGAAACCTTGAATCTTAGTGCGCGAATGTCCCCCGCCCAGCCAGGTATTGGTAGCACGGAAGCGACAACTATTTAATTCTGGATTCTTCTTAATGGCATTCGTTACCGCGATCAATCGGGCCACATCCACCCCATTTAAAACCTGCCTAACCCTAGTAGTAGACATCGTTCGATTCCTGTTTTGTTAAGTAAGAAAAACACTCAGTAGCCTTTGCTGATTCTGCAATCATTCTACCAAAAGCACCTTCTTCTTTTTCCGATATGTATCTGCCTATGCGTACTAATGTCACATAATCTCCTTCACCGCTATAAAACAACACTAGATATCACTCCGGCTGGCGCCGACAAATATTTATTACAAATAGTTCCAACAAAATATAAAAGTGATTATAATGGCGTGAACATTAATTATAACCATTCTCATTAATCAAAATAATCGTAATAAACTAGTGATCAGAAACCGTCAGCAAAACCACCCATAACAAGATAAAGCAAACACCTACCCGGAGATTGATAAATATCGTTGCTATAGCAATCTCCCCTTTCTCAATCAAAACAACAAAAATGATTTGTATTTATTTATCAACTATCGGCAAGCCATCGCTAGCCAACACTCTCACAAGAAGGAAATAACATGTCACAGCAAAAACAATTGCTGCCGCTTGGTGCTGCTTTGATGGTCGGCGGACTATCAATTGGCGCCTTCGCAGCAGAAGGGGATGAATCACCCAATAACAATGCAGCCGCAAGCAATACAACCGTGCTCCCTACCATCGAGGTGCAAGTTGGTGCTGAAGACAGCTATCGCGCCACCACCACCCGAGTTGGCAAAACATTGCAGGATCCGCATGATATTCCGCAGGCAATCACAACGGTAACCAATCAACTCATGGAAGATCAGCAAGTCAGCTCACTACGGGATGCTCTGCGTAACGTTGCTGGCTTGACTTTTAATGCGGCAGAAGGTGGCCGAGGCGGTGACAACATGATGTTGCGCGGTTTTTATACTTATGGCGATATGTATCTGGATGGTATTCGTGATACCGCACAATACAACCGTGAAACCTTTTATTTAGAACAAGTGGATGTACTGCGTGGTGCCGGGGCGATGATGTTCGGACGCGGTCAGGCGGGCGGTGTGATCAACCAAGTCAGCAAAACACCCCATATTGGTGATAAAGGTAAAATTACCGGTAGCGTTGGTATGTATGGTTACTATGAAATGACCGGGGATTTCAACAAGCAAATTACCGACACCATCGCCGTTCGCTTCAACGGTATGAAGCGCTTTGAAAGCAGCTGGCGTAAAAACCCAGCCGCCAAAGATCATCCTGAAACTGATCGCGATGGTTTTGCCATTAGCGCGGCGATTGGCCTGAACACAGCCAACGAATTTGTTGTAAGCCATATCCGCACCACCACCGATGACAAGCCGGATTACGGTATTCGTTTTGATACTGACACACGCAAGCCAAGCAAACTGTATCCCAGCAAATACTACTGGGGCACAGATGCCAACTTTGACGAAAGCACCACCAATATCACCACCGCTACCTTTACTCATCGTTTCTCACCAGATAGCGAATGGCGCACTTCATTGCGACATGGTGATTACAAACGCAGTTACTGGGCCTCAGCACCTAACGCGACCCTCGCACCTGATGCAGCCTCTGTCAACGGCAGCCCTAAAACGCGCGGGCAGCATTATAAAACACTGGCTATTCAGACAGATTACAACCTCAACTTTTCATTGCTTAATATGAATCATGAATTCATGATTGGCGGTGAATACCTGAACGAGGAAAATTTCCGCCATTCCCTGCAAAATTTTGGCGGAACCACTCCGGATAATCCTCCCGACTATCGGGCTTACCGATACAATTTAACTGGCACACCTGCTGAATTCGATTCTCGCACCTATGCCATATATGCACAGGACACGATTGAATTTCTTCCCAACTTGAAATTAACATTAGGTGGGCGACGTGACGAAATGAAAGCAGAATACTCCGGTGCCAACGACTTCACCATGAAATTTGGTGAATGGAGCACACGCGGAGCCTTGTCTTATCACTTCTCCGATCAATCACACTTTTATATTGCACACAGCGATTCCTTCAGCCCAACTGGTGATCTGTACCAGCTTTCTACCGAGCCACTACCACCAGAACGCAGTCAGGTAAGTGAAATAGGTGCTAAATGGTTACTGTTTGGCGGTGATCTGGCATTGCGTACCGCGCTATACCGTGCTGACAAAAAATGGGAACGTAATAACGATCTGGAATCCTCAAATGCTTCTGTCCTCTCTCGGAAACGCCGCACAGACGGATTTGAACTGGAAGCAATGGGACGTATCACTCCGAACTGGGAAGTGTTTTCTGGATTGGCTCTAATGGATTCAGAAATTCGTAAACCTGTCGATGGTGCCAATCCTGGTTTGAAAGGTAAACGTTCACGCAACACTCCGGTTTATACCTTTAACCTGTGGACCACTTACAAACTACCTTACGGCTGGAAAATCGGTGGTGGAGTTGAAGCCAAAGGCAAACGCTATGGTTATAATCCGACCAGCGCAGGCGCTCTGCCTACCCTCCCGGGCGGAACCAAATTTCATCCCAATACCGCACCTGCTTACATGCGTTGGGATGCTATGGTTGCCTACGAGCAACCCAGATGGGCCATGCGTTTAAATGTGCAGAATTTATTTAATACCACTTACTATGATTCCGTTTATGATAATGGCGGATTCGTGGTGCCTGGTATACGCCGCAGAGCGATCATGACTGCTGAGTTCAAATTCTGATTTAACTGGAAATATAGCCAAGTGCTACTGGTAATTGATGATGTTCTGACTCAAAAAGAGCTTTCAACAGCAAAAAACTTGTTGGCTGAATCTGCCTGGGTAAGCGGTTTGATTACTGCCGGCTCCCAGGCAGCTACAGTCAAGAACAATCAGCAGTTGCCAGAAAACACACCGCACCTTGCAGCACTGCGCCAATTAGTACTGAGCGCACTCAATCGTAACGCCTTGTTCTTCACCGCTACTCTGCCCAAAAAAATCATGCCGCCTTTCTTCAATCGCTACAGCGGCGCAACCAACCATTATGGTTTCCATGTGGATAATGCCATGCGTATCCTGCCAGAAGGGGGGTATGTTCGTGCAGATATCTCTGCAACTCTGTTTTTATCCGATCCGCAAACTTATAACGGTGGCGACCTGGTCATCAACGATACCTTTGGTCAACAGAGCATCAAGTTACAAGCTGGCAGCATGGTAATCTATCCCTCTTCGTCTATGCACCAAGTGACGCCCGTTACACGCGGTGAACGAGTAGCCTGCTTCATGTTTATTCAAAGCATGGTGCGTGACCCCAATCAACGTCGCCTGCTGTATGAAATGGATATGGCTTTGCTGAAATTGCGTCATGATATTGGTGAAACTGAAGCTGTGGTCAGCCTGACCAGCGCTTACCACAATCTGCTGCGCCAGTGGACAGAAAACTGAAAAATCAGCCGCCACATTGTTGATATCAATCAGCCGCCACATTGTTGATATCAACTGGATTGCTTCCCATCTACTGGGTTGCCACGTTCCCGCCACCTGCTTCATTGCATTTGCAGTCGCGGCTAAAGGCTGTGCTTCCTCGCAATGCAAGCATAGGATGACGCGCAAAGACAATATTTTTTCGCCGTTATCGCGAAGCTGCTAGGCTGTGGCGATCCAGAACAGCAAATGAAATGCAGCAGGAAACAATCCAGAGTGAAGATAAAGATACAACCCCCAATCCGCCCATGTTGACTGGATTACTGTGCCCCCGCGGATTTATGCAATGATGAAAACAAAAATGAATACACCATTATCTAAGCTCTCATCTCTCCCGGAAGCTATACAAACCGCAGCAGATTATCTAACTTACGCTGAAGAACGACTCTCGCCTGAAATCTGGCATTATCTGCAACATGGCAGTGCCAGCAACATCAGCTTACAAGCCAATCGCCAGGCACTCGATGCCATTCAGCTTATGCCACGTCCACTGGCAGATGTTCGCCGCGGTCAGACAACAACCACCTTGTTTGGGCAAACACTGGCGCATCCGATCATTCTGGCGCCGCTCGCTTATCAGTGTTTATATCACCCACATGGCGAATCCGCCACTGCCATGGCAGCCAATGCTCAAGCAGGGCAATTTTGTGTCAGCAGCCTGGCCAGTCAAACATTGGAAGAAATTATCAGCGCTGCCGGACAACCGCTATGGTTTCAATTGTACTGGCAGGAAAATCGCGAACGCACTTTAAAACTGTTACGCCGTGCTATTGCGGCAGGTTATCAGGCTATCGTGTTTACAGTCGATGCACCGATCAAACACGCCACCCTACAATTACCTGCCACTGTTCGCGCGGTAAATCTGGAAATCCCCACCTCCTTTCCGGCACTAACTCCCCAACAAAGCCAGGTATTTGATGGCTGGATGGCGCAAGCCCCTCGTTGGGAAGATCTAGCTTGGTTGCGGGAACGAACCTCGCTTCCTCTGCTGATCAAAGGCATATTGCATCCTGAAGATGCTAAACAAGCAATTGATCTGGGGTGTGACGGCGTAGTGGTATCCAACCACGGCGGCCGAGTACTGGATGGCGCACCAGCCAGCCTTGTTTGCTTGTCACAAATTGTCAGAGCCGTTGCCGGGCGCGGCACCATCCTCTTCGATAGTGGCATTCGTAATGGACGCGATGTTTACAAAGCACTTGCGCTCGGTGCAGATGCTGTCATGCTTGGCCGCCCCTACATCTGGGGATTAGCCACAGCAGGCGCACTTGGCGTAGCGCATGTTATTCGCCTATTACGTGATGAACTGGAAATGGCCATGGCACTGACTGGCAGCGCTACCCTTAAAGAAATTACTAACGACAAATTACATATCAGCTAGAAAAAGTCACTATGCAGTGAAAAATGATGGCCGAAGCACCCCTATTGTAAAGCTTGATCGCCATGCTTCTGCCTCACCGCTCCTCACGACAGCATCATTGCGACTGCCATCAAGCAGGAAGCAATTCAGCTCAATCTCCCAACGAAGGAAATTAGTCATTTTTTACATCTTGCTGACGTTACCACTGGATTACCACGTCACGTTGCTCCTCGCGAAGTGATGGCGTCCTTGCGAGAAAGTGCAGCCGACGAAGTAATCCAATACCGCTGTTCAACAGAGGAATCAAACAATTTCAATTCTTGCTATTTCATTTTCCTCACGCTATGATGCAACCAATCAAAAAGAGAACAATCAGTCTACTTGCAGATTGAAATAATTTCACCTGATTTATCCTGATCATAATTTGCCACTTGGAGATCAACAATGACCAGTTCAAGTACTAAAAATATGGTAAATGGCATCAATATCGAACAATCTTTCGTCATACAAAAACAAATCCGCGAAGATCGTGAAGGTGAGATAGCCAAGCCTAAATATCAAACCACTGTTACTTGGAATGACGGTTATCACACCACCGCAAATGTCACTGATGGACAAACAGTTACCGGCGATGAACCACCACGTTACGGCGGAGGTGGTATGGGTCTCTCTCCACAGGATTTATTGTTAACAGCAGTAGGACATTGCTTGACTGCTTCTTATATCGGTGGGCTTTCCGCTGCTCGCATCAACGTAAAATCATTGAAGTTACATGTTTCTGGACGTGTTAATTTTGGCGTGGCTTACGCGGTTGAAACCGGTTATCCCGGCTTTGAGGACATCAATGTTGTGGTGGAAATAGAGACCGATGTGCCTCAAGAAGAGGTAACTGCGTTGCTGGAAAAATTGAAGGCCACTGCTCCTATACCGGACACCATTATGCGCCCGGTGCCAGTCAATATCGAAATTCGTCATCCATCAAAATAATGCTGTATCCCCGCAGTAGTGCTGGGCAATTGCAAGGAGAGAAACGATGCATACGATCCATGATGTCGCTGTGGTTGGTGCTGGCCCGGCTGGTTTATCGGCAGCATTTGAATTGACTCGCGCAGGCTTTACGCCACTAGTGCTGGAACAAACGTCGGCTGTGGGGGATGTGTGGCGCCACCATTATGACGGCTTACGTTTGAACTCGGGGCGTTATTATTCCGCCTTAGCGGGTAGCAAGTTTCCATTATCTGCGGGCAGCTGGCCAACACGCGATGCAGTGGTCGACTTGCTTGAAAGCATGCCTGCACGAGGGGGATTTGCTGTTCAAACTGGTGTTGAAATTGAGAAGATCAGCTATGACAGTCAACAAGATAGCTGGCAGATTACCAGCACAGATAATCAGCAGTTTGCATCTCGCGCAGTGATTATCGCGGTTGGTGCCAATCGTATTCCGGTAATTCCGGAATGGGAGGGAAAAAACACCTTCACAGGTAAAATCATTCATTCTTCACAATTCAGAAATGCACAAGATTACGCCGGTAAGCATGTACTGATAGTGGGTAGTGGCAATTCGTCTGCAGAAATTGCCAGCCGACTAACTGAATATGCTGCTTCGGTTACGATGTCCATTCGCACTCCTCCACAAATCTTGCCCAAAAGTATTTATGGCATTCCGCTGATTGGCATTGGTGTGTGGACCAGCCGTTTGCCAAGAGCATGGGTAGATACGTTGCTGGCCTTATTACGCCGCACCATGATTGGTGATTTGTCTGCATATGGATTGCCTTCCCCTACCCTGCCGATGTCCAAACAATATGCCATTAACAACGTGGTACCGATTCTCTATTACCCATTTGTGGAGGATGTACGTGCCGGACGCATTAAGATCATTGGCACTATCCAAAAAATAGCGAACCAGGATGTAGAAGTTTTAAGTACAGTATCTGCTATCCAAAACACCGGCGGTACGACTACAATCCTGCAACCGGATGTCATTGTTGCTGGTACTGGTTTTCGCACTGGCTTTTCCGAATTGATACAGGTACCTGGCATTATCAATGAAAGAGGGAAGCCTGTTGTCACCAGTGACCAGGAGTTTCCGCAGGCACCGCGTATGTATTTTATTGGCCAAGTGAACCCGCTCAGTGGCCAATTAAACGAAATTCGCCAAGAAGCTGGTAAGATCGCACGTAAACTACGCACACAGCTCAGCCACAATTAACCATGAATCATGACAACAACGCCCAGAAAAATCTCGGTTGAAGAAAAGATTTTGCAAACGGCACGGCGCTTGTTTTGTCAGGCAGGCATTCATGCGACAGGTATTGCCAGAATTATCGAAGAATCGGGTGTTTCACGGCGTAGCCTATATACCCACTATGGCTCCAAAGAAAATTTACTAAAAGCTGTCTTTGAAACTGAAGCTGACATGTGGTTCTACTGGTTTGACATCGAGTTGCCACAGAAAAAATGCTCGGCAGAAGAGCGCATTTTAGCGCTGTTTGATTTGATGCAAGAGTGGTTCAGAAAAGATGATTTTTTTGGCTGCGTCTTCATTAATGCAGTTGCCGAGCATGAAAAATGTAATAGCTGGATTCAGGAAATTGCCAATGCTCACCGCGAAAAAATTACTGCCAAGTTAGTTGCTATGGTTGCAGCAAGCGGTGCGCATGATCCCGAATTAATTACCGAAAAATTGAATTTATTAATTGACGGCACAATCGTCGCAGCTATGGTAACTGGCGATGGAAAAATTGCGCACATCGGCAAACAGGCGGCAGCTGATATTCTGCGCTGTGCTAAGTAAGTTATTTTTGCAAAAAACTATTCACTGTTTGTAGAAATTGGCTACGTCCAGTGTAAGCCACGCTTTTCCAAGGTGTTTTTCTACCACTATACGATTGGCTTCCAACCGATAAGTGAGTTGGCAGGTTTGTTTGGGATGAGCAAGCACAGTTGGATTGAAGATAACGAAATTTTCACCAGCAGGTCTGCGCACAGATTGAATCATGAGCCCAGGATGGCCTTCTCGATGAATACGAGCACCGGTTGACTGAGCTAAAGTATAGTCCGAGGGGTGTAACAAAGCTGGATATCGGCTGGTAATTTTCCGAAAATCCAACAATGCAGCATGACAAGCAACAGTATAAACTTTGCGTTCTGCAACTACCGCTTCATGTTTAAACCCAGCATCACACAGCAGGCCGTGGTACCAATGAAAAGCTGTTTCATAAACAGTTTTGTTACAGTAGATTCAGCGCCATACCAAACACCGTAGGAACCATCTGAAAACCGACTTGCCTGCCAATTCTGAAATGGCCAATTAATGGCATTAAACCATTTAGCATCTTCAAATAGTCGATTGATAACAGGCGTTGCAGAACGATATAGCGGCAGTTTGGCTGCTGTTTCCACCTCTTGCGCCAATGCCCAATCTTCCGGATGATCTGACAAATCATCAAACAAATCTTGTGATTAGCGCAGTGAAATAATATTTCTAAAAACACTTTGCTGTATATCTACTAGCACCAGCTGAGTGAACAAAGAATTCACACAATCTCTTCGTTTGCTATCTAAACACCACAGGCATGATCAAGATAGCCTCGTACCATCAATAGTCCGGCAAACCCCCATTCTCTGATGACTTCCACTGGTGTCATGTGATCAAACGCCTTGTTACGTGTGGTCATCCAACGATAAACCAGCTCTCTATTTTGCGGAAATAATAAACGCAGATTTTTGTGGATTCCCAACAAATGTCCCACCCGCTCAAATTGATCACGGCTAGTGCCGATAGCTTCACCTTTGCGATAACGAGATAGTGCTGAGAGCCTGTTTACGATCTCATCATTATTCCTTACGATACGTGGATGAAGAGAACAAAATATGCCAGTGATATTAGCAAAGAGAAGTTTGCCGAGATAGAGCCGCTATTGCGTAGCGTGAGGCGCAGCACCAAACCCACGACAATAGATTTGTATGAAGTATTTTGTGCTGTGCTGTATCTGCTGCGTACTGGTTGCCAGTGGAGATTTTTGCCCGGAGAGTTTCCCAAATGGCAGAGTGTATATGCCTATTGGCGCAAATGGAATGAGCCTGACCAGCACGGCGTGAGCGTGCTGGAGCAGGCATTAAAAAAATCAGGTTGGCGCGGCCCGAGAGAAACTGGGGCGCAACGCTTGCAGCACGTTCTTGATTGTGGACGCGCAAAGCGTGAAGAATACAGACACGGCTGACCAGAAAGGCTATGACGCCGGCAAGAAGGTGTCGGGCATCAAGCGCCATATCGCTGTTGATACCTTGGGGTTGCCGCACGCCATTGCAGTGACGACAGCGGAAGTGACTGACCGTAACGGTGCATTGCAGGCCTTGAAGCGTTGCAGATCGAGTTTGGGGCAAGTACAAGGTTTGCTGTGTGACGGTGGCTATACTGGAGCACCATTTGCCGAAAGTGTGCAAGAAATTCTGGGCAAACCTGTCACCGTGCAGATCGCCAAACGCAGCAAACTGCATACCTTCAAGGTTATGCCCAGGCGCTGGATAGTGGAACGTAGTTTCGCCTGGCTGGAAAAGTGCCGAAGATTATGGAAAAACTGCGAACGTAAACTTGATACCAGCTTGCAGCTCATTCATTTGGCTTTCTTGGCACTATTACTCAGAAGATCGTAAACGGGCTCTTAGCGATTACTGGTAGCAATTCCCAACAAAGTCGCTTGATCCTCAGTGTTTAATTTCCAGTGATCAAGCAACGTCATTACCATTTTGGCCAATGCGCCTCGATCCTGCGACGCAGCGGCATGTTGTTCCGTGGCGGCCTTCATCCTTTCTCTCCTTTATTCATATCGATTTATACGCATGCAATTAATACAGCAATATGTTTCAATTAATACAATAATTGTTTTTATAAAAACAAATCCTGTGCTGAGAACCTGTTCAAGATCTCGATCAAAGGATGCAGTGCAAGGCAAAATTGAACGAGAAAGCGGAGCATACTTGAAGTATGTGAGCATTTTGAGTTCAATTTCAACGCCGTAATGCGCCTTTCAGCAAGATATTGAACAGGTTCTGAGAACGCAATGATTTACTTAAGTAGCAATACAATTCAGGGAGACGATCTGAGCTAATCTGAGTTACAAAGCTATCCGTGCGTGTGGATTAACCAGAGCATGCAGCTCATCAATCCACTGCTTAGCGTCAACAGAATAAAAGTCTGATAACGATATTTTTTAATCAGTTCCGCTTGCGGGCGAACAGATATGATGAAGGGACGATGTTTATCTTTTGGACAAAAAACATGATGGACTGCTGGCTCGGTTTGTAACTTCTGGTACGTTTCTTGTGCTTCCTGCCAGGCTGCTATCCGCGCCTTCTCCCATTCTGCTTGATCTATTTCACCATCTTGGTTGGCATCAAAACGCTTGAGTAACTGCTGCCAGTTCTGTTTCCAGTCAGCAAGTAGATCAATCATAATGGTACGCGCTGAGCGATCCGTAGCAGCTGAGCGCGTTTGCAGATGACCGAGTACATATAATTTCTGCCCAGGCAAAATCAATTGCTCACTGTAACGATAATGTTTGCTCATCCCGACAATAGCGGAGCCACTATCCAATATTTGCGTGTGGGAAGGCCATTCAGTGTTGCCATACCAGATCAGTTTTTCGTTGCTGATAATATCTGCGCCAACAGGATTAATCAGACAAGTTCCTGTGCCATCATCCAGCAAAAAAGGTTGATCACTGGTACGTTGATATAGAATTTTCCACTCGGTGCGTGTGCGTTTCCGCCCCATCACAGTTTCTCTGCCTTCAATCAAGCTATGGTACCAAACACACTGATGATTGGATAACGGTGCAAAAATAGGGCGATCTTGAGAGAATCGCCCCTGCCCTTCCAGTTCAACTTGCCCTTGGGGAACTGAACGCAAACGTGCGGTGGGTATATTCTGGATTAAACGCCAGCGTCTTAAAGCGCGTACAAAGTAATAAAAACTCATCAATACCACTAGCAATACGGAAAATAGCACGAACCCATATTCTTCTGGAGAAAGAAATTCCAGCACACTACCTATTAGCCAAACAGCTGATTCAGGTTATGGTCGCGTATCTCTGCTTCTGAAAATTCCAGCAAGGGGCGTCGTCTGAAGCCAAACCACCTGGCAATGATCACTTCAGGAAATTGCTCCACGCATACATTGTTATTCTTGACCGCTTCATTGTAGTATTCACGCCGATCCGCAATACTATTTTCCAGATTGGTAATACGCATTTGCAAATAGCGAAATTTTTCACTGGCTTTCAGCTCTGGATAAGCTTCTGCCACTGCATACAAATTGCCCAATCCCATGCGTAGCATGCCCTCTGCTGCCCCTAAAGCAGATAAATTACCGTTATCACGCGCATTTGAAATTTGCGCACGCGCTTCCATGACGTGCTTCAATGTTTCGTGCTCAAACCGCATATAATGTTTGCAGGTTTCAACCAATTTAGGCAATTCATCATGGCGCTGCTTGAGCAACACATCAATATTTGACCAAGCCTGAGAAACCGTATGCTTAACATCAACCAGGCTGTTATAAAGCATGATCCCAATTGCAGAAAGAGAAATAAACGCGGCGATAAAGATGTAGAGAAAAAGCTCCATGTCCATGGATATATCCTGTAATTGTTCAAAGAATATATCAACGGCAATTACCACGCAGATTGGAGTGCATATTTATCACCAAAATAATTGTATATTCTATATATCGAATATATTATATAATTATATTTTATGGTAATAATAAATAATTTAAATGACTGATAGGTTGCGGCAATTCAAGGCAGATGTGTTTCAGGCACTGGCTCATCCCACACGAATTGCCATCGTAGAAGCGTTACGAGAAGGTGAATTATCTGCTGGCACTATTATCAAGCAATTAGCACTAGAACAGGCTAATGCTTCACAACATCTTGCCGTTTTACGCGCTAAACATATAGTTATCGCCCGCAAGGAAGGTAATCAGGTTTTTTATCGGGTGCGCGACCCACTGCTAATAGATGTGCTGGATAGCATGCGGTGTTATTTTCAGAAGCATATTGAAGAATCCGTCATGCTGCTTCAGGAACTCGAACAACTGGATAAAACGGAATCTACACCAGAGTGAACAAATACATTTCTGATCACAATAAATGGTACAAGTGGCTACCCAAGCTAGTGTTATGTCTGCGTAACTATTCTGGCAAGGAATTTCTGACTGATCTGATTGCTGGATTAACGGTCGGCCTAGTCGCCTTACCACTGGCAATGGCTTTTGGCATTGCTTCTGGTGCCACACCGCAATCAGGTATTTACACCGCAGTTGTGGCTGGCTTCATCATTTCAGCGCTAGGCGGTTCACGCACGCAAATTGGTGGCCCCACCGGTGCATTTGTAGTGATTGTGGCAGATATCATTATCCGGTTTGGTTTTTCTGGCTTATTAATGGTGACTCTCATGGCCGGTGTGATATTGGTCATTATGGGCGTTACTGGCTTGGGTACCGCGGTTAAGTATATCCCGCGTCCGGTCATTATCGGATTTACCAATGGCATCGCGTTATTAATTGCCTCAACGCAAATCAAGGATTTTTTGGGGCTAGAAACGCCGGCCGCCCCTAGTGAATTTATCGAACGCATGGCAATGCTTTGGGCATACATTGACACCATCAACATGCCCACTGTGCTGATGGCCAGTGCTTCGCTGGCGGTTATTTTGCTGTTCCCGCGCATCAACAAGCATATTCCCGGTTCTATTGTTGCGTTGTTGCTGGGCACTGCTTGTGCAGTAGCGTTTAATTTACCCATTGAAACCATCGGTAGCACATTTGGTGATATTCCAACTGGTTTACCAACCGTGGCAATTCCCACTTTCCAACCCGAGCTGATTATTCCGTTATTGCCCTCCGCCCTGACTGTTGCGCTGCTGGCAGCAGTGGAGAGCCTGTTGTCTGCTGTCGTTGCTGATGGCATGAGTGGCGACAAACATAATTCCAATGTAGAACTGATTGCTCAAGGAGTGGCCAATCTAGCCACACCACTGGTTGGCGGCATTCCTGCAACCGGTGCCATTGCACGTACTGCGACCAGCATCCGTTCAGGTGCTAGAACTCCCATCGCCGGCATTGTGCACGCATTAACGTTATTGCTGATTTTATTGGTTGCTGCCCCTCTGGCGCGCTATATTCCGCTGGCCGTCCTGGCTGCTGTCCTTTTTGTAGTGGCTTACAACATGGGTGAATGGAAAGAAATTCGGGTTATTTTGCGCCTTCCCAGAGCAGATCAGGCCGTATGGGCCACTACGTTTAGTTTAACTGTGCTAGCTGATTTAACCGTTGCCGTTCAGGTAGGCATTGTTCTGGCCGCATTGTTATATATTCACCGAGTATCGCAGACCACTTCGGTGTACACAGTAACTGATGAATATATCCAAAACGGTCGTGCGCACAGCTTGCAAGACCGCGGATTACCTCCCTACGTTTCGATCTTGCGGATTCATGGGCCATTCTTATTCGGCGCAACCGATAAGCTGTTGGAAAAAACGGCTGATCTTAGCCAGTTTGCGCCGGTAGTTATTTTAAATCTGAATGACATGATCGCTATTGATGCAACTGGGCTGCATGCATTGGAGAGTTTGCCAGAACACTTTCAGCAGGCAGGCAAAACCTTGCTGATATGCAGTGTAGGTAGCCAGCCGGCTCAGATGCTGGCACGCTCAACCATTATCAGCAATATCGGCCAGGAAAATATTTTGCCGCACATTGAAGCAGCCCTGCAGCGAGCACAAGAAATCATGGAAGATTTTGATGGCATGGGAGAAGAGATTGCCAAAGATTACGATACAACACACGCACCACTATAAAACTTAGCTGTACCACACTATTCGACCGATTCTTGCTTAATAGCAGCCAATTTTTCAAGTAATGCTTCCTGCGCGCTAAATCTATTGTTCTTTCGAGCAGATTTACGCTTGTAATTGCCCGCACCATTCATTTCCCAAGCTTGCACATTATCACGCAAATAAGGCTTTAATCCTTCCAGCATGATGCGTTTTTTCAATTGTGGATCCAGCACTGGAAAACAAATCTCTACCCGACGGAAAAAATTACGGCTCATCCAGTCAGCACTTGCCAGGTACACATCATGCTGTTTGCCATTCAAGAAATAAAAAATACGGGAATGTTCCAGAAAACGCCCGACAATGGAGCGCACCTGAATATTTTCAGATAACCCTGCCACACCCGGACGCAAGGCACAGGCGCCACGTACAATCAGATTGATCTTTACCCCAGCGGCGGAAGCTGCATACAGTGCCTGAATCACGGCCGGTTCCAGCAGAGCATTCATTTTGGCAGTGATAGCCGCTGGCTTACCTGCATTGGCATGTGCCACTTCTTGCTGGATGCTGTTTAAAATTTGACTATGCAAGTTGAATGGAGACTGCCAAAGATAGCGCAACTTGCTTGCTTTGCCCAAGCCAGTCAGTTGCAAAAACACCTCGCTGACATCCGCGCAAATCGCTTCATGACAAGTCAACAAGCCAAAATCGGTATAAACACGGGCTGTGCCTGAATGATAGTTTCCCGTACTCAAATGCACATAACGTTTCAATTGATCTGCTTCACGCCGCACCACCATCGCCATTTTGCAATGTGTTTTGTGACCGAACACGCCGTAAATGACATGCGCACCCACTTCTTCCAATCGTTTGGCCCAATTGATGTTAGCCTCCTCGTCAAAACGAGCCAACAACTCCAACACCACTGTGACTTCCTTGCCTGAACTGGCTGCAGCCATCAATGCTTTCATCAAAGTGGAATCGGAACCAGTGCGATAAACCGTTTGCTTGATTGCCATTACATCCGGGTCAACACTGGCTTGCTGGATAAATTCAATAACTGGCTGAAAAGATTGATAAGGGTGGTGTAACAGAATATCGCCCTTGCTGATTACCTCGAAAATAGTGTGGCCTTTCTTTTTACGTGGCAAAAAAGGCACACCGGGCACAAACCGGGGGAATTTGAGATCAGGCCGATCAATCCAATCAAACACCTGCATTAATCGCGCCAGATTAACCGGGCCATTAACCTGATACAAATCTTCTTTTTTCAGAAAAAATTGTTCCAGCAAAAAATCTGCCATTTGTTGGGAGCAATTATCTGCTACTTCCAGTCGAACGGAATGACCTAGATGACGTTGTGACAACTCTCCCTGCAAGGCCACACGCAGATTTTTGATTTCTTCTTCATCTACATACAAATCGCTGTTGCGCGTGACGCGAAACTGGTAACAACCGGTGACATGCATCCCGGCAAACAATTCACCAACATGCGCGTGAATGATGGAGGATAAAAAGACAAAACTGTAGGGACAACAGCCAACGCCTTCCGGCAAGCGTATCAAGCGCGGCAAAATACGAGGCGCCTGTACAATGGCTACACCAGAGTTACGGCCAAAGGCATCCTTGCCCTCCAGGCCCACTGCAAAATTCAGGCTTTTATTCAATACGCGCGGAAATGGATGCAACGGATCCAGCCCAATCGGCGTGAGCATGGGCAACAGTTCACGAAAGAAAAAATTGCGTATCCATTCGCGCTGTGTGTCGTCCCAGACATTGCGTCGCAAAAAGCAAATGCCTTGTTTGGCCAGCGCTGGTAAAATGGCGTCATTAAGCAGCTGATATTGCCGCAAAATCAGCGCATGCACTTGCTCAGATACTTGCTCAAAGGCTTGCCCTGGTAACATGCCATCCGGTCCAAAGCCAGGTGAATCCACTTTAATCTGCTCTTTCAATCCGGCGACGCGTACTTCAAAAAACTCGTCCAGATTGCTGCTGACTATGCAAATAAAACGCAGGCGCTCCAGTAATGGCGTATTTTCATCTTCCGCCTGCGCCAACACGCGGCGATTGAACTCAATCTGACTCAGCTCACGATTCAGAAATTGCTTGGCAAATGGAATATCAGTTGACAAGACTTCGTCCGAGTCATTATTCACCATGTTTGATTACTCAATATCAGGAACAAGAAAACAGACGTGCTATTTTTCAGGCGGCACATAGCCCACTGGCTGATCTGCTCCCGCCCCAAAAAAATAGGCTTCCATTTGGGTAGCAAGATATTTGCGCGCCTTAACGTCTGCCATGCTTAACCGCATTTCATTGACCAGCATGGTTTGATGCTTGATCCACTCTCCCCACGCTTCTTTGGAAACATTTTCAAAAATACGCTGACCCAATTCACCCGGATAAGGTGGAAAATCCAGTCCTTCTGCCTCGTGTCCCAGTTTGATGCACTTCACTTTTCTAGCCATAGCGATCCTTCACGATTGATTAATCAAGGCAGTTTACAATATATTTTCCACTGGAAGCGAATCAACCAGCCGAGATAGGCAATGCCATCACATAGTCATCGCATTCCAATCCACCCATGTTAAATTTACGCGTACCTACTTTACGAAATCCCATACGAGTATAAAAACCAATCGCTGCCTCATTATGTTCGTACACCCCCAGCAACAAGCGTTGCACCTGGCGTGCATGCGCTGCAGCAATAGCCGCTTGCAACAGTTTCTTGCCCAAACCCTGCCCTTGAAACTTACTAAATACATAAATACGTTTTAATTCCAGATCATGTGACGTGCTGTCCGACAAAGCAAATTGGGCAGGGGCGATCATCGCATAACCTACTGGCGCATACCCTGGGCTGATTTCTGCCAACCAGAGCTGATAACGGCCATCGGCCAGCCAGCTGCGATAACGTGCAACAGCATGTGCATCAGCACAATGTGCCAAAATATGTTGCCCATCTAACACACCAGCAAATGCTTCCAGGAAAGTAGCTTGGCCAACCAAAGCCAATATTGCCGCATCTTCCGCTGTACAAGTACGTATCCGGATGGCACTATTCATCCGCCTGCGTACCCTCATCAACCTGATCATTTTCAGCAGCCGCATCAGCATCGGTTTTCTCTACCTCATCCGTCAAGAATTCAGGCAGCACATTGCCAGTTTGCTGATATTCCGAGCGAATCAGACTATGTTCACGAAATGTCGGCACAATTTGACGCTCATCGGTACGAAATGGCTCTGCTGCTTGGCGTAAGCTCGCCCGCCAGGCTTCCATGGCTTCATCGGTCAAAGGTTCTCCGTGTTTGAATATTGCTTCTGGCTTCGGATGTTTCTTGCGGCGCTCATGCTTCTGAAGAGGTTGCAACATCATGCAACTGCCATAAGGAAAACAAGGATACAAACCCGGTATATCCGGATAAATCGGTAGTGGCTGATTATAAAAAGGAAAATACAATAAGCCACTTCCCACCAAAATTTGTGGAAGAATCACTGGTTGACGCTGGCGTAGTAACTGACGATCTGTACCAGAATCACACCAAGCCATGCTTGGAAAAATGATCAGCGTGGCCATTCCAATTACCCACCATTTTCTGCATATTTTTATCACGTTTCTCACGCCACTGTCTCCTATTCAAAATGATTGAATACGCCACATTCATCTGCTTACATTTGTGCAAAATGGTTACACTGCAACCTTCCCGGTACAATGCTCAAGTTGATTACTACCCAATTCAAGAATAGCACTTATGTCATCCTCGCAGCAGTCAAAGCCTTCTCCCTCTCCCTTGACAACGAATGAACCTGGTTCCTTTGCTGCCTTTTCACTGGAGCAGCGCTTACCCACCATTCTTGATCAACTCATCCAGTACGCTGATACCTCTGTTGTACATGCTTTGCAACAACTGGCAACAGAAATGCAAACTGGTACTATTTCTGCACTGCCACCAGCTATTTTCGGCACTCTAGATCAAGCCCTACAACCCTATATTGGTCGCAACTGGGCCAATATGCCGTTTCTTACGGTCGAGCTTTATTTTTATGCGCGTATCTTGCTCGCCTTTGGTTATACCGCTATCACGCCCATTGATCCTTTCCAAACTGCTAAAGAAGCCGCCAATGATCAGGCGATTGCAGCACTTGCCAGCCAACCTGAATACTGTGATCCCACGTGCGAGATTGATAAATTGCTGCACCGAGCTGTCATCGGTAACACCGCTGATCTCAGCCAACATATTATGCCAACGCATGAGCAGGTCACGCTGCTGATCGATGAAAGTGAGGTTGCAAAGAAATTACTGACTACCGGAATGCAGCGCATTGATTTGGTGTTCGATAACGCAGGCGCGGATATATTGACGGATTTGCTACTGATTCGCCGCATCAGCCCTTATTGCACACATATTGTGGCGCATGTTCGACCTTATCCCATGTTTATTTCAGATATGACGCTGGTTAACATGAAAGCGTTGCTGGAAAAACTACTTGCCTCCTCAATTCCGGCGGCACGTCAATTGGGACAGGACATCACGCAACTGTTACATCAGAACAAGCTAATACTGCGCACCAGCCCTGCGCTGGGCGTGCCTGCCAATTTTTATGACAACGCAGCACTAACGCAAGCAATATTTGGCAACGCAGAACTGGTGATCTTTAAGGGAGATTTGAATTACCGTTTTTTTGCTGGTGATCAGCGCTGGCTGCATACCACTGAAAAGAATCATCTTTTACAGCATTTTGGCCGCTCCGCACTATGTTTACGCACTATCAAATCGGAAGTGCTGGTTGGTCTCACTTCCGAGATTGTTGACCATACTCGCACCCTGCGATCAGATTGGTTAACTTGTGGCTGTTACGGCATTATCCAGGTGTTTGCTCAATAGCCACCACCGAAGCGGCAACACACGGCAGGTGACTCAACTTCAACGCCGTAATGCACCCTTCAGTGAAAAATTGAACAGATTTTTAAATCTTATTAAACAATGACAACTGAGAAACGCTGGTAAAAGTCTGCTGAGCAGCTTCCAGTAAAGTTTGCTGACGCATCATGTCGGAAATAGCCTGCGCAAAATCCAAATCCTGCAAACGTGATAACGTCTGCTGATATTGCACAGCAATATCTTCCCCGATTTGCTGTAATGCATCGACTTCCTGCATACGTGATCCAATCGCTGCCCGTTTGCTCAACACATTATCCAAAGCAGCATCCAGCTCCTGCAAAGCGGTATCCACTGCGCCATCAGGGATGCCACCAGTGGTTTCCAGCGCATCAATAAAATCTGTCACGGTTTTAAACAGATTGGTACCATTTTCCCCAAAAACAGCTTCTCCAGTTTCATTCACTGGCAACTGACGAGATCCGGACACTTGTATCAAGCGCAGTCCTGCATCTCCTTGGTACGTGACAGTTTGATCAACATCAAATGGCACGGTATCCCCCTTAAAACCGGAAAACAGATAATTGCCCTGTTCATCTTTGGTGTTGGCCAACCCGAGTAATTCCTCAAAGTGGCCATGTAGCTCAACTACCATCATGTGCCGCTCACTATCAGAAAACGCCGGGTTACCTGCGGCTACTGCCATGGTACGTATATTCTGAATCACATTGGTTACGTTACCGAGCGTGCTTTCTGTCTGCTGCAAATTATCCATTGCCCGATGACGGTTATCGGCATATTGCGTATTCAGCGACAGCGATTGCGATAATTCATGAGCACGCGCTGCGCCAATCGGATCATCCGACGGCGTCATGATGCGTTTGCCACTGGCAAGCTGCTGTTGCAATTTGAATAATGAGCTTTGCTGTTGCAGCATTGCCCGGGTACCTTGGTCATATAAAGTATTGGTACTGACGCGCATGATAAATTCCTTTTCTATTTAAGCTGATCAGATTCTGAGCAGCGAATCGAACAGTGAATTGCTGATTTCAATCACCTTGCTGGAAGCCTGAAACATTTGCTGATAACGCAGCAGATTGGCAGCTTCTTCCTCCAGATTTACACCGGATAATGACTGAATAGATTGATCAATTTGCACCAGCAAATTTTCCTGTGCTTGACCAGTTACTTCCAATTCACGGGTTTTATTCCCAATCTGGCTCACTAGACTTGAATACGCCGACTGATAGGATGCCGTTCCACCATGCATTGTGTTTTTTGTTTGTAGTTCGGCCAGGGCTAATGCATTAAGATTATTGGATACCCCACCATCACTATCTGCCGCCGCAATTTCAGCGGGATCGCTGATTGCCACGCTGATATTGCGCGCAGCATGACTCAGATCCGCATCAGGATCGGCCCCAGAATCAGCACTCGCAATAGTAAAGAAATCAACACCTGAGAGTCCTTGTAAATCCAGGCCTTTCTGATGTTGCTCATTGAACGTTTTAGCAACTCCCCATGCCAACTCGTCAAAATCTGCTTGCATAGAATCCAGCGTTTCACTGCGAAAAATCAGCAACCCACCCAGGTTACCGCCTTGCAGCTGATGTTCAGGCAGTAGTATCTCTCCGCCTGATTGCTCCATTGCTACTACCAGACGCTGCGAATCACTCGCTGAAGGCACAGCCTTGAGCGTCATGGGACTGGTGCCCACCACCAATGACTGGCCATTGCCAATAAAGAGGTTGTAATGGCCATTGTTCTGACGCACCACATCGACATGAATTACTTTACTCAGATCACGAATTAATGTATCGCGTTGATCTAGCAGATCGTTGGCTGGCCGGCCATTGGCCGAACTTTCTGCTGCCTGAATATCACTATTTAGCTGTGCAATCTGCTGCGCAAGGGAGTTGATCTCAACCAAGTTGCTGGTGATCTGGCTGTTTACCCCTTCTTGCATTTCCGATAAACGCTGATCCATGGCTTGAAAACGGGCCGTTAGCGCTTCTGCATTGCTCAGCATTGCCTGACGAGAAGGAATGGAGGTCGGGTTGGAAGCAACATCCTGCACCGCATTGAAAAAATTATGCAGCGCGGGCGTCAATCCAGAAGCAGTATCCGCCAGCATGTTATCAATCTGCTTGATCTCGTTGTAATAGCTGTTGAGCTGGCTACTCCGACCTTGCGCCTGCAATGATTGATTAACCAGATACTGATTATAAACACGCTCGACCGCAGCAGTTTGTACGCCACGGCCAACAAACCCCGCACTATTCAATTGCGGCGTACTCGCGCTCTGCACCGTGCGCTGCCGGTTATATCCGGGAGTGGTCGCGTTGCTGATATTGTGACTGGTTGTCAGCAATGCCACCTGGGCAGTACGTAAACCGGAGATTCCCACACTCATAATGCCGTTTGCCATTTGTTATATCCTTGATACTTGTGAATAACTTACAGTTGTTTACGGCAAAATCTCAGCAAGGTTAACGCGTTAAATGAATATTTCTTCTGGCCACATAACCTCTGTTGTTACAAAGATTCCCAAATTCGTCTTGCTTACTAAAATATCTTCTTTGTCATTCACTCCACCGTACCAGTTAGTGCCGCATTACCTTCAGTAAATTATTGGATGGTGTCATATCTGTTTATAACGGTAATCCCGTTCAATATGCTTTTGCGATTAAATACATACAAGCAATTGATTTGTATTAAAATTATACGATATAAGATTCTGAATTTTTAGACAAAAGTTGCATAAATTATGCTGAACTTCATAAATGGGAGACATCGGTGCCAATTAGCACATCCAAAATACGGCTACTATGGCTGTGGTTGGCCAAGCCTAGATATACCTGGCTTGCCATTGGAATAGTTGTCATTGCTTTAGTGATTTCACTTCGACCGCATACATCAGAGCTCACCATTCGTACAACCGGACTTGTTCTACAGACCCTTGGTATTTTGACAGTTGCTTGGGGTATTTATAAAACCAGAAAGTTCTTTGGACATCCGCCATTTACAGTAAAAGTTAAATCGTGGCTTGAGCAATTTCCCCTGATACACCGAAAAACTGTTATTAAGGTTAATGCTGCATCATTTGGTTCCAGTACTAGCAAGGCCAGCGTGTACAGTACACATCAACCGACTGAGAAAAACCCAACGACAGAAGAGCGCCTTAAGTCACTTGAACGGAATATCACCCTAATTCACGAGCGCATCACCAGCACCGAAAAGGAAATGGACAAGGAATTCCAAAAAATAACAGAGGTGCTCAAAATTGAAGAACAAACAAGACAAACGGAAGACAACGATATCCGTGCAAAGCTTGAAACCACCGGCACGGGAGGAATACATATCTCCGCCACTGGAGCATTATGGCTTTTCTTCGGGGTAATCCTGAGCACGATGAGCGTCGAGATCGCGGAATTGCTGAAATGACACCCAATCGATACTCATCCTCGCTTTCAATTGGTCGTTTGAAAATCTGTACAACCTCAGTTATCCCCGCGTTCAGCTTATCTAATGAGACACTGAAAAACTGATTATCCGCTTTCCAACCATAGCAAATTACTTCTGACGCATCTGGCGTCGTTAAACTAAAACTCTATTCAATATTTTCACAGACCAACAGCAGAAAAATTACGCTTCATTCCGCATCAGCTAAATCAGTATTCTGCAACTCAGCAAATTTTTCTGCCATGGTAGGGTTATTTCGAGTGAGTCTTTTAATGGTGACATCTTGTGCTTTGTTGTTAGCCAAACGTAAATTTCTGTCAGCACCTAGCAAGGCATCTTTTGTCTTCTGCAAATGATTAATGGTTTTATCAATCTCTTCAATTGCTTTATGAAATTGTCTTGAGGCAAGTTCATAATTTCTTTCAAAGCCACTTTTAAAAGCAGACAGTTTATTCTCAAAATTTGTGATGTCGATGTTTTGCGCTTTGATGAGTGCCAGTTCCGATTTATATTGCAATGCATTCAGCGCAGCATTACGCAGCAAGGTGATTATCGGAATAAAAAACTGCGGACGAATGACATACATCTTGGGATAACGATAGGACACATCCACGATTCCGGTATTGTAAAGTTCACTGTCTGCTTCCAGCAGCGAAACCAGCACAGCGTATTCACAACCTTTTTCATTGCGATCCTTATCCAATTCCTTCAGAAAATCCTCGTTCTTCCTTTTGGTGGCAGTTTCATCTCCCTCGTTTTTCATTTCGAACATGATGGAAACCGTCTCGATTCCTTCCGCATTTACATCACGAAAAATATAATCGCCCTTGCTACCGGTGCGCGCATCGTTATCTTTTTCAAAATAGGCGTGCGGAAATGCGGTGGCGCGCAGCCGATTAAATTCAGTTTCGCAATGTTGCTCCAGCGTTTCTCCGATCATCTTGGTGGAAAGGCGGGCTTTCATTTCTCTTAGGCGCACAATTTCTTCTTCGCGATCTTTAAGCTGCATCGCATACTTTTCCTGCAAGGATTGCTCGGTCAAGCGTCTTTCAAGTTCCAGGCGCTGCAAGCTGTTTTTCAGTTCATCGCGCTCTTTTTCAATTGCACCCACTGCTTCTGTCACCGCCAGTTTTTGTACCGTACCGCTGGAATCAAGTTTTGCCTTCAATTCCTGAATGGCCACTTCTTTAGCAAGTGTTTCTTTTTGTAACGCACTAGTGGTTTCAGCCACAGCAAGCTTGATTGCACTATGTTTTTCCCGCTCAGCAACGGCTAAACGTTCTTGCAACTGCTGCTCAAACTCCCTGTCACGCACCTGTTTCAAAATATCTGCATAGCCCGCTTCATCAATTTTGAAAGCGGTACGACAATGCGGACAAATTATTTTGTGTACGCTTGTTTTTTCTTGAGTTTTATTTGACATCTGATCCAGCATTCTTATGTTACCTCGTAGTGTGATTATGCTATGTAACACTGTTTGAATAACCAAATTTGGTTATTCAATTCAATAGGTTGTTATAAATATATCTATGACAAAGTGCATAATATACAATGCAAATATCATTAATAAATCAGCAGTTTGTTCTATGCAACTGATCAGAAGACCTGATTACAGTAAAAGTGATACGACGAAATGTTTAAGAAGGAAAATTATTTCTTAGAGCCTGTTTACGATCTTCTGAGTAATAGTGCCAAGAAAGCCAAATGAATGAGCTGCAAGCTGGTATCAAGTTTACGTTCGCAGTTTTTCCATAATCTTCGGCACTTTTCCAGCCAGGCGAAACTACGTTCCACTATCCAGCGCCTGGGCATAACCTTGAAGGTATGCAGTTTGCTGCGTTTGGCGATCTGCACGGTGACAGGTTTGCCCAGAATTTCTTGCACACTTTCGGCAAATGGTGCTCCAGTATAGCCACCGTCACACAGCAAACCTTGTACTTGCCCCAAACTCGATCTGCAACGCTTCAAGGCCTGCAATGCACCGTTACGGTCAGTCACTTCCGCTGTCGTCACTGCAATGGCGTGCGGCAACCCCAAGGTATCAACAGCGATATGGCGCTTGATGCCCGACACCTTCTTGCCGGCGTCATAGCCTTTCTGGTCAGCCGTGTCTGTATTCTTCACGCTTTGCGCGTCCACAATCAAGAACGTGCTGCAAGCGTTGCGCCCCAGTTTCTCTCGGGCCGCGCCAACCTGATTTTTTTAATGCCTGCTCCAGCACGCTCACGCCGTGCTGGTCAGGCTCATTCCATTTGCGCCAATAGGCATATACACTCTGCCATTTGGGAAACTCTCCGGGCAAAAATCTCCACTGGCAACCAGTACGCAGCAGATACAGCACAGCACAAAATACTTCATACAAATCTATTGTCGTGGGTTTGGTGCTGCGCCTCACGCTACGCAATAGCGGCTCTATCTCGGCAAACTTCTCTTTGCTAATATCACTGGCATATTTTGTTCTCTTCATCCACGTATCGTAAGGAATAATGATGAGATCGTAAACGGGCTCTTAGAACCTGTTCAAGATCTCGATCAAGGGATGCAGTGCAAGGCAAAATTGAACGAGAAAGCGGAGCATACTTGAAGTATGTGAGCATTTTGAGTTCAATTTCAACGCCGTAATGCGCCCTTCAGTAAGATATTAAACAGATTCTTAGATACCCAATGCATCACTATTGATAATCTTCAGCAATTTTTCTGCGTAGGCTGGGTCGGTTGCATAACCTGCTTGTTGCAATCCCCAGGCAAAAGCGGTAGCGCTGCGGCTCTTCAGTACCTTTGCATAGCGCGTATTATTCTGCAGTAATCTTGCATAATCCCGAAAGGCTTCTTCATAGGAACTGTAAGCTCGGAATTTTTCTCTGATTTTTTGTGGTGTACCCTCTACATATTCGGTTGTCATGGTTTCCACGACTCGGCCACGCCAACTTCCACTGGCTTTGATACCAAACAGATTAAAACTAGGCTGGTTATCCGCTCGGCGAATCTGATGTTTACCCCAACCTGTTTCCAATGCTGCTTGGGCAATCATGAAATGCGCCGGAATACCGGTTTCACGCGCCACTTTACGTGCATGTGGCAAGACTTCCTGCACAAATTTCCTGGGTTGGTTAGCAGCTATCATAATTGGATCTTCATTCTCGGCACTAGCAGCAATGCCCACTCGATTTGCTTGTGTTTGAGATGCAAATGGCGAAAAATTCGGTTTGGCGCTAGAGCGATTAAGATTTGACCAAAGCTGGGAAGGCAAATCTTTCATTTGAGCCGGCGCCAGTGAAACCAGTGGTTGCTCATCTTCTGCCGTTATTTCCTCCAACAGAGAAGTTGCACCACCAATGGTGCCTGCTTGTTCCTGATCAATCGTTTGTGCGAGCTGTTTGACAATCATATCTGCCAGCCCAATTCCTTTACCAGACAAATCTTGCACCAACTGTTGATCCAGCATCTGGGTATAGAAACGCGATTGATCACTATCAAACAGCCCATCCTTGGGCGTGGCTTCCCGCATGCTTTTCAGCATCATATTGAGAAATAATGCTTCAAATTGCTTTGCTGCCTGCTTTAATCCTTCTTGCGGATTGTTGCGAGCCTGATGACGCAAATGCTCCATGGCCTGGGTATCAATGGCCAGCTGACCCGTTAAATCAGGTGCATTCATCATATGATTTCCAGCTCTGCTCGTAAGGAACCAGCTGCTTTAAGTGCTTGCAGAATCGCCAGCAGATCTTGCGGAGTTGCGCCTATGGCATTCAACGCTTTTACCACATCAGCCAGATTAGCTGAATTGGGCAGCAGCATTAGATTACCTTCTTCTGAGCGCACTTCAATTTGTGATTGTGGCACCACCACGGTTTCGCCACGCTGCGAGAAAGGGCCAGGTTGGCTGACAATCGGCTGGGTATTAATGATCACCGAAAGGTTGCCATGTGCAACCGCACTAGGCTCAAGCGATACCATCTGGTTCATGACCACGGAACCGGTGCGAGCATTAATAATAACCTTCGCAGTGCCTTGCGCTGGCGCAACTTCAAGTTCTTCAATCTGTGAAATAAATGTGACACGTTGATTGTCACTCATGGGCGCGCGCAGTTGAATCACTCGCCCATCCAGCGCAGCCGCAGTACCATGTGAAAAACGACCATTGATCGTATCAACAACACGACGTGCAGTGGTGAAATCAGTATCGTGCAACTCCAGATTAATATACTCTCCTTGCCCCAGTACAGTTGGCACGGCACGCTCAACAATAGCGCCGGCACTGATGCGCCCAGCCCCCAGATGATTAATCTGCACGCTGCTGCCAGCAGAACTGGCACCTGCGCCACCGATCACCAAACTACCTTGTGCCACGGCGTACACCTGATTATCGATCCCTTTCAAAGGTGTCATCAGCAAGGTGCCCCCACGCAAACTTTTGGCGTTCCCCATGGAGGAAACGGTGACATCAATCTGTTGACCGGGCTTAGCAAACGCTGGCAAGGTTGCTGTAACCATAACAGAAGCCACATTACGCAACTGCAAGTTGACGCCGGGTGGCAAATTTACGCCTAATTGCCCCAGCATGCTGATGATGCTTTGTACCGTGAAAGGCGTTTGCTGTGTCTGATCACCGGTGCCATCCAGTCCGACCACCAGACCATAACCAATTAGTTGATTGGCACGCACTCCCTGAATATTGGCCAGATCCTTGATGCGCTCAGCAGAAGCGGGCGCGGTAATTAGTAGCGTGCTGAATAATCCGGTCAGCAACAATTTGAGCACTGATTGCTGTTTGCATAATGTCATGATATTGCTCCCGCTCAGCTTAAAAGGGTGAAATAGTCATAAAGAAGCGTGACAACCAGCCCATGGTTTGTGCTTCATCCAAATAACCACTACCACGATATTCAATGCGCGCATCGGCCACCTGGACAGATGACACCGTGTTATGCATGATATTGATCGGATTAATCACCCCGGAAAGCCGGATATATTCATGCCCTTGATTAATGCCCACCTGCTTTTCGCCACTAACCAGCAGGTTGCCATTGGGCAGAATATCAATCACGGTGACGGTAATTGTGCCAGTGAAATTGTTATTGCTGGAACTCTCTCCTTTGCCGTTAAATTTGTTGCTTGACTGCGCCTCTACATCCAGTTTCTGAAAAAAGGATTCCAGCGGCAATCCCAGAAAGGAAGGAACGGAAAGATTGAGCTCGCCATCACGTTGCGCATTACTGCCGGTTTTCTTACTGGCATTGGTTTTTTCATTTAATGTGACAATGATAGTGTCGCCAAGACTGCGGGCACGCCGATCTTCAAATAGCGGTGTGTAGCGCCCCCCTCCCTGAAAATTGAATGCTGCCTGATAAATTCCACCATGGGTCTGGGCTGCCGGGATAATCAACGGCTCGGGCGGACGCATTGTCATCGGTTGCTGTACCTTGGGTGTAGGTGTCATGATTGTAGAACAACCGGATACCGCACCCACTAAAATAAGCAACATGGGAACAAGCAGATGATCAATGTTTTTCATCAATTGCTTTACTGTCATAAAAGATCGTTGGCTCGTAAATGGAAAAGGACATATGCGATCAGCGTACCAGTAAATCTTAATAATCAATCGTGCTAGCTAACCAATAAAACCTGCACTTACCGGTACATTTATATGTCATAACACCATCTCATTAGAACCTGCATGAGAACGACATAAATACAACTATTTATAGCTGTGTTAACCGATGCAACATCTGATCTGAGGTCTGAATCGAGCGAGAATTGATCTCATAAGCACGCTGGGTCTGAATCATTTCCACTAGCTCTTCCACCACATTCACGTTGGAGGTTTCCACAAATCCCTGGTTGAGCAACCCTAGCCCATCCGTTCCCGGAATACCAGGATTAGGCACACCACTACTCATGGTTTCAAGATAAAGATTCTCACCAAAACGCTGCAAACCAGCTGGATTAATAAAATTGACCAGCTGGATATTGCCAACGGATTGTGGTGAAGCTGAACCAGCTGTCAACACTGATACCGTACCATCACGCCCAATCGTAATGCTCAAGGCGTTGGGAGGAATCGTGATGGAAGGTTGTAGTTCAAAGCCACTGGCGGTAACCAATTGGCCATCTTGATCAGATTGGAACGCACCATCACGGGTATAAGCCAAAGTACCATCTGGCAACAAGATCTGAAAGAATCCTTCTCCTTGGATGGCCACATCACGCGAATTTCCAGTTTGTTGTAAATTTCCCTGGATAAAAATATCTTCTGTCGCTACGGGGCGCACGCCCGTGCCCAATTGCAAGCCAGAAGGCAGCCGGGTACGTTCAGATGACTGGGCACCAGGTTGCCGAATGGTTTGATACAACAAATCTTCAAATATCGGGCGCATCCGTTTAAAACCATTGGAGCTGACGTTGGCCAGGTTATTGGCGATCACATCCATTTTGGTCTGCTGTGCATCCAGACCGGTTTTTGATATCCATAATGAGCGCATCATAGTGCATTACCCTTTTAAAAAATTAAAAACAGAACTACGGAAATGCTGATTTATTTCGTCATCTGGATTGCTTCACGCCGCTGGCGTTCGCAATGACAGCATTTTTCGCTGCACACACTTCAATTCCGTCATCACGAGCAGCAAAGCTGCGTGGTGATCCAATATTTCCGTCGTTTAAGCATTGAATGGCGTTTATCGGTTCAATCGGCATTTCCATAACCAGTTAGCCTCTCAGCGTCATGATTTCACTGGCTTGCTGGGCATTCTGCCGGGCGCTTTCCAGCATTTTCATTTGCATATCAAATTGCCTGGCCAAAGTGATCATTTTCACCATTTCGCTGACTGCATTGACATTGCTGCTCTCAAGCGCTCCTTCTATCAACATAACCTCTTCGCTAGCGGGCGCCTCTCCCCCATCTTTTAAACGAAACAAGCCATCTTCTCCCCGAACAAGCTGATCAGTCGGTGGATCAACCAGTTTGATACGACCAATGATGGATACTGCTGTCACGCGCGAATCTGTTGGCAACACGGAGATATTGCCATCCCGACCAATTGCAATATGGCTATCTGGTGGAATGGTGATTGATCCGGTTTCTCCTTTGACATCAAGCCCTTGCTGCGTCTGCAACACACCATCCGGATCCATTTTCAAATTGCCATGGCGAGTATAGGCTTCCTCTCCATTTTCAAGCTGCACTGCAATCCAGCCAGAACCTTGTATGGCCACATCCAGTGGCCGATCCGTCTGCTGAATTGCGCCTGGCGTAAAATCTGCCTGAGGCGTTGAATCCAGTACAAACGCGCGCGTGGGTAACGATTCCCCATACACAGGTACCGCCCGAAATGTGTCCGATTGCGTGCGATAGCCTGTAGTGGAAACGTTTGCCAGATTATGAGAAACCGTTGCTTGCTGTGTCATGGTATGCAATGCGCCAGTCATTGCGGTGTAAATTAATCTATCCATTTTTCATATGTTCCTTAACTGGATTAAATAAAGAAATCCTGAACAGATTCTTAAATATTCATGATAGATTGCATCACTGCATCCTGCGTTTGAATCGTCTTGGCATTGGCCTGATAGACACGCTGCGTCATGATCAAATTAACCAGCTCACTGGTCAGATCTATATTTGATTCCTCCACTGCGGAGGATTGTAGTGAACCCAACACCCCCGTTTCAGGCGCACCCACCAGCGGCAACCCAGATTCGGCGGTTTCCGCCCATTGATTGTTTCCCATGGGTTTGAGCCCATTGGGATTGGAGAAACCTGCCAGAGCAAGCTGCCCAAGCGTACGCGTCACACCATTGGTATAGCTGCCTCTAATTTCACCATTATCGGAAATGCTGTAACCAGCCAAACGCCCAGAAGTAAAGCCATCTTGATTCATCATATTGACACCAAATTTGTTGCCAAACTGGGTAGAACGAGTCAGATCAAACGAAAATGTAAGATCCGGAATTGCTCCCCACTTCACAGAATCTATTGTTTGAAAATCAACGGTAATATCAATAGGTCCCATGGGATTCGTCATAATTCCACCAGAATCAAAAGTCAATTTGAGTGGATCTCCAGGATCAGGATTGGAAGAATTATTACTATCAAGTGTTACTCCGATCGGTTTGCCGCTGTTATCTGCTGCACCATCAACCGTTGCAAACACACTCCATTCCGTTGGGGCTGTTTTCTGGAAATATAAATTCAATATATGAGAATTGCCAAGGCTATCGAATATTTCGCCTGAAGTGGAATGGGCATAACTATCCAGATTGGTTGCATCAAAAGCAACGGGAGGAGATGGCACTTCAGTACGTGCATCCAGATTCACTCCCGTAGCAAAATTGGCAGTTGGCTTAGGCGTCAGATCTGAAGTAGGCAAGCGCAAATTGACCGGAACATTGGGAATAATCGTGCCGGTTGCATCTGCTGCAAAACCAGTAACGTTGTAATCACTCGCATTGACCAGAAATCCATCCTTATCCAGATGAAATTGACCATTACGGGTGTAACTGATGGCGCCATTGTTGCTCATACGAAAGAAACCATTGCCGGCAATAGCCACATCCAGCGGATTGTCAGTACTGGTCACATTTCCCTGGTTAAATTGTTGCGCCACCGCCAGTGTCTGGGCACCAATGCCGATTTGAACCTTGCTGCCGCCGACTGTACTGGCGTAAACATCTGCAAATTGCGCTTGCGATTGTTTGAAGCCAACTGTGTTGGCATTGGCAATATTGTTGCCGGTGACATCCAGTTTAGCTGTTGCTGCTTTTAGTCCACTTAATCCATGCTGAAAACCCATGATCTACTCCTTGCTTAAAATATCTGTTTAATATCATCCATACCGACATAGCCCAGTCTGCCCACTTCCAGCAGCGCTCCATCTTTATCCGCTTGCGCACTGCTGACTGAACCAAAAGCTAAGGTAGAAGCGGCTACTTCCTGACTATCTCGCACCGCCTTCAGCGCAAAACTGTATTGTCCTGCAGCAGCTTCGTTGCCGTTATTAGCCAGGCCATCCCAGGCAAAGGTACCGATGCCTGCCTCCTGCGCACCTAAATCAAGTTCACGTACAGTAATTCCCGCACTATCCTTGATGGTAATGACCAGCTTGTCTGCCGGTTCGGTCAATTCAAATCCGCCAATGCCAGTATGATTCTCCAGCTGCATGTCCGTACCCGGAATCAGCACACTGCGACCAATCATATTGGCAGCTTCAAAGGAGCGGCGTGCATCGGAATCTGCCACTAGTTTTTCCAGTGTGCTATTCAGTTTGTCGATACCGCTTACGGTGCTGATTTGCGCCATCTGGCTGGTGACTTCCGCGTTATCCATCGGGCTGAGCGGATCCTGATTCTGCATTTGCGTTACCAGCAGCTTGAGAAAACGCTCCTGCATATCCTCTTCCCCCTTGCGGCCTGTCTTGACACTGCCACTATTGGAAGCCAGTAACTCGGATACACTGCTACTATCTTGTATTACACTCATTTTTCTTCTCCTTATTGACCAATTGATAGCGTTTTTTGCAATAATGTCTTGGTCACATTCATCATGTCTACGCTGTTCTGGTAAGAGCGCGATGCTGACATCATGTTGACCATTTCATCCACCACATTGACATTGGGCAAAGTAACGTAGCCTTTTTCATCTGCGACAGGATGATGCGGGTCATACACAATTCGCATAGGGGAAGGATCATGTACCACTCCCGCCACCTTGACGCCTTTTGCCCGATCCGCTGCAACATCAATGGTACGGAACACCACCTGGCGAGAACGGTAGGCCTCCCCTGTCGAACTGGTGGCACTGTCTGCGTTAGCAAGATTACTGGCCACCACGTTTAACCGCTGCGATTGAGCTGCCATGGCAGAACCTGCAACATTGAACACACTAAATAGCGACATGAATTAACTTCCTTCTCTAATAGCTGATAACAACATACGAAATTGATGATTAATAAACGTTAACCCAGAGTCATAGCGCATGGCGTTATCCATAAACTGCATACGCTCGGTATCCATATCCACGGTATTGCCGTCAATGCTGGGTTGCTGCGGAACACGGTATTGCTCTGGTACAGATGTAATGGATCGGAAACTGGACAGGCCGATATGTCTCGCTGCAGTAGTTGCCAATGAAGTGCGTATTTGTCCAGGTGATTGAACATTACGCATTGCTTTGGAAAAATCGAAGTCCCGCGCCTTGAAACCTGGGGTATCCGCATTGGCGATATTGCCTGATAACAATTCTTGGCGGGTAGCACGCAACCCGAGTGTGCGCTGATGAAAGCCAAGTAGATTATCCAGTTTGTTGATCATGTTTTTCTCCTGCAAAAGTAATCACCATCATTACAAGCAGGATTCATGCCAGGATGAATTCAACAATTATCCAAAGCCAATTAACTGAACTGAACCATAATTATCCGTCAGTTCCTGAACTAGCCAGATGATGGCGACGCTACCATGCTGAACAGGTGGAAAAATTTTCCGCTAACGGCAAAAATTGCCTATTTTCATCATCACCCTTGAAATTTATCATGCGCCCATTACTTCTATGGATCACACTGGTAAGTTGCTTGCTGCATTCAACAGCAACCATTGCTAGTGAACATTCAGCCACGGCCGCAATAACCAAGGCGGTCAATGATTTTGTTTATGCAGAAACTCGCCATCTACCGGGTAAAGTGACCATCACAGTCAAACCCAACACATATCGAGCAGCGCAGCCATGTAATCAACTGCAACCTTTCTTGCCACCCGGTGGACGGTTATGGGGAAAATTCTCGGTCGGTGTACGTTGTCAGAATGAAGAAACCAGCTGGACGCTTTACGTACCAGTTGAGATAGCAGTCATTGCCAGTGTCGTACATGCCGCGCAACCCATCAATCGCGGCCAGATAATCACAGCACAAGATATTGTGAGCAAGGAAGCCAATCTTGTGCGCATTCCCAACCAGGCAATCACCGATCCTGTCCAGGTAATCGGCCAGGTTGCCACTGCTTATCTAGCTTCTGGGCAACCAATACGCGCGCATCAGATCCGCGCCCAATATGTTATTTCACGTGGACAGAAAGTTCAGTTGATTGCAAGTGGAACAGGGTTTTCCGTTAGTACTGAAGGAGAAGCACTGGCAGCAGCAGCCGAAGGAGAAATGGTACAGGTACGCAACTTGATCGGGCGTATCATCAGCGGAATTGCCCGACAGGGAGGAATCGTTGAAATCAGGCAGTAATGATCTTTGATATTAATGGTATTCCCAACAGTCGCAATAAAGTTCAGAATAATCATAATGTAAAGACAATAGCCAAGCAGTTAACCGAGGTTTTTAGGACAATATGTATTTTGCATGCCTCGAGGAAAAAACCGTATGGAGCAAGGATTAGTGCTCGTGATCAACTGCGGCAGCTCATCCATTAAGTTCGCGCTGGTTGATCCATCACAAAACGATTTTCTAATTAGCGGCCTGGCAGAGCGACTGGCTACCAATAACGATGAAGGCCTTCTACATTGGCAGCAAAATGGCCAGAAAAACACACAAGCATTGGCTGTATCTACGCACCATGCTGCGCTTGCTACTCTATTACCTAAAGTGCAGGCAATTGCCGGCTCTCGTTTAATCGGTGTTGGCCATCGGGTGGTGCACGGGGGTGAACATTTCAGTTCAGCGCAAATTATTACACCAGCTGTACTGCATGCCATACGCATCACGGTGCAGCTTGCTCCCTTGCATAATCCCGCTAATCTACTAGGTATCGAAGCTGCACAGACCTTGTTTCCGGACTTGGCCCATGTTGCTGTGTTTGATACTGCCTTTCACCAGACATTGCCCGAACACGCCTACCGGTACGCTTTGCCGGAAATGCTCTACCGAGACTATGGCGTGCGCCGTTACGGTTTTCACGGCACCAGTCATCAATACGTCAGTCAACATGCTGCGGAAATGACCGGTTTGGCTGTCAGGAACAGTTGCTGGCTTACCGCGCATTTGGGCAATGGCTGTTCAACCGCCGCAATTGTGAATGGTGAAAGCCGAGATACCAGCATGGGCATGACGCCACTGGAAGGGCTGGTAATGGGTACTCGCAGCGGCGATGTGGATCCTAATCTGCACGGCTATCTTGCTCGTACTCTGGGCTGGAATCTGGAAAAAATTGACCAGCTGTTGAACCATGAAAGCGGTTTGCTTGGACTTTCCGGCCTGACAAACGACATGCGCACTCTGGAACAGGCTCGGCTCAATGGCCATACAGGTGCGACATTGGCCATCGAGGTGTTTTGCTACCGCCTGGCAAAATCACTGGCGGCGCTCAGCTGTGCCCTGCCACAGCTGGACGGCATGGTGTTTACCGGTGGCATTGGTGAAAACTCAGCATTGGTTCGTGAGAAAACAATTGCTCATTTACATTTATTAAATCTGTATATTAATCCCGCTGCCAACGCTGCATGTGTACACGGCAAGGCTGGCGCTATTCAGGCTGAGGGCAGCGTTCGCATTTTGGTTGTGCCCACCGACGAGGAAGGACAAATTGCGCGCGACACCGCAACTGTATTAAACAAATATTGATAGCACAGAACAAATAAAAACCATGCACACTTTCTTTATTATCCCCACCGGTTTCGGTGTCGGCCTGACCTCAACCAGCCTGGGGCTGGTGCGAGCACTTGAGTACGGCGGTCTGAAAACGGGTTTTTACAAACCGGTTGCCCAGCAGCATCCTGACAGCCATGGGCCGGAATATTCTACTGAACTGATCTCGCGCACATTGGGACTGGCACCACCCGCTCCGCTGGCACTGGCTGCCGTTGAGCATCTGCTGGGTGAAGGCCAGATGGATGATTTGATGGAAGATATCGTCCGGCGATTTCAGCAAGCAGCCGAAGGTTACGATGTGATGGTGGTGGAAGGCATGGTGCCAACACGCTATGTCGGCTATGCCTCACGCATCAATACCCAATTAGCCAGCAGTCTTGATGCCGATATTATCCTGGTTTCATCTGCCGAAGATGATGCGTTGCCAGCAATTGTGGATCGCATAGAAATTCAGGTTCAATTTTTGGGCGGTGCCCGGAATCCCCGCCTGCTGGGTGTCATCCTCAACAAAATTCGCAGTGATCACCCTGGTGATTTTTTTGAACAGTTAAAAAGCCATTCCGCCTTGTTCCGTCAACCCGGCTTTCAGATTCTGGGCTGCGTTCCCTGGGAGGATTCGCTAAATGCGCTGCGCATGACAGATGTTGTCGCCCAACTGCAAGCCCATGCGATAAACGCTGGTGAAAGTGAAAAACGTCGCGTACAGGATATTATACTGTTTGCCAGTGCCGCGCCCAACTCAGTGGCACTGCTGCGCCCCGGAGTGCTGGTCGTCACACCGGGCGACCGAAACGATATCATTATGGCTGCCAGTCTCGCCGTGCTGAATGGTGTGCCACTGGCCGGGCTGTTGCTATGCAGTGATTTTCCGCCAGATCCGCGTGTACTGGAATTATGCAAAGGTGCACTAGCCAAAGGATTGCCGGTTTACACCGTCGCAACTAATTCATACAACACCGCCAGCAATCTGCAACGCATGAACCGGGAAATTCCGCTGGATGATCATGAACGCGCCGAACACATTACCAACTTTGTAGCCAGCCATATTCGTCAGGACTTACTGGTTAAACGCTGTGGCGAACCACAGGAACAACGGCTTGCTCCACCTGCTTTCCGCTATCGTCTGGTCAAACAGGCGCAAGAGGCCAATCGCCGTATCGTGCTGCCGGAAGGCTGCGAGCCGCGCACCATGCAGGCAGCGACCATTTGTCAAGAACGTGGCATTGCACGTTGTGTGTTACTGGCAAAACCTGATGCGGTAAAAACAGTGGCCGATGCTCGTGGTATTACCTTGCCTGAAGGGCTTGAAATAATCGATCCAGAAAAAGTACGGCGAAAATACGTGGCAGCCATGGTGGAATTGCGCAAGCACAAGGGGATCAATGAACCCATGGCGCTGGCACAGCTGGAGGATAACGTCGTACTGGGAACCATGATGCTGGCAACCAATGAGGTCGACGGGCTGGTTTCCGGAGCTATCAACACCACCGCCAATACTATTCGCCCTGCCTTGCAGCTGATCAAGACAGCACCCGGTTTCAAACTCGTCTCCTCTGTTTTTTTCATGCTGTTACCGGAACAGGTGGTGGTATACGGTGACTGTGCAGTCAATCCCAATCCAACCGCTGAGGAACTGGCTGATATTGCATTGCAAAGCGCGGCATCGGCGCAGGCTCTGGGTATTGAACCACGTGTAGCCATGCTGAGTTATTCCACTGGCGATTCCGGCAGCGGGCAGGAAGTGGAAAAAGTACGTGAAGCCACCCGACTTGCCCACCTGGCGCGCCCCGATTTACTGATAGATGGCCCTCTGCAATACGATGCCGCTGTAATTGCCAGTATTGGTCAGCAAAAAGCGCCCGGCAGCCTGGTTGCTGGGCGCGCTACGGTGCTTATTTTTCCAGATCTCAATACCGGCAACACCACTTACAAAGCGGTGCAGCGCAGTGCCAACATAGTCAGCATCGGCCCCATGCTACAAGGGCTACGCAAGCCGGTAAATGACTTATCGCGTGGTGCCTCGGTGGAAGATATTGTGTATACCATTGCGCTGACAGCCGTACAGGCAGCCAGTCAACGCTGAGAATCCGTTCAATACAAAAATCAGGTCTGATTTTTCAGAAACAACTCCTGCCCCAGGGTGGCGCGCTCTGCTGCGGAAGCGGGGATTTCTTTCAATTTGGAAATTTTTTCCAGCAACTGACTCATGCCCCTGCGATTGGCAATTTGGATGGATAACCCCGGACGAGCATTGAGCTCCAGCACCAGAGGACCCAGCTCCCGATCGAGCACGACATCGACGCCCAGATAGCCTAATCCAGCCAGTTCGTGACATTGTGCTGCCAACGTTAGCAATTTATGCCAATGGGGAATTTCAAGTCCACCGATAGTTACACCAGTATCTGGATGTTGTTCGATTGGATAATTCTGCCAGATAGCATGCGTGGTGCGCCCCGTCATCATATCGATACCCGCCCCCACAGCTCCCTGATGAAGATTGGCTTTTCCATCCGACATTCGGGTCGGCAAACGTACCATGGACGTAACCGGAATGCCACGAAAGACGATGGTACGAATATCCGGTACACCACGATAGGAAACTGACTCAAACAGTGGATCAAACTTGACCCGGTACTCAATAAGCGCCTGATCAGGCTGTCCACCAAGGCTATATAAACCGCTGAGTATATTGGAAACATGGTAGGCGATATCTTCTTCAGTCAGCAGATCACCATTATTCTGCCGATAGCGGTTGTTGAGACGTCTGGTGATCACGCAGATGCCGCTGCCTCCCGAGCCGTGCGCCGGCTTGATCACAAAATCTTCATGCCCTTCGACAATCTCAGGGAGACGTGCAACATCGCGCTGAATTTCAATGACGCCATACAACTTTGGCACGGCGATACCAGATGCCATCGCCAGATATTTGGTTCGCAGCTTGTCATCCACCAACGGATAAAGTGAACGTTTATTGTAGCGCAGGATAAAATCAGCATTACGCTGATTCATCCCAACAACGCCGCTACGTTTTAGTTTTTTCAGGATGCCAAACACAATCGTATTACAGTTTATTTTTTATAAATGCACGAAAACGCCACAATTCCATCAAGCGATAGCCTGAATAACGACCTAGCAATAGGATAATGGCTAGTACCACGAGTAACAATTCCGGGAATGTAAAAAACATATATTGAAATTCATTGATATTCATGGCTAGATAACCGATAACTGATACCAATAAACTACCCGTCACTTGCTTGAAGGCTTCGGCTGGCCCGGCTTCTTCCCAGGTCAATGACATACGTTCAATTGTCATTGTCATAATAACAATTGGGAATAAAGCGACAGACAACCCCATCTCTAATCCAAGTTTATGCATAACCACACTAATGCCAGCGATTAGTAACACTACCATGGTTAATACTGCCGCCAAACGAGGGACCAGTAGCAGTTTTAACTGCTCAACATAGGCACGCAGTAACAACCCAAGTCCTACCACTAGGCTAAACAAAATGACGCCCCACAATAACTCTGTTTCACGGAAAGCCAAGGCAATTAACACTGGCATGAAAGTACCAAACGTCCGAATTCCAATGATGTTACGCATAAACACCACTACCAAAGCACCTAACGGTATCATTAACAGCACCTTGTACACATTTTGCACATGTACGGGCAATGAATACAAAGAAAATTCCATCAAATGGATATTTTTTTCTACAGAACGAGATTCGGCAATATTAATAGCCTCTCGTAACCCCTTCGCAACAGTGTATTGAATGCTTGATTCTGATGAGCCTTCAATCGAAAGTACACGATCAGCACCAATTTGCCATATGATAAAATTTGATGGAAGTCCTTCTTGCCCATCTTTAATATTCAATGAACGCCAACGTTCCCCATCATAAACCTGCAGAAAATACTCCAGATCAGAATATTCCTTGCCATCTTGCAATCGTAATCCCTGCACAATACGAGAAGGAATACGGGCACCTTCCAAAATCCAGCTCAAATTCTTTGCTAAACTACGAGGTTGTGTAATGTGTTTTAACAGCGGTTTTAATTCTGGTGCCGGTGCAGATTGAGCAATATTCAATTGTTCAATAACACGCTGTGAAAAAGAAACTGTATCTGCTGACTGCTGGCGTGCTCTCTCCAACATACCTTTGATTATCGGCTCTAGATCTTCAGGGTAATTTGGAATTTGTGGATAAACTGGGGAAGGGACGCTTGATTCCTGCTTGCTTTCCTCAGTTTCTAACAACACGACTCGATAAAATAATAGTTGCTTGCCCTGTGCTCGACGTTTAGCCCAATGAGCTACTCGGTTAGTATTATCCTGTTCAACCGCTAATCCATAGCCTGCACTGATAAAACTTTCATCGAGAACAAAGTAATTAGGTGAATTGGGAGGTAAGGGTAACGAAACTTTGATTGCATTATCTGGTTTTGCACGAAAACTGACGCGTGTCTCTATATTCCATACTTCTGTTTGCTCAGATGCCGCTAAAGGCAAGCCAATTACCGCAATCTTGTAATAGGTTAATCCTAATCCTATTAAGCATAGCACGAAGGTTAATAAATACAGATGTAGTTTTCTCATTTTTTCTTCTTCACATGCCCACACACCGCCTTGGTAAGATAAGCATGCGCAGAATCAACCAATGCAAAACCAGCCAACGCTTTACGCCCAAGTAATATTGGATAATTTAAAGCACGGCGATCAACCAAATCAAACTCCATTTCGCGTACTTCATCTGCTAGACAAATTTCCATTGAAACTACTGGGCGCGCTTGTGAAGGTCCACTGTGCTGTTTAATTTTAAGCATCCGGAGTAGTGGCCGTTCAATCTCAACAGAGCGTTCCTCAGAATCTTTCTTAAAATCAAAGGAAAACTTAACCCATTGCTTACCATTCTTTTTGAACATTTCGATATTGTAAGCACTCATGGAAGAGGTATTCGCACCCGTATCAACTCGTGCAGACAATTTCATTCCCCAAGGTTCCAGACGAACAAATTCAACCCATCCAAGAATTTTTAGCGTATCAAATGAGGCGGTATTCTTTTCTGCTATTGCTACACTGGAAAACAACAATAATAAGGAAGACAATATAAATAATATTTGTTTGATTACACTAATGGCCATATTTAAAATATCTAATCGTAACAATCAAGCTTATTGGAATACATAATTTTAGCGGACAACGGCAAGGTTGACACAAACAACCTGCATAATAATTAATACGCTTCTGTAATCGTTAATATGTAAGGTTTTATTATTGAGAAAATACGATAGCGAATAAGAATAACATTCAACATATAAGTTCTAACCAGTTTTTTACTACCAAGAATCAAACGCAGAAAAATTTTCATTACAATTAGCTTCTATCCTCAATAACCTGCTCAATTGTAACCAAATCTTCATGCTAGAATGATTCGGTTCACTTTTCTTTTTATTCTAGTTTATTCAGTCATGCAGCTTACTATCAATGGACAACAGCAAAACTTCGATAGCCCAATGGATATACAGCAGCTTATCGAAAAATTGTTATTACATAATAAACGCATTGCAATTGAATATAATGGGAAAATTATTCCGCGTAGTCATTTCTCTAAAACGATGTTGGAAGAAGGGGATCAATTAGAAATTATTGTCGCTGTAGGAGGAGGATAATACTCAGGTAGCTGCTGAAACATTTACGCATCTTATCACTCTAACCAGCTCTAACTACTCAGGATAAACTGATATGGATTTTCTAACTATCGCTGGTAAAAACTATACCTCCCGTTTATTACTGGGCACCGGAAAATACCAGGATTTTTCCGAAACGCGAGCTGCTATTGATGCTGGTGGCGCACAAATCATTACGGTCGCGATACGTCGTACTAACATCGGACAAAGCCAAGAAGAACCCAATTTATTAGATGTATTGCCACCTTCACAATATACTCTCTTACCCAATACAGCCGGTTGTTACACAGCAGCTGACGCCATTCGTACATTGCGTTTGGCACGCGAATTACTTGATGGACATACGCTGGTTAAGCTAGAAGTATTAGGTGATCAGAAAACCTTGTTTCCAGACGTAATTGCAACGATCGAAGCAGCCAAGATTCTAGTCAAAGAAGGTTTTCAAGTGATGGTTTATACATCAGATGATCCTGTTGTTGCCAAGCAATTGGAAGACATTGGCTGTGTTGCTATCATGCCATTAGCTTCACTCATTGGATCAGGAATGGGAATACTTAATCCTTGGAATTTACAAATTATTATTGATAATGCTACAGTACCAGTTATCGTGGATGCAGGGGTAGGAACAGCATCAGATGCTACTATCGCTATGGAGCTTGGCTGTGATGGTGTGTTGATGAATACCGCTGTCGCTAGTGCCCATAATCCAATACTCATGGCTTCAGCCATGCGAAAAGCAGTCAAAGCTGGAAGAGAAGCTTGGTTGGCAGGACGTATGCCTAAGAAAATCTATAAGGCGACACCAAGCTCTCCAACAAAAGGTATGCTTACCCATTCTACACCGCAAGCCAATACCAACTAATTATCAAGCACAATCACTGTGTCAGGTTAGTAATTTTGTCTACTCATCCACCAATTCGTAGTTATGTACTTCGCCAAGGACATTTTTCTAATGCGCAGCGGCAAGCTTACGCAACCTTATTGCCACATTATGGAATCCCTGCCTCAAAACAACCAATTGATTTAAACTCACTTTTCGGACGTTCCTCATCCAAAATATTAGAAATTGGGTCGGGAATGGGAGAGACCACCGCTAAAATTGCAGCGCAATACCCAGAAAAGGATTTTATAGCGATTGAAGTTCACACACCAGGAATTGGCAGCTTGCTCAATTATATTAAACAATACAATTTGACTAATCTACGCATCATTCAACACGATGCCAAGCTAGCGATAGAGCAAATGTTCACAAATAAATCTTTAGATGGAATCCACATTTTTTTTCCAGACCCATGGCCCAAATCACGTCATCATAAACGCCGCTTGATTCAGCCAGATTTCGTTGCGTTATTATGCGATCGGCTCAAATCTAATGGCTATCTACATATCGCCACCGATTGGGAGAATTATGCAATTCACAGTCTACACGTTTTAAGCAACGAAAAACGGCTCGCTAATTCCGCCATCAATTATGCTCCTCGACCTATATATCGCCCTATAACTAAATTTGAAAAACGAGGTATAAAACTGGGCCATACCATACGTGACTTAGTATTCACTAAAATTAGCTAGACAAATATTAATCACTTTCCTGCAATATTGGGCAATTAAAATCCGCATGCAACAGATACCGATATGAATAACAAATAAATATGATGATATAAAATAAAAAACCAGTTATTTATCACACTATGTTCATGTAATAAATAACTGGTTAATAAAATAAGAAGCCTGGCGGTGTCCTACTTTCACATGCGAAAACACACTATCATCGGCGCTACTTCGTTTCACTTCTCTGTTCGGGATGGTAAAAGGTGGGTCCAAAGCGCTATGGCCGCCAAGCATAAACGGTAAAATTGGGTAATAACTGATATTAATTTTTTATTATCTAAAATAATTTGGATTAATTTTCAAGATTATAGGATCAAGCCTCACGGTCAATTAGTATCGATTAGCTTAACACATTACTGTGCTTCCACACTCGACCTATCAACGTTGTAGTCTTCAACGAACCTTTAGGGGAGTTAAACTCCCGGGAAATCTAATCTTGTGGCAAGCTTCCCGCTTAGATGCTTTCAGCGGTTATCTCTTCCGCACTTAGCTACCCGGCAATACAACTGGCGTCATAACCGGTACACCAGAGGTGCGTCCACTCCGGTCCTCTCGTACTAGGAGTAGCCCCACTCAAATTTCCAACGCCCACGGCAGATAGGGACCAAACTGTCTCACGACGTTTTAAACCCAGCTCACGTACCACTTTAAATGGCGAACAGCCATACCCTTGGGACCGACTACAGCCCCAGGATGTGATGAGCCGACATCGAGGTGCCAAACTCCCCCGTCGATATGAACTCTTGGGAGGAATCAGCCTGTTATCCCCGGCGTACCTTTTATCCGTTGAGCGATGGCCCTTCCATACAGAACCACCGGATCACTATGACCTGCTTTCGCATCTGCTCGACTTGTCAGTCTCGCAGTTAAGCACGCTTATGCCATTGCACTATCAACACGATTTCCGACCGTATCTAGCGTACCTTCGCACTCCTCCGTTACTCTTTGGGAGGAGACCGCCCCAGTCAAACTGCCTACCATACACGGTCCTCGATCCAGATCATGGACCTGAGTTAGAATTCCAATCATTCCAGGGTGGTATTTCAAGGTTGGCTCCATACACTCTAGCGAGCATATATCACAGCCTCCCACCTATCCTACACAAGAACAATCAAAATCCAATGTAAAGCTACAGTAAAGGTGCACGGGGTCTTTCCGTCTAGCCGCGGGTAGATTGCATCTTCACAACCATGTCAACTTCGCTGAGTCTCAGGAGGAGACAGTGTGGCCATCGTTACGCCATTCGTGCAGGTCGGAACTTACCCGACAAGGAATTTCGCTACCTTAGGACCGTTATAGTTACGGCCGCCGTTTACCGGGGCTTCGATCAAGAGCTTGCACCCCATCACTTAACCTTCCGGCACCGGGCAGGCGTCACACCCTATACGTCCACTTTCGTGTTTGCAGAGTGCTGTGTTTTTATTAAACAGTCGCAGCCACCATTTTTTTGCAACCTTTTTCTGCTCCATGCGTATAGCACTTCACATACCAAAGGCACACCTTCTCCCGAAGTTACGGTGTCAATTTGCCGAATTCCTTCTCCTGAGTTCTCTCAAGCGCCTTAGAATTCTCATCCTACCCACCTGTGTCGGTTTACGGTACGGTCTTTATTTAACTGAAGCTTAGTGGCTTTTCCTGGAAGCATGGCATCACTTACTTGGCTCCCCGAAAGGAGTTTCGTTATCACATCTCAACTTAGCTATCCGGATTTGCCTAAATAGCATGTCTACCTGCTTCAACCGGGACATCCAACACCCGGATAAGCTAGCCTTCTTCGTCCCCACATCGCATTAAATAAAGGTACTGGAATATTAACCAGTTTCCCATCAGCTACGCATTTCTGCCTTACCTTAGGAACCGACTAACCCTGCGCCGATGAACGTTGCACAGGAAACCTTGGGTTTTCGGCGAGGAAGCTTTTCACTTCCTTTATCGCTACTCATGTCAGCATTCTCACTTCCGATACCTCCAGCGATTTTCACAAATCACCTTCACAGGCTTACGGAACGCTCTCCTACCATTCACAATAAATTGTGAATCCTTAGCTTCGGTGCACAGTTTAGCCCCGTTATATCTTCCGCGCAGGACGACTCGATCAGTGAGCTATTACGCTTTCTTTAAAGGGTGGCTGCTTCTAAGCCAACCTCCTGACTGTCTATGCCTTCCCACTTCGTTTACCACTTAACTGTATCTTTGGGACCTTAGCTGAAGGTCTGGGTTGTTTCCCTTTCGACACCGAACGTTAGCACCCGATGTCTGTCTCCCATACTTACATTTTTTGGTATTCGGAGTTTGCAATGGTTTGGTAAGTCTTGACGACCCCCTAGCCATAACAGTGCTCTACCCCCAAAAATGATATATGAGGCACTACCTAAATAGTTTTCGGAGAGAACCAGCTATTTCCAGATTTGTTTAGCCTTTCACTCCTACCCACAGCTCATCCCCTAATTTTTCAACATTAGTGGGTTCGGACCTCCACGAAGTATTACCTGCGCTTCATCCTGGCCATGGGTAGATCATCTGGTTTCGGGTCTACACCCAGCAACTTATCGCCCTATTAAGACTCGTTTTCACTTCGCCTCCCCTATTCGGTTAAGCTCGCTACTGAATGTAAGTCGCTGACCCATTATACAAAAGGTACGCAGTCACCTTTTTCAAGGCTCCCACTGTTTGTATGCATGCGGTTTCAGAATCTATTTCACTCCCCTCCAGGGGTTCTTTTCACCTTTCCCTCACGGTACTAGTTCACTATCGGTCGATTACGAGTATTTAGCCTTAGAGGATGGTCCCCCTATCTTCAGACAGGATTTCTCGTGCCCCGCCCTACTTATCATAATCCTAGTTCCACATTTAAATTTTTATCTACGGGACTATCACCCACTATGGTTTGACTTTCCAGAAAATTCGACTAATTTAAATGCTAAATATTATTGGCTGCTCCCATTTCGCTCGCCGCTACTTTGGGAATCTCGGTTGATTTCTTTTCCTCTGGTTACTTAGATGTTTCAGTTCACCAGGTTTGCCATCATCTTCCTATATATTCAGAAGAGATTATCCTTGCGGATAGGTTTCCCCATTCGGACATCTCCGGATCAAAGTTTGTTTGCCAACTCCCCGAAGCTTTTCGCAGACTTCCACGTCCTTCATCGCCTGTAATCGCCAAGGCATCCACCACATGCACTTATTCGCTTGATCCTATAATCTTGAAAACTGATCTGAATTAACATACAGCATTCATTTTATAGTTATCTCAGTTGTGCTTATGCACAATCTTACCCAATTTTATTTTTTAAAGAACAATCAATAGATTTAATATTATTTGATGGTGGAGGTGAACGGGATCGAACCGATGACCCCCTGCTTGCAAAGCAGGTGCTCTCCCAGCTGAGCTACACCCCCATGGTGGGTCTGGGTGGACTTGAACCACCGACCCCACGCTTATCAAGCGTGTGCTCTAACCAACTGAGCTACAGACCCTTACGGGCCCAAGTTTTCCTCGCTCCTCAAACCCAATTTAAACCTATCTTTAAATAACCAATAAGTGTGAACACTTAGCAACAATATATCGAAAGGAGGTGATCCAGCCGCAGGTTCCCCTACGGCTACCTTGTTACGACTTCACCCCAGTCATGACCCCCACCGTGGCAAGCGCCCTCCTTGCGGTTAAACTACCTGCTTCTGGTGAAAATCACTTCCATGGTGTGACGGGCGGTGTGTACAAGACCCGGGAACGTATTCACCGCGACATTCTGATCCGCGATTACTAGCGATTCCGACTTCACGGAGTCGAATTGCAGACTCCGATCCGGACTACGACGTGCTTTCTGAGATTAGCTCCTCCTCACGGATTGGCAACCCTCTGTACACGCCATTGTATTACGTGTGAAGCCCTACCCATAAGGGCCATGAGGACTTGACGTCATCCCCACCTTCCTCCGGTTTGTCACCGGCAGTCTCGTTAAAGTGCTCATTAAAAATGATAGCAATTAACGACAAGGGTTGCGCTCGTTGCGGGACTTAACCCAACATCTCACGACACGAGCTGACGACAGCCATGCAGCACCTGTGTCTTGGCTCCCTTTCGGGCACTCTTATGTCTCCATTAGATTCCAAGCATGTCAAGGGTAGGTAAGGTTTTTCGCGTTGCATCGAATTAATCCACATAATCCACCGCTTGTGCGGGTCCCCGTCAATTCCTTTGAGTTTTAGCCTTGCGGCCGTAGTCCCCAGGCGGTCAACTTCACGCGTTAGCTACGTTACCAAATCCCCAATTAGATCCGACAACTAGTTGACATAGTTTAGGGCGTGGACTACCAGGGTATCTAATCCTGTTTGCTCCCCACGCTTTCGTGTATGAGCGTCAGTGTCAGCCCAGGGAGCTGCCTTCGCCATCGGTGTTCTTCCATATCTCTACGCATTTCACTGCTACACATGGAATTCCACTCCCCTCTGCTGCACTCTAGCCCTGTAGTTTCAAACGCAATTCCCAGGTTAAGCCCGGGGCTTTCACATCTGACTTACAAGGCCGCCTGCACACCCTTTACGCCCAGTAATTCCGATTAACGCTTGCACCCTACGTATTACCGCGGCTGCTGGCACGTAGTTAGCCGGTGCTTTTTCTGTCGGTACCGTCATGAATTATGATTATTCATCATAATTTTTTCTTTCCAACTAAAAGAACTTTACAACCCGAAGGCCTTCTTCATTCACGCGGCATGGCTGGATCAGGCTTTCGCCCATTGTCCAAAATTCCCCACTGCTGCCTCCCGTAGGAGTCTGGGCCGTGTCTCAGTCCCAGTGTGGCTGATCGTCCTCTCAGACCAGCTACTGATCGTTGCCTTGGTAGGCCTTTACCCCACCAACTAACTAATCAGACATCGGCCGCTCCTTTAGCGCAAGGTCTTGCGATCCCCTGCTTTCCTCCTGAGAGATATGCGGTATTAGCACATCTTTCGATGCGTTATTCCCCACTTAAGGACACGTTCCGATGCATTACTCACCCGTTCGCCACTCGCCGCCAGAGAGCAAGCTCTCCGCGCTGCCGTTCGACTTGCATGTGTAAAGCATGCCGCCAGCGTTCAATCTGAGCCAGGATCAAACTCTTCAGTTTCATCTCTTTGTCTGACTCAAGCCTATTGACAGGCTTTCCGCGCAGACACTTATTCATTACCAATTCAGCGCTTGCTGAATCTTACATCTCTTGTATTGCTAAGCGTCCACACTTATTGGCTATTTATTTTTAAAGATCTTTGCGTTGACTTGCGTCATCGCGATAGAGATGCGCATTATAAAGGTTAAATAATCCAAGTCAAGCAATGTTTATTTCTAAATTTCACTTTTCTCTCGTCAGAATTATAAGAACATGATTTTATTGAACATTTATCCATTCTGAAATTTTATTATTTTCTAACTGCTTCATTCATGATACACATTACTCTTCTACGTTTTCAGATACAACCATTCCAAAAGTTTGTCCATAGCTGCTTTTGCCCCACCTGACTGTGGATGATTGACAATAAACACCACGACATAACGTTTATTACGATGATTGAGCACATACCCTGCAACCGCTGATACATTCTTCAGCGTACCCGTTTTAATATGCGCCTTTTGAGCTACCACAGATTTTTTTAAACGCTTGCGAGCTGTTCCATCCACTCCAGTCACTGCTAATGAAGCCATAAACTCAGGCATTGTTGGTGAAAAATAGGCAGCATTTAATAATTCGCTCAAATGCCGCGCACTAATTTTTCCCTTACGTGACAATCCCGATCCATTTTCCATCACCAATTCGGGAAAATCCATATTCTTTGAAAACAACCATTGGCGTATTCCAGATCGTGCCAAATTGAGAGAAACAAACTTATTGTCACTAGATACCGCTTCTCCCAGCGACAAAAACAACTGTCTAGCGGCAATATTGTTACTAAACTTATTGATTCCTCGAATAATCTCTGCTAATGGAGGGGAATGATAAACACTAATTGGCTTCAATGTTCCAGGCACCACCCCTTGCTGCACACCACCATTAAAAGTGCCTCCTAATTGTCCCCACAATTCACGAAACAGCTGGTGGATATAAATCGAATTGTTGAGCAAACTTAAATAATAAGTGGATTTGCCACAAGTTGCTGGATATTCCCCCTCAAACAACACAGTAACGCGGCCAGGTTGTGGTGTGCCTTCGCGAATATTCATACGAACGCTACTAGTACCACATCTTTTCTGCGTTAACTTGAGTTGATTTTGCACACTTAGCAATTGACTTTCTGGATCCGACACGATGCGCACATCCCCATTCTGTGGATCAGGGAACAGATGTAACGCTGATGTACGATAATTCACTAACAATGCTTCCGGGATAACGTTATAAGTCTTGTAGCGCTTGCCATCAAAAGCACCAGGATCTTCTTCAGGAAGATTGTAATAACTGTAATCTATGATTAAATCGCCACTGATGCTTTTTAAACCCGTCTGACGAAGCTGTCGCAGCAGCAACCAAAAATTCTCCAGGTTAAGATTAGGATCGCCATAACCTTTTATCAGCAAATCCCCTTGCAACTGTCCATGTTTTATCGGCCCATTGGCATAAATTTCTGTACGCCATGTATAAGCAGGACCAAGCAATTCCAATCCAGCATAGGTAGTGACAACTTTCATCACTGAAGCAGGATTCATTGGCACATCAGCATTCACTGCCACTAATGGTCGCTCAGCATCCACTTCTTTAGCATAAACGCTAACCGCCGATTCAGGAATATTTGCTTTTCTTAACGCCTGCCTCACAGAATCTGGTAAATCTGCTGCAAAAACTGGAAGAGCCAATACATTCCATGCCAGTATCAGTACCAGTGTTACCAAATTTCTCATAACAACGAATGAGTTATTAGTCACTATGATTAGCGATTACCTCGACAAATAGACAATCCGTCATCCCATCCCATACGATATTGCATATCAACAGCATAACGTTTTTTATCTTTAAATCCATACGCCGATTGCTTTGCTGTTTCACAGCCATCTACATATCCCTCTTGCGCAGCCTTGGGATAACCTGCAAGGTTATAGGTGGGGCGTGTGCTGGGAGGCAGCGCATCAGATGGTCTTTGTTCCGCGATAGGATCTGGTGCTGGAAAAACAGGTTCAGGCATAGGACGTTTCGCTGTCGAACACCCTACTAATACCGTGATGACTATCGCAACCATACTCACTCGTAGCATATCTATTTCCTTTTATTCATTAAATTTTATGTTGCTCACAAAACTGATTGCAATAACTTACCCATCTCAGCCGGATTCCGTGTCACACGAATGCCACATGCCTCCATTACTTCAATTTTTTCCTGGGCTGTACCCTTGCCTGCAGAAACAATTGCTCCAGCATGCCCCATTCGTTTACCCGGAGGAGCGGTTATGCCCGCGATGAAACCTATTACTGGTTTTTGCATATGCTCTTTTACCCAGCGAGCCGCCTCCTCCTCATCAGAACCGCCAATTTCACCCACCATCAATACCGCATCAGTTTCATCATCTTCGTTGAATAATTTCAGGACATCAATATGTTTTAAACCATTAATAGGATCACCCCCAATACCAACACAAGTAGACTGCCCCAATCCCAGCTCACTCAGTTGGGCTACCGCCTCATAAGTCAACGTACCTGATCTTGAAACCACTCCGATTCTGCCGGCTTGATGAATATTTCCCGGCATAATTCCAATTTTCAATTCATCTGGTGTAATAATTCCAGGACAATTTGGGCCAATTAACAATGTTTTTTTCCCACGCATACGAGCACGTGTTTGTAGCATATCTCGCACAGGAATACCTTCAGTAATGCAAATCACTAGATCAAGCCCAGCTTCCACCGCTTCGTCTATTGCTGCAGCTGCGTACATGGGCGGCACATAAATTACTGATACCGTTGCTCCTGTTATTTGCCTCGCTTCTTTTACGGTGGCAAATACAGGAATACCCTCAAAGTCTTCACCTGCTTTTTTAGGATTTACTCCAGCGACAAAACTATCTTTACCATACGCATAATCTCGACATTGACGAGTATGAAACTGGCCAGTTTTGCCTGTAATGCCCTGTGTCATAACACGTGTATGACGATCTATTAGAATTGACATGGCGTTTTCTTCCTTTAATTTTCGGCACTTTGTTGCGCAGCAGCATCTACCGCTTTCTGTGCTGCATCAGCCATATTATTGGCAAAAATAATGCTCAATCCAGAATCCTGCAAAATTTTTCTGCCCAACTCTACATTGGTTCCTTCCAAGCGAACAACAAGCGGCACGGCCAATTTCACTTCATGCACGGCTGATACCACGCCTTCAGCAATCACATCACAGCGCATAATGCCACCAAAAATATTAACTAACACCGCTCGTAATCCAGAGTTTTTCAGCATCAACTTAAATGCTTCAGTGACTTTTTTGACTGTCGCCCCTCCTCCGACATCCAAAAAATTAGCTGGATTTCCACCATAAAGCTTAATAATGTCCATGGTTGCCATAGCAAGGCCTGCTCCGTTAACCAAGCAACCGATATTGCCATCCAATGGAATATAGGAAAGCCCATGCTGCGCGGCTTCTACTTCAAGTGGATCTTCTTCATCTGGATCCCGCAATGCTGCAACTTCCGGATGACGAAATAAAGCATTTTCATCAAAATTCATTTTTGCATCCAAAGCAATTAACTGGTTATCCAGTGTAGTAATCAATGGATTAATTTCAAGCAATGAAACATCATTGTCATCGAATATCTGATACAACGTTTCTAGCATAGTGACTGCAGCTGCTTGGCATGCTGCTGGCAAATTAATTTGCTGAGCAACACGCGCTGCATCTTGGGAATTTAATCCTGCAAGCGGATCAATCTGAATTTTATGTATCTTTTCGGGCGTACTAGCCGCCACCTCTTCAATATCCATTCCACCTGCATCACTTGCAATCAAGCTGATACATTGAGCAGCACGATCAATCACCAATGCCACATAATATTCGTGACTAATTTCAACCCCTTGCTCTATATAGATCCGCCGCACTATTTGGCCTTGCGGGCCAGTTTGCTGTGTAATCAGCGGAGCAAATAACATTTCTTCTGCATACTGCCGAACTTCTGCAACAGATCGAGCCAGCTTGACCCCACCCGCTTTACCTCGTCCACCAGCATAAATTTGCGCCTTGACCACCCAGCTATCACCCTCCAGTTTTTCAGTAGCTGAAACTGCTTCTTCCACGCTAAAACAGGCCACCCCAGCCGGGACATCGATTAAATAGCGCTTAAGTATTGCTTTAGCCTGATACTCATGAATTTTCATATTGCGTCCTTTTGCACTCAAACATCGGGTTGATTCAATATTTTCTCGATAAAAATTTCCACTTCAGCCAGCTTCTGCTTAAAACTGGGTAGCGAGCCAGCCAACTCCGGCATGTCGTGTTGTTTGGCACTTTCTTCCATTCGCGCACACCATTCACCTAAAGTCAGTGCGCCCACTGAGCGTGCAGATGATTTCAGTTTATGAGCTGCAAATTTTGCCTCATCTAGCTTACCATCCCGCACCGCATCCTGAATGTTTTTGGCAATTGCGCGCGCGCTATGCAAAAAATCCCGCAAAAACTCTTCAATCAATGTCTGATCATCACCAACCAAAGACTTCAACACATTAATATCCACTACAACATTTTGGGTGTCTGCTGGAGAATGCTGAATATCGTCTTTTTGCTGTCGTGTTGTCTCCAGTGTTTCTGACTGTGGCAACCATTTTTCCAGCACAGCTTTCAATTGTGCCAACTGTACTGGCTTACTCAGATAGTCATTCATCCCGAATGCTCGACATTTTTCTGCTTCACCTTTTAATGCATTCGCAGTCAGTGCAACAATTGGAATTTGATAACGCCCGACTTTGGTCGCACGAATTGATTGGGCCAACTGATAACCATCCATCTTCGGCATATGTAAATCTGTCAATATCAGCGCATATTCTCCACTTTGCCATTGCTGAAGAGCCTCATGCCCATTTGGCACGACATCCGCAGCAAACCCGAGCAGAGCAAGTTGCTGGTGGATCACTTTCTGATTAATCTCATTATCCTCAGCAACTAAAATCAAATTATCCCGTTGCAAGGCCTCCTCTCGAGAAGGTGGAACAATTTTTTCAACTATGCCACCTGATGCAACTCGATCTTTATTCAACTCTGCCCGACCAACTGCAGCAGCTACCGTATGCAAAAAAACTCGGCGATACAGCACATTTCCATCTAGAGTAATGACATCTCCGTCCTCTTTACGACCACGATGTCGCCGACCACGTTTAACAATCACAAACCACAGCTTGTCATTTCGTCCTGCACCAGATCGATCATAAAATAACGCGCGCAATTCACTGATAGGCAGTTCTCCCTCTCCCACATCCGCTACCAATAACCATTGGCCAGCCTGTAATTGTTTGATGCGCTCACGTGCAACTGATAGATCTAATACTCGCTCAACAGTGGCACCCGCATGCCGCAGGTAAACAGCAAGACCAGCAGTCAATCCTTCTTCATCCCCCACTGCCAGGCACGATATGCCCATCAGATCTGCTACGGATTTTTCGCCTTGCGCCATTTCATCCTGAATCAGCTTAAATGGCATGCGCACAGTAAATGTAGTGCCCATATCAGGTTTGCTCCGCACAGAAATATCGCCCTGCATAAACTCAACTAACCAGCGACTAATGGTTAATCCCAAGCCGGTTCCTCCAAAACGCCGTGTCGTGGAAATATCACCTTGGGAAAAAGGGGTAAATAAACGCTCCCGCACAGCCTCATCCATGCCAATACCGTTATCAACCACCTGGAAAATCACTCTCGCAGTATCATCATTTGTGATCTCAGCCAAAGTAGCTTTCACCATCACTCGCCCGGGATGCGGCATACCACTGGAAAATTTAATGGCGTTATTAATCAAATTGATGAGTATCTGCCGCAAACGCAATGCATCTCCCAGCACACTTCTCGGCAAAGCCGGATCTACAAACAAGATCAACTCTACCTCTTTGCTCGCCGCCATGTGTGCCAACGTTCCACATGCACGTTCTATCACCTTTTCCAACGAAATTGGTGCTTGCTCTAACTCCAGTTTACCTGCCTCAATCTTCGAGAAATCAAGGATATCTTCAATAATTTCAAGTAAGGCAAAAGCAGATTCTCGGATAAGATCTGTCATTTCACGCTGATATGCGCTTAAATTGGTTTGATTGAGCACATCCAACATACCAATTACACCATTCATTGGTGTTCTAATCTCATGACTCATTGCGGCAATAAAAATGGATTTCGTCCGATTTGCAAGTTCTGCATCATGGCGTGCCTGCTCTAAATCTTGCCGAATTTGCACATGCTCACGCATATCACGCATTACCCCGGTAAAATGACGTTTCCCCCCAACAAAATACTCACTGACGGCAAGATATAAAGGGATCAGCGTGCCATCCTTATGCATACCCACCACCTCGCGCCCCAATCCAACACTATGTCCGCCAGATAATTGAGGGCGCCCTACAAATTGCTGACCATGACCAGTTCGACAGTAGCGCTGCATATAATATTCATGCTTACCTCCATCTGGTTCTGGCACCAAAATAGCAACATTTTGTCCAATTACTTCCCCGACAGTGTAGCCAAACAATTTTTTCATCACCGGATTGACCGATAACATGACGCCTCGCTCATCTGTCGTCACCACACAATCCACCATATGTTCAACCACTGAGCGTGTTTCTTCCTCCTTAATCGCCAATTCAGTGTTTAATTGTTCCAGGCGAGCCGTGCGTTCCGTGACACGCGCCTCTAAATGCCGATAGCTAATTGCCAAACGCTCTGTCATCAGATCAAATGCTTCGGCCAGTTGGCCGACCTCATCCCACCCCGCAACAGGAATCTGGTATTTGATATTTCCCGCAGAGATTTTCTGCGCGTAATAATTAAGATTTTTCAGTGGCACCACAACCCGCCGATTGAATAACCACGCCCCCAACAACGTTAGCAAGCAAGCTATTGCCAGCATGATCAATCCCATGACACGTATACTAGCAACTGAAGCCAATGCCTCTTCGACATCCATCTGGACAACAATTCCCCAATGCATTCGCGACAAATGACGCCAGGCAGCAATCACAGAGCGACCACGAAAATCAGTTACAACACCCTCACCTGGTTTAGCATCCAAACTATTGCTAACAGATAAGGCTAATGGTGATTGATCCAGAGCAATCGTTCGTTTTAAAACAGCCGCTGGATCTTCCCGCAGGGGCGCAACAATGCGAGCAGTATTTTTACCTTCCTTACGAGTAACAATTGTTTCGCCACTCTTGCCTAATCCAATATTATTCGTCAATACATCAAATACATGCTCGCTGTATATCTGTAACGCCAATACTCCGTGGAAATCTCCATCAATCACAATCGGAACCGCAACAAACGCCACAATGGCACCTTGCGAAGGTGGGTAATACTCAAAGCTGGATAAATTACTTTGCCACGTTCTTCTTAATTGGCGAAACACTTCGCCCAACCCAGCATGTTGATAAGGGCCATCTAATAAATTAGTTGCAAAATCAGCTTCATGGCTGGCAGAAAAAACAATCCAGCCGTCAGAGGAAATCAGAAGCAGATCAGAATAACCTGTTCCTGCCAAATACCGCTCATAGTGGGCCCGATAACGCTTATCCAGCGCGCGATACTGCATGGAATCTGCGCCAGATTGACGAAACACTTGCGCAAACTTATCTATTGCCTGTCGCGTGATATCACTCGCCTGAATAAAATTGGCATCATTTATCCGCTCTTGCAAATAAGAATCGATTTGCTCAATCTTTTTATCTGCAATAGATGCCACCTGCTGAATAGCTGCTTGGCTGATTTCTTTTGTAAAAACATGCAATAAACCATAACCCACCAGCATAATTGGCAGGAGTGCCACCAGCACAAACCAAATAGCAAAGCGCTGAGTCAGGGATGTCAACATCATTTACGACAAACAGTCACCGCCAGACCTCAAAGAACGACGTGCGTAGTAAGCAAAAGTGCTAGCACTACGCTGCCCATGTAAAATCCAATCATGCGCTTCTTTACCCAACGCTGGATCAATCGGTTGAATCTCACCAGCAGCACTGGCCAACAACTGCATGCGCGCCGTCCTCTCAAATGCCAATGCAATCAGACACGCCTCCTCAATGCTGCTACACGCTACTAATAAGCCGTGGTGTGCAAGCAATAGTGCTCGCTTATTCCCTAACGCAGCTGCAATTAACTCGCCTTCTTCGTTACCAACCGGCACACCCGGCCATTGTGGCAAAAAAGCAACATCGTCATACAACACGCAATTATCCATGTGTGACACTAATAACGGTGTTTCCAGCATGCTCAGCGCTGCTGCGTGTAATGCATGCGTATGAATAATACAGCGCACATCGGGGCGTGCTCGATACACCCAGGAATGGAAGCGATTAGCAGGATTGGGCATCCCTTCCCCTTCTAACACTTGCAAATCTTCGTCAACCAACAACAAATTTCCGGCAGTGATCTCATCAAATCCAAATCCCAAACGCTGAGTTAAAAATGTGCCTGATGTTTCGCCACGCGCGGTAATTTGTCCGGCCAAGCCTGAATCATGACCATTATCAAACAGAATACGACAAGTTAAAGCCAGTTTCTGCCGCGAAGAATACGTTGCCTTGGGTAACTTACTTTCCATTTGCACAAACTCACGCTGTATCAATTGCTCTTTATCCAGATTAAATGTCTCACTGCTCATAGGAGAATCTCCTTCATTCGTCAAAAATTTGAATACCATGTTTTATATTTACTCACCAAGACAACAAGAATAACCTGATGCGGCCATAACGAGAAAGGGAGCTATAATTATTCATGCCATTTCGACAATTGCTCACCATCAACAGAGAGAACTAATATGAAACATCAAACTAGAAGAACTCGGATCACACAAGGATTGGGATTACTGATTTGGACAATCATAATGATTGGTTGCTACTCGCCACCTGCTCAAGCAGAGGACATTGGTAGCGTATCCACTCGATTCAAACTGCTGGGTGCCAACGATAAAATTGTAGTAGAAGCGTTTGATGATCCAGGTGTAGCAGGCGCTACCTGTTATCTGAGTCGTGCAAAAACAGGCGGGATAAGAGGTTCTGTTGGCGTAGCGGAAGATCGATCGGAAGCGTCAATTGCTTGCCGGCAGACAGGCCCCATTGCATTATCTGACAAAATAAAAAGCGGTAAGGCGAATGGCGCTGAAGTATTCAAGAAAAGTACTTCCTTGCTCTTTAAAACGCTGCAAGTAGTACGTTTTTACGATATCGAGCGCAATGTATTAATTTATCTTAGCTACAGCGATCGCATCATTGAAGGATCGCCGCAAAACAGCATATCAGTGATTCCTATTACCCCCTGGCACTAAGAGCCTGTTTACGATCTTCTGAGTAATAGTGCCAAGAAAGCCAAATGAATGAGCTGCAAGCTGGTATCAAGTTTACGTTCGCAGTTTTTCCATAATCTTCGGCACTTTTCCAGCCAGGCGAAACTACGTTCCACTATCCAGCGCCTGGGCATAACCTTGAAGGTATGCAGTTTGCTGCGTTTGGCGATCTGCACGGTGACAGGTTTGCCCAGAATTTCTTGCACACTTTCGGCAAATGGTGCTCCAGTATAGCCACCGTCACACAGCAAACCTTGTACTTGCCCTAAACTCGATCTGCAACGCTTCAAGGCCTGCAATGCACCGTTACGGTCAGTCACTTCCGCTGTCGTCACTGCAATGGCGTGCGGCAACCCCAAGGTATCAACAGCGATATGGCGCTTGATGCCCGACACCTTCTTGCCGGCGTCATAGCCTTTCTGGTCAGCCGTGTCTGTATTCTTCACGCTTTGCGCGTCCACAATCAAGAACGTGCTGCAAGCGTTGCGCCCCAGTTTCTCTCGGGCCGCGCCAACCTGATTTTTTTAATGCCTGCTCCAGCACGCTCACGCCGTGCTGGTCAGGCTCATTCCATTTGCGCCAATAGGCATATACACTCTGCCATTTGGGAAACTCTCCGGGCAAAAATCTCCACTGGCAACCAGTACGCAGCAGATACAGCACAGCACAAAATACTTCATACAAATCTATTGTCGTGGGTTTGGTGCTGCGCCTCACGCTACGCAATAGCGGCTCTATCTCGGCAAACTTCTCTTTGCTAATATCACCGGCATATTTTGTTCTCTTCATCCACGTATCGTAAGGAATAATGATGAGATCGTAAACGGGCTCTAACAGCAACCAGCAAAAAAGTAATTAATAAATAGTGTGAATTTTTAAACTTCTCTTTACGCAACTAGCGCCTTCTGAGGTGATATACAGGGTAAATCAAAGGCTTTGGCAACGGCCGAATGCATTACCTGACCACGATAAACATTAAGTCCACGCATCAACGCTTGGTTGTTTTGTAATGCGGCCAAGCCTTCATCTGCCAAACAAGCAACATAATTAGCTGTTTGGTTATTCAATGCAAACGTACTGGTGCGTGGTACTGCACCTGGCATATTGGTTACGCCATAATGTAGCACGCCATCTACTTCAAAAACAGGATGGCTGTGCGTTGTTGGGCGCGTTGTTTCCACACACCCCCCCTGATCAACTGCCACATCCACAATCACCGAACCAGTACGCATATTAGGCAACATCTTACGAGTCACCAACCAAGGTGTGCGCCCACCAGGAATCAATACCGCACCAATCACCAAATCTGCGTCATACACTGCTTGCCGAACATTAAACGCATCACAATAGCGCGTTTGCAAACGTCCGGAAAAACGATCATCTAGTGATTTCAACCGCTCATAATTAATATCCAGCACTGTGACCATTGCCCCCATCCCTGTCGCAACAACAGCAGCATTGGTACCCACTGCCCCTGCACCTAAAATAACGACATTGGCAGGCGCGACACCCGGCACGCCTCCCATCAACACGCCTCGTCCACCTTGCGTTTTTAACAGGTAAGTCGCACCAATCTGTACAGCCATACGTCCTGCGACCTCGCTCATTGGCATCAATAATGGCAACATACCAGACTCAATTTGCACAGTCTCGTAAGCCAACGCACTGACTTCATTGGTTAGCAATTTTTCAGCCAATTCCCTATTTGAAGCTAAATGCAAGTAGGCGAACAACATTAAATCCTTGCGCAGATATTGATACTCCGCTGGTGTGGGTTCTTTTACCTTGACAACCAAATCAGCTGACCAGGCATCAGCAGCATGCGCAACAATGGTAGCGCCTGCATCTTGATAATCTTGATCCGAAATAATGCTACCGGCACCAGCTCCCGCCTCAACCAGTACTTTATGTCCTCTTTCAGCCAGAGTATGTACATTTCCCGGAGTCAATCCAACTCGGTACTCATCTTCTTTGGTTTCTTTGGGTAATCCAATAATCATCTGCGTCCTCAAGGTTTGATATACAAAATCCTGATTTCTATTACCACCTACATTGTTGACGTCAACTCCACCCACACCGGGGCATGGTCTGACGGTCGTTCTAGTTTCCTGAATTCCTTATCTACTTGCCAGGCAATGCAGCTCGCTGCTATTTCATGGCTCAATAAAATATGATCAATACGCAACCCACGATTACGACGAAAAGCCATCATACGGTAATCCCACCAAGTGTAGACTTTTTCTGGCTGTTCAAATAAGTGAAAACTATCAACAAACCCTGTTTCTAATAGTTGCTGAAAAGCCTGGCGCTCCGCTTCACTGCATAATATTTTTCCCTGCCACGCTTGTGGATCATAAACATCGCGGTCGGCAGGGGCAATATTAAAATCTCCCAATACTGCTATGTTGCGATAACGCTTTTGCTCCTGCTGCAAGAATGCACTTAATTTAGTCAGCCACTCCAACTTGTACGTATATTTTTCGGAGCCAACATGCTCTCCATTTGGCACATAAACACAAATTACCCGCAAATCTCCATAGGTTGCCGCGATTAATCTTTTCTGAGGATCATCAAAACCAGGGAGTGCTGTATGAATATCTGTGCCGTTGTTTTTGCCTAGTAATGCCACGCCATTGTATGTTTTTTGCCCAGTAAAAATCGGTTGATACCCTGCTTGTGTCATAACATCTATTGGAAAAATATCATCTTGCAACTTGGTTTCCTGCAAACACAACACATCCGGTTGATGGGTACCTAGCCAATCCATCACTTGCTGTAAGCGAACTCTGAGGGAATTAACGTTCCAGGTAGCTATTTTCATAACTCATTCCACAACATGAGCAAAAATTGCGTTTTGACTATCGTCATAAAAATAAAGGTAGGATCAAAAATAATGGGTTAACGATACTAACATCAAAATTTTCTGCAGGCACTCTACATAGATGTCGTGTGGTGCGATAAACATAAAGTAACCAAAGAGAACCGTTATAATAGCCACCTTTGTTAAACGGAGATAAAAATGAAGAAAACAATTGGATTGCTGACAATCGCTGCAGCTATCAGCTTAGTTGGATGCGCAAAAACCGATACCTATACACCAGCAGAAAATGCCAGTGGCGAAGAAATTTTTTCTGCAAACTGTACTAATTGCCATAAACCACAAACAGACGGCACTGTCATGTTGTTGAATGCCAAGATGAATACTAAAGAAGCCATCATCGAAAAAATCCAAAAAGGTGGCATGACCATGACAGCTTTTCCTAACGTCACGGGCGAACCTGCACAGCGTTTAGCTGAGTACATTCTGGAAAACAGCAAAACCAAATAATCACTGCCATTACTCTCTGCTATTCCACACAAGATAGTAATTAAAAATCAGATTGTGACTAATTCTGCCTCCCTCTTATATAGAAACAGAATTAGTCACCCAATTAATGGGGACAAAAATCAATAAATAGTGTGGTGCAAAGCACACTAACTAACATAAATAATTACATGGCATTCAGAATTTGCAACACGCCTTGAGCCATCCACTCCATTTCTTCTTGATTAATGCTATACGGCGGCATCAGATAAACTGAATTTCCCAATGGACGAATTAACAATTGCTGCTCCAAGCCTTTTTGCCTGAACCAACGTACAAAACCCTCTCTAGGATTCTCCACTTCAAACGCCCAGATCATGCCGCAATGACGAAAATTCTTAACGCTTGAATGTGCTCGTACTGGCAATAGGCACTGATTAAGAAAATCTGCCTTATCACGATTGCTAGCGATCACGTTATCTTGTTCGATAATATCGAGACAGGCGAGTGCGGCGCGACACGCCAACGCATTACCGGAATGAGAATGGGAGTGAAGAAAGGCACGACTGGTTTCATTGCAATAAAATGCTTCATACACCGTGTTGTTGGTTATCACAACAGACAGAGGTAAATAGCCACCACTTAACCCTTTGGCAAGCGTCATGAAATCAGGCGCAATATCCGCTTGTTCACAAGCAAACAGAGTACCGGTCCGCCCAAAGCCCACGGCAATTTCATCTGCAATCAAGTGTATTTGATAAGTATCACAAATCTCGCGCGCCCGACGCAGATAGATCGGATGATACATCCCCATGCCACTTGCTCCTTGTACCAACGACTCCAGAATCAATGCAGATATATGAGCGTGGTGTTGCGCTACATATTCTTCCAATACCACAGCAGCCTGTAACGCATGTTCTTCCGGTGTGACGCCATCTGCAGCAAAACGCCAATCAGGAGTTGGCACAGGGTGTGCAGGTCGCAACAAAGGCGCATAAGTTTGTCTAAAAAGCGGTATATCGGTAACAGACAGCACGCCTAGCGTTTCACCGTGGTAACCATTTTGTAAACTGACAAATTGTGTCTTATCAGGCAATCCAATCTGTTGCCAGTAATGAAAACTCATTTTCAATGCAATCTCATTGGCAGATGAGCCATCACCAGCATAAAAACAATGGCTCAAATCTCCCGGCGTTATTGCACTTAGCCGCTCCGATAACGCTATTACTGGCTCGTGCGCCAACCCTGCCAGCATCGTATGTTCCAATTTGCCCAGCTGATCAATAATGGCGGCATTAATGCGCGGATTACAATGCCCAAATAAATTGACCCACCACGAACTAATGGTATCTAGATAACGCTTGCCAGTCGCATCATATAGCCATACCCCCTCTCCCCTGGTAATCAATATGGGCGGAAAGGTTTCATGATGTTTCATCTGCGTGCAGGGATGCCAAACAGCCTGATCATGATGCAAATGTATTTTTTTATCGTCCACTCTCTTGAAATTCCTTATAACAATCCTTATTATTAGCACTCAGTGAAGATGAGTGCTAATAATAAGGATTGTTTAACTATTTTCACACAACAAAGCTCACGCATTGAGCTAAATTTGAATAATCTATTTTCATTAACTATTGTAGGAGAAAAGCACTATGAACATTCGCCCTTTGCACGACCGTGTAATTGTTAGACGGCTGGAAGAAGAACGCAAAACCGCATCAGGTATCGTTATTCCTGATACAGCCACGGAAAAACCTGATCAAGGTGAAATCATTGCGGCAGGCAAAGGAAAGGTTGGCGATGATGGCAATATCCGCGCGCTAGAAGTAAAAGTTGGCGACAAGGTACTCTTCGGAAAATATGCCGGACAAGCTGTAAAAATCCAGGGTGAAGAATATTTAGTTATGCGCGAAGAAGACATCATGGGCGTAATTGAAGGCTAATCAATAAAAACCAAACATATACCAACAAGCTATTAGGAGAAAAATATGGCAGCAAAAGAAGTCAAATTTGGAGATGCAGCACGTAATGCAGTTGTCAATGGCGTCAATGTATTGGCAGATGCAGTTAAAGTTACCTTGGGTCCAAAAGGGAAAAACGTCGTACTGGAACGCTCATACGGCGCTCCGACCATCACTAAAGACGGTGTATCCGTCGCCAAAGAAATTGAACTGAAAGACAAGTTCGAAAACATGGGTGCACAAATGGTCAAGGAAGTGGCCAGTAAAACTTCAGATACCGCTGGCGATGGTACCACCACAGCCACCGTGTTGGCACAAGCAATTGTCAAAGAAGGCATGCGCTACGTTGCAGCGGGCATGAATCCCATGGATCTAAAGCGCGGCATTGAAAAAGCAGTTGGTGTTGCAGTGGGTGAACTGAAAAAACTTTCCAAACCTTGCTCCACCAATAAAGAAATCGCACAGGTAGGTAGCATTTCTGCCAACTCTGACGAGGAAATCGGCAAAATCATCGCTGATGCCATGGACAAAGTTGGAAAAGAAGGCGTTATTACTGTAGAAGATGGCTCTGGCTTAGAAAATGAGCTGGATGTAGTCGAAGGCATGCAGTTTGATCGTGGTTACCTTTCACCATACTTTGTCAGCAGCGCTGAAAAACAGATTGCAGCACTGGAAAACCCTTTTGTGCTACTACATGATAAAAAAATATCCAATATTCGCGATCTTTTACCTATCCTGGAGCAAGTCGCTAAAGCTGGCAAACCGCTACTCATCATCGCTGAAGATGTCGATGGTGAAGCATTAGCCACACTAGTGGTCAACAACATTCGCGGCATTATCAAAACATGCGCAGTGAAAGCGCCAGGCTTTGGTGATCGTCGTAAAGCCATGTTGGAAGATATCGCCATTCTGACAGGTGGTACGGTTATCGCTGAAGAAGTTGGCTTATCACTTGAGAAAACCAGCCTAGAAGATTTGGGACAAGCCAAACGAGTTGAGATTGGCAAAGAAAACACCACCATTATTGATGGTGCTGGTGATACCAAAACCATCGAAGCGCGCGTTGCACAAATTCGTAAACAAATTGAAGAAGCAACCAGCGATTACGATCGTGAAAAACTGCAAGAGCGCGTTGCTAAACTCGCTGGCGGAGTGGCTCTCATTAAAGTGGGCGCTGCCACAGAAGTAGAAATGAAAGAGAAAAAAGCGCGTGTTGAAGATGCTTTTCATGCAACCCGTGCTGCAGTCGAGGAAGGTATCGTGCCAGGAGGTGGCGTCGCATTACTGCGCACAATTGACGCTGTCAGCAAAACCAAAGGTGACAACCACGATCAAGACTCTGGTATTAAAATCGTGCTACGCGCACTAGAAGAACCACTGCGTCAAATCGTTACCAATGCTGGCGATGAAGCTTCGGTTGTTGTCAACAAAGTTAAAGAAGGACAAGGCAACTTTGGTTTTAACGCAGCTACAGGTCAGTACGGCGATCTGGTTGACATGGGCGTGCTGGACCCAACCAAAGTGACTCGTTCTGCTCTGCAGAATGCTTCATCCGTTGCCGGATTAATTCTGACAACTGCTGCAATGGTTGCCGAACTGCCTAAAGAAGATGCGCCTGTTGCAGGTATGGGCGATATGGGTGGCATGGGCGGTATGGGCGGTATGGGCGGTATGGGTATGTAATTACCGCCAGTCAGTTTATACTGTCAAGTAGATAACAAGCCACAACGATCGGCAATAAAACTGGTCGTTGTGGTTTTTAATTTTTCACCAGTTATTCTGAGATAAACACATTGGATATTCCACAAACTTATCCACACAATTCAAATTTGCTCGAGGATCGAGTTATTTTGGTGACAGGTGCAGGACAAGGTATTGGACGTACTGCAGCACTTACTTTTGCCGAACACGGCGCCACAATCATTCTGCATGGCCGCAATACTGAGAAACTTGAGCAAATTTACGATGAAATTGAAACATTAGACAAAGCATCTGCAATTATTTTTCCACTGGATTTTGAGCAAGCCACTGAAGCCAATATCAATGAATTGGCCGAAGCAATTGCCACCCAAATTGGGCGATTAGATGGTATTTTGCATAATGCTGCCTGGACCAGTGGCCCGATGCCACTTGAATTTCACACGATAGAGCACTGGCAAACCACCATGCAAATTAACCTTCATATTCCTGCCGCACTGACGCGCGCTTGCTTTCCATTACTAAAAACTGCACAGGATGCCAGCGTTATCATGACGGGAGATAGTCACGGACAAACACCGGCAGCTTACTGGGGAGCTTTCGCGGTAGCCAAGGCAGGAGTAGAAGCGTTGGTAAAAATTCAAGCTGGAGAGTGGGAAATCTATCCCAATTTACGAATTAATGCACTTATCCCTGGTAACGTTAACACACCTCAACGAACTAAAACTCACCCGGGCAGTAACAATCGTCAATTACCCAGCCCTAAAGATTTAATGGCAACCTACCTTTTCTTGATAGGCCCTAATAGCACCGGCGTGACTGGACAAACTTTCAACTGCCAGGAAAGCCTCTGAAGACACTTATAAAACAGTCAATTCAGGACAGAATCAGCAAAAAACAGAGTTTATACGTAACAAATAAGGATTTTTAAGTTGATTTCTAACACGATACAACACAATAAATGGCAACATCGATAATTTTTCAGCAATACTCACGAAAATTAATCATAAAACAGGTAGGAGATCTGTTTCAGCCATTAGAAATGAGTATAATTACCTCACATGGGAAGTGATGTGCTTGCTTTGTTGCAATAAATCATATTGCAATTAATAAAAATGCTTCTATTTAAATATTTGTGTCTTTGAAATAACCTGACACATGCGAAAGTGGCGGAATTGGTAGACGCACCAGATTTAGGTTCTGGCGCCGAGAGGTGTGGGGGTTCGAGTCCCCCCTTTCGCACCACAAGAATATTCAAATACAAGTTAAATGATTTACGCAGCGACTATATCACTTATTTAATTAATCACGCACCAGCTCAGGAAAATAGATGCAAACACAAGGGGAAACCTCCAATCCACTCGAACGCAATATTGAGCTTTCTGTTTCACGCGAAAAAATTGAAACAGAAGTCAAACAACGCCTCAAACGTATGGCGCCCAAAGTCAGAATTGACGGTTTTCGTCCAGGCAAGGTGCCGATGAAAATGATTGCGCAGCAGTACGGCCATCAGATTGAGCACGAGGTACTAGGAGAATTGTTACAGCAACAATTTAATGAGCGTATTGGTCAAGAAGATTATCGTATAGCTGGTGCTCCAAGTTTTGAAGCCAAAAACTCAGAAGCTGATAATCCAAATTATGAGTTCCAGGCAACCTTTGAAATCTATCCTGAAGTCGAATTAGGTGACCTCGATTCCATCACAATCAATAAACCCGTTTTGCAAATCAGCGATGCAGAAATAGAAAAAACACTGGATATTCTGCGCAAACAGCGAGTAAACTATGAAGCAGTGGAACGCCCAGCACAAGTAGACGACCGAGTGAACCTCGATTACGAAGGCACTCTGGATGGCAAGATCTTCGCCGGCGGTCAAGTAAACGATTATAGCGTTGTCTTGGGAGAAGGTTACCTGCTAAAAGATTTCGAAATTGCTATTTTGGGGTTGAGTGCAGGGCAAGAAAAAACATTTGAGATGACTTTTCCAGAGAATTATTCTGGAAAAGAAGTGGCGGGCAAGCAAGTCACCTTTACCATCAAGCTGAACAAGGTCGAAGCACCTAAACTACCGGAAATCAATAGTGAGTTCGCAAAATCCTTGGGAGTTGAAGACGGCAGCATTGAAAAAATGCGCTCAGAAATCAAGACCAACCTCGAGCGTGAAGTTGCTCAGCGCATCCAAAGCAAATTAAAAGAACAAGTTATGCAATCATTATTAGACAAGGTAGTGTTTGAAGCACCCAAAGTACTCATCCAACAAGAGGCGGATCGACTAATAGAAGAAACGCAAAGTGCTCGAGCAGAACATGGCTATCCAGAAGACACAAACCTGCCAAGAGATCCTTTTCTGGAACAAGCAGAGCGACGTGTCAAGCTTGGGTTAATTTTATCTAAATTAATTAAGACACATAAATTGAGTGTCCAACCTGAACAACTTAAAAATTTTATCGAGCAACATGCTCAAAGTTATGAAAACCCCGAGCAAGTTGTTAAGTGGCATTACGCCTCTCCTAAACGATTAAAAGAAATAGAACCGCTCGTTTTAGAAGATAACGCAGTATCATGGGTATTAGATAAAGCTAACGTTGTTGATCAAGCTATTACCTTCGATGAATTAATGGGTTATACACATGCTACTGCCTGATTTAGGAGAAAACAAATTGAATACAACAGGACTGGGCTTAGTCCCAATGGTAATCGAATCGAGTGGGCGAGGAGAACGCGCCTACGATATATATTCCAGACTGCTTAAAGAAAGGATTATCTTTTTAGTAGGTCCAGTTACCGAGACTTCAGCCAACCTAGTCATCGCACAGCTACTCTTTCTGGAATCTGAAAACTCAGAAAAAGATATTTTTCTATACATCAATTCTCCCGGTGGGCTGGTGACAGCTGGGCTAGCCATCTATGACACGATGCAATTTATCAAGCCAGATGTCAGTACGCTTTGTGTTGGACAGGCTGCCAGCATGGGCGCTTTACTACTAACCGCCGGTGCAAGTGGCAAACGCTATTGCTTACCTAACTCACGCGTTATGATTCATCAGCCATTAGGCGGATTTCAGGGTCAAGCATCTGATATAGAAATACATGCCAAAGAAATTTTGGCATTAAAAAGTCGTTTAAATGAAATTTTGGCCAAACACACAGGTCAAACTGCCAAGGCGATTGAAAAAGATACTGATCGTGATAATTTCCTAAGTGCTGAGGCTGCAGTAAAATATCGTTTGGTAGATGCGGTACTAACTAGTAGAAAAATAAAACAAGAGTAAAATCAAAGTGCTCTTTTTTCTAAACAAGAGCAATATTCATTTGATGATCGTGGGGTGGAATAATGTCTGAAAAAACAAATGACGAGAAACTTTTATATTGTTCTTTCTGTGGAAAGAGCCAGAGAGAAGTCAGAAAACTGATCGCTGGGCCATCTGTCTTTATTTGCGATGAGTGTATCGATTTATGCAACGATATTATTCGTGAAGAAATCCAAGTAGATGAGACAGCTAAACTTTCCAAGACAAGCTTACCAACTCCCCATGAAATCTACGAAACACTCGATCAATATGTCATCGGACAAGAATCTGCCAAAAAAATATTGTCGGTTGCGGTTTACAATCACTATAAACGCTTAAGAAACCTATCAAAGGTTAATAATAGTGATGACATTGAGCTTGCCAAGAGTAACATATTGCTGATCGGCCCAACCGGATCAGGTAAAACTTTGTTGGCACAAACACTGGCACGCTTATTGGACGTTCCTTTCATTATTGCCGATGCAACTACCCTCACAGAAGCAGGATATGTTGGTGAAGATGTAGAAAACATCATTCAGAAATTGCTACAGGCGAGTAATCATGATGTTGAAAAGGCCCAACGTGGCATTGTATATATCGATGAAATAGACAAGATTTCCCGTAAATCGGATAACCCCTCCATTACGCGAGATGTTTCTGGCGAAGGCGTACAGCAAGCATTGCTCAAGCTGATTGAAGGAACTACAGCTTTGATTCCTCCACAAGGTGGACGCAAGCATCCTAATCAGGAATTTATCCAAATTGACACAACCAACATTTTATTTATATGTGGTGGCGCATTCGCCGGTATCGATAAAGTCATCCGTGCACGCTCAGAAAAAAGTGGAATTGGTTTCGGTGCCGATGTCATCAATCAAAGTGATCGCAAGGAACTAAACAAAATACTAAGCGAAATTGAACCTGACGATCTCATCAAATACGGCCTGATTCCAGAATTTATCGGACGTTTGCCAGTTGTCGCCACATTACGGGAATTAAACGAAGAAGCACTGATTCAAATTCTGATTGAACCTAAAAATGCACTGGTTAAACAATATAGCAAATTGTTCAGTATGGAAGGAGGCGTTGAACTTGAATTCCGTGAACAGGCGCTGATTGCAATTGTGAAAAAGGCACTCAAGCGAAAAACTGGTGCGCGTGGACTACGTTCCATTCTTGAAGAAACATTACTGGATATTATGTATGATCTGCCCTCAATTGAAGGGGTTTCCAAAGTGGTTATTGAAAGCAGTGCTACTGATGAAGTACAACCCATCATAATTTATGCAGATAAAAAACCTAAACTAGCTAGAAGCTCAAAATAAGAAATACAATTTCCTTTGGTAAAGGATATTTTAGTGCCTTTGTGGACATCTATTATTCAATAAATAGTGTTGCCATATTGTTGCCACCCCGTGTTTTCTACATTAGGTAAATGATATGACATCAGATATTCTCGATCTCCAAGAATCAGACGAGTTAGATTTGCCTCTATTGCCATTGCGTGATGTGGTTGTTTTTCCGCATATGGTTATTCCGCTTTTTGTTGGACGCCCTAAATCCATCAAAGCCTTGGAAGCTGCAACAGAAACTGGAAAAAAAATCTTGCTGGTAGCTCAAAAATCAGCTGCCAAAGATGACCCTTCTCCTCAAGATTTATACAAGATTTGTTGCGTTTCAAGTATTTTACAAATGCTGAAACTTCCCGATGGAACAGTCAAAGTGCTTGTTGAAGGAAACTATCGTGCCAATATTCAATCCTTTGAGAACTCTGAAACCTCTTTTCGGGGAACAGCTGCTGCAGTCATAATAGATGAGACTGATACACCAGAAATTGAAGCATTAAGGCGCGCACTACTTGCTCAATTTGATCAATACGTCAAATTGAACAAAAAAATCCCATCAGAAATCCTGGCTTCCCTCAATGGAATTGATCAAGCTGGTCGGTTGGCAGATACAATTGCTGCTTATCTTCCACTACGCTTGGAACAAAAACAGGAAATCCTAGAAACCTTTGAAGTGCAATTGCGCTTAGAACATTTGCTCGAGTTGCTGGAAGCTGAGCTGGATATTCTCCAGGTGGAAAAACGTATCCGTGGGCGAGTAAAACGTCAGATGGAAAAAAGTCAGCGTGACTATTACCTGAATGAGCAGGTCAAAGCTATCCAGAAGGAGCTAGGTGAAGGAGAAGACGGTTCTGATTTAGAAGAAATTGAAAAAAAGATAAAAACAGCCTCTCTACCCAAAGAAGCACTTGCCAAGGCAGAATCAGAATTAAAGAAACTCCGTTTGATGTCCCCTATGTCTGCTGAAGCAACTGTGGTTCGCAATTATATTGACGCACTGGTTGCTTTGCCCTGGAAACACAAAACCAAAATCAGCAAGGAATTGAAAACTGCTGAAGCCATTCTGGACGAAGATCATTACGGTTTAGGAAAAGTTAAAGAACGAATCGTTGAATATCTTGCAGTACAACAGCGCGTAACTAAATCCAAAGCGCCGATTCTTTGTCTTGTTGGTCCGCCAGGCGTAGGAAAAACCTCATTGGGGCGCTCTATTGCCCGCGCAACCAATCGCAAATTTGTTCGGATGTCTCTGGGAGGTGTACGCGATGAAGCTGAAATTCGCGGTCATCGTCGTACCTATATCGGCTCAATGCCTGGAAAAATCCTACAAAGCATGACCAAAATAGGGGTCAAAAACCCATTATTTTTGTTAGATGAAGTCGATAAAATGGGTATGGATTTTCGTGGTGATCCCTCTTCTGCCTTATTAGAAGTACTTGATCCAGAACAAAACAATACCTTTGTGGATCATTATATTGAAGTTGAATACGATCTTTCAGATGTGATGTTTGTCGCCACGGCCAACACCCTCAATATTCCACTACCGCTGCTTGATCGTATGGAGGTTATTCGACTTTCTGGCTATACCGAAGATGAAAAACTAAATATCGCCAAGCGTTACCTGCTGCCTAAAAAAATGAAGGATCACGGGCTAAATGCAGAGGAACTATCCGTTTCCGAATCCGCATTGCGTGATATCGTGCGTTACTACACAAGAGAAGCTGGTGTGCGTTCAATGGAACGAGAAATATCCAAGATTTGTCGGAAAGTTGTAAAAATATTACTCGTCAAAAAAAGTAAAGGAAAAATCGCTATTACCGCACGTAATCTGGATAAATATCTTGGAGTGCGGCGTTACACCTACGGTATTGCTGAGGAAAAAAATCAAATCGGACAAGTCACCGGATTGGCCTGGACCGAAGTAGGTGGCGAATTATTAAGAATTGAAGCGGTAGTCTTACCTGGAAAGGGCAAAACAATCACAACCGGCAAACTGGGTGAAGTCATGCAGGAGTCCATTCAGGCAGCTTTGTCCGTTGTGCGCAGTCGCTCAGCTGTTTTGGGAATACCGGATGATTTTTATCTAAAAAATGACATTCATATCCACTTACCCGAAGGCGCCACTCCAAAAGATGGACCAAGTGCAGGAATCGGTATTTGTTTAGCTATGGTTTCTACACTAACCAACATTCCAGTACGTGCATCTGTTGCTATGACGGGTGAAATCACCCTCAGAGGCGAAATTCTTCCCATCGGTGGACTCAAGGAAAAATTATTGGCAGCACATCGTGGCGGAATCAGTACTGTATTGATTCCGGAGGATAATGTTAAGGATTTAATCGAGATTCCGGGTAATATCAAAAGCAAACTGGATATCAAACCAGTCAGATGGATTGATCAGGTATTGGAGATTGCATTGGAATACAAACCCGATGCATCCTCCACAGCCATTCCGAATCAAGCTATCACCCCCACATCCAAAGAAAAAACGGTGAATGCTTCCTCAATCAAACATTAACTTATAACAACGTACATAGTAAAATTCCTGGCCACTTGATAAAATATTTATTGGAATCCTCAAACGAATCTCCAAAAACCTGCTCAAGATTTCAATCAAGGACAGTAAAATTGAACGAGAAAGTGGAACACACTCGGAAGAAGAAGTATGTGAGTTTTGAGCTCAGTTTTAATGCTGTAATACACCCTTCAGCGAGATATTGAACAAGTTTTAAAGAAGAGTATTATTTGGTAGGACTTGAAAGCAAATAATGATAATGCGTCGCTGCAATCATTAAAAAACTATTCAGTATCTCTCTGGAGATTCTAGTTGCCAATAAATCAGGAATAATAATTCAAGGCAGCAGACAGACTCCACAAGGACAACATTTTCATTCACACTTTATTAGGAATATTAATGACTACTGACAGTTTTCGCCCCAAAGAAAAGATAAGTACATTTTACCCACCGCAACGTACTTTATTGGGCCCAGGACCATCTGACACACACCCACGCGTTTTATCTGCCATGGCACGCCCCACGTTAGGTCACCTCGATCCAGTTTTTACTGAAATGATGGAAGAACTGAAAAGTCTGCTGCGCTACGTATTTCAGACCAAAAACTTGCTGACCTTCCCAGTATCCGGACCTGGTTCAATCGGTATGGAAATGTGCTTTGTCAATATGGTCGTGCCCGGAGATAAAGTTGTTGTTTGCAGAAATGGTGTCTTTGGTGGTCGTATGATTGAAAACGTCGAACGTTGCGGTGGCATTCCACTCGTCGTGGAAGATAAATGGGGTGATCCTGTTGATCCACAAAAAGTGGAAGATATACTGAAAAAAAATCCAGATGCCAAAGTAGTGGCGTTTGTGCATGCAGAAACTTCTACAGGCGTTCAGTCAGATGCTAAAACTATTGGCCAGATAGCAAGAAAGTATAACTGTCTAACTATTATGGACACAGTTACCTCATTAGGTGGAACACCTGTCTATATGGATGAATGGGATATCGATGCCATTTATTCCGGTAGTCAGAAATGCCTGTCTTGCCCGCCTGGACTATCCCCCATCAGTTTTTCAGAAAGAGTAGTTGATATGGTCAAGAACCGTACAGAAAAAGTGCACAGCTGGTTCATGGATATCAACTTGCTACTTGGCTATTGGGGCTCTACCACCCGTACCTATCACCATACAGCTCCTACTAACTCGCTCTATGGATTGCACGAATCTCTCGTCATGATCTACGAAGAAGGGCTCGAACGTTCCTGGGCACGTCATCAACGTAATCACGAAGCACTCAAAGCTGGCTTGGAAACATTGGGTATTGGCTACGTTGTTGATGCCGCATACCGCTTGCCACAGCTTAATTCGGTACATGTTCCAGCAGGCGTGGATGAAAAAGAAGTGCGCCGCAAACTCCTTAATGATTTCAGCCTGGAAATAGGTGCCGGTTTGGGAGATTTTGCTGGAAAAATATGGCGAATTGGCTTGATGGGTAACTCTAGCAAACTAGAAAATGTTATCTTCTTTCTAGAAGCATTAGAACATGTATTAACAGATTTAGGCGTACAGGTTAATAAAGGTGCAGCTCCATCTGCTGCGCACCAATATTACGCAAACAACCCTACTGCATAAACATGATCAACTAGTGTTTTAAGGGTAACTTTCTTTAAAAAAAGAAGTTACCCTTATTAAATATAAGCATTATATTTACTTCCCCTAGCGAACTAATTCAAACGAATCGCCATACAATTTTGCATCGCGTACAGCATCAACTTAATCCACCGTCATCGTGATTAGGGCTTCTGTCTGCTTGGTTCAAGTGTAAAAAACACAAAACATTCTTTTCGTTATCCATCACCTCATAGACTCTACGCTTTAAACCAAAATAATGCACGCAATATGTCGATAGTCAGTTTGAAGCCGCACACACTTACCTTGAAAATTGACTTTGGCTCCCTAAAATTCGCAAATACTTCTACTTTGACTGAGTATCCAATCCACTGGATTGGTCAGGAACGTGCCAAGCAAGCAACTTACTTTGGTCTGCAAATAGATCATCCAGACTACAATCTTTTTGTGCTCGGCGAACCAGGAAGTGGCAGATCCTCTTTATTACAAAATGCACTGGCTGAAATTGCAGCCAATCAACCTGTTCCGCCGGATCTATGCTATGTATATAATTTCAATACGCCTCAGCACCCTTTGGTATTACAACTCCCTGCTGGAAAAGGCCATTGGTTACAACAACAGCTCACACAATTTATCAACGATTTGCTACAGCTTATTCCTGAGCAGCTTGAAAAAGCAGGGAATGCCAAGGCAACAGCTATTAAAAACACACATGGCTCTGAACAAAACCCATCCACTGCACTGATCGGAATTTATCAAGATTGGATTGATCATGCGCTCAAGCAAATATTAAATAATTTCTCAAATGGATCAACGTCGATTTTTCCTGACTATGCCAAACTGAAAAATCATCTGGAAAATATCAAGCACGATATTCTCAACCACCTAGCTACCTTTCAATCTAGCAACAAACGCGAACAGAAGCATCAAGGAACGTTATTACAGACATTACGCGCACGCTACACTATTCATGTGATAGTTGATAATCAAGCGCTAACAAACGCTCCTGTCATTATAGAAAACAACCCATCGCACCAATCTCTATTTGGCAACATTGGTTATCAAACTATAAACAACGCATGTACCACGGATTTCATCCACATTCAGGCAGGTAGCCTGCTAAGGGCACAAGGCGGCTTTCTTATGTTGTATCTGGATGATTTATTGACCGATTCGCAGATATGGGAAAAACTGTGTCGTGTATTGCGTAACCGTACCTTGCATATTGAGACAATTTATCCAGCTTGCACTACCGTACCTGTTCCATCCATTCTTCCTGAACCCATCAAGATTAACAGCAAAATCATCCTCATAGGTTCAGATGAACAATACTATACAATTCAGCAGGAACACCCTGAATTAGCACAGCGGTTCCGCGTAAAAATTGATTTTGCAGACTCCTTCCTAGCTGGCACAGAAGCTTATCAACAGGTGGCTATTTTTATTGCTCACTTGTGTGCACAGCAATGTTTGCCACATTTTTCACGTGCAGCAGTTGCCCATGTACTCACGCTCTGTCACAAAATAATTGAAGATCAAAAACGCTTAACGACAAACTTCGGGTATATCGAAACGCTCGTGGTAGAAAGTGCTCATCAATGCACGATACGAAACAACACTATCGTGACAGAAGAAGATGTGAGAAATGCCCATGAAGCTCGAATACAACGGCACAATTATCCAGAACAACAAACACAGGAAAGCATTGCTGATGGCGACACTGTCATCACTGTACAGGGCGAAAAAATTGGTCAGATCAACGGGCTCAGCCTCATTGAAATGGGCGACTACAGCTTTGGTGTTCCCACGCGTATCACAGCACATACTTTTGCGGGAGAAGATGGGCTGCTCAATATCGAGCGGGAAGTAGGCATGTCTGGTCCTGTGCACGATAAAGGTGTCTTTATTCTACAAAATTTTCTCTCTGCTCTATTCCACCATAATGCGCCACTTGCTCTCAATGCTTCCATTGTATTTGAGCAAGAATATTACGGTATAGAAGGAGATTCGGCTTCATGTGCAGAATTATACGCATTACTTTCCGCCCTATCGGGTTTGCCGTTCAGGCAGGGGATTGCAGTGACAGGCGCGATTAATCAATTTGGTGAAATGCTACCAGTAGGAGGTATTAATGAAAAAATTGAAGGATTTTTTAGTGTTTGCCAAACTGCTGGACTAGATGGTACGCAAGGAGTGATTATTCCTGCTTGTAACTATCGCAATCTAGTGCTGGACCAAACTGTGATTCATGCAGTTGCCGAAGGTTTATTTCACATTTACACCATCAATCATATGCATGATGGTTTGGAATTACTTTCTAGTCTGCCAGCTGGCATCAACAACGATACTGGATTTCGTGAAACTATTAACTATCCTCGCGATACGGTATTAGGGTACGCTCAAAAGACATTGCGTGCCTATCGTGCAGCTTGTCAACAACCAGCACAATCAGCAAAAATATCTACCAAACAATTGAGTAGATAAAGATCTACAGTAGCGCATTTACTTCCATGAGATCATCTTCATCCAGATCTCCCACTTCGGCTTTGAGCTGCAACCGTGCCATCAGATAATCATAATAAGCTTGTGCAAGATCCCTACGGGCTGCAAAATACTGTTGCTGTGCGTTAAGTACATCGATTTCCATACGCACCCCCACTTCCTGCCCCAAAGCAGTTGAATCAAGTTGGCTGCGACTGGAAGTCAATGCTCGCTTTAATGCCTTAATCTGTGCAATCCCATTGGTTACATTGAGATAATTCTGACGCACGCGCAATGCAACGGTACGTTGCGTATTTTCCATCTCTTGACGTGCTTTATCCCGATTCGCCAATGCTTCCCTGATACGCGATTGAACAGAAAACCCCTGAAAAATAGGAACGGTCAGCTGCACTCCCACTGACTTGTTCACAATATCCAATCCTCGGCCCGTAAATCCTCCCCCTACCCCATGCTGGTCACTATACTGCGCAACAAAATCAAGCATTGGATAATGCCCCGCTTTGGCAAGATCAATTGCTTGTTCTGCAATATCATAGGCAATACGCTGTACCTTCAATTGAAAGTTGCTTTCTTCTGCCGACTTAACCCATTCTTCCATGCTGTCGTGAGGTAAAGCGAGTGGATCTGCAATGATTTTTTCCAGACTCGCATCCTGCAAATCATATGGCAAACGATTAATTAACACCTCCAATGCATGTTGGGTAATCTCTAGTTTGTTTCTGGCTGCAATTTCCTGAGATAGCGTCAAATCATAACGTGCTTCCGCTTCATGTGTATCGACAATAGTGGATACACCCACTTCAAAATTTCGCTTAGCCTGTTCCAGCTGCTCATGAATTGCTTTTTTCTGGGATTCCACTACCTCCACATCAATTTTTGCTTTGAGCACATCAAAATAAGCTTGCGCCACCCTCAGAATCAAATCTTGTGCAGCAATAATAAATTGTGCATCTGCCTGCGCCACTTCATTTTTTGATTGTTGATAAATAACAAAATTCTCAAAACGAAAAAGCGGTTGCGTGAATGTAGCTGTGATACCTCGATTTTTAATGACCCTGTCCGGCAATCCTTGTGTCTCGATATACTGATTTTGACCGACACCTGACAAACGAATATCCGGCAATAACCCAGCTCTACCTTGAGGCATTCGCTCTTGCGCTGCGACATAAGTAGCCCGCGCAGCGCCATATTGTCTGTCTTCTGTTAGTGCTTCACGATAAATCTGCATTAAATCAGTTGCATACGTGTGAGAGCACACCAACATACCAAGCGGTAACAAATAAAACAGGTTGCGTAACTTTTTAAGCATTAACTACCCGATTTCACCATGTATATATATTCTCGTGACCCAGTCAGTGGTCAGTGACATCGAAATTTCAAACTTTGCTTTTCATGCAACAGCTAACTGACAAAGTTTTAAAAGTGAAAACGCTCACGTTGCAAGGCATTTTTTAATGGCGCTGTACTCGTTTCAAATAAGTGGATTGATGTGTAATCACCCGGAGCAGTACAAGTTATCAGCATCGCTTGCATCACTGGTTCCTCACCAACAATTGCAAATAATCGACCACCTGGCGCTAAGCTCTGCTGAAACGCTTCGGGTAACACTGGTGTGGATGCTGTGAGCACAATTACGTCATATGGTCCGTGATCCGGCCAACCTTGTGCGGCATCACCTTGCTCAAGCGTTACATTGGTAATATCTTGTGTTTGCAAGTTGATTTTCGCCATAGCATGCAATTCCGGCACAATTTCTACACTATCAACATGTGCACCCAACTGAGCCAACAATGCAGTCATATAGCCCGTTCCAGTACCCACTTCGAGTATCTTGTCAGTTTTTTTGATAGCCAATTCCTGCAAAATACGTGCTTCCATTTTGGGTGTTAGCATGACTGCACCATGCTCTAACGGAATTTCCATATCGGCAAACGCCATAAAGCGATAAGCGACTGGTACGAATTCCTCACGTTTGATCTGATATAACAAATCAAGCACATCCTGATCCAACACATCCCAGGTGCGAATCTGCTGCTCCACCATATTGAAGCGGTTTTGTTCAAGGTCGGTCATAGATTTAATTTCCGTTATCAACAAAAATGAATCGAACTTGCAATTATTTCATATTTACTTTAGCTTGACAGCTTTGGCTAGGGGTCCGCATTCCTGAAAAATCAGAATGCCGGTGAGATAGTCCCTTAATACCTGATGCGGATAACGCCGCCGGAGGGAAGCCGGGAGAAATTCCCTGCTCCTTGCGGCATTCTCTAAGGAGCATAGCATGAAAACATTACTTTCCAGACAGGAAAACTTCACAAGCGACAAAGCGCGCGTCGATACAGCGGCCATCCAGCCTCTCCCTAATTCGCGCAAAATCTATATTCAAGGTTCCCGTCCTGATATCCGAGTTCCGATGCGGGAAATCAGCCAATCTGATACCCAGACCAGCCAAGGAATTGAAAAAAATCCACCTATCTGCGTCTATGATACCTCTGGCCCTTACACAGATCCCGAAGCAAATATAGATATCCGCGAAGGCTTGTTACCTCTGCGTGAAAAATGGATTGAAGAACGGGCTGATACAGAAGTTCTCCCAGGATTATCATCCGAATACAGCTTAAAACGCATGCAAGATCCTACGTTGACAGCCATGCGCTTCAATCTCAAACGATCGGTGCGCCGTGCAAAAAGTGGCATTAATGTCACACAAATGCACTATGCCCGGCGCGGCATTATTACCCCGGAAATGGAATTTATTGCTATCCGGGAGAATCAACGCAAAGAACGCATTACGGATCTGACCAAGAACGAATTGCTGATGCGTCAACATCCCGGACAAAATTTTGGAGCAGCCACCCAACAATGGATCACTCCGGAATTTGTACGCGATGAAGTTGCGCGTGGACGCGCCATCATTCCTGCCAATATCAATCACCCAGAAGCAGAGCCGATGATTATTGGCCGTAATTTTCTAGTTAAAATCAATGCCAACATTGGTAATTCTGCATTGGGTTCCACCATTCAGGATGAAGTAGAAAAAATGACCTGGGCGATCCGTTGGGGCGGCGATACTGTCATGGATCTTTCTACCGGTAAAAATATTCATGAAACACGCGAATGGATTATTCGCAATAGCCCTGTTCCAATTGGCACCGTCCCCATTTATCAAGCATTGGAAAAAGTGGATGGTAAATCTGAAGAGCTTACCTGGGAAATTTTCCGCGATACCTTAATTGAACAAGCTGAACAAGGCGTTGATTACTTCACTATCCATGCCGGTGTACGCCTGCCTTTTGTTCCCATGACAGCCAATCGCATGACCGGCATCGTTTCCCGTGGTGGATCTATTATGGCGAAGTGGTGTTTAGCACATCACAAGGAAAGCTTCCTGTATACCCATTTTGAAGATATCTGTGAAATCATGAAAGCTTATGATGTCAGCTTCTCACTGGGAGACGGCTTGCGCCCCGGTTCAATTTACGATGCCAACGACGAAGCACAAATTGCTGAATTAAAAACGTTGGGTGAATTGACAAAAATTGCATGGAAACATGATATTCAAACCATGATTGAAGGCCCAGGCCATGTCCCCATGCACCTCATCCGAGAAAACATGGATCTGCAGCTTGAGCACTGCGATGAAGCGCCTTTCTACACCTTAGGCCCACTCACCACTGATATTGCCCCCGGCTATGATCACATTACCTCAGCAATTGGCGCAGCTATGATCGGCTGGTATGGCACAGCCATGTTGTGTTATGTCACCCCAAAAGAGCACCTGGGTTTGCCGGATAAAGACGACGTCAAGGATGGCATCATCACTTATAAAATTGCAGCACATGCTGCCGATCTGGCCAAAGGCCATCCTGGCGCACAAATTCGTGATAATGCACTATCCAAAGCACGCTTTGAATTCCGCTGGAATGATCAATTTAATTTGAGTCTGGATCCGGATAAAGCCAGACAGTTCCATGATGAAACCTTGCCACAAGAAGGCGCCAAATTAGCTCACTTCTGCTCAATGTGCGGCCCTAACTTCTGTTCTATGAAAATTACCCAGGATGTACGTGACTATGCCGCTCAACAAGGCATATCTGAGGACAAAGCATTGCAAGAAGGTATGGCACAAAAAGCAGACGAATTCAAGAAAAGAGGGAGTGAAATCTACAGTAAACTATAGTTTTTTCGCTGTTTAATCATTCTCTAACTCTTACACAATAAACGCGATGGATTGGCTCATTCTCTTTAAAGCATTTTTACTAGGTATTGTTGAAGGATTAACTGAGTTTTTGCCAATCTCATCCACCGGCCACTTGATACTGGCTGGTGATTTGCTTGATTTCACTGATGAACGCGCTCAGGTTTTCACAGTCGCCATACAACTGGGGGCAATCCTCGCTGTCTGTTGGGAATACCGTGCACGTTTGATAAATGTAGTCAGAGAAATTGGCACCCAACAAGCCAATCGTTTTGTGCTGAATCTGTTTATCGCATTCTTGCCCGCGGCGATATTAGGATTGTTGTTTATCAAGATCATCAAACATTATCTGTTTCATCCTCTGCCTGTTGCGCTGGCGCTAGTCATAGGGGGCGTCATAATTTTGTGGGCTGAACGGCGAGAACACCAAATTGAAGCTGAGCAGGTGGAAGACATGAACTGGAAACATGCGCTAAAAATAGGCTGTGCACAATGCCTGGCGCTAATTCCAGGTACTTCTCGCTCCGGTGCAACCATTATTGGCGGATTATTATTTGGATTATCGCGCAAGGCCGCTGCGGAATTTTCCTTCTTTTTGGCCATTCCCGTGATGTTCGCAGCGACTTTCTATGATGTCTACAAACACCGTGAATTTCTACATAGTGATGATCTGGGAATGTTTATCGTCGGATCAATTGCTGCTTTTATTAGTGCATTGATTGCGATACGCGGATTTATTCGCTACGTGAGCCATCACGACTTCACACCATTTGCCTGGTATCGCATTGGTTTTGGGCTCATCATTTTATTGACCGCCTATTCAGGTGTAATTGAATGGTCTGGCAGCTGATTACTTTCTTGTTACTTGTTGTTATCCTTGCACCCAAGGTAAGCCAGCAGCTTTCCAGCCTGTTTTTAATCCACGATGGCCTGCTTCATCCTTATCGCCTTCAAACCCTCCCAGGATATTGTAGCAATGAGTAAAGCCATGCTGGCTGAGCAATGTCGCCGCTTTATCAGATCGCACCCCTGTTCGGCAAAGTAATAGCAACACTGCATCTTCTGCCGCCTGTTCCTTCAACTGTTCCACAAAATGGGGGTTAGGCTGCATACCCGGGTAAGTCATCAGCTCAACTTCAACCGCCCCAGGCACACGCCCCACCCAATCTAATTCAGCACAGCAGCGCACATCGACCACCTTGGCTTCTGGCATGGCTTGTAAAACTTGATACGCCTCTGTCGGCAAGAGTGCGCCTCGATAGTTGTATCCTTGTTCTTGCGCACGATTTTGCGCTTGTTCCAAAATTTTATTAGCTGCTGCCATTTTTAATTAAAATACATATTGTTAATTAATACAGAACGAAATAGCTAAGGAACCCCAGCAAAACGTTAGCAAGCAGCCAGTTTCGCAGAAGTTGCTCCTTAGCTCCTAAAACCCTTAAGCCCGTTCTGCTTTTTCAATAATCACATCATCCAATGGTACATCCTGATGGCCAGCAGCACGGCCAGTCTTCACCTTCTTGATTGCATCGACCACTTCTTTGCCATCTACTACCTTACCAAATACACAATAACCAAATCCTTGCGCTGTCATACCGGTATGGTTCAAAAAATGATTATCCGCCACATTGATGAAAAACTGGGAAGTGGCAGAATGCGGATCATTGGTGCGCGCCATGGCTATGGTATAGGTTTCATTGCTGGCGCCTAATGCTGCTTCATTCTGAATGGGTGCCTGTGTAGATTTTTCTTTCATTCCTGGCTCATATCCGCCACCTTGAATCATGAAGCCGTCAATAACTCGGTGAAACAGTGTGTTGTTATAGTGCCCGCTATCGACGTATTGCAGAAAATTTTCTACTGTCACGGGTGTTTTGTCGCTATCCAGTTCTAATGTAATGACGCCATGATTTGTATGTATTTTTACCATGCTAAATTTATCCTCAGTTTATGGATTTTGAGAAGCAGCTGCGGGTAGCACCTTGATATTTTCAATGATAACCATTTCTTGGGGTACATCCCGATTAAATGGCCCATTTGCTCCAGTTGCTACATGCGCGATATCGTTAACCACTTCCATGCCCGCAATTACCTTACCAAAAACAGTATAACCGTACCCTTGCGCAGTCGCAGCGCTATAGTTCAGAAAATTGTTATTGGCAACATTAATAAAAAACTGGGAAGTAGCAGAATGTGGATCATTAGTGCGCGCCATAGCAATCGTGCCAATCGCATTCCTCAATCCATTAGCTGCTTCATTTTCAACAGGGTCTCGAGTGGGCTTTTGCGTGTAATTTTGGTCAAACCCGCCGCCTTGAATCATAAAATTAGCAATTACCCGATGAAAAATCGTACCGTCATAGTAGCCTTCATTTACGTAGCTCAGAAAATTTTCCACTGTCTTTGGTGCTTGTTCAGCGTAAAGTTCTACTTGAATTGTTCCCTGATTCGTTTTAATTTCAACCGTTGGATTAGCTGCAAAAACAGCTGGAATAGCAAACAACAGCATCGAGGAAAAACCAGCGACAGTGACCAGCTTTGCCGAATGCGCTATACGTCCTACAAAAGATAAAATCATCATTATGATATACTCACGCAGTTTTGCCTTTAATCTATACAAGGCAAGCAGTTATAAAGAAAAGTGCTTGATTCTAACAATAAAATTGGTACTTCTCACCATTATTTCTTTTTCGCATCTTCCATGTTAAAAATTTACGATACGCTCACCCGCTCCAAACGCGAATTTATTCCCCTCGTAGCTGGAAAAGTCAAAATATACGTGTGCGGCATGACAGTTTATGACTACTGCCATTTAGGACATGCTCGCGTACTCGTGGTATTTGACAGTATCGTGCGCTGGTTGCAAACACTTGGCTATCAAGTCATCTACGTGCGTAACATTACCGATATTGATGACAAAATTATCCGTCGTGCATTGGAAAATAACGAGCCATTCACCACGCTGACAGCTCGCTATATTCAGGCAATGGAAGAAGATGCAACTGCACTTGGTGTAATCCCCCCCTCTTTCGAACCACGTGCTACTGAATGTATCGACGGCATGCTCACCATGATTAAAGCCTTGCTTGATAGGGAATTGGCCTACATCGCTAGTAACGGCGATGTATTTTATGATGTACGCCGCTTCCCTGACTACGGCAAGCTTTCTGGAAAATCATTGGATGATCTGCGCGCGGGTGAACGCGTGGAAATCGATAGCAACAAACGAGATCCGCTAGATTTCGTATTATGGAAGGCAGCCAAACCAGATGAGCCCAGTTGGGATTCGCCATGGGGCAAGGGACGCCCAGGCTGGCATATTGAATGCTCTGCCATGAGTGAACATTATTTAGGTGAGCAATTTGATATTCATGGTGGTGGTCAAGATTTGCAATTCCCGCACCATGAAAATGAGATTGCACAAAGTGAAGGGGTACACGGCCATCCACACGTCAATTACTGGATACACAACGGGTTTGTCCGCGTAGACAACGAAAAAATGTCCAAATCACTGGGTAATTTTTTTACTGTTCGCGAAATATTGACTCGCTATCAGCCGGAAGTCGTTCGTTTCTTTATCATACGTGCCCATTATCGCAGTCCACTTAACTACTCCGATGCGCATCTCAATGATGCTAAAAACGCGCTGGAACGGCTTTATACCGCATTGAGAAATCACTCTCCATCCCATATCAATGAAACAATCGATTGGGAAAATGATCCTTATGCACAACGTTTCATGGCAGCGATGAATGATGATTTCAACACACCGGAAGCTGTTGCTGTTCTATTTGACTTGGCAAGTAAAGTCAACCAAACCAACGATCTACACTACGCCAATTTGCTCAAAACATTGGGAGGATTGTTAGGATTATTGCAGCAATCTCCTCAGTACTATCTGCAGCATTCTACGCCCGAACAAACGGGAGATTATTCTGAAGAACAAATAGAAAATCTGATTCAGCAACGTTTGCAAGCACGCAAAGAAAAGAACTTTTCTCAAGCAGATGCGCTACGTGAGCAATTGGCAGCTGCGGGTATTGTTTTGGAAGATGGGCCACAGGGAACTACCTGGCGACGGGAATAATACCAATGACTTCCTCAAAATTTCAATCAAGGAAGCATACGAAATAACCCTAGGCAGATTCTAAATTACACGAAATTGACTTACAGCCGCCAAATATACAACACCGCCCCACTCAAATCATCCAGTGGAATACTTTGATCTGGTGCGACTTCTGGCACTGCAAAGGTATTGCTGATAAAAAGACTACCAGGACGCATTTCCTGGCAAATTTTTTCCCACAAACGCGCCATGGGCACAGGAGAAAGATAAGCATATACTACATCATAACTGGACAAATCTTGTTGCCAGATACTTTCCCACTGAAACTGACAATGCTGCCCGGATAACACCCCTCTTAGCTTGCTTATCCAGCAAGGGAGCAACGCCATTTCCACACCGTGATAGACACCATACGGCAACATTTTTGCCAATCTACAAATCAATCCACCACAACCCGAACCCAGATCTATCATTTTGAAACTATGATCTTGCGGCAGTAACTGAACCAACCTGTTTGTTGCCCGCTGGCTGGATAAAAACAGCGGTACTCGTGTGCGATAAACGCTACCATAAACCAACACCAACCCAACAAATCCAGCCAAATACCAAGTAGCCGATAAATCCAGCGCAATAACCGCCCATAACAATAACGGCAGGAACAATAAATAAATCACTCCCTGCCAGATGGGCAAATGAAATAGTTGGAGACTGATCAATGCTGCAATGACTCCCTGCAGCCAGATCACTTGCTGCAAAGTCAATGACCAAGGCAACAGCACACCAAGTAAACCCGCGGCTAACATACTGCCAAACAAGATAATCAGAGGTTTTTTCAGCGATGACGGTCCAAAAACTGCTGGTTGTGCTGTCTCAGTCGGCAATGACACTATTTTCATCAATTATTTGTATACTAATTTCTTCCTCGGAATGCACCGATACTTCGCCCAAACTTTCACGAGTAATCGCTTCTTCTGCTCTTTTATTCATGACAATAATACTAATCCGCCGATTGAACGGGCTAAATGGATTTTCTTTATCAAACATCACCGCAGAAGATAAACCTACCACGCGCAACATTTTCTCCGGATTCATACCACCAGCAATGAGCTCACGTCGAGAAGCATTCGCACGATCCGCTGACAGCTCCCAGTTACTATAACTTTTTTCACCAGAGGGATAAGGCTTGGCATCAGTATGACCGGAAAGGCTAATTTTGTTGGGGACATCATTCAGCATCTTGCCAATTTCTCGCAAAATCACCTTGGTATAGGATTGTAGCTCCGCTTTACCAATCTCAAACATCGGCCGGTTCTTTTCATCAACAATCTGAATACGTAAACCTTCTGAAGTGATATCCAACAAAAGCTGGTTTTTAAATTTATTAAGAATCGGATTGCTGTTGATCGCATCCTCTATTTTTTCTTTCAGTTGTTCCAGTAGTTCTCGCTCGACACGCTCCTGCAGCGTCTGTAAAGCATCCATATCGAGTGAATGTTTAAGATCATCAAAATCAGTTTTCTTCATTTGGCCGATTTTGCGGCTCAAATCATCTCCTCCGCCTTTGATGATGTTACTACTGTCCCCGCTACCATCTCCACCAAACAACGCCACTTTCAGGGGAGTCTTAAAGTACTCCGCAATACCTTCTTTATCACCTTGGGTCGTTGAACCCAACAGCCACATCAACAGAAAAAAAGCCATCATCGCGGTCACAAAATCAGCATAGGCAATCTTCCAGACTCCGCCATGAATTTGCCCGCCTTTCTTCTTGATACGCTTGATAATAATCGGCTTTTGTGCCAAATCTTCAGCCATCTACCACCTCATACAGAAATAGGAACGCAGAGAACACCATATTATTTGGATTTACTTTCCTTGACGTGTTTCTCCAACTCCAGAAAAGATGGCCGCTCTGTAGAAAACAATACCTTTCTGCCAAATTCAACCGCGAGTGCCGGTGCATAGCCATTAAGATTAGCCAGCAATGTCACCTTGATACACTCCAGCAATTTACTTGATTCATGCAAACGTTGTTCGAGACGACTAGCCAAAGGCCCGATAAAACCATAAGCAAGCAAAATCCCAAGAAACGTTCCCACCAGTGCTGCAGCAATCAGCTTCCCCAGTTCTGCTGGCGGAATACCCACTGATTCCATGGTGTGCACCACCCCCATCACCGCTGCCACAATTCCGAAAGCCGGCAAGCCATCTCCCATCTTGCTGATAACATGCACCGGTATTTCACCTTCCTGATGATGGGTTTCAATTTCACCATCCATCAGATTCTCGATTTCAAATGGATTAAGATTACCTCCCACCATCAAGCGTAAATAATCTGTAATAAATTCTATAGCATGGTGATCCGACAGGATGGCAGGATACTTCGTAAACAGTGGACTTTGGGCAGGATCATCCACATCGGCCTCGATTGACATTAACCCTTCTTTACGAATCTTGCCTAGTACTTCATAAAGCAATGTCATCAACTCCATATAGACTACTTTGGTATAGCGAGAACCTTTAAAAACAGTCGGTAATGCCTTAAAAGTAGCTTTGATTGCCTTACCAGAATTACCGACAACAAACGCACCGATAGCTGCTCCTCCAATCATGAGCAATTCCACCGGCTGAAATAATGAACCCAGGTGGCCACCCGCCAGGGCAAATCCACCGAACACAGAAATAATGACAACAAGATAGCCAACAGTTACCAACATAGTTTGAAAACCTCTTATGAATTTCAAACTTTATCGGCTACCGGCGAGCTAACTTTAATCTAAATGCATTAAAAAAAAATATGGGCGCGCTGAAATAGCTACCTAATGCTTTCATCTAAATTCTGGTAACAACTGGCGCAATTTTTGCTATCGTGAAAAAACTACAAGTTGGCGTGCAAATTCGGCTGGTTCGGCATACTAAAGTAACATCAGCAAACCCTTTTCTGGTTTTCTGAAACCAAACAAATCCCAGCCAAGCAATGGCACTGGTGACATGGCCCAATGAAACCGGACAGTCCAGTTAAGAGAGAATAACTTAACTGAAGAAAGAAATGATAGTAAGGAAACGATACACAAAGGAATTCAAACTAGATGCCATCAGTCTGGTGCTGGATCAAGGTCATACAGCAACGCGGGTATCGCATAATCTGGAAATTAACGCCAGTATGTTAAGAAGGTGGATCAGGGAATACCAACAAGATTATGCAGGACAAGCTTTTCGTGGCAATGGGAAGCTCACCCCGCAGCAGGAGGAAATCAGGAAGTTGAAGGCTCGGGTAAAGCAGCTAGAAATGGAGAAACGCATCTTGGTGTTTAGTCCCACGGTGCGCTGGATTGCTTCCTGCCACGTTGTACTCGCAGTCGCAATGACCGTTTTTATGTTGTCATCGTGAAATCTGTAGGATTGTGGCGATCCAGTAATGACGCCTAACAGAACGTAAAGGATAACTGGCTTGCTCTGTTGCGATAATTGAGCTGGATTGCTTCACCGGCTGAGCCGTTTCCAAAGACCGCAGAGGTTGAAACGTCATATCGTGTCAATCTTATCCCGTCCTTGCGAAGAGGCGTTAGCCGACGTAACGATCCAGTATCATGGCAACTGAATACCAAAAACCACTAATTCCATTTGTGTCACGGGCAAAATGATCCAACAGCAGTACCAGCAGAGTACAAAATTACTGTTTCTCTTTACACTGGATAATATATTTTGATTCCCCCAACTGCAGCTCGCAAATCATTCTAAGTTTAGGTTCGTTCCTATTACATATCCGAGTTGTTGGGTGCGGCCCATTCATGTAGCGTCACATAGTCAGTTTTGCCAGAGGCGAGTAGTGGCAGTTGGTCAATTGTCATAATATTCCTGGGAATGCTCAGTTCTCCCAGATCGTTGTTGCTGAAATAAGCAACGATTTCGCTGCGCTCTGCTGATGGATACGTGGTAATCAATACGATTTGCTCGCCTTTCTTTTCGTCTGGCAATTGGATGACAGCATGGCCATAGCCGGGCCACAGGCGATTGATGGTTTCTTCCACTGCAGTGAGTGAGATCATTTCACCGCCAATTTTGGCGAATCGTTTAGCGCGCCCTTTAATGAACACATAACCTTCTTCATTGAAATTAACGATGTCACCCGTATCGTGCCAGCCTTCGACTGGTGGGAAAATGGTACCGGGATTGGCTGCCAGATAATAACCCAGCATGATATTCGGACCGGATACCAGCAGTTTGCCGCCCTGTTGAATACCGGGAACTGGCTCCAGTTTGCTGGCAATGCCAGGCAGCAGACGACCCACCGAACCCGGGTAATGATGCATCGGGGTATTCAAGCTGAGAATCGGTGCAGTTTCCGTGGTGCCGTATCCTTCAAAAATACGCACGCCGAAATTTTCTGACCAGAGTCTACGAGTACTGTCGCGTAACTTTTCAGCACCGGCAAACACATAGCGGATGCTGTAAAAATCATAAGTGTTGGCGTAACGTGCATAACCAGCAAGAAAGGTGTCGGTCCCAAACATCAAGGTGGCGTTGGTATCGTAAGCCAATTCCGGAATAATCCGGTAATGCAGCGGCGAAGGATACAGAAACACCCGGATACCAGATAACACCGGCAGCAACATGCCACCCATCAATCCAAAGGAATGAAACACCGGCAAGGCATTGAACACCAGATCACTTGGGCCGAAATCAATGCGCGCAGATGTTTGAAAACGATTGGCTTGCAAATTGATATGGCTGAGTGCTACACCTTTGGGAATATCTTCAGAACCGGAAGTAAACAATACCACTGCCGGAACAGCAGGATCGCGTTTAGGGTGCGTCAAACGATAGTTAATTTCCGGTAACCAGCCAGCAATCCAACCCAACAGCTTGTGCCAACCATGCACCTGCTGCGCCAGATCCTCCAGATAAATCAGCGTGATCTGCTGCGCTTTCAGGCTGTCAACAGCCTCCTGCAGTTTTGCAGTATCAATAAATTTGCGCGCGGTAATAATTGTTCGGATTTGCGCCACCTGGCAAGCAGCCAGCAGATTACGAGTACTGGCAGAAAAATTCAGCATGGCAGGTACACGCCCATAAGCATGTAGCGCGAAAAAGCAGATCAAACTGCTGACCATATTGGGCAGCATGATGCCCACATTTTGCTGCGCACGCGTATGACGGCGTAACACTGCACCCAGGACAAAACTGCGTGTGATGAGCTGTGCATAATTCAGCGGACGACGTTCAATGTCTTCAGCAATAACATGCCTTCTGCCATGTATTGCCATTGCATCCAGTAGCGATTGAAACAAAGTATGCTGAAGAACATTGCTCTGAAAAACGGTTGTCGTCATGATGTCATACAGTTTCAACCCAACAGCGCGACGGCGACGTTTACCGTGAATAGTCGCTGGCAGATCAAAACTCTCGGGCGGCATAATGGTTACTGTGATACCAGGAAACCAGCGCATACGCACTTTACCTTTCAGGCGGGAAAAAGGCGTGTACTGCGGACCGGACAAGCTAACCGGCAACAATTTTGCGCCTGCCTTATCTGCGATCATCGCTGGGCCTTCGTAGATTTTCATGAGTGCGCCCGTCATGGTCAGCCGTCCTTCCGGGAAAATAACCACGCGATCACCGTTCTTGACGCGCTCAATCAGCTGGCGCGTGGAAAGTGGATTCACCGGATCCAGTGCAACTGTATCCGCCAGAAACAGAAACGGGCGCACCCACCATTTGCGCGCAATATGAGCGTTGATGGCGAAGCAGAGACGCTCCGGGAAACAGACACTGAGCAACGCAGCATCTAGAAACGATAAATGATTAGCAACAATCAATACCTTTTCTCCCGCTTGCTGATAATGTTCCAGCCCCTTGATTTTCAAGCGGTAAAAGGTATGAAAAACCCATTGCAGCAGTGATCTGGCCAGTTCATACGGCAACAGTTTCGCGATGTAAATTGCCACCAACCCATTGAGCAGCGCGATGGTCAAAAACACTTCGGGAACCGTAAAATCCAGTGTCAGCATGATGCTGATACCCACTGCGGAAACCACCATAAACAGGGCATTCATGATGTTGTTGGCAGCAATAGCGCGGGAACGGAAAGAAGCTACGGCATAATTTTGCACAATGGTATACAGCGGTACGATATACAGCCCGCCGCAGATTGAAATTGCCAGCAAATCCAATACGATACGCCAATGGGTGAATGTTTCCAGAAAAGGCAGCACCCCGATATATTCCTGTCCGGATAGGGGTGTGATAGTGGAACTGGCGATATACAGGTCAATGGTAAACAACGTCATGCCCAGCACGCCTAATGGCACATAAGTTGCTGCCACACGGCCCTTGAGTAGTTTGTCGCACAGCAGCGCTCCCACTCCGATGCCAATGGAAAACAGCGTCAGAAACAGCGTGACCACCTGCTCGTTGCCGCCAATGACATCCTTGGCAAAGGTGGGGAATTGCGACAAGAATGTGGCACCAAACAGCCAGAACCATGAGATTCCGAGAATGGCATGGAACACGGTGCTATTTTTGCGTGCCTGTCGAATAATGATCTGCGTTTCTTTTAGCAGGTGCCAGTTGACAATGGTATTGGCTGCTGCTGGCTGCACTGGCGGAATAAACAGGCTGGCCAGCCAGCCTGCGAAGGCAATTCCGATCACAATGCTAGAAACAATAATCCCACCCTGTTCTGCCAGAATCAGCAAACCGCCAATAATCGTACCCAGCAAAATCGCGATAAAGGTGCCGGCACTGACTAACGCGTTGCCACCAATCAGTTCTTCTTCCTGTAATTGATCCGGCAAAATGCTGTATTTCAGCGGACCAAAAAATGCTGATTGCGTGCCCATCAGGAACAAAATCACCATCAGCAGCGAAATGCTGTCCAGATAAAATCCGGCAGCAGCTCCACTCATCAAGATGATTTCAGCAAACTTAACGTAGCGAATCAGCTGTGCCTTGTCCCACTTATCTGCTAATTGACCAGCAATAGCTGAAAAGATAAAAAACGGCAAAATAAAAATACCAGCTGCCAGCGTCACCATGATCTGCGGACTCAAACCAGCGTTTTCCGCCATGGTATAAGTAATCAAAATGACTAACGCATTTTTATAGACATTGTCATTAAACGCCCCCAAAAATTGGGTAACAAAAAAGGGTAAAAAGCGTTTGCTTGACAGTAATTTCCACTGACTTGGATGCATGATGGACCTTTCTAAATAGCGATTCCCTGATTATAGAGAACTCTTCACAGGAGTTGCAGCGGGAAGCAATTCATTGCTGCCAGGGTGTGGTCGGTGGTAACGTGTTCAAAATAGTTTACAAATTAAATAATCAGGAACCAATATGACATTAGCAGAAAAACTGGACGATCTAAATCAGATGATTCTCAAAGGTGAAATCCTGCAATCAATGGATAAATACTATCATCCTGATTGCATTGTGATGGAGAAAAACGAAGTGGTGGCAAACGGCCTGGAACAAGCCAAAGCGCGCGAATCCGATTTGTTTGAAGGGGTTGAAGCTTGGCTTAAATCAGAAGTTATCTCAACAGCCACAGGGGAAGATGTCACGATGAGCGAGTGGCATTTTGAATACAAACACAAAGACTTAGGCCATAAAAAATTTGATCAAGTAGCAGTCCAGCATTGGAAAGACGGCAAGATTATCAGTGACCGGTTTTATGCGTTATATTAAATTTTTGAAACTCCTTGAGAATTTTTAGAATCTATTCAATTTCTCATCATAGAATATTACCTATGCATAATCGTTTGCTCGATACTCGCTCGATCATCACAAAAGCAACGGCAATTTCTCTCCCTCATAGTTAATATATGCGCAAATTATTCCATGTCACAACGTTCTTGTTACTCATCATGCTGGGTATCGGATATGGCTATCCCAATACGCTGGATGAAGAACTCCAAGCCGTGCAGGCAAAAATTGCTGTATTAGGTACTGGTGACGAAACACCGCAAAAGAAGCGCTTGCTTGAAATTTATACCAATCAACAGCAGTTGCTACTGGATCATCAGGAAGATCTGAAAAAAACTGACAGCTATTCACACCAGCTGGAACAGCATCCCAAGCAACTCAAACAACTTAAGAAAACCGATCAATCAGCGCATACCCCCACCATCACAGCCGATCTGCTCGCCAAGCTATCAGCAGAAGAGCTAGAACAACATCATGTAACAGCACAAGCCAATTTGGCTGATTTACAAAATCAGCAACAAAAACTCACTGCTGAAATCGCCAGATTGCGCCAACGCACCATCACGATTCGCGAAGAAATAGCGGCGACTAATGCTGCTCGCGTTGCCCTGACTGAAGGTACCGCAGATACGCAAAAAACAACTGACAAAAAAATACTCAGTGCGCTGGAAGATTATCACGCCGCTCAATTGCAAGCACTGACTGATAAAACCCGCATGCTGGAACTGGAATCACTGGTTCTGCCCAATACAATTGAAATCGCTACTCAACAGAACAAGTACGTTTTGACACCTAATATCCAACGCCTGGAACAAGAAGTCGAATTATTCACAGAAGAAATCAATCGTCGGAAACAGGTAGAAGCTGAGCAGGTTGTTGAAAAATCTCAACAATTACTTGCTGATAAAAGATGGCGCTACCCCAGCTTGAAAAAACTTGTCCAGGATAATCAGGCGCTAGCCCAGAAACTCAGCAGCTACACTGAAGCAACAACCCAGCTCGCTAATCAGAAAATAAACAGTGAAAAACATCTTGCACTGATCACGCAAAGTTACACCGCTTTGCAGCAGCGACTTGAGCTAAAGGGAGAAGATACCGCGCTAGGCATGGAGGTTAGAAAACAGTTCAAGGAAATCATGATTGAACCGGAGGTGGCACAAACCGAGAAAACACTGAATAGTGCCAAACTGGAACTGTTCCGGTTTGAGCAGGAAAAACTGCAAATGATGAATGAACATGGCTATTTCAAACAAAAAATGGCTGATGAAGATTTACCACCAACGCACACACCTGCTTATCAACAACTTACTGAAGCCTTTCACGAGCTCACACAATCTCGTGAACAAATGGTGGAGCAGCTAACCCAAGTATTGCACGACTATATCAAGCAACTGCAGCTTGATCTTGCTGTACAGCAACAATTGGCTGAGAAAATTGATCAACACAAGTTACTGTTAAAAGAAAATCTGTTATTGACACGTAATGCAGATCCCATTTCTTTGAATATGCTGCAAGACATCCAAGATGCTATAGATTGGCTCTCCTCACGCAAAACCCAAGTCGCAGCTGAGGCAGTCATCGATTCAACCTGGAAAAATATTGCCGCCGTATTTGCACTATTTGCACTGATATTGATCGTTGCGCGCTCTACTTACTGGCCAAACTACCGTAACTGGATTCAAACTGGTAATCGCTTACGTGGCAAGGTGAATCAAGACAAATTGCTGTACCCGATCGGCGCACTCTTATCCGCATTGCTTATCGCCTCCTTTGCATATTTACCCTTTTTGCTATCTTCCCTCATTTTGCAGCACAGCATTCATACCGAAATGAGCCATGCGCTGGCGATCAGTTTACAAATGACGGCAATTGCAGCGTTTATATGGGTATTCACACTGCTGTTATTACATCCAGATGGCATGTTGATCGGTCAATTTAAATGTTCCGAAAAACTCGTCAAAAAAATGTACCGAGATGTTCAGTATTTTGCGCCGATTATCACACTATTGAGTTTCATCATTGCCTTCACTGATGCACTGGACGATGATTTAGTCCGCAACAGTATCGGTCGGCTGACCTTCATGCTGTTATGTTTGGCTATCGCTATGTTCGCATCTGGCTGGATGGCCATCACCCGTTCGGGAAAAGCCTTATACCAAGGTGAATCGTTTAATCCGATGCTGAACCCTAAATCTTGGGCAACACTATTGTTTGTCATGCAAATTAGCATGATTATCATGGCAGCAATTGGCTATTACTTTGCCGCTATTTATCAATATCAACTGATCTTTGAATCCATTATCTGGATCATATTTTGTACACTCATCTTTTTTACTGGTTTCCGCAGCTTACTGATTATTCAGCGACAAATTGCTTTCAAGCGCGCCATTGAAAAGCGCGAAGAAATGCAAGCGCAACGCGCAGCATCAGATAATGGCGAAACGGAATTACTGGATGAAAATTATATCGATGTCAAAACTATCAGCAAACAATCCGCTACACTTTTAAAGATTAGTATCTGGGCGCTCTTGATTACCGGTCTGAGTTTTATCTGGCTGGAAATGCTGCCGGCATTCAGCTTCCTGGAAAAAATCACTATCTGGCGCACTTCGGTAGAAATAGATGGAGAAGTCATTCTCCAACCTATTACACTCAAAACGCTGCTGGTGGCAATTATCATCCTAACGCTCGCCACCATTGCTGCACACAACTTGCCTGGTACGCTTGAATTATTGGTGTTGCGCCATTTATCCCTGAATCCTGGCACAGGCTATGCCATGACCACCTTGCTGCGTTATGCCATTGTAATCATTGGTATCATTGTTACACTGCAAAAACTAGGTATGGAATGGGCCAATATCCAATGGCTGGTTGCGGCGCTTAGTGTCGGTTTGGGATTCGGTTTGCAAGAAGTATTTGCCAACTTTGTTTCTGGTTTGATTTTGCTATTTGAACGACCGATCAGAATTGGCGATGTCATTACCTTGAATAATATCAGCGGCACTGTGAGCAAAATTCATATTCGCGCTACCACTCTGATTGACTGGGATCGCAAGGAAGTTATCATTCCCAACAAAACCTTCATCACTGATCAACTCACCAACTGGACGCTAAGCGACCAAACCACTCGCGTTGTTATTCCAGTTGGTATCGCCTATGGCTCCGATTGCAACCAGGCACATGCACTGCTGCTAGAGATCGCGCAAAATCATCCATTAATACTACATGAACCAGAACCCGCCGCTTTCCTGATCGGATTTGGTGACAGCACACTTAATTTCGAGCTACAAGTATTTACCGGCAAACTCGCACATCGCATGAAACTGGAACACGGCCTACGTATCCTGATTGATCAGCGCTTTGCAGAAGCAGGTATTGAAATCGCATTCCCACAAATGGACGTGCATTTATACACCAAAGAGGCAGAAACAGAAGTTTTTGACCAAGCAGCTAAAACCGTATAAGCACCTCAATTTTCAAAAAATGTCGGTGAACTAAATCAAATAGTAATCAGCGGCTACTTTAAGTGACATGTCAATAAATTGCCTGGTTACCGCTGATTACTCAAGAGAGATTGAGGCTAATCCGCGAAGAATTCACGTGCTTTTTCCATCCATGATTTAGCACGTGGGTGGTGTGAATCATCTTGCTGGCTGATGGATGCGAATTCTTCCAGCAGTTCTTTCTGGCGCGCTGTAAGATTAACGGGCGTTTCAATTGCCACATGGCATAACAAATCTCCCGTTAATTTATTACGTACTCCTGTTATGCCTTTATTACGTAAACGGAAAATTTTGCCAGTTTGGGTGCCAGCTGGAATTTTAATACGTGCGTGGCCATCCAGTGTGGGCACCTCAATTTCCCCTCCCAAAGCGGCTGCAGTAAAGCTGATGGGAATTTCACAATGAAGATGGTTGCCATCACGCTGAAAAACAGGATGACTGGCCAAATGAATCACAACATATAGATCCCCCGCTGGCCCACCATTGACACCTGCTTCGCCTTCTCCCGTCAAGCGAATGCTATCGCCTTCGTCTACCCCAGCTGGAATGCGAACGGACAAGGTTTTTTGATGTTTGACTCGTCCAGTGCCACGGCAATCTTTACAAGGATCGGAAACCACCTTGCCGCTGCCCTGACAATGCGAACAGGTTTGCTGAATGGAGAAGAATCCTTGTTGCATACGAATCTGGCCATGACCATTACATGTCGGGCAAGTTTTTGGTGAGGTACCGGGTTTGGCGCCACTGCCATGACAGGTATCACAGGTTTCTTGTCTAGGAATGCGTATTTTGGTTTCTGTTCCACGTGCAGCTTGTTCCAGTGTAATTTCCAGGTTATAGCGTAAATCAGCCCCACGATGGACATTAGAACGCCCTCCTCCGCCACGCATGCCGAACAAATCACTAAAAATATCGCTGAAGGCATCACTAAATCCTTGTGCACCGGCACCTCCTATGCCGCCATTTAGGCCAGCATGCCCAAATTGGTCGTAAGCAGCACGTTTGCTGGAATCAGACAATACTTCGTAGGCTTCTTTGACTTCCTTAAATTTTTCTTCTGCTTTAGCATCTCCGGCATTACGATCCGGATGATATTTCATCGCCAGCTTGCGATAAACTTTTTTCAGTTCACTTTCATCCGCATCCCGGCCAACACCGAGCACTTCATAATAATCACGTTGACTCATAAAATTTCCTGCTTGCTATAAACTTGATACCGCTGCTGTATGTATGAATATTGACTATCAAATTTACAGTATTAAACGTATAACGCAGAGTTAAAGAGTGAGGTGTTTCACTACTTTTTCTCTGCGTTTACTGCTAGGCCATATAAGCTATTTGCTTATATCATTGATCATTGCAACCTTTACTGCCGGAAGTATTATTTCTTATCTTTAACTTCCTCAAATTCAGCATCAACCACTTCGCCTTCGACCGGCTGCTCAGTAGATTGATCAGCTGCAGCTGATCCAGCATCAGCTTGACCTGCCTGCGCTTGCTCCTGAGCATACATTTTCTCAGCTAATTTATGCGAAGCTTCAGTCAATGCTTGTGTTTTGACATCAATCTCGTCTTTATTATCCGATTTCAGTGCTTCTTCCGCATCCTTCAAGGCTGCTTCAATCTTGGATTTCTCATCGCCATCCAGTTTATCGCCATATTCTTCCAGTGATTTCTTAACTGAATGAATCATGGCGTCGCATTGATTACGACTGGTGACCAGTTCCAATGCTTTCTTGTCTTCTTCGGCATGCGCTTCAGCATCTTGCACCATTTTCTGGATTTCATCCTCAGACAAGCCAGAGCTAGCTTGAATCTTGATCTTGTTCTCCTTGCCAGTTGCCTTGTCTTTAGCCGATACATGCAAAATACCGTTGGCATCAATATCAAACGTCACCTCAATCTGCGGCATACCGCGCGGAGCAGGTGGAATATCCGTCAAATTAAACTGACCCAGGCTTTTATTGCCGGATGCCATCTCACGTTCACCTTGCAGCACATGAATAGTCACAGCTGTTTGGCTATCTTCCGCTGTTGAGAACACTTGATGCGCTTTGGTTGGAATGGTAGTGTTTTTCTGGATGAGCTTGGTCATCACGCCACCCAAGGTTTCAATACCCAGCGATAGTGGTGTAACATCCAGCAACAGCACGTCTTTGACATCGCCTTGCAGCACGCCTCCTTGAATGGATGCACCAATTGCTACTGCTTCGTCAGGATTCACGTCTTTACGTGGATCCTTGCCAAAAATCTCCTTAACTTTTTCCTGCACTTTCGGCATGCGAGTTTGACCGCCCACCAGAATTACATCATCAATATCAGATACGGATAAATTGGCATCCTTAAGCGCGGTGCGGCACGGGCCTGCAGTACGCTCAATCAGCTCATCCACCAAACTTTCCAATTTTGCACGTGTAATCTTGATAGCCAAATGCTTAGGGCCAGATGAATCTGCTGTGATATAGGGCAGATTCACTTCTGTTTGCTGGCTGGAAGACAATTCAATTTTGGCTTTCTCGGCAGCATCTTTAAGTCGCTGCAAAGCCAGCATGTCTTTCTTCAGATCAATGCCACTTTCTTTCTTGAATTCATCTACCAGATACTCAATGATTCTAGAGTCAAAATCTTCCCCGCCCAGGAAAGTATCGCCATTAGTTGCTAATACCTCAAACTGATGCTCACCTTCTACCTCAGCAATTTCAATGATTGAAATATCAAACGTTCCACCACCCAGATCATAGACGGCGATTTTGCGATCGCCTTCTTTTTTATCCAGACCAAACGCTAATGCGGCAGCAGTAGGCTCATTAATAATACGTTTAACTTCCAGCCCGGCAATACGCCCGGCATCTTTGGTAGCCTGACGCTGAGAATCATTGAAATAAGCAGGAACTGTAATGACAGCCTCTGTTACCGGTTCACCCAGATAATCTTCTGCTGTTTTTTTCATTTTCATCAGCACTTGTGCGGAAACTTCCGGAGGGGCAATTTTTTTGCCACGCGCTTCAATCCACGCATCATTGTTATCAGCTTTGACAATCTTATAAGGTGTCACGCTGATATCTTTCTGTACCACGTCTTCATCAAAGCGACGGCCAATCAGACGCTTAATTGCGAACAGAGTGTTTTCCGGGTTGGTAACCGCTTGCCGTTTGGCAGAGGCGCCCACTAAAATTTCATCGTCTTCCGTATACGCAACAATTGATGGGGTAGTCCTTGCCCCTTCGGAATTTTCGATGACTTTGGATTTATTGTTTTCCATAACAGAAACGCAGGAATTTGTGGTTCCCAAGTCAATGCCAATTATCTTTGCCATAGTGTGTCCTTAAAAAATGAATGGTTGTCTTGTATCTATGTAAGGGTTTTTTCGGAAATCTCAAGTGCTCTTTGTCTTGGATACTGCCACCATAGCAGGGCGTATGACCCGATCATTCAGCCGATAGCCTTTTTGCATAACTTGCGCAACGGTTTTGGCAGGTAAATCTGATTCCACTTCACACATCGCCTCATGCTGATGAGGATCGAATTTTTCTCCTTGTGGATCAATGCTATGCACGTTGAATTTTTCAAATATCGTTACCAGTTGCTTGCGAGTCAACGTGACACCATCTTTTAAGCTTTCAACCGTACAATTCTCGACTGCCAAGGCAGCATCTAGACTATCCATGACAGCAAGTAACTCAGTGGCGAATTTATCAATGGCATATTTATGCGCATTGGTAATATCTGCTTGCGCGCGTTTACGCATATTTTCAGTTTCCGCTTTGGCGCGTAACCAGGCATCCTGATACTCAGTTGCTTTTGCTTCCGCTTGTTCCAACCGCTGCTCAAGGCTGGAAGCAACCTCCTGTTCGTGTTCGACATTTTCTGTATTTTCAGTCGATACATCCGCATGTTGCGTCGTCAAAGTCTCTTCCGTTTCCGATAAATTTTGTTCGTCAATCGGCTTCTGATTGTGTGACTCTTGCATAAAATTCACTCCTTCTTTAACAGTGTCGGTGATATTGGGATGATATTTATTTTTTCAACCCCTAAGAACCTGTTCAAAATCTTTTTTTTGGTAGATACTCTCTGGATGAGAAAATACTATCCTAGCGACATTAGTCGAGAACAATTTGAGCAGGTTCGCCTGTTGTTGGAGGGTGCGAGGAAGAAGACACGTCCGCGCACCGTGGATCTGTACGAGGTGTTTTGTGCGGTGCTATATTTGCTCAAGAGTGGCTGCCAGTGGCGTCTGTTGCCGGACAGTTTTCCGAAGTGGCGCACAGTGCACTCGTACTGGGCCATCTGGAGTGAGCCAGATGCGGAGGGAGTGAGCCTGCTGGAGCGGGCGTTAAAAAAAATCCGTTGGCGCGGTTCGTACCAGACAGGGGCGCAGCGCTTGCAGCACGTTCTTGATCGTGGACGCGCAGAGCGTGAAAAACACGGACACGGCGGGCCAGAAGGGTTATGACGCTGGCAAGAAGATCTCTGGTATCAAGCGTCACATCGCAGTTGATACCCAGGGCTTGCCGCATGCCATTGCGGTGACGACGGCAGAAGTGACTGACCGCAAAGGGGCGTTGCAAGCCCTGGAGCACTGCAGACCAAGCTTGGGAAAAGTACAAAGTCTGCTGTGCGATAGCGGCTATACCGGAGAACCATTTGCTGAAGGCGTGCGAGAAATTCTAGGAAAACTGGTTACGGTGCAGATTGCCAAGCGCAGTGAATTGCATACCTTCGCCGTTATCCCCAAGCGTTGGGTGGTGGAGCGCAGCTTTGCCTGGCTGGAGAAGAATCGACGGTTGTGGAAAAACTGCGAGCGTAAACTCAATACCAGCTTGCAATTCATTCAGCTGGCATTCCTGGCTCTTTTGCTTAAAAGATTTTGAACAGGCTCTAAGATCAACAAATAATACTTTTCTAATTTAGAATCGTTGAACGATCTATAGAAAATGCTGAGGAGGCGAACAGTAGCTTGAAATTAGGTACTAATATTTTTGGCCAGATGAGCAGCCAAACCAGTGTAATTGGCCGGAGTAAGCTGTAATAATCGTTCTTTTTCTGCTGCGGGGATATCTAATTGAGTAATAAATTGCTGCAATGCCATGCGATCAATGCCTGTTTTGCCGCGCGTTAATGCTTTGAGTTGTTCATAGGGGTTAGGTACACCGTAGCGACGCATCACGGTTTGGATCGGCTCGGCCAGTACTTCCCAGGCAGTATCCAGATCGGCTGCCAGACGCGCTGTATCAATTTGCAGTTTGTTTAATCCTTTCAGACAGGAATCATAAGCTAGCAGCGTATGACCCAGTGCAACGCCCATATTGCGCAACACAGTGGAATCGGTCAAATCCCGTTGCCAGCGTGAGATTGGTAATTTTTCACTCAGGTGTCGGAGCAAAGCATTAGCAATACCGAGATTACCTTCCGAGTTCTCAAAATCAATGGGATTGACTTTATGTGGCATGGTTGAGGAGCCCACTTCATCCGCCTTGGTTTTTTGCCGGAAATAACCCAGTGATACATAACCCCAAATATCACGATTCATATCCAGCAAAATCGTATTGATACGAGCATAGGCATCGAATAACTCAGCCATTCTGTCATGCGGCTCAATCTGAATGGTATAAGGGTTAAAGGTCAAACCCAGCTGCTCGACAAAAGTGCGAGCAAATGCTTCCCAATCTAACTCAGGAAATGCCACTAGGTGCGCGTTGTAATTGCCTACTGCCCCATTGATTTTGCCAGTCATTACAACTTGCATGAGACGTTCGCGCCCTTGCCTGAGTCGATAGACAAAATTGGCGATTTCCTTGCCCATGGTTGTAGGAGTGGCTGATTGTCCGTGCGTACGAGCCAACATGGGGATCTCTGCCAACTCGGTCGCCAGAGTTGCCAATTTTTGAATAATATTATCGAGCGCAGGCAACATGACTTGCTCCCGACTCAACTTAAGCATCAAACCATGTGACAGATTGTTAATATCTTCGGAAGTGCAAGCAAAATGAATAAATTCGGAACGCGCTACGATTTCCTCATTGTCTGCTAATTGTTCCTTGAGCCAATATTCCACGGCTTTGACATCATGATTAGTACGCGCTTCAATAGCTTTGACGGCCGCCGCATCCTGCACAGAAAAATTCTTGTATAGCTCGTCCAGGCGCGCAACAGTTTCATCTGATAACGTAGCCTGCCCAGTCAGATCTGGAATACTTGTAATGGCTTTAAACCACTCGATTTCTATGCGCACTCGCTTGCGAATCAAGGCATATTCACTAAAAAAAGGGCGTAATGCCGTTACCTTTTGCTGGTAACGTCCATCCAGAGGAGAAAGCGCGAGCAGGATTTGACTATTCATTCATTAGCACTTAAAAATATTTTTTATCCGAACGTCATCAAAAAGAGGTGGGTATTTTAGCATAGCCCACCTTCTTCTCTGATTACGATAAAATAACTACCCAACTATCTTAAAAACAAAAGGATCACACATGAAGCTGATTGGATCATTCACCAGCCCGTATGTACGCAAAGTGCGCATCGTGCTGGCAGAGAAAAATATCGACTACGAATTTACCAATGACCCGCCATTTAGTCCCGATACCAAGGTTGCCCAGGTCAATCCATTAGGTAAAGTACCCGCACTCATTTTGAATGATGGTTTTATTCTGTTTGATTCACGCTTGCTTGCTGAATATCTGGATGAACAGAGTACGGCTGACTCCGCTCGGCTGATTCCTGCTTCCGGCGCAGAGCGTTTACGTGTTAAACGTTGGGAAATATTGGCAGACGGCATTATTGATGCCTGCGTGGCTATTTACCTCGAACGCAAACGGCCAGAAGCACAACGCAGCCAGGAATGGATCGAGCGCCAACAGAAAAAAATTGATCAAGGCTTACAAGCCGCTGCTGCCGATTTGGGTGATCAAGCCTGGTGTGAAGGTGCCGCCATGACATTGGCTGATATTGCATTAGGTTGCGCATTGGGCTATCTGGATATACGCTTCCCTGAGGTTAAATGGCGTGCAACTTACCCTAATCTTGTTCAATTGGCTGACAAATTGGCAACACGTTCATCATTCAAAACGACTGTTGCGCCAAATTAACGAACATAGCGGCGCGCAATAACAAAGTGATCCAACATCAGAAAAAACTCTAATGTTTGAAGCGCTGCGGATCAACTGCAGTCAGCAGTCCGCGTAAAATATTCACCTCTTCTTTTTCCAGTCGGGTGCGTGCAAACAAGCGCCGCATCCGGCGCATGAGGTGTTTTGGATGTACAGGATCTAAAAATCCGCTGTGGATCATCACTTGCTCTAAATGATGATGCAACCCTTCAATCTCCTGCAAACTGGCAGCATCCGGCAAGGAGGCAATAACGGGAGGCTGTATAACAGCGGCTTCTTCCAACACCATGCGTAATTCATAAGCTATGACTTGCACAGCGGCAGCCAGATTCAGTGAAGAATAATCAGGATTCGCTGGAATTCGCACTGTTAACTGACAACGACTGATTTCCGCAGCCGTTAACCCGGCACTTTCTCGTCCAAACACCAATGCCACTGGATGATGCTGCGCATATCGCATCAGCTCTGCTGCTGCTTGCCTGGCATTACAGGTGGGATGCGGTAAATCTCGATGACGAGCAGTCAGCGCAGTAGCCAGCACAGTATTATTCAATGCCGCTGTCAGGTTATCGCATACATGAGCCGCTGCAAGGATATCGCGCGCATTGGAGGCACGCGCATCGGCCTCACTATCCGGAAAAGATTTGGGATTGACCAGGTAAAGTTTACTCAATCCCATTGTTTTCATCGCACGCGCAGTGGCGCCGATATTGCCCGGATGGCTGGTGTGGCTAAGGACAATGCGGACATTATCAAGCGGTGAAGCAGGATTCATATTAAAATAGAACTTTTCCAGTCTTTTGATTTTTAAGTAATTTTGCCATGCATCCCATGCTTACCATCGCCGTCAAGGCTGCTCGCCGCGCCGGTGATATTATCAACCGCGCTTCAACCGATCTGGATCGCTTAACTGTTTCACGTAAGGCGCACAGCGATTTTGTCAGTGAAGTGGATAAGGCAGCTGAGGATGCCATTATCAAAATATTGCGTGAAGCCTATCCTGATCACTCGATTCTAGCAGAAGAAAGTGGCGCCAGTAGTAATGCGCATACCGCAGAATACCAATGGATTATTGATCCATTAGATGGCACGACCAATTTTTTGCATGGCTTTCCTCAATACTGCGTTTCAATTGCATTGGCGCATCGCGAAACCTTGTCACAAGCCGTCGTATACGATCCGGTAAACAATGAATTATTTACCGCCACCCGCGGCGCAGGTGCTTATCTAAATAATCGTCGTATTCGCGTTGCCAAACGCACACACTTGGGAGAATGTCTGATTGGTACTGGATTTCCATTTCGGGATTTTACGCATATGGAAGCCTACTTGGCCATGTTCAAGGATATGATTCCCAAAACGGTAGGAATCCGTCGGCCAGGTTCTGCTGCGCTGGATCTTGCCTATGTTGCTGCCGGGCGCTACGATGGCTTTTGGGAAACAGGGCTGGCACCGTGGGATATTGCCGCTGGATGTTTGCTTATTCTTGAGGCGGGGGGCATGGTTGGAGATTTGGAAGGCAATGGAAATTATCTGCGCAGCGGGCAAGTCATTGCGGCCAATCCCAAAATATTTTCGCAGCTGTTACAAGTTATTACACCTCATTTAACGGAGCAATTGCTGGCCGAAAACCGTAAATCAACTCAGTGAATCCAGAATTAATCACAAAATAACCTGATGGAAAATCAAACACACGCATTTGCTGCTGGGCTGTTTGTGTTGCTATTAGGCATCGCAGCTGTCATGGCTATCAAATGGTTCAGTGATGATGACATCGATCACAATCACTATCTGCTGATTTCAGCCGATGGCTCTGTATCTGGCCTTAACCCAGAAGCATCGGTGCGCTATCGGGGTGTCAATATCGGCAAAGTCGAAACGATCTATTTTGATCCAGAAAATATGCGTAATATCATCGTACGTATTGCTGCCAATAGCTTGATCAAACTGCCTGCCGGCACTTACGCCCAGCTAGCCAGCCAGGGAATCACCGGCCTGACTTATATTGAGCTCAATGACGAACTTATCGAAACAGAATCAGGCTATCTGGAAGATGAAGCACGTATTCCGCTACGAGCATCCTTGATCAAAACTGTATTTGACTCTCTGGAAGAAATTCTTACCAACTCAAGTAACGCGATCAAGCAAATCAATCAGTTGCTAAACGAAAAAAATCAAGCCCATTTCAGTAATCTTTTGGACTACTTGGGACAAGCCGTTCAGAATTACGATCGATTGGCAGAAAAACTACAGCACGGCTTGCAAACCTTGCCACAATTAAGCAATGAATTTACTGCATCACTTAAACAAAGTCGTCAGGTAATGGAGAGTGCCGATCAAATTCTGCACACATTGAATCAACAACAAGGATTAGTCGACAATTTAACTCAGGGTGCGCAGGAAATACCAGCCACACTGGCCAGTCTGCATGCAACCAGCCAGGCTGTTACGCACAGTACGCGCAAGTTAAATCAATTAATAAATTTGCTGGAAACACATCCACAAAGCTTGATATTTGGCAAACCTGACGCTGCTCCTGGGCCAGGCGAAGCTGGATTTATTCCGCCACAACCGTTACCACAGTAATAAGATGACGATGAAATTACCGATGGTGTTTCTGATAATCCTGTTAACAGGCTGCACCCTGCTGCCGAGCAAAGAACCAACTACCGCTGCGATATATGCTCTTGGTTCATCCGCCGCCACTACTCAGCCCACCTCGCTTGTTCCAGCAACTATCCAGCTTGCTGCAATCACTGCACCCAGCTGGCTGGATACATCAGCTATTCATTATCGGCTTGCTTATCACGATCCTGCGCGTGTTTACACCTATGCTGCTAGCCGCTGGAATGCATCTCCAGCTGAGCTGCTTACTGAACGCTTCAAACAGCATTTTTCTAGCAAAAATCCTCGTTACCCTAACTACAAAACAACAACCAATTATTTGCTAAAAATTAACCTGGTGGAATTCACGCAAATTTTTGATTCTCCAGATAGCAGCGAAGTTGTCATACAACTACACACGACGTTATACGAGCTACATACGCATCAACTCGTAGCACAACAAAATTTTATTGAAAAGCAGAATACTCAAACCGCTGATGCCGCAGGTGCTGTTGCTGCCTTTGCAACAGCAAGTGACAACCTACTGAATGAACTGGTACAGTGGTTGCCTAATGTAGCTCAATGACAAGATACTATATTTGCAACCTGAGCTTGTTCTACCAAGTAAATATTGGTATGAATCCTAACTGTTTATTCTATGTAAACTACATGCTGCGCATATTTGGTTTAATACTATTATCACAATTGATCTTGTCTGCCTGCGGTTATAAAGGTCCACTTTATATGCCACAAGATCCACCCGCACATCATCATACACAGGAAAATCTATGAGCCATTTCAGCTCATTTAATTACCGAAACAATCAACTTTATGTAGAAGACGTGCCACTTGCTGCAATTGCAGCTGAATTTGGCACGCCTTGTTATATTTACTCAAGTGCCGCCATTCGTTCAGCTTATCAAGCTTTTGAACACGCATTTGGCCAGCGCAATCACCTCATTTGCTATGCAGTAAAAGCCAACTCGAATCTCGCTGTGTTAAATCTGCTCGCGCGCTTAGGTAGCGGCTTCGACATTGTTTCCGGAGGAGAATTACAGCGCGTATTAAAAGCAGGAGGTGATCCACAAAAAACTGTTTTTTCTGGTGTTGGGAAAACGCGCGAAGAAATGCGCGCAGCATTAGCAGCTAATATTCTCTGCTTTAACGTTGAATCAGAAATGGAATTAATTACGTTAAACGAGATTGCTGGGCAGATGAAAAAGATTGCGCCAACCAGTTTACGTGTTAACCCAGATGTAGATGCCAACACGCATCCTTATATTTCTACGGGATTGAAGGAAAACAAATTTGGTATTCCAGCAGCAGAAGCCGAACGTATATATGCATTAGCGCAACAACTGCCCAATATTCGTATCGCGGGATTAGATTGTCATATTGGCTCGCAGTTGACTGAAATCGAACCTTTTATTGAAGCTGCTCATAAAATGTTGGATTTGTTGAAGCGCTTGCAAACCATGCATATCACGATCGAGCATCTGGATCTTGGCGGTGGATTAGGCGTTCGTTACGATCAGGAAACACCTCCGACAATCACAGAATATATCAAAGCGTTATGCACTGCTACTGAAGATTATCCACAACAGCAATTGCTGATCGAACCAGGGCGTTCCATGGTAGGCAATGCTGGCATATTGTTGACACAAGTATGCTATCTCAAGCATTCTCCTTATCGTAACTTTGCCATTGTAGATGCGGCCATGAACGATCTATTGCGCCCCACCTTATATCAGGCATATCACGCAATACAATCAACTACCAAACGCGATGCAGAAGAAAAGCTGTATCAAATTGTCGGCCCTGTTTGTGAAACAGGAGATTTCCTTGGGCATGATCGTCGTCTGGCATTAGCAAAAGATGATTTGCTGGCAATTATGTCTGCTGGTGCGTATGGTATGAGCATGAGTTCCAATTACAACACTCGACCACGAGCAGCAGAAATTATGGTGGAAGGTGATGCTGTCCATCTTGTTCGTGCACGTGAAACCGTAGAAGATTTGTATGCCTTGGAAAAAATACCCTCCTAAAATCGTATAGAAACCAAGCTATGCCGGATACTATTGTTACCACGACAACACTTGATGATACACGCTACCAAGATCATATTTTGCAAGGTGTATCACGCACTTTTGCACTAACCATTCCCCAATTGCCACCGACATTGCGTGCAGTAATCGGTAATGCTTATTTGTTATGCCGCATCGTTGACACAGTTGAGGATGATAGCGCTCTGACACCAGAACAAACTCATAAATTCGCCACAATGTTTACTGAAGTTGTCAGTGGTAATGTCGCTGCGGATGTTTTTGCACAAACCTTGTCTCCTTTACTCTCAGATCATACTATTCCCGCCGAGCATGACTTAATTCGCAACACCTCCACTGTCATACGCATCACACACAGCTTCAACCCAGTGCAACGCCAGGCGCTTGAGCGCTGTATTCGCATCATGAGCCAAGGTATGGCCGCCTATCAGGAAGAAGCCTCGCTATCAGGTTTAGAAAATATGGCTGCCATGGACCTCTATTGCTACCATGTTGCCGGTGTCGTAGGTGAAATGCTGACCGAACTCTTTTGCGATTACTCACCTGAAATTAATCAGCATAAATCCACTTTGATGGAATTGTCGGTATCGTTTGGGCAAGGTTTGCAAATGACCAATATCCTAAAAGATATTTGGGAAGATAGAAAACGAGGTGCTTGCTGGCTACCACGAGATGTTTTCCTAAAAGAAGGCTTCGATCTCAATGAGTTACAGCCAGAATACCCAGAACCAGGTTTTCACAACGGGCTAGGGACGTTAATCGGAACGGCAAGATCACATTTATGGAATGCTATGATCTATACTAGTCTAATTCCCTCCCACGAAACAGGTATACGCCGCTTTTGTTTATGGGCCATTGGTATGGCGGTACTCACTTTGAACAAGATCAATCGCAGACGCGATTTTACAATTGGCCAACAAGTAAAAATTTCGCGTAGAAGCGTCAAAGCTACCATTCTGATTACTAGCCTGTTAGCCCGCCAGGATTGGGCACTTAAAAAGATTTTTACAGTTGCTTCTAGAAATTTGCCAGCAATACGTATTGTTGAACAATAAGGCATTTCCTAAAATTAATTATTCAGCGCTACCGTTACTTCGTCATTAAAACGCTGTAGTGCTGTGAGTGGATCAAGTGAACGGGTAATTGGTCTGCCGATAACAAGATAGTCAGCACCATCGTGAATAGCCGAGGTTGGTGTCGCAATTCTTACCTGATCATCCTGATTCCCATCAGATGCACGAATACCAGGCGTAACTAGCCAAAAACCCTTACCTGTTACTGCTCGTAGATTTGCTGCTTCCAATGCAGAACAAACGACGCCATGTAAGCCACAACGTTGCGTCAATAAAGCAAGCTGCTGCACGATGATTTCTGGTGTGCCCGCTATATTGATTTCCCGCAAATCATCGCGGCTCATGCTGGTTAAGAGCGTAACTGCAATAAGCTTAGTTTTTCTCCCTTCCACCGCTTGCTGAGCAGCACGTAGCATTTTTTCTCCGCCAAGCGCATGCACATTTATCATCCACACACCTAACGATGCTGCGGCGCGACAAGCAGCCGCAGTGGTATTGGGAATATCATGAAATTTTAGATCAAGAAAAACATCAAAACCCAACTGCATTAATTTTTCAACCAACTGCGGCCCCGCGGCTGTGAACAGCTCTTTTCCAACCTTAACTCGACACAGCTTATGATCTAACCTAGCTGCAAGATTGAGAGCAGTTGTCTGATCTGGAAAATCCAACGCAATAATAATACGCGGATCATTCATACAAACAGGAGCATTAATTTTTGTGATGTGTTTTTTTCATAAAGCAGGACAAATAACCGAACAAAGCGCCTATTGCAAAACAGAAAAACAGGACAACCACCATCGGTACTTCCCACTCTATTCCTAGATAATAGTAGATTGTGACTATTTCAGAATTTTTGATGGCGACGCTCAATAGAAACAAAAAGACGAGCAGTCGTATAAGGGTAGCAAACATACTTTTACTTCTTCAGATTCAATTTTTTCTGTCTGGATTTAGGATGAAAGATCGAACACCGGAAATATAAATATAGCCACAAACTAGATACATTTCCAATATTCGATAATAAAGTGACTTATTTTGACATGAATTTCTTAACCCGCTGCCTGATCATATAGCCCTGCTCGCTCCTTATAGTTAGCATTGATCAACTCTCGCATTTTCTTACCAGCCTTGAAATGTGGTACATATTTTTCTGGGACATGCACCTTTTCACCTGATTTAGGGTTACGTCCAATGCGAGAGGGTCTATAATTCAAATCGAAACTGCCAAATCCACGGATTTCAATACGTTCTCCCTTAGCAAGGCTTTTAGTCATCGCATCCAGAATTATCTTAACGACCAATTCTGCATCCTTCGCTAATAATTGCGGGAAACGTTCTGCTAGCCGGGAAATCAGTTCAGATTTTGTCATAATACGTTTTTATTCTTCTGAAGATTTGCTATCTATCTTAGCTTTTAGCAGCGCACCTAGATTGGTTGTTCCCGCGTTGGCAGGAGCCGGTGACAATGATCGAACTGCCTTGCTTTCTTCTTCCTGGAGTTTTGCCTTAACTGACAAACTAATATTTCTATTTTTACGATCAATATTAATAATTATCGCTTCAATTTCATCGCCCTCATTAACATACGAACGGATATCTTCGATCTTGTCACGAGATAATTCAGAAGCGCGCAAATAACCTTCCACATCATCTGCGAGCGTCACAACTGCTCCTTTAGCATCAACAGATTTCACAATACCCTTGACAACACTATTTTTGTCATGCGCAGCGACATATATATTAAAAGGATCGCCTTCCAGCTGTTTGATTCCCAGAGAAATACGCTCTTTTTCAACATCAATGGACAAGACAATCGCTTCAACCTCATCACCTTTTCTGAATTCACTAATTGCCTTTTCACCCGGCTGAATCCAGGAAAGATCAGATAAATGCACTAAGCCATCGATATTTCCAGGTAAACCTATAAACAACCCAAAATCGGTAATGGATTTGATTTGACCGGTAACTTTATTACCTTTTTCAAAGCCAAGCGCAAATTCTTCCCATGGATTTGGCTTACATTGCTTCATGCCCAGCGAGATACGACGACGTTCTTCGTCAATATCCAAAATCATGACTTCAACTTCATCCCCTAATTGCACCACTTTGGATGGATACACATTCTTGTTGGTCCAATCCATTTCTGAAACATGCACTAAGCCTTCGATACCCTGTTCGATTTCAACAAAAGCACCATAATCAGTCATGTTGGTCACTTTACCGAACATACGCGTACCTTGCGGGTAACGCTTGGACAAGCCCACCCACGGATCCTCCGTCAATTGCTTTAATCCCAGCGATACACGAACTTTTTCCTGATCAAATTTCAGAATTTTGGCAGAGACTTCATCTCCGATATTAACAACTTCCGTAGGATGCTTGACACGTCGCCAAGCAAGATCTGTGATATGCAACAGACCATCAATTCCTCCTAAATCAACGAAAGCACCGTAGTCTGTAATATTTTTAACAATTCCCTGAACAACTGCACCTTCCTTCAGGCTTGCCAACAACTCATCGCGATCCGCTCCTAACGTTTCTTCCAGCACAGCACGTCTAGATACCACTACGTTATTGCGCTTGCGATCAAGCTTGATCACCTTAAATTCCATTTCCTTGTTTTCATAAGGTGTCATATCCTTGACCGGGCGAACGTCCACTAAGGAACCCGGCAAAAAGGCGCGAATACCATCAATAGTTGCCGTCATACCACCTTTTACTTTTCCATTCACCATGCCAGTAACAATCGTGCCTTTTTCCATGGCGTCTTCCAGAGCATACCAGGCACTCAAGCGCTTGGCTTTATCTCTTGATAACCGGCTTTCACCATACCCATTTTCCAGTGCTTCAATAGCAACACTGACAAATTCTCCTTCTTGCGCTTCAACTTCGCCTTTGTCGTTTTTAAATTCCTCAATCGGAATATAGCTCTCTGATTTCAACCCGGCATTCACTACCACGAAGTTGTAATCAATCCGCACAATTTCCGCTGTGATCACTTCACCCACACGCATTTCTTTATGCATCAGGCTTTCATTAAGAAGATCGGCAAAGCTTTCTGTAGAATCTGTTACATTGGTTGCATTAGTCATTTAAAAACACTCGATTAAAAATAATTCTTCTAGCGAATAGAAGATCGGTTGGTTAGTTAATAAAACAACAATAAGATTTGTATCTTAAAGTTGGCTGGTGGTACTGATATCGGCATACATACTAAGCACCTGATTGACAACCTGGTCGATACTGAAACCAGTTGTATCCAGCAAATGCGTATCCTCACATTGCTGCAATGGCGATGCCAAACGCTTACTATCCCGCTCATCACGCTCGCGAAGAGACGCAACAAGATCGGCGATGTTAGCATTTATTCCCTTCTCTATCAACTGCTTATAGCGACGGCGGGCACGTTCTTCTGCATCAGCAGTCAGGTATATTTTCAAGGTGGCATCTGGAAAAACGACTGATCCCATGTCACGTCCATCCGTTACCAAACCAGGTAACTCACGGAAATTGCGCTGACGATCCAATAACACTTCCCTAAGCGTTGGATATTGCGCAATTCTGGAAGCATACTCTCCACATATCTCGGCGCGTACCGCTTCACTGACATCCACGCCATCCAGCTGAACAGTTGCGTCGACAAAAGAAACATTCAAACAACGAGCCATTGCTACTATATTTGGCTCATCTTCTGCTGCTATCGCATGCTTCATCGCAGCCAATGCAACCAATCGGTAAAGCACACCACTATCAAGATAGTGAAATCCCAGTGCCTGTGCGACCAGATGAGCAATGGTACCTTTTCCCGATGCAGAAGGACCATCCAGCGTGATAACCGGAATAGCTTGATTCTTCATGGCTTATAAAAATTTAAACAAAATATTTCCGGATCTGCATAATTCGTGGCGAGCATAACAACACACCCGAAATTATCAGCGCGTAATTTCAGCAAATTTTTCAAAATAATCGGGAAAAGTTTTGGCGACACAGAGCGGGTCATTGATTCGTACTGACACACCAAACGACGCCAAAGAGAAGCACATTGCCATACGATGATCATCATAAGTATCAATTGCTGCATTCGGTACCAATGAACCATCTGGCGGTGTAACTCGTAAAAAATCATCTCCAGATTCCACCTGAGCACCTAGCTTACGCAGTTCCGTTGACATCGCTGCAATGCGGTCTGTTTCCTTAACTCGCCAACTGGCAATATTTCTCAACGTAGTTGTACCTTGTGCAAACAACGCGGTTACTGCCAACGTCATAGCTGCATCCGGGATATGATTACAATCAAAATCAATTGCTTTTAAGCCACGACTACCAGATTCATGTGAGCCGCTAGTTTCTATCCAAGTATCACCAATACGAATATGCGCGCCCATTGCCTCAAGCGCTTCCACAAAGCGAACATCTCCTTGATAACTATCTTGCCCAACACCCACAACACGTACTGGCCCACCCGCAATAGCACCTGCAGCCAAAAAATAGGAGGCAGAAGACGCATCTCCTTCAACTGCAATGGTTGCAGGGCTACGATAAACCTGGCTTCCAGGTAAGGTAAAACGTTGCCAGGATGCTCTCTCAACCTGCACACCAAAATGTGCCATCTGAGCAATGGTCAGTGCGATATAAGGTTGTGAAATCAGGACACCATTCACACTAATTGTAACTGGCTGACCGGTGAGAGGTAGTGCCATTAGCAATCCGCTCAGAAATTGGCTGGAAATATTACCGTTGACTGAAATATCGGCAGGATGAATATCGGCAGGATGAATCTCCAAGGGAGGAAAACGCTCTTGCCCAAGATAAGTGATAGCTGCACCAATTTGACGTAGCGCGTCGACCAGATCACCTACCGGACGCTCATGCATACGTGGCACACCGGTCAGATAATAATGTCCTCGCATCAGCGCCAACACGGCTGTCAAAGGACGAAATGCAGTGCCGGCATTTCCGAGAAATAATCGGGCTGACTTTACAGGAAAATCACCTGCACACCCTGTAACGATATAGCGCCCGGCATTGCTATGCTCAATTGTCACACCTAGTATCTTTAGTGCCTCCAGCATTCGCTCAGTATCATCGGATTCAAGCAGATTACTGATGTCAGTTATGCCTTCAGCAAGTGCAGATAATAGAAGAACACGGTTGGAGATACTTTTTGAGCCTGGCAAATGGATTTGACCCATAGCACTATGCGTCAAAGGAAGATCAAGCCATTTCATGGATTAGTGCCGCTCATAAAAAGCCACTCAAAAGAAATATAATCGATTTTTTATTCACCCTGCTACAAACAACTGTTAGTTAGTCATTCATTGATAAATTGCAAAGCAGCACATATAAAGCAAAAATTATTGGTAAGTAATTTTACTAGATTTTTGCTTCACTCATTAAAGCTGCGTTATATAATTACTGTGTTGCCGCAAGCTAAATAAGTTTAGACATGAATCTCTCTTATCTGCTGCTGTCTATGGAACCTCGGCATCACTGGTTCTACTCAAGTCAGTCGGGATCACATACAATACAGCACTTTCCTAACAAGAATTTTATTTATATCTAACAACGAGACTAGTTATGATGGAAGAAACCGCACCAATTGCCACTTTACTCTATGGATTAATCGCACTTCCCATTTCTTTTATAATTCTTTACTGGATCAAAACTCGCAAAGATAGACATCGCAACGAAGCAGGGGAAATGGAATATAAAAGCATGGGGCATGCGCTGTCTTTTTTCGTCGTCGAGGGAGCTGCCTTGATAGCCAGCCTCTCCGTTTTGATCACTGCTGTTTCAGCTATTGCTAAATACGTTATTGTGACGTTTATGGATACTTAAAATCACTCATCTGTTTCGGAAAACAAGCGATCCCACGCCGATCGATCTCAAGAAGCAGCTTTACCGGTTTCCGAAACAGTGTCAGTACGTTTGGTCTTGGTCTTAGTTTTCCTTGGCTCAAATTCAAATCCGACTTTTCCTTCTGGTCCTACAACCAAATAAGCAGAAAAAGGGCGCCCCTTCTTTGAAATAAAGCCTTTTAATAAATCAGTCTTACCTGATTGAAGCAATTTGCCAATTTGCTCTACTTCAATAGAGCGATTCAAAATAATTTTTCCTGTCTTAAATTGACAAGAAGGGGTAGGACCAACTGATTTTTCGCACACATAAAATAATTTGTGCTCATACACAGAATGACCACATTGCGGACATTTTCCAAGCGCTTGTTGCCCCGAAAAATCAACAGCCTCCTCGGCTTCGGAGAGGTCATTACCAAAGTCAAACTTCATCTCGTAATCATCAGTTAATCTGATCAATGCATTAAACGGGCGTCCCATTCGACTACGAAAACCGGATAAAGGCCCAATTTCTCGCGTTGAGATAAGCGTCTCCATTTCATGGACTTCAAATTGACGCCCTGCCAAAATTTTCCATAGAGCAAAATCACATTGCTGACACTGGAATTTCTTATACGTCTCTTTGACAACATTGCCACATTTGGGACAAGGAACTTGCAGTGTCGCAAAATCGCCACTGATTGTTTTGCCACGATGATTTTTAGCTTGCTCAACAATATGCTGTGTCATGGTCGCAATTTTTTCCATAAACACATTGCGCGCAAGTTGTCCCTGCTCAATTTGATGTAGCTTGAACTCCCAATCTCCGGTCAATTTCGGAGAAATCAGTTCAGGCACCTGAATTCCTCGCAACAAAGTCACCAGTGAAAAAGCTTTGGCAGTGGGTTGCAGATCTTTTCCCAAGCGTTCAACATAATTTTCATGGATTAAACCCTCGATGATAGCGGCACGCGTCGCAGGTGTTCCCAAACCTTTCGCACCCATTGCCGCGCGCAACTCCTCATCCTCCACCAATTTTCCAGCACCTTCCATTGCAGACAGCAATGTAGATTCGTTATACCGCGCAGGCGGACGCGTCTGATTGGCAACCGCGTTTACTTCTTGAGCTAAAACAGTTTCATCTGGCGTCACGGCTACTAACACGGCTTCATCCTGATTCTGAACAGAAGCCACTTTGCCATACACAGCCTGCCAACCAGCGTGCACCAAAACCTTACCTTCTGTTTTAAACGGCTCATCCACCACTCTGGTAATGCGAGTGGTAATCAAAAATTCAGCAGCTGGGTAAAAGATAGCCAGGAAACGTTTGGTAACCAGATCATAGAGTTTTTCTTCTGCTTCACTTAGCTTTTTGGGTGCCAGTGCTGTCGGTATAATCGCAAAGTGATCAGAAATTTTCGTGTTATTAAAAATTCGCTTATTTGGTTTTACCCAACCAGATTGCAAGATATGGCTTGCAAATTGTCCATAATGCGATGTCTGCATTGTTTGCAGAATATCTTTTACTGTTTCCAAATAATCTTCAGGCAACGCACGTGCATCAGTACGAGGATAGGTGAGCACTTTGTGTTTTTCATACAAAGCTTGTGCAAGACTTAGTGTGGTTTTAGCAGAAAAACCAAAACGACTATTCGCATCGCGTTGCAAACTGGTTAAATCATAGAGTAAAGGGCAATTTTCTTTCGCCGGCTTGCTTTCCTCAGAAACGATACCAGTTTTCCCATCACATTTACTTTGAATCGCTTCTGCTTTGGCGTGATCCCAAATCCGATCAGCTCTTTCTTCCAGCTTATCTTTGTGTTTGGTGAATTTCTCATCAAACCACTTACCCTTATACACACCATTTTCGGCCTGAAAAACAGCATGAACTTCCCAGTAATCCTTGGCAACAAATTTCTTGATCGCCTCTTCTCTTTCAACCAGTATGGCAAGGGTTGGAGTTTGTACACGGCCTACAGTTGTTTTATGAAAACCACCCTCCTGCGAATTAAATGCCGTCATGACACGCGTACCATTAATGCCCACCAGCCAATCTGCCTCAGAACGGCTTACCGCCGCATCCGCCAGAGGTTGCATCTCATTGTCTTCCAGCAAATTAGTAAATGCATCACGTATCGCTGTTGGTGTCATGGATTGCAGCCACAAACGCTTGATGGCTTTTTTACTTTTGGTATGGCGCACAATATAGCGAAAGATCAGTTCACCTTCACGACCCGCATCACAGGCATTGATTAATGTATCAACATCTTTACGCTTGATTAATTTGCTTAATAGCTTGAGACGATCTTCCGTTTTCTTGATGGGAGCAAGATCAAAGCGCGGAGGAATAACAGGCAAATGATCGAAGCTCCACTTCCCTCGTTTCACTTGAAATTCTTCCGGAACGATTAACTCCAGCAAATGCCCGATTGCAGAAGACAAAACATATTCATCACTTTCAAAATAATCGCCTTGTTTAGTAAAACCACCCAAGGCACGCGCGATGTCATTTGCAACGGAAGGTTTCTCGGCAATGATCAGTTTTTTACTCATAAAACACTTTAAAGCTAACAACAACAGATAACCGGTACACGGCTATGTCAATCAGTTTGACAATTTTACTTTACAGCTATCTGTTAAAAATAAATTAACAAAGAAATATTACCTAATATCAGTATTTATCAATTAGTGTTGTTGACGGAAATCACCCACGATAAATAACTTGTCAACCGTGCTACTCGTATCATCGGCCAGATGTTTCTGAATCCAAAAATCAAGCAACACCACCAGCTTTATTTTTTCGACACTGGTTACTTCACCATCCATACGAATAATGCGCTCGATCAGCAACTCACGCTGTGCGGGATTGATCACCCCAGCTTGTTCTAGAAAAAAGATGAATCCACGTCCTTCTGTGTCAATCACCTCCATTTCTTCTTCTGTAAAATAACGCATTGAATTGCTTTCGGCCAGCTCGGCTAAATCATCTTCCGTGTCATGTGGATAAAATCCAGACAACCAATCTAGTGTCAGCGTTATTTCTTCATCCCCAAAACGAGCCATAAAACTTCCTTTTTATAATTAGCGTTATCGAAGTTGTTTCTCAACCAATATTCAGAATCTATTCAAGGGGCATCAATCAAAGGGGGCAGCATCAAGTAACATTAGAAAAAAGCGCATACTTGAAACACATGAGCATTTTGAATTTCAACAAGTGCTCAGTACATAAATCAATCAACGAATACGCTGATATCGCCCTCCTGGAAGGCTGCCAATTTTCCCCTCCAATTCCAAGGCCAACAGCATGGCGGATACCACCTCAACCGTCAAGCCGCTACGTATACAAAGCGTATCAATATCAATTGCATCATAATCAAAGCATGTCAGCAGCTTGTTATCATCCGCCGCACTATCATCCGTATTGATATTGTCACGCATAGCCTCTGACACAGCAGAGGTGGATACATTCACTTGTGGGGGTAAATGATTGAGCTCATCTAAAATATCCTGGATACTTTCAACTAATTTGGCTCCCTGTTTAATTAGCGCATGACACCCCTTTGACAGCGGAGAATGAATAGAACCAGGAATTGCCATCACATCCCGCCCTTGCTCCAAGGCTAACCTAGCGGTAATCAATGAACCGCTGTACAGCGTAGCTTCCACCACCAGACAAGCATGGCACATTCCGCTAATAATCCGGTTTCTGCGTGGAAAATTATTACGCATCGCTGGTACTCCCAAAGGAAATTCTGAGATGAGCGCACCTTCATTGGCCAATTGATGTGCCAATTCACGATTTCTGGAAGGATAAACCAGATCAAGCCCAGTACCCACTACCGCTATGCTGGAAGCCGCGCCACGCAATCCGCCTTGATGCGCTGCTGCATCAATGCCTTGCGCCAAACCACTTACTACACAAAACCCAGCATTACTGGCCGCTTCAGCAAACGCATCAGCATTTGCCATTCCTTGTGGTGTCGCATTCCGACTGCCCACTATTGCCAATGCCGGGCGCGTTAAAAACTCTCGTCTTCCTTTGCAATAAAGAATTGGGGGGGGGTCAGCAATATTTAGCAGAAACTCTGGATAATCCGTATCTGCAAACGTAATTAAAGAATTGAGGGGATCTTTTAGCCAATCGATTGTTTGCGCAAATTTATCTGTATCTATTCTGCGTTGTAAAATATTGGCAGCAACCGTTTTCTTGACAACTCCTTCAAGCGCCTGCTGATTGGCTGCCAGTACCTCAGCCGGATCACCAAAGGTAATTAGCAAACGACGTAACGCGCTCCCGCCAACTCCTTCCGTCAATCCAAGACGTAGCCAAGATTCAACATCCCAGTCAATCTGCATAAAAAAGCACTACCCCCAATAACAATCACAACAACCTATTGATACGGGGCGAGTATAGTAACTTTGTATAGTCTTGTCAGGGCGTCTTCACGGCATCAGTAACTTTGATCACTTGTGTGCTGCGCATAATCAGAGCATAAGAAACCTGATCAAACACACGAAAAACCATTGCCAGGCCTACTCGCTCGTCAGGCAAGCTAATTTGTCTCCCTTCAGGGGAACGAATATTATTTTCGTGGTAAATCGCTAATACATGTCCTGGTTCCATTCCTTTGCTGCTTCCTAAATTGAGTGCAACAATCATATTTTCACCAATTTCATTAACGCCGCCATAGACCGAAATAATGCGGCCATTTACGGGAAAATCGGGTGCATGCGGCAAATAATTATCGATATTTTCAGCTAAAAGCGGAATCAGACGATCACCCTTTAAAATTTCCTGAACCGAGCGGGTAATTTTTGCAGTACTGATATCTGCAAAATCAGTGACTTCTACGGCCCCCAGGTAAATCGCCTCATAGCCCAACACTTGGCTACTATCAGGATCAATTAATGCTTTACCATGGCGAAATACTTGCCACATCAGCCCTTGATTAGTGGGTAAATCACGTATATAGATTTTATCGCCTGTGCTCAGAATAACTCGATCATCACTGGCGCCGAGCACAACTGGTGCTCCCTCCAGTCTATCTCGCTCAATTACCAGCGGTTGATCCAAAAAAGGTTTGATCCGTTCGGCAGCAATTGTAGGAATTGCACGTAATGCTGATTCCTCGACACGAATCTGAGGGGAAAGTCGCACAGTACCTTTTTCATTTGCGATTCTCAAACGTTTGCCATAGCGTGTATTTTCTACAATCACCACATCGCCCGGATAAATCCGGTGAGGATTTTTGATCTGTCCACGATTCATTTGCCAGATTTCAGGCCAACGCCACGGTTCTTTAAGGAAACGGGAAGCAATTCCCCATAGTGTGTCACCTGGTACAATTTGATAGCGTGCAGGCGCATCTCCTCGTAACTGAACTGTATTCGCAGCAGCAAAAGATGAGCTCGAAAACAGGCCAACAAACAAAATCACAGATATAATCATAAAAGTTCGCATAAGGACTCTTATCTCCATCAGAGTGCCCGCAAGAATAAAGTAATAACTTACTTCTAAATTCTAAGCGGGTTGCAAAATGATCCGCCTGGATAGGCAGTCAGCCAACCAAAAAGCTGCTTGATGCATAATGATAGAATCATTCTTTAAAATTCCAGAACTCGAATTACACAAATTTGTTATGGCAATTCTGAATATACTTCGCTATCCTGACGAACGATTGCACAAAATCGCAGCTGCTGTTCCGGCAGTGACACAGGAAATACGCACGCTGGTCAATGATATGGCCGAAACCATGTATGATGCGGAAGGAATTGGTCTGGCCGCCACTCAAGTTGATGTCCATCAGCGTGTCATCGTAATTGATACTTCTGAAACACGTAATAAACTCCTAACTCTGATTAACCCGGAAATTACGGCCAGCTCAGGACAATCGGAATTGCAGGAAGGCTGTCTTTCTGTACCAGGTATTTTCGACAAAGTTACTCGCGCAGAACAGATTACTGTACGGGCAATTGATATTGACGGAAAAACATTTGAAATGGATGCGGCTGGATTGTTGGCGGTATGTATCCAACACGAAATGGATCACCTCGTTGGCAAGGTATTTGTTGAATATCTCTCGCCTTTCAAGCAATCCCGCATTTTGACCAAACTAAAAAAGCAAGCACGTAAACACCAACAAATTGCCTAAGAGCCCGTTTACGATCTCATCATTATTCCTTACGATACGTGGATGAAGAGAACAAAATATGCCAGTGATATTAGCAAAGAGAAGTTTGCCGAGATAGAGCCGCTATTGCGTAGCGTGAGGCGCAGCACCAAACCCACGACAATAGATTTGTATGAAGTATTTTGTGCTGTGCTGTATCTGCTGCGTACTGGTTGCCAGTGGAGATTTTTGCCCGGAGAGTTTCCCAAATGGCAGAGTGTATATGCCTATTGGCGCAAATGGAATGAGCCTGACCAGCACGGCGTGAGCGTGCTGGAGCAGGCATTAAAAAAATCAGGTTGGCGCGGCCCGAGAGAAACTGGGGCGCAACGCTTGCAGCACGTTCTTGATTGTGGACGCGCAAAGCGTGAAGAATACAGACACGGCTGACCAGAAAGGCTATGACGCCGGCAAGAAGGTGTCGGGCATCAAGCGCCATATCGCTGTTGATACCTTGGGGTTGCCGCACGCCATTGCAGTGACGACAGCGGAAGTGACTGACCGTAACGGTGCATTGCAGGCCTTGAAGCGTTGCAGATCGAGTTTGGGACAAGTGCAAGGTTTGCTGTGTGACGGTGGCTATACTGGAGCACCATTTGCCGAAAGTGTGCAAGAAATTCTGGGCAAACCTGTCACCGTGCAGATCGCCAAACGCAGCAAACTGCATACCTTCAAGGTTATGCCCAGGCGCTGGATAGTGGAACGTAGTTTCGCCTGGCTGGAAAAGTGCCGAAGATTATGGAAAAACTGCGAACGTAAACTTGATACCAGCTTGCAGCTCATTCATTTGGCTTTCTTGGCACTATTACTCAGAAGATCGTAAACAGGCTCTAACTAGCTTCGCCTGTGGTGTACACATTAGTTAATTCATATTCACCTAGCAAACACAGGTATTCATGAGAGTTATTTTTGCAGGCACACCTATCTTTGCAGCACATGCTTTAGCAGCGCTGCAAAAAACAAAACTTGATATCTGTTTGATACTCACCCAGCCAGATCGGCCCGCCGGACGTGGCATGCGACTACAAGCCAGTCCAGTTAAATTACTGGCACAGCAACATAACCTGACACTTCTGCAACCCGCCACATTAGCATCACCAGATATACAGGCACAGCTGACGGCACTCCAACCGGATGTCATGATTGTTGCCGCTTATGGATTAATACTGCCAGAAGCAGTGTTGAGTATCCCACAGCATGGTTGTATTAATATTCATGCTTCCCTACTGCCACGCTGGCGTGGTGCAGCACCGATTCAGCGTGCGCTGCTAGCAGGGGATACGGAAACTGGTATTACCATCATGCAAATGGATCAAGGATTGGATACTGGCGCAATGTTGTTGAAACGCGCACTAGCCATTGAACCACACGATACCACTGCCACTTTGCACGACAAACTGGCTGATTTGGGAAGTCAATGCATTGTGGAAGCCATGACGTTACTAGCTCAGAATAAATTAATACCCACCCCACAAAATGACGAGATGGCTTGCTATGCTGCAAAAATCAAGAAAGCTGAAGCTGAAATTGATTGGACAAATAGCGCCAAACATATTGATCGAATGATTCGCGCCTTTAATCCATATCCTGGTGCCTTTACCCACTTGCAAGACAACATAATCAAACTATGGCAAGCCAGCATTGTTAGTTGTACAAAAGGGTATCAGGCAGGAGAAATTATCGCAGTCAATCATCACAGTATCATCGTGGCTTGTGGGCAAGATGCTATATCTATCACCATGCTGCAAAAAGCAGGGGGCAAGAAACTAACTGCCGAACAATTTTTGGCTGGTCAGCCGCTGCAACCCGGAGAGCGCTTTTACAAAATTGCACCAAGTCAGATGCTTCTGCAAAAATAAAATGATCAAGGTCCAATTACTTGCCGCTCAAGCAGTGGATAAAGTATTTTCCGGCAGCAACTTGAATGAAGTGTTACATCATATCTGGCAAACCTCCACGCAACTGACGCCGCAGCAGCGTGGTGCCATTCAAGACATTACCTATGGCACGCTGCGTTATTACGGGCAGCTCAACGCTATTCTTCAACAATTACTAAAAAAGCCAATCGCAAACTCAACACTACACTATTTATTGGCCACCGCACTTTATCAACTTTGTTACAGCAAAGCGCCCGCACATGCGATTGTAAATCACGCAGTTTCTGCCGCACGCAAAATCACACATAACTCCACCATCGCTGGCTTAATCAACGCCGTGCTGCGCAATTTCATGCGCCAACGCACCGCATTATTGGAGCATGCCAAATCCGGTGCAGTTGCGCGTTATTCCTACCCACAATGGTGGATTGATAAACTACAACAACAATATCCACAGCATTACAAAGCAATGCTACTGGCTGGGAATACGCATCCAGCAATGATGTTGCGCATCAATCCATTGCGCATCACCGTCAAACGCTATCAAGCATTACTAGACAAGCAAGGTATTCGTTCTAAATGGCTTGGTAATCACACTGTACGGCTTGTCAAACCTGTTAACGTTGAAAAGTTGCCTGGCTTTTTTTCGGGCCTAGCAACTGTGCAAGATGCCGGTGCACAACTTGCAGCACCGTTACTGGATGTCAAAACCGGCATGCGTGTTCTGGACGCTTGTGCGGCACCAGGCGGAAAAAGCACTCACCTCATTGAAGTTGTCGAAGATATCAAATTAACTGTACTAGATAAGTATGAAAAACGACTCACCCGGCTGACAGAGAATTTTTCTCGTTTAAAAATGACCAACTATCAATTAATTTGTGGTGATGCTGCTGACCCAGCACAATGGTGGGATGGTCAACTGTATGATCGCATTTTGGCTGATGTCCCATGTTCTGCCTCAGGGGTAGTGAATCGCCATCCCGATATCAAATGGCTTAGAAGGACTGACGACATCGCCAGTTTTGCGCAAACTCAACTTGCTATACTCACTGCATTATGGCCATTACTCGCCCCCAATGGAAAATTATTGTATGCCACCTGCTCTGTATTTGATGAGGAAAACAACCAGGTAGCTGAAGAATTTCTGGCAACGCACTCAGATGCTCACAGGCTGACTTGCTCCAATAAAGCAATGAACAACGGCCAGCTTCTACCCGGGCCAGATCATGATGGTTTCTTTTATGCGTTATTTCAAAAAAAATAACAGATTGATCGTAACAACCGCGGTCAACAATCTATTTTTTGACTACTCACCCAGCATGAGATTTTTCCCAGTAATATTGCTGGCAATCTTATTATGCTCACCCTTTTCCTCATTTGCAGAAGAACAGGGACATATCGAGATCAAATCCTGCCAACTAAAGCAGTGTGATGAAAATCTATGCATCGATATTGAATCTGATATTGTTTTGGGTGAGCCAGTCAAACAAGCCTTAAAAAATGGTGTCGATCTTTATTTTGTCGCTCGATTTTTGATCATGCAGCCTCGCTGGTATTGGTTCGATGAAGAAGTTGCACGCGCTAAAGACAGAGTCGAGCTCAGCTACCAAGCGCTCACCAGACAATACAGGCTGATTCAACAAGGGCAATCACAAAATTTTCCAACACTCAAAGCAGCTTTACAAGCCTTAGGTAATCAACAAGACCTACCAATCAGAGAGCACACCCCACTGCTGCCTGATACATCTTACACAGCCGTTTTGCGCATATGGTTGGATGTTTCAAGATTATCCAAGCCATTTCAAATGGAGTGGCTCGATACCAAAGATTGGAGTTTAAGTTCCAAGAGAAAAACCTGGCCTATCACATTCCCACTTGTCTCTGAAGCCCATAACGAACTCAACTGCCCTTAGAACCTGTTCAAAATCTTTTTTTTGGTAGATACTCTCTGGATGAGAAAATACTATCCTAGCGACATTAGTCGAGAACAATTTGAGCAGGTTCGCCTGTTGTTGGAGGGTGCGAGGAAGAAGACACGTCCGCGCACCGTGGATCTGTACGAGGTGTTTTGTGCGGTGCTATATTTGCTCAAGAGTGGCTGCCAGTGGCGTCTGTTGCCGGACAGTTTTCCGAAGTGGCGCACAGTGCACTCGTACTGGGCCATCTGGAGTGAGCCAGATGCGGAGGGAGTGAGCCTGCTGGAGCGGGCGTTAAAAAAAATCCGTTGGCGCGGTTCGTACCAGACAGGGGCGCAGCGCTTGCAGCACGTTCTTGATCGTGGACGCGCAGAGCGTGAAAAACACGGACACGGCGGGCCAGAAGGGTTATGACGCTGGCAAGAAGATCTCTGGTATCAAGCGTCACATCGCAGTTGATACCCAGGGCTTGCCGCATGCCATTGCGGTGACGACGGCAGAAGTGACTGACCGCAAAGGGGCGTTGCAAGCCCTGGAGCACTGCAGACCAAGCTTGGGAAAAGTACAAAGTCTGCTGTGCGATAGCGGCTATACCGGAGAACCATTTGCTGAAGGCGTGCGAGAAATTCTAGGAAAACTGGTTACGGTGCAGATTGCCAAGCGCAGTGAATTGCATACCTTCGCCGTTATCCCCAAGCGTTGGGTGGTGGAGCGCAGCTTTGCCTGGCTGGAGAAGAATCGACGGTTGTGGAAAAACTGCGAGCGTAAACTCAATACCAGCTTGCAATTCATTCAGCTGGCATTCCTGGCTCTTTTGCTTAAAAGATTTTGAACAGGCTCTTAGTGCACCATGAAATACATTATTTTTATTGTTGCCGGGTTGAGTACTATTACTCTCTATTTGCTTGCTTCCTCCGGCGCCAATACCGAATTTTTTGAGCGCAATTACCGTTGGCTAATTGTCAGCACAGTAATTTTTTTATCCTTGCTGATCGGTATTGTCAGCTTCCTGCTGATCCGATTGTGGTACCGATTTAAAACTGGTGTATTCGGCTCAAAACTGGCGCTGCGGCTATTGCTTATTTTTTCTTTCATGGCGATTCTGCCAGGAGCATTGGTATACGGCATCTCAGTACAGTTTCTGGAAAAGAGTATTGAATCCTGGTTTGACGTTAAGGTAGATCGGGCACTGGAAGGTGGATTAACATTGGGACAAACCATACTCGATAATTTACTGGAAGAATTACAAACAAAAGCACGCGTTGCAGCGCTTGAACTGGCAGAACCCACCTCTTTTCCGTTAACTGTCTTAAATCAGCTGCTCATTCAGTCGCAAATACAGGAAGCCACACTCTTTAACCAGGATGGAAAAGTTATCGCCTTTACTGGACTGGATGACGATGTATTATTTCCTGGTATTCCGACCACAGAAGCCATGCGTCGCATCCGCATGCAAAAAGACTATAGCGCTGTTGAAACACTGGCGAACAATATGCTCTATTTGCGGGTACTCGTTCCGGTCAACATCCTTAGAGCAGACGAAGACATTCAAGTGTTGCAAGTCTTGCAGCGCGTACCAAAATCCATTGCGCATAACGCAGAAATTGTCCAGGCCGGTTTTAGTGATTATCAGGAATTAATGCTGTCTCGTCAGGGGTTGACTCGCTTATATAGCGTCACGCTCACTTTAGCGTTGTTATTGGCGCTTTTTTCTGCATTAGCAGCTGCGTTTCTGATCAGTGAAAAACTAAGTGCGCCACTCGGCTCACTGGCAGAAGGAACACGCGCAGTTGCGCAAGGTGATTTTAGTCGGCGACACCAGATTCGCAGTTCTGATGAATTTGGTATTCTGACTGAATCCTTCAATCTCATGACCGAACAATTAGCGGCTGCACGTGCTACTGCACAACAACATCAACAAGAAATAGAAAATGCGCGCGCTTATCTAGAAAATATTTTGGCGAACCTATCATCCGGCGTCATCGTGCTGGATGATCATTTACGGATTCGCGCAGTGAATCAAAGCGCCGAACAAATACTACAAATTCCCCTAACGCGCTTCGTAGGTTTGACTATTGAAGAATGTACTCAGCAGGAAAGTGGGCTACGTTTACTGGCAGGCGAAATAAGAAACGGTTTCGATTCTGCTGAAGCCAACGAATGGCAACGACAAGTCCTGCACTTTAGCGCGGATAAAGAGCAAGTATTGCTGTTACGTGGATCGCTGCTACCACAAGCATCCGGCGGCGTAGTGGTGTTTGATGACATTACCAGTTTGCTCCAAGTTCAGCGCACAGTTGCATGGGGTGAAGTAGCGCGACGTCTGGCGCACGAAATTAAAAATCCACTCACGCCAATCCAATTATCTGCTGAACGCCTACAACACAAATTAATCAGCAAGCTAGATGCAGCAGATGCCAGAATTCTCAAGCGTTCGATTGAAACCATTGTCAGCCAGGTCGAAGCGCTGAAAAGAATGGTCAATGAATTTCGGGAATATGCACGTGTTCCCGAGCTGGAACTGTATCAAGTGGATATTAATCGGCTAGTACGAGAAGTGCTGGCGCTCTATCAGACCACTGACAATCCAGACAACAAATCGCCACTCATCCCGATTACTACCGAATTAGGAAAAGAACTTGCGCCTGTCAAAGGAGATCCGGCCAGATTACGTCAGGTGATTCATAATCTACTGCAAAATGCCCAGGATGCGCTCAGTAACGTAAAAGAAGCGAGCATCACTGTCCACACTCGCATGATTGGCAATGAAATTGAGCTCACCGTCACTGATAATGGCCAGGGATTTCCAGAACAAGTAAAAACTCACGTCTTTGAACCCTATGTCACAACCAAGCAAAAAGGTACCGGACTCGGATTACCCATCGTTAAAAAAATCGTGGATGAACACAGAGGTAGCGTCAAAGTAAAGAATATTCAACCACACGGTGCACAAATCTCAATTATTCTGCCCACGCTTGCACACGATACCTCGCAAAAACCACCAAAAACTATGCATACTTAAACATTAGAATGCACCCGTTAGTTTTCAGAAAGTTTTGTACATAAAAACAATGCAAGGCACAATAACCAGAATAATTATTATTTTATCCAAACATTGGAGTGACCGGCCAAACTACAAAATGCTTAATGGTAAACTGGAGAGCAACGCTTGACCCATTCATACCAATCAAACTTTTATTTATACCAATAAAATCCGCATACACCTGATTTTTGTACTCCAGTTATACAAGGGATAATGAATCATATGGCTAATAACACTATTCTCGTCGTAGATGATGAACTGGGAATACGCGAACTGTTATCCGAAATACTGAGAGATGAAGGCTATAGCGTTGCACTAGCAGAAAATGCCGAACAAGCCAGAAATTATCGCAACCAAACTCGTCCTGATTTGGTTCTGCTGGATATCTGGATGCCGGATACAGACGGTATTACATTGTTGAAAGATTGGGCAAATAACGGCTTGCTGAGCATGCCGGTAGTGATGATGTCTGGTCACGGTACCATTGATACCGCAGTAGAAGCCACTCGTGTAGGAGCAGTAGCTTATCTGGAAAAACCCATTCCTTTGCAAAAATTGCTCAGCACTGTCGGGCAAGTCATGCGCGGTAGCAAACAATACAAATCTTCTTCCGCACTAGCACTCTCACACCTTGGGCATAGTGAACTTATTACAGAACTGCGCAAAAAACTGGAACGCATAGAAAATCTCAAAATTCCTGTTTTGCTCATTGGAGAGCCGGGTGTGGGCGTGGAGCATTGTGCACGCTTTCTACACCACCCTAATACCGCCTGGGTAGCACCAGAATCTTGCTCATTTCTGGTAGAAAGCCCATTAACACAATTGGAACGCGCAAAAAGCGGGCTACTTTTTCTTGGGGAAATTGGTGATCTCAACAAACTGGAGCAAAAAGGCTTATCACTCCTGCTCAGCAAGTTGGAACAATATGACGTGCGCTTGGTCTGCGCAACAACACGTTCTTTGGCTGATTTAGCGGCGCAAGGAGTTTATCATCCCAAATTGTTTGAAACCCTTAGCAGTCTGAGTATCACCATTCCTCCCTTGCGAGCACATCGTGAAGATATACCAGAAATAGCTAATCAGTTACTTTTAAGCTGGGTTGAATCAGGCGAAATACATCTCACCCACTTCAGTATTGCAGCGTTGAATGCATTACGCAATTACGATTGGCCAGGTAATCTTGCCCAATTAACAAGCATCGTGCACTCTCTGGCACTAACCTGTGAAGGTGACGAAATATCAGTTGATGCTGTGCAACAAGCACTGGCATTCTCTTCGCGCGAAGCGGTATCAGTTGTCGCTGATATTCCACTCAACATATCGCTGCGTGAAGCACGCGATATTTTTGAAAAAAACTACTTTGAAAAATTGATTGAACAAGAAGGAGGCAACATGACCCGGGTTGCCGAACGTGCAGGATTAGAACGCACGCATCTTTACCGCAAGATTAAATCATTGGGAATCAAACCGCGTCGGCAAAATTACTAAAAAATACAAAATTACCAGAAAAAACAGTAATTTCGCCGAGCTGCTTTACAATAAATGAACCCATCAGTATAATTGCCGACTTGTCTTGACCGGGGGTATAGCTCAGCTGGGAGAGCGCTTGCATGGCATGCAAGAGGTCAGCGGTTCGATCCCGCTTACCTCCACCAGCTTTCTTTACCCATCCATATAGGTCCCCATCGTCTAGAGGCCTAGGACACCACCCTTTCACGGTGGGTACAGGGGTTCGAATCCCCTTGGGGACGCCATCCAAATCAAGCGTCATCAATCACTTATCACCATTTGTTCAACAACAGGAAAATGTATAACTTTTTCCTGTTAAGTGATTCTTAAAAGAAAAGATGATCTACTAAAACAACTTCTCCTAATTCATATTGGTTTGGGCTTTTGTATCTCAAATATAAATGTAGCCGATCTGTTACAAAACATGGATCGGCATAGGGGGCAGTCATTGTAGACTGCGCCCCTGCCACACCACCCGGCATGCGGGTCCGCACCGGGCGGTTCGAGAAGTTGAGGTCAGGAGAGCCGGGGCATTCCCAGGCGGTCGAACCACGCCAGACTCAGCACGCTGTTGAGCAGTTTCGCACTGTTGCGCCACCAGCGGCGGCTATTGCCCGCCACCCGTTGAGCAACCGTTACGCTTGCGCCCATTGCGTATAGCTCCCTGAATATGGTCTTGCCGCGTTTCCATTGCTTGAGCTGAATGGCCCGCAACCGGTGACGCATCCACTCGTCCAGCGTTCGCCAGACCCTCGGAGTTTGCGATAGCCGGAAGTAACCCTTCCAACCCAACAAATAGACACGCAACCGGTCAACCACCTGCTGCATGCTGCGCCCGCCCGAGCGGCGCGTCAGTTGCCGGACACGTTGCTTGAATGTGGCCAGCGCCTTGGTCGCCACCCGGCGCTTGATGATGCCGCTGTTCAGATACGCCCGAATCAGCCGGATGACTTCGGCATCAGGGATGCGTTTCCGTAGACGGTCGATCAGAATGTCGTGATTGACCCGGTCAAAGAATTTCTCCAAGTCCACGTCCACCACGATACGGCGACCGGACTGTATATACGACTGAGCGGCGAGTACCGCATCATGCGCACGCCGCCCCGGCCTGAAGCCGTAGCTGTGCTCGCTGAAGGTGGGATCAAGCAGGGGTTGCAGCACTTGTAGCAGTGCCTGCTGGATCAGGCGATCCGTCACCGTCGGGATGCCCAGCTCACGCTGGCTACCGTCAGGTTTCGGAATCATGACTCGTCGTACTGGACTGGGCCGGTACGTCCCTGCAAGCAATTCTTCACGGATGGCGGGCGGTCTGATCGATATCCAGACCATCCACGCCGGCAGCGCCCTTATTGGCTCGCACCCGTTTGAACGCTGCTTGCAGATTTTCTCTCGTCAGCGCCGCTCGCAGCAGCCCCAACCCTGTATCCTCATTTCCGTATCGCGGACACCCCGTTTCCTCGCTGACAGGGTCACCGGCAGCTTCACCGCAGGCTACGCCCACCCGCTCCACTGTCGTGGACATCTGAGGCAATACGTGTTGTATCAACATGTCGAGTAATACTCCTTCTCGTTCGGTCCTTCGTCGCCTCGTCCCTGGCCTCATCGGCCACGCTACTACGACTACTATGACCTCTGCTGAGTCCTCGCTACGGCTCGACGCCGTTACCCTTTCAGGTATGAGGCGAGGGTTCCCCCCCAGATAAGAACGCATTCCTTCATCGCACAACCGCCGGATCTACGCCGCTTCGCCTTGATCACGAGAGCTTCGCTGTTATCTGCCCGCTCGCCCTGCTTGGCAGCGCCTTCTATCCGGTTCTTGTTCATCGGCTCGCGATTTATGCTCCACGCTTCCTTCCCACACTCGGTCACCCTCATGCAGTTGCGTTTCACTTCGTTCGCTGTGATCAACTTACGACGGGACTTGCACCCGTAGGAGTACGCCCATGCTGGGCGTACAAATATATTGCGGCACAGCTTGTTATGCTGCATAGCGAGTTGGGTGCTGCCACTGGATTAGCTCCTGTTAAGCATAGAGATTCAGATCATCAGCTGTACCAATCGGATCGATCTGCAGGAACCGGACCAGTGCAGGCGAGTAGAAGCGCGCCTTGTAGTAGTACAGGTTGAGTGAACCGAGGAACTGTTGGCCGGCGTAGCGGAAACAGATACCGGTGGCAATGTTGAGTTCACCATACGGACCATAGCTGCGGATGACAATGCTGGTACAACCAGGTTTTGTTGGTCGTGGTGCTCCTTCATACCACACCAGTAGTTCATCTAAGCTGGGGCCGTGCACGTAACAGCGCAACAGTATGCCGCCGCTATTGTATTCGGCAACCAAATTTCACGCCGTCATAGTTCAGGCCGGTAACCGTGCCCGCCAGGGTGGTCTGGCGCAGATGCCCTGTGCCATCATATGTCAGGCTGTTGCTCGAGCCGGTTTTATTGGCGCTGATCAGTTGGCTATCGAGGTCGTAGGTGTAGGTTCATACGCCATTCCCGGTCAGGTTACCAACTGGTATTATAGGCAGGTTGCACATCCGTAGTTTATAAACTACAGTATGACTCATGATTGAGCTAAAGCAGACAGAAACCTACGAAAAATGGGAGGCCCGGCTCCGTGACAAACGGGCCAGAACCCTCATCGCTGCGCGCTTGATGCGCTTAGCGGAAGGTTTATCGGGTGATGTTGAACCAGTAGGTGAGGAAGTTAGCGAGCTGCAAATTCACTACGGCCCTGGCTATCGCATCTACTTCCAGCGACGGAGAAACCTTCTGATTGTGCTGCTATGCGGCGGAGATAAAAGCACCCAGGCTCGCGACATTGCCGTCGCAAAGAAACTATCCAAAGAATGGAGTGACCAAGATGACTGAACAATTGACAACAACCTACGACCCCGCTGCCGCCCTGGTAGATGATGAAGAAATTGCATTCTTCATGGCAGATGCCTTTGAAACAGGTGATGCAACCTATATTGCCAAGGCTCTTGGTGTGGTTGCCCGGGCCAAAGGTATGGCAGAAATAGCCAAAAAAACTGGACTTTCCCGTGAACAGCTTTATCGCTCCTTTAGTGAACGCGGCAATCCAACCCTGAAGACCACGCTCGCCGTAATGCGAGCCCTTGGCGTTGATATGACCGCCATACCCCATACCCCAACCTGATCATGTAGCTAGCAGATTGTAGAATTAAAGCGAAGGGTCGTACTGGTATGGTAGGCCAGAGTTTTGATCGCATTGCTATCAATCACGCAATCTTCTTGACTGCTAACACCTGAATTAAGCCGCGTGGCGATAGCCACGTCGGCTTGAATAAATTGTTAGGCTTACCTTCTCTTAAGAATAAGGGACGTCGGTGAGCGCGAAATTTCCTTGTACTTGCGCAAAGAGGTCAGAGCTCCTACTCCGCCAGCCGCGATAGCAATACCAATTGACATGGTTTAATAAACCGGACAGTCCAGTTAAGAGAGAATAGCTTAACTGGAGGAAGCAATGGAAACGAGAAAGCAGTACACAAAAGAGTTCAAACTAGATGCCATCAGTCTGGTATTGGATCAGGGCCACACTCCATCGGAAGTATCCCGAAGTCTGGGAATCAATGCCAGTATGCTCAGGAGGTGGATCAGAGAATATCAGGCAGATAATACGGGTCAGGCATTCCGTGGCAATGGGAAGCTAACACCGGAGCAGGAGGAAATTAGAAAGCTCAAGATCCAGATAAAGCAGCTGGAAATGGAGAAACGTATCTTAAAGGAAGCGACGGGGATTGAAGCGAAAGAAACGAAGTGAAATATTCGTTTATCACCCAAAGGAAAAAGACCTACCCGGTCGGCTTGATGTGCCGACTCATGGGTGTAAGCCGCAGTGCCTACTATGATTACGTTCGTTGCACTGACAATGGTTCTATCGACCCATGCATATAGAAATACTTAGAGCCTGTTTACGATCTCATCATTATTCCTTACGATACGTGGATGAAGAGAACAAAATATGCCGGTGATATTAGCAAAGAGAAGTTTGCCGAGATAGAGCCGCTATTGCGTAGCGTGAGGCGCAGCACCAAACCCACGACAATAGATTTGTATGAAGTATTTTGTGCTGTGCTGTATCTGCTGCGTACTGGTTGCCAGTGGAGATTTTTGCCCGGAGAGTTTCCCAAATGGCAGAGTGTATATGCCTATTGGCGCAAATGGAATGAGCCTGACCAGCACGGCGTGAGCGTGCTGGAGCAGGCATTAAAAAAATCAGGTTGGCGCGGCCCGAGAGAAACTGGGGCGCAACGCTTGCAGCACGTTCTTGATTGTGGACGCGCAAAGCGTGAAGAATACAGACACGGCTGACCAGAAAGGCTATGACGCCGGCAAGAAGGTGTCGGGCATCAAGCGCCATATCGCTGTTGATACCTTGGGGTTGCCGCACGCCATTGCAGTGACGACAGCGGAAGTGACTGACCGTAACGGTGCATTGCAGGCCTTGAAGCGTTGCAGATCGAGTTTGGGACAAGTGCAAGGTTTGCTGTGTGACGGTGGCTATACTGGAGAACCATTCGCTGAAGGCGTGCAAGAAATTCTGGGCAGACCTGTCACCGTGCAGATTGCCAGGCGCAGTGAACTGCATACCTTCAAGGTTATGCCCAGGCGCTGGATAGTGGAACGTAGTTTCGCCTGGCTGGAAAAGTGCCGAAGATTATGGAAAAACTGCGAACGTAAACTTGATACCAGCTTGCAGCTCATTCATTTGGCTTTCTTGGCACTATTACTCAGAAGATCGTAAACAGGCTCTTAGAACAGTACGGGAGATAGCAAGATCCAGTCATCATAGCTACGGCAGTCGCAGAATCAGAAAAGCACTGAATGCACGGGGTTATCCGGTTGGTCGCTGGAAGGCTCGAAACCTGATGCGAGAAGCAGATGTGCAAGTAAGGTGCCGGAAAAAGTACAAGGTCACAACTAACAGTCATCACAAACAACCGATATTTGACAATAGGCTGAATCGGCAATTTGATGTTGCAGCCCCCAATCAAATCTACGTGGGTGACATTACCTACATTTGGACCCGGGAAGGCTGGTTGTATCTGGCGGTGGTCATTGATTTGTTTTCCAGGAAGGTGGTGGGTTGGAGTATGAGTTCAAGAATGAAAGCAAAGCTGGTTTGTGATGCATTGAGAATGGCTGTCTGGCAGCGTCAGCCACAACCTGGATTGATTGTACATTCAGATCGTGGATCGCAATATGCCAGCAAGCAGTATCGCCAACTTTTAAAAATACATGGCTTTATCGGCAGCATGAGTCGTGTGGGAAATTGTTGGGATAACTCAGTGGCTAAAAGCTTTTTCGGTAGCCTTAAACAGGAGCAAATCCACTGGCAACATTACCCAACCCGCTATAAAGCACAACAAGAGGTACTGCAGTATATTTCCATGTTCTATAACAGCCAACGACTGCATTCATACCTGGGGTACAAAAACCCGAATCAATATGAGATGGAAATGGAAATAGTGAAAAATGTTGCCTAACTGGACTGTCCGGTTTTAATTGACCAGGTCATTGGGTGGCATTTCAATACAAGTTTTGAAAAGACAAGCCCCTCTTTGCAGGCAAATACGACAAAGCAGCAGGTTTAAAAATTGTTTAAGCCAGCGCAGCTGAGAATAAGGTATAGGTTCGGTAAGTAACGCGTGGAATAGCGTTGATATTGCAGATTATTTTTTTATGATCTTTATTTATCCAGAGCTGTTTGGGCAGCACTAGCGATCTGAGAAAAGATGTTTGGTTTAGAGCATTTCAATGTAGCAATGAGTTTGAATAATTCGGCTGAAATCTACTGATAAAAAGGCGATTACGCTAAACCAAATGTCGTATGGAATCAAATAGGGTTATAACTTTTCTGGATAAAATGAATTACTTGTTGTGATAACTGGGTATCTAGGCAGTCAAAACAATGTAAATCATCCATTGCTCTTAGCCAGGTTAATTGACGCTTGGCTAATCGCCTGGTGGCAACAATTCCTTTTTCCTGCATTTCGGAGAAATCAATTTCATTCTTTAAATAGTGATATATCTGACGATAGCCCACGCAACGCATGGCTGGCATATCGGCAGTTAACTGAAATCGCTCACAGAGCATGCGCACTTCATCCACTAACCCTGCTGCCAACATCTGATGAAAACGCTCGCGGATGCGATCATGCAGCTTGCTGCGATCACTAGGTTGCAAAGCAATTTTGAGCATTCGATAAGGAAAGTGGTTGCGCTGCTGCTGATTGAGTATGTCTGACATTGGACGCCCCGTTAAATAACACACTTCCAATGCACGCTGAATTCGCTGGCTATCATTGGGCTGAATACGATTTGCTGTAACAGGATCAAGTTGATTTAAAACAGCATGCATGGCTGGCCATCCTTGTTCTGCAGCTTGCTGTTCCAGCTCGCAACGTATGGTTTCATCTGCAGCAGGTAGTGTCGCTAACCCTTGCTGCAGAGCTTTAAAGTAGAGCATGGTGCCACCTGTCAATAATGGCACTTTACCGCGCGCTATAATTTCCGGCAGGATGCTCAAGGTATCTTTTCTGAAGCGCGCAGCGGAATAACTGCTATCAGGATCAATTAAATCAATTAAATGATGCGGAATTTCGGCCTGAACAGCTGCACTTGGCTTTGCACTGCCAATATTCATGTGCCGATACACCTGCGCCGAATCAACACTGATAATTTCAACCAGAAAATGGCGTGCAATCTCGATTGCTAGATTGGATTTTCCGCTGGCGGTTGGCCCCATCAAAAAAATAATGCCGGGAAATTCTGTAGTGGGATGATTAATAGTCAACGGTTATCAGTTACAATGAAAAGACAAGCACAACGAATATTGTTTTGAGGCATAATTTTTAAATTGCTGATCAATATTTGCAGATAGCCACGAAAACATAACCGCAATTTAAAGCTGTTTTTGCTGATGCTGCCACTATCCACCAGGAGAACTCTTGAAAATACTTGCCATCCTGTTCATTTTATCCATCTTGTATACGCTTGGCTCCGCAGTGTATTACATGGTTAAGGATGATCGTAAAAGTACACGCATGGTAAAAGCATTAACCGTGCGCGCCACGCTATCCTTAATATTATTTATTATTATGATGGCTTGGGTTTATATCGAATACATACATGGTACTTGATAGCTACTGCTTGCCAGTATGGTTTTCAAAGATGCTTCAGAACTTCTTAATACAATACTTCTACACTATCCTGACCGAGACGCGCCACTAGCGATTCAATGAGTTCTTCATGCAAATGCACTCGCCAACGACTACTCAAATCAATTTCACATTCGGCCTGTTCATTGCGAAAATCAATTGACACCGGACAAACAGCTGCTGGCATACCGCTGTTGATACTATTTTCTGGCAAATAAACTGTCAATAATTCTTTCAGTTGTGCGGGGGGAAGCACAGTGGAATTATCAATCACAATTTTTAATTTTTTGGCATACAGAGAACGTGCTGTTGCATAATCAAACACCTCTTTAGCCACGATGCGCTTTTCAGTGTGATCCCCATATCCTTGACTAACCACTGCACTGACAACCAACAGTTGATCCGCCTTCAGAAATTGTGCGCATTCGCTTAGTACATCGCTGTACACTACGACTTCAGCTCTTGCTTGCCCATCATCCAATGTCACAATTGCCATTTTCCCACGGCGTGACATTTGGGTACGAATCGCAAAAATGATACCGGCAATCAATTGTGGTTCACGCGCAGGCGCAGCACGCCCTAGCCTTACTCGAATAAAACGATTTAATTCTTTGGCATAGCTTTCATAAGGATGGCCACTTAAATAAAATCCCAGTGCCGCCTTCTCATGCTGCAATTTTTCTTTCTCTGGCCATGCTGCAACCTCCATCAGTTCGGTTTGTTGCAACAAATTGCTATTGTCATCAAATAAATTAGTCTGATTAGCGGCCAAGCTGCAATGCTCTGCATATTCAAGTGCCACCCCAAGTGCTGCCATTAGAGCGGCACGGTTAGATTCCACGCTGTCAAATGCGCCTGCGCGAATCAATGCTTCAATAGTGCGACGATTAACGATACGCCGATCAATGCGCTGACAAAAGTCAAGCAAATCTGTAAACTCACCTTGTTTCCGCGCCTGTAAAATTGCTGCGACTGCAGCCTCACCTGTGCCTTTGATTGCGCCCAACCCATAACGAATGTTGGTGCGGCCAACGGGCACAAAATAATAGGCAGATTGATTGACGTCTGGCGGTAAAACAGCAATGTCGTTTTGTTTGCAATCCTCGTAGAAAATATTCACCTTGTCCGTATCATCCATATCCAATGACATACAAGCGGCCATAAATTCAGCAGGAAAGTGTGTTTTAAGATATGCGGTTTGGTAGGCAATCAGCGCATAGGCAGCAGCGTGGGATTTATTAAAGCCATAGCCGGCAAATTTTTCCATCAAGCCAAATAATGTCACGGCATCTGCTTCTACCATGCCATTTTTAATGGCACCTTCAACAAAAACCGCGCGCTGTTGTGCCATTTCCTCGACTTTCTTTTTGCCCATGGCACGCCGCAGTAAATCTGCTCCGCCCAGGCTATACCCCCCAATTACCTGCGCGATTTGCATAACCTGTTCTTGATAAATCATGATGCCGTAGGTAGGCGCAAGGATAGGTTGCAGACGAGAATCCAGGTACTCTATGCGTTTGCCATGTTTGTATTCGATAAAATCAGGAATCAGATCCATCGGTCCAGGTCGATAAAGCGCCACTAACGCAATCAAATCTTCAAATCGATCTGGTTTCGCTTTCTGCAACAAATCTTTCATGCCGCGCGATTCAAACTGAAATATTCCTACCGTATTACCTCTGGCCATCAAGGCAAAAGTAGCGGCATCCTCCAAGGAAATATCGTGCAATGAAAAATCTTTTTCCGATGTGGGCTGCGAATCCAAGTTCTTTTCATTCTCAGCAACTGATTGTTGCTGACGAATATCTGCTACCGCTCGATCCAGAATGGTCAAAGTACGCAGCCCAAGAAAGTCAAATTTCACTAGACCGACGCGTTCCACATCATCCTTGTCGTATTGACTAACCACGGCCTCACCGGTATCTGCACAGTAAATTGGACAAAAATCAGTGATTTTGCCTGGTGCAATCAATACACCACCAGCATGCATGCCAACGTTACGCGTCAATCCTTCCAGGCGCTCAGCCAATTCCAGCAAATTACGCACATCCTCTTCCGCTTCTGCACGCTGATTAAGCAGCGGCTCGATCTCACGCGCTTTGCGTAAAGTCATACCCAGTTCAAACGGCACCAGTTTTGCCAATTGATCAACAAAACCATACGGCAAATCCAGCACGCGCCCCACATCTCGCACAACTGCTTTTGCTGCCATCGTGCCAAAAGTGACAATTTGCGCCACGCTTTCCGCGCCATAACGAGCACGTACATATTCGATTACTTGTTCGCGTCGATCCTGACAGAAATCGACATCAAAATCTGGCATGGATACTCGTTCAGGATTCAAAAAACGCTCAAATAGTAAATCGTAGCGTAGCGGATCCAGATCAGTAATATCCAGCGCATAAGCAACCAACGAGCCTGCGCCGGAACCTCGCCCTGGGCCGACCGGCACATTATGTTGCTTAGCCCAGCTGATAAAATCAGACACAATCAAAAAATAGCCAGCAAATCCCATCTGAATAATGGTTTCCACTTCAAAATCCAGGCGTGCTTGGTAAATTGGCCATTTTTCATCTCGCTGCGCTGCTTCCGGAAATAATTGCGCCATGCGGGTTGTTAATCCAGTCTGCACCCGATCACGTAAATGCTGTTCGATACTGATGCCGTTCGGTGTTGGAAAATTAGGCAGGCGGTTCACACCCAATTCCAGTAATAATGAACAACGGCGGGCAATTTCTACACTATTGGCCAGCGCCTCTGGTACATCATGGAAGCGTTCTGCCATTTCCGCCGCTGTTTTGAAATACTGTTGTTCTGTAAAATTGCGCGGACGACGCCGATCTCCCAACACATAGCCTTGCGCGATACAAACGCGGGCTTCATGCGCCCGAAAATCCTCTGGTTGCATAAATTGCACCGGATGGGTTGCAACTACTGGAAGTTTTTGTTCAGAAGCTAAATTTAACAGTGCGCGATTGATTGTTTCTTCATCGGGTCGATCATAACGCTGTATTTCCAGATAAAACCTTTCAGGAAATAAAGCAGCCCATTCCTGTGCCATTGTTATTGCAGTGGGTGGATCTGTCAGTATCAATCGCTCCACCTCCCCCTGCTCTCCACCAGACAAAGCGATCAGGCCAACTGTTCCAGCATCTTCCTCTCGAAACCAATCTTTCCTCAGCTCCGGACGGCCACGCTGCATATTTTCTCGGTAGGCGCGTGATAGCAGGCGACTCAACAATAGATAACCAGCAAATGACTGACATAACAGCAGCAATCGAAACGGCTTATCTGCCTCACTATCATTGCTGATCCAAACATCACAGCCTGCAATTGGTTTGACACCCGCCTTGCAAGCCTGCTGATAAAATTTTATCAACCCGAAGAGATTAGTCAGATCAGTTAATGCCAAGGCCGGCATACTAGTATCACGTGCTTTAGCAACAGCTTCTTCAATACGCACGATACTGTCTACGACGGAATATTCGCTATGCAAGCGTAAATGAACAAATACAGGGTTAATCGGCATAGTGATACAATGAGCCACTAAGAAAATTTTTGGAAATCTGGATAATTGGTACGATGAAATTTTTTGGTTCGTCGCGTCATTTTACATCATGCTAAAAGCTCCTGAATTACTCCTGCCTGCTGGCTCTCTAGAAAAAATGCGTACCGCCTATGCTTTCGGTGCCGATGCAGTCTATGCTGGGCAACCACGCTACTCTTTACGCGCTCGCAACAATGAATTCACATTGCCACAACTACGTGCTGGAATTACTGAAGCTCGCCAGCTTGGCAAAAAATTCTTTGTCGCTAGTAATCTGATGCCGCATAACGCTAAAGTCAAAACCTATCTGCGTGATATGGAGTCTGTTATTGAGCTTCAACCCGATGCACTGATCATGGCTGACCCCGGTTTGATCATGTTAGTACGAGAAAAATGGCCCGACATCCCCATCCACCTATCTGTTCAGGCCAATACCGTTAACTATGCTGCCGTTAAATTTTGGCAGTCAATCGGCTTAACACGCGTTATCCTATCGCGTGAATTATCACTGGAAGAAATTGCCGAAATACGCGCACTTTGTCCCGACATGGAATTGGAAGTGTTCATCCATGGTGCTTTGTGTATCGCCTATTCTGGTAGATGTTTGCTATCTGGCTATTTTAATCATCGTGATCCCAATCAAGGCACTTGCACCAACTCCTGCCGCTGGGATTACAAGGTCAAACCAGCGGCAGAAAATGCCAATGGTGACATTGAACCCCTGCAAAAAATTGATTTTGACTTCAATCAAGCACTTTTGTCATCGCAATCTTCTCCGTTTAATAATGCCCATACACAACGTCACCCTGCTGCTGATCAGGTTTATCTCATCGAAGAAGGTAAGCGACCGGGACAATTGATGCCTGTTATGGAAGATGAACATGGCACCTACATCATGAACTCCAAAGATTTACGCGCCGTCGAGCATGTTGCGCAACTCACTGAAATGGGTATTGACTCACTCAAAATTGAAGGCCGTACCAAATCAGCTTATTACGTTGCACGCACCGCTCAAGTCTATCGGCAAGCCATTGATGATGCTGCACACCAACGCCCATTTGACCTGTCTTTACTTGGTCAATTAGAAGGGCTCGCCAATCGTGGCTATACCGATGGCTTTTATCAGCGTCATCACAGCCAGGAAACCCAGAACTATCTACGTGGTCACTCTGAATCTTCCCGTAGTCAATACGTTGGAGATATTGAACAAGTCGATGCTATCTCTGGTATGGCTGAAATTTTAGTCAAGAATCGCTTTCAAATTGGTGATCGTCTGGAAATCATCCATCCTGCTGGTAATGTCATTATTTTGCTCGAGCACATGCAAGACCTTGAAGGCAATGCCGTTAGTGTTGCTCCCGGCAGCGGCCATCGTGTCAAAATCCCATTCACAGGAAATGTCGATAAAGCATTTGTTGCCAGGTTTTTGTGAAGCCGCCACAGGCTCATGAAGCAATCCATTGCCTTTTTTGCTGCTATGGCTGCTGGGTTGCCACGGCCCTAAGGGCCTCGCAATGACGTTGGAAGATAAGGGTTACTTTGCCAGTTTTGTTCCTTGTGATGACGAAGTATCCCGTCTTTGCGAGGAGGCGCAGCTGACGAAGCAATCCAATACCTTTGCCAGCACCCGACGGAAAAAACCCGTCATTACGAACACTGGTGCGAAGCAATCCAGTAACCGCCGTACCCATTAACAGCAATCCAGCAATTACCTGCAATGACTGGATCACCGCGTCGCGCCGCTCCTCGTGATGACGGAGTGGGGCGTCTTTGCCAATTCCATTCCTTACAATGACGGAGTAGGAGGCAATCTAGTATTTTCATTACGTCTGTTACTAGATTGCTTCCATTGGCCATTCCTGGTAATAACGCGCTGCTTATCTGAGCAGGGATAACACGTTAAACGGCATTGCCGGAAGCAGCGACTTCAATATTGGTGCCATTAATGGTGAGATTACCACCGGTTAGGGCGGCGAAGCTACCGCTGCCAGTCATGGTACCAGCGACAACCGTTACCGTGGGAAGCGCGGTGACGGGCGCAGTACCACCATTGACATTAACGAAGTTGTGAAGGAAAACCATCGAGTTAACGCCGGTTGTGTTACTTGTGATGGTGATGGCATTGCCACTAATCGTAGCCGTTGCATAAATCCCTAAAGAAGTATTGATATCAGCTAGGAGGGCCGTGCCGTCATCGCTAGTATGGTCTTGGTTGAGTGTGAAAGGTATCGCAACACTACTGTCAATAACGATATGGAAATTGGCATGCTTGCCGCCCGAGAAATCAGCAAGAAGGGTAGCTACGTCAAACGTGGCGGTTCCTGGTGTTGGGGCAGTGTCGCCAATGACAGTCGCTACAGGGGGAAGCGCAGTGATGGGCGCACCACTGACATCAAGAAAGTTGCTAAGAGCCTGTTCAAAATCTTTTAAGCAAAAGAGCCAGGAATGCCAGCTGAATGAATTGCAAGCTGGTATTGAGTTTACGCTCGCAGTTTTTCCACAACCGTCGATTCTTCTCCAGCCAGGCAAAGCTGCGCTCCACCACCCAACGCTTGGGGATAACGGCGAAGGTATGCAATTCACTGCGCTTGGCAATCTGCACCGTAACCAGTTTTCCTAGAATTTCTCGCACGCCTTCAGCAAATGGTTCTCCGGTATAGCCGCTATCGCACAGCAGACTTTGTACTTTTCCCAAGCTTGGTCTGCAGTGCTCCAGGGCTTGCAACGCCCCTTTGCGGTCAGTCACTTCTGCCGTCGTCACCGCAATGGCATGCGGCAAGCCCTGGGTATCAACTGCGATGTGACGCTTGATACCAGAGATCTTCTTGCCAGCGTCATAACCCTTCTGGCCCGCCGTGTCCGTGTTTTTCACGCTCTGCGCGTCCACGATCAAGAACGTGCTGCAAGCGCTGCGCCCCTGTCTGGTACGAACCGCGCCAACGGATTTTTTTTAACGCCCGCTCCAGCAGGCTCACTCCCTCCGCATCTGGCTCACTCCAGATGGCCCAGTACGAGTGCACTGTGCGCCACTTCGGAAAACTGTCCGGCAACAGACGCCACTGGCAGCCACTCTTGAGCAAATATAGCACCGCACAAAACACCTCGTACAGATCCACGGTGCGCGGACGTGTCTTCTTCCTCGCACCCTCCAACAACAGGCGAACCTGCTCAAATTGTTCTCGACTAATGTCGCTAGGATAGTATTTTCTCATCCAGAGAGTATCTACCAAAAAAAGATTTTGAACAGGTTCTAAGAGCCCGTTTACGATCTCATCATTATTCCTTACGATACGTGGATGAAGAGAACAAAATATGCCAGTGATATTAGCAAAGAGAAGTTTGCCGAGATAGAGCCGCTATTGCGTAGCGTGAGGCGCAGCACCAAACCCACGACAATAGATTTGTATGAAGTATTTTGTGCTGTGCTGTATCTGCTGCGTACTGGTTGCCAGTGGAGATTTTTGCCCGGAGAGTTTCCCAAATGGCAGAGTGTATATGCCTATTGGCGCAAATGGAATGAGCCTGACCAGCACGGCGTGAGCGTGCTGGAGCAGGCATTAAAAAAATCAGGTTGGCGCGGCCCGAGAGAAACTGGGGCGCAACGCTTGCAGCACGTTCTTGATTATGGACGCGCAAAGCGTGAAGAATACAGACACGGCTGACCAGAAAGGCTATGACGCCGGCAAGAAGGTGTCGGGCATCAAGCGCCATATCGCTGTTGATACCTTGGGGTTGCCGCACGCCATTGCAGTGACGACAGCGGAAGTGACTGACCGTGACGGTGCATTGCAGGCCTTGAAGCGTTGCAGATCGAGTTTGGGGCAAGTACAAGGTTTGCTGTGTGACGGTGGCTATACTGGAGCACCATTTGCCGAAAGTGTGCAAGAAATTCTGGGCAAGCCTGTCACCGTGCAGATCGCCAAACGCAGCAAACTGCATACCTTCAAGGTTATGCCCAGGCGCTGGATAGTGGAACGTAGTTTCGCCTGGCTGGAAAAGTGCCGAAGATTATGGAAAAACTGCGAACGTAAACTTGATACCAGCTTGCAGCTCATTCATTTGGCTTTCTTGGCACTATTACTCAGAAGATCGTAAACAGGATCTTAGAGCATTTCTCGTTTAGTTAGATACATAGCCGAAGTTGGTGAAGTAGTTACGGCATTCCTGGGGCCGGATGGTTTCAATGATGCTGCCGATAGCGGTCCAGAGAGCATCAAAGGATCGTTCGGCGGCTTTACGCAGGAGGGTTTTGATTTTGGAGCAGACCTGTTCAATCGGGTTGAGGTCGGGAGAATAAGGCGGCAGATAAAGGATTTCTGCACCTTTGTCCTTGATCATCTCCCGGACACCGGCAACCTTGTGGCTGCTCAGGTTGTCGCAGATGACGATATCACCTGGCTTGAGTGCAGGGCAGAGCTGGGTTTCCACATAAACCAGGAAAGCTGCGCCATTCATGGGCGCATCCAGACACCACGGCGCAAGCAAACCGTCAAGATGCAATCCGGCAACGAAAGTCATGGTTTTGTGACTGCCGGGAGCATGGTCATAGCATCGCTCTCCCACAGGACAGCGGCCATACTGCCTCGTCATGTCCGTGCTTGCTCCCGTTTCATCGAGAAAGATCAGGCGAGCGGGATCGCAGGTCTTTTGCCAGTCTCGCCAAATGAGCCTTGCCGCCGCCACGTCAGCACGCTCTTGTTCGCTGGCCTTCAGTGTTTTTTTTATAACTGTATCCCAGCGAGCGGATAAATCGGTCAACCGAGGAAACGTGGACACGAACCCCCAAAGTCTCTTCAATCCAATCGCGCAGCTGCGCAAGCGTTATGTCCTTATCCTCCAGAAGCTTGCCCTTGACCTCTGCAGCATGGGCGCTCAACGCATGACGCCGGTAACCTCCAATCTTGCGCGGGGAAACGCTCCCTTCCCGTCTCCACAGGCAGGTTATCTTCGATACAAATGAGGGGCTGACTGAATATTTATCGGCCACGGCCCTGATACTCAGACCCTTTTCTGTGTCCGCCACTACCCGCCAGCGCAAATCCTCTGAATAAGCTTTCGGCATCTCTCACCTCCTATCCTTTCTTATTTTAACGTACAGGGGAATTCCAGTGATTCTAATTAAAAGAAAAACGCTCTAAAGTATTATGGCGCCGTGTATCACACCCCACCATTATTCCAGCCTTGAGCGGCTTATCATCTTTTAACTACTGTAAACGGACTTATGCGCAGACAGGTTTAGCTGTACACCGATAGGTTTAGCCAAATGAAGTGAAAAATAACTTCTCTTTTCTCAAACTGTGAAAGCGAGAACCACAAGAGCAATCACCCCTGCTGAAGCACCTGACTGGAAAATGGCACACCTTGGCAAACACAGCGCCCCATCGTAAAACCCAATAATTGCCCCCCCCTACCTTCCAACGTCATTGCGCGGCCCAATGGACTAAACCCCACTCCGTCATCATGAGGAGCGGCAGCGACGCCGTGATCTAGGAATTACGGCCACAAAGGCAATGTACTCTGTTAATGGTTACAGTGGTTACTGGATTGCTTCGTCAGCTACGCTTCCTCGCAAAGACGGGATAATTTGTCATTATGAGGAACAGAACTGTCACAGCAACCCTTACCTTTCAACGTCATCCTATGCTTGATCCTCGTTTGAAATAGACGTATTTTAAGCGAGCAGGAAAAGGGATAGAGATCGGGGCCGTCTTTGGCCATCCAGGCTGTTCGATTTGATCGCGATAGCCTGACTGTCACCTTTGTCTGCAATAATGGATAAGCTGCGTTCATCAGCCTGGATATCAAGATCGATGCTTGTTGTAGCGGTGATTATGAAGCAAAATGGTCAGCAGCTTTGATCAGAGCTAGCTCATCATTGATCAGTAATAGAGGCATTGCAGGCTCTGTTGCTGTTGTGTGAGAGCTACAACAATACGGGCCTCAGCTTCTTTCAATCAATCACTTGAGATCAAGCAGGAACAAGCCCTAGATACATCTTGCAACCAAGCTATTTCTTAAAAAAGCTTAACTTTATCCTTTTTTCAGTAAAGAAGTCTACAATTTATTGACACAAACTTGTAAAGGATCACTGTGATAAAAAATCAGAATATACCGCTAGTGGTAGATTTAGATGGAACACTTACACCTACAGATACTCTGGTTGAATCAGTTATCAATATAATTAAGCAATCTCCCATCAATCTGTTGCGACTTCCTTTTTGGCTTCTCCTTGGCCGCGCCGGTTTTAAGGAAAAAATTGTGACGCAATCCAGTATTGATACTGAATTACTCCCCTACCATGAGCCGTTGCTAGATTACTTACGCAAAGAAAAAGCTAAAGGGCGTCAAATTATCCTGGCAACTGCAGCCCATCAATCAATTGCCCAAGCTGTTGCTAATCATATCGGCCTGTTTGACCAAGTACTTGCCACAGTAGGAAATCATAATCTGAAGGGCGCAACAAAGCTACAAGCCATTCAGAAAAATGTGGGAAACAGCTTCATTTATGCAGGCGATAGTCGGGCTGACATCCCTATCTGGAAAGCAGCCAACGCTGCTATTTTGGTTAATGTTTCACCGAATACAGAAAAGATTGTTAAGCAACATACACCAATTGAATATCAGTTTCAGGACAATGACGCCAATCTAGGTTCATGGTTATGCGCCTTGCGCATTCACCAATGGCTAAAAAACCTGTTGCTGTTTGTTCCGCTACTCACGGCTTTTTCTTTCTTCGATATTGATAAGCTCATATCAATAATCTTGGCTTTTCTGGCTTTTTCCCTGGCCGCTTCAGCCACCTATATCGGCAATGATATCTGGGATTTAGAGAATGACCGCGCACACCCCAGGAAACGATTTAGGCCATTTGCTAGCGGTCGTTTGTCAATACAAAAAGGGCTTATCGTATCTGCTTTTTTATTAGTTATGGCACTCTCCCTAGCGCCTATGGTATCTAACGGATTCACTCTGATGCTTCTGCTTTACCTAGCACTAACTAGCACCTATAGCTGGGCACTTAAAGAATATATACTAATTGATGTATTGATGCTCTCGTTGTTGTATACCCTTAGGATTTTATCTGGTTCAGTTGCAATAGATGTCCCAACTAGTTCTTGGTTGTTTGCCTTTTCAGTTTTCATATTTCTGAGTCTAGCACTGGTAAAACGTTGTGCAGAACTCGTTTCACTTGAGCAAAATGGAATGACTGCCACCCGAGGTCGGGATTACCGGGTAACCGATTTAACTGTGCTGTGGCCATTAGGTGTAGGAGCAGCACTTTCATCAGTTGTAGTATTTGGGTTATTCATTCATGCGCCGGAAACTCAAAATCTCTATCACACCCCTCATCTGCTTTGGCTAGCGACCATTGGGTTAATTTATTGGTTGGCACGTCTTTGGGTAAAAACCTCCCGTGGGGAGATGCATGATGATCCTGTGATCTACGCAGCTAGGGACAGGGGTAGCCGTATAACGATAATATGCATAGTCACTGTCATATTGGCTGCACATTTCCTGACAGTAGACATACCACTATGAAAATTTTCTTGGTTGCTATGCTAAGTATCATGCTTTCTGTAGCTGCACAATTTTCTCTGAAAGCAGGAATGTCAGGTGATAATGTTAAAACTATTCTCGCTCAGCCATATCCACTTAGCACTGTCTTTATTCTTCTGGATAGATATGTTTTTATCGGGTTTTTACTTTATGGGTTGGGAGCAGTTATCTGGCTTAGCGTGCTTTCTAAGTGGGATGTAAGTAAAGCCTATCCGTTAGTAGGGCTGGGCTTTGTCTTTACTATTTTTGTGGGCCATCTATTGGGTGAACAAATCTCACCTCTTCGGGTGGTTGGCGTTATATTAATTTGTGCAGGGGTGTTTCTAGTAGGAAAAAGCTGATGACTCAAAAAATAACAAAACTATTTGAAGAAGATTGGCCATGGCTAATTTTGATCCTGTGTGCTGGTTTTCTTCTAAGGATAGTTGCCATACTCAGTCTTAATCATGAATCCAATGGAGGGGACGAGGCCGCTTACATAAGTATGGCTCTCAACCTGATAAATGGGGATGGAATTAAAGATAATATGGGTAATCACGCGATGTATAACGTTGGTTACCCACTATTTATTTTGGCTCCTGTATTTTACTTTTTCAGTGAAAATATTTTTGCTGTACGCATCTGTAACGTTCTCTTGGGGTGTATCGCAATCATCCTCTGCTACCTGGTTGCTAAGAAGGCGGGTGCCGGAAAGATTGGACGGCTCACAGCAGCAGGGATCTTGGCGCTGTATTTGCCAACAGGGGTATACGCAGTATATATTTTAAAGGAAAATTTAATGACCCCCCTCATGTTGGGAGTCATCTGGTGCATCCTACAACTAGCATACCAACCTTCGAAAAAAACGGCAGTCGGATGCGGGATATTATTTGGCTTACTGGCTCTAACAGGAAATGCAGCATTATCTCTAGTTGCTGCTGTCATCCCTGCCTTGGTTTTTGCTCCTGCGACAACATCTAGGAAAATCATTTTTACGACGCTTATTTTCACCATAGCCATAATAATTTCTGCACCATGGATGATAAGAAATGCATCTGTCATCGGATCACCAGTTATGAATACAAATGGTGGCTTTAATCTCTATCTCGGTAATAATCCTGCAGCTACAGGATATTTTGTTTCTATTGCAGATACGCCTCGCGGTTCTACATGGGGGGACTTACGAAAAATTGGTGAAGTTCAGGCTTCTGAAACCTTGAAACAAGAAGCCATTACTTGGATAAAGGATCACCCAGTTGATTTCTTAACTTTAGCTGTAAAGAAGGCCGTTTATTTCTGGATTCCGCCAGTTCACAAAGGAAAAGGTGAGCAATCATCAACCGAAAAAATTATTCGTATTCTTTGGCTCATTCAGTTTATTGTCATCGTTACAGCAGCAGCAGCTACTTTATTGATTAAAGAGCTTAGAAAGAAACCACTTTTGATCCTATGGTTAACAATTTGCAGCTATACAGCTGTCCACATGTTATTTTATGTAATATTTCGCTACCGTGAGCCTATTATGCCGGTTATGATGATAATGGCAGCATTGACAATCGAATTTCTGATTTCTAAAAAACTATTATCAATAAAAGCTTCATCATAGTCAGTATTAGATCAATAAAAATGCCTGTAACATTATAATCACTATATGCAGCACAATAAAACATTGGCCAGAAAACATTCTGATACTGAATCACTACTAGATAATATCATTCTGATTGGAATGATGGGTTCTGGTAAAACTACAGTAGGTAGATTATTAGCCAATCTGGCTGGAAAAAATTTCATCGATGTCGACCATGAAATTCAGCAGCGTACCGGTGTCGGCATCCCCGTTATTTTTGAAATAGAAGGAGAAGCCGGTTTTCGTAAACGTGAAAGTGAAGTCATGCGAGAAGTAGTACAACAGCAAAATATTGTTTTGGCTACAGGCGGTGGGGCCATACTGCAGCCTGATAACCGTACTTTATTACGCCAAAGTGGGACTGTCATTTATCTGTGCGCCCCTGTTTCCGAGCTACGACGGCGGACACATTTAGACAAAAATCGCCCCTTGCTACAAACGGGAAATGCATATGCGAAACTCATGGAACTCTTTACGCAACGTGATCCTCTGTACCGAGAAACAGCTCACATTATCATGGATAGCAGCAAGCAAAACGCACGCACCTTTGTTCAAAGATTGCTACAAAGATTACGTCAATATGAACAAAAAACAGCTAATAATGCGCAAAAACACCACTCTTCCCACCAAGAAGTAAAATAGCAAGTGTCGTTTCCTTCCAATCAATCTATCTCAAAAATAGTCAACAAACACCATGGAATCAGTTCAAGTCATACTTGACATACCTACAGAAAAACGCAGTTACGACATTCATATTGGACAGGATCTGCTTTCCCAAGCGGAACTACTGCTACCTTATTTGTCCGGCAAACGCGCAGCAATTGTCACCAACACTACCATCGCACCACTTTATCTGGATAAATTACGGCATGCACTGACGGAGCAAAAAATAGAAACCTTTGCCATTATTTTGCCGGATGGAGAACAATACAAAAATTGGGAGACACTTAATCTAATCTTCGATGCGTTATTGGGACACCGCTGCGAGCGCACCACGCCATTGATTGCCTTAGGGGGTGGTGTCATTGGTGATTTAACCGGTTTTGCAGCGGCTTGCTATTTACGAGGCGTACCTTTCATTCAAATTCCGACTACGTTACTCGCTCAAGTGGATTCTTCCGTCGGAGGAAAAACCGGTATCAATCATCCACTAGGCAAAAATATGATTGGTGCCTTTTATCAGCCACGTTTGGTCTTAACGGATACAACTACGCTTGATACTTTACCGGATCGGGAATTACGTGCTGGCATAGCAGAAATCATAAAATATGGATTAATTCATGATGCTGATTTCTTTGCTTGGTTAGAGCAGCATATACAACAACTATTAGCGCGTGACTTCACAGCCATGCGCTATGCAATCCGCCGTAGCTGCGAAATCAAGGCTGAAATTGTTTCACTGGACGAACGCGAAAGTGGTATGCGCGCCTTGCTCAATCTTGGTCATACTTTTGGCCACGCTATTGAAAACACCATGGGTTATGGTATATGGCTGCACGGTGAAGCTGTCGCTGCGGGAACACTCATGGCAGCAGACCTTTCCCAGCGTTTACAATTTATTACCTCACAAGATGTGACTCGTATTCAACATTTGTTCGAAACAGCAGGATTACCGACGAAGGGGCCTCGCATTGCCGCTAAACGTTATCTAGAAGCGATGCAACTCGATAAAAAGGTGAAAGACGGTACGATTCGTTTTGTGCTGCTCGATCGCATTGGCCAAGCTTCAATCAATAGTTCTGTTCCTGCTATGCTATTGCTGGAAACCCTAACAACTTGTATTACTGATGTATAACCATTTGGCTCCCCACGCAGTATCAGATACTAATTCACGCGGTCGCCGTATTTATGAAGCTGCTCCGACCGGACGCAGTCAATTTCAACGTGATCGTGATCGCATTATTCATTCCACTGCATTTCGCCGTTTGGAATACAAAACACAAGTATTCGTTAACCATGAAGGTGACCTATTTCGCACGCGATTAACACACAGCCTAGAAGTTGCCCAAATTGCCCGTTCTATTGCGCGCAACTTGCAACTCAATGAGGAATTGGTGGAAGCGATCTCTCTGGCACATGATCTTGGCCATACGCCTTTTGGGCATGCTGGGCAAGATGCTTTAAATCACTGCATGAAAGCACACGGCGGATTTGAGCATAATCTGCAATCATTACGCGTAGTGGACATATTGGAAGAACGTTATGCCCGGTTCGATGGGTTAAATTTATGCTTTGAAACACGCGAAGGCATTCTGAAAAGAGCAACTAAAACTAAAGCTTTGGCGCTGGGAAAATTGGGAGAACGTTTTCTGCATGGCTACAGCCCATCTTTAGAAGCGCAGCTGGCCAATTTAGCAGATGAAATTGCTTATAACAATCATGATGTTGACGATGGGTTGCGTTCTGGTTTGATTACTCTGACACAACTGGAAGAAATTGAAATATTTGCCCGGCATCTGCATCAGGTAAAACAACATTATCCAGACATCACTGGACGCCGCCTGATCCATGAAACTATCCGTGGGATGATCAATACGCTGGCGACCGATCTGACCACTCAGAGCAAAGCACAGATTACGGCAGCAAATCCAAGCAGTCCAGATAATGTGCGCACAATGTCGCCATTAATTAGCTTTAGTACAGCTATCAAGCAACAACAACAGGAATTAAAGCGGTTTCTGCATAAGAATCTTTATAAACACTATCGAGTGATGCGCATGAGCAATAAAGCACATCATATTATTGAAAAACTGTTTGCAGCCTTTGTAGCCAAACCCATGTTGCTTCCTCCGCAATATCAGCAAAAATTCCATGATTATGGACATCAGGCAATTGCTGATTACATTGCCGGTATGACAGATCGCTACGCAATTAAAGAATATCAGCGTATGTTCACGGTTGCTGAAGAATAGCTAAATCCATCAATGTGATCATTACCGCCAAAGAACGTTGGCAAGAAAACTAGTTCAAGCAAAAAATCAATGAAACAAAGCACGCTCACTCGAAAGTATGCAGATATTTTCAGTTCAATCTTGACACAAAAATACACTCTTCAATGAGATATCGAACGGATTCTTAGTAAAATTGTTAAATTAATGCTTAATACAACAAACAAATCTCAAAAAGGAATTAGTATGAAAACTACCGTCATCCTTCTTGCAGCTCTCTTACTCATTACTAGCTGTGACAAAAAAAATACTGCGGAAGAAACTACCACAGACGGATCAGAAGTTACCTTAATGGAAGAAATGACCACTGCTAACGAATTACCATCTTTTTTAAAAGAAGGTCTATCCAAGGAAGAACAAGATAAACTTAAGCAAGAAATTATGCCAATTCTTGATGATGGTCTGAGCCCAGAACAACGTTTCCTCAATCTGCGTAAAAAGGCACAAGAGGGAGATGCCGAATCACAAAATAGCTTGGGTTCTATGTTTTTTTCAGGGGAAGCAATCTCACACGACGCAAAAGGCAAGCCACTCGCACGTGATCCAGAAGCAGCAGCAGGATGGTTTTACCGTGCTGCAGAACAAGGACTCGCTGATGCGCAGTTCAACCTAGGGTTACTGTATTTTACAGGTGAGGGGGTTGAGCAGAATAAAACCAAAGCAATAGAATTATTTACTCAGTCTGCTGAACAGGGTAATACTGATGCACAAAATAATCTAGGGGTTATTTATTTAATGGGTGAAGGTGTCGAACAAAGTACGAAGAAAGCTATTGAGTGGTTTGAAAAAGCAGCTGAACAGAACAATGAAGAAGCAATAGAAAACTTAAAGGCAATTCGTCAGTCACAACAAGACACTGATAAGTAATAAAAAGGACCGATCATAAATACAATCGGTCCTTTTTATTTAGTGTCTTCTTTTTCTTAGTTTCCTGATTGCAGCAAGCTGGGCAGTTGCTTCCATTAATTCAGCTTGTGCACGAGCATACTCAATCTCGGATGTTTTATTTTTGATAATTTCTTCTGCCTTACGCTTAGCCTCCAATGCCTTGGCTTCGTCCAGATCTTTTCCACGTACTGCGGTATCAGCCAGAATAGTAACAACATCAGGTTGTACTTCCAGCATCCCTCCTGAAACGTAAATTTCCTCGTCTTCTTGCAGTGGAGCCTTTACGCGCACCACTCCAGATTTAATACGAGTAAGCATAGGCGTATGCTGCGGAAGAATACCCACTTCTCCCATTAAAGCTGGGGCAACGATAAATTCCGCTGGTCCGGAATAAATTGATTCTTCCGCACTTACGATATCTAAATGAAACACTGCCATTAAATTATCACCCGATTTTAAATTGATTTAGCTTTCTCTAGAACTTCCTCGATTCCCCCTACCATATAGAAGGCCTGTTCAGGAATATCATCATATTCACCATTAACAATTCCCTTAAATCCTTTGATTGTTTCTTTTAATGGTACATATTTCCCTGGGGAACCTGTAAATACCTCGGCAACAAAAAATGGTTGTGAAAGAAATCTCTGTATTTTTCTGGCGCGACTAACTGATAATTTATCTTCAGGTGAGAGCTCATCCATACCGAGAATAGCAATAATATCGCGTAATTCCTTATAACGCTGTAATGTCTGCTGAACTTCGCGGGCAGTATTGTAATGATCTTCACCAACAACAAGAGGATCTAGTTGACGTGAAGTTGAATCAAGCGGATCAACTGCAGGATAAATTCCAAGAGAAGCAATATCCCTTGAGAGTACGACCGTAGCGTCCAAATGGCCAAATGTTGTAGCAGGAGAAGGGTCAGTCAAATCATCCGCAGGCACATAAACCGCCTGAATGGACGTAATGGAACCTGTTTTAGAAGAAGTAATTCTCTCTTGCAAACGTCCCATTTCCTCAGCAAGTGTTGGTTGATAACCAACCGCTGATGGCATACGTCCTAATAATGCAGAAACTTCTGTTCCAGCTAAGGTATAACGATAAATATTATCGACAAAGAACAAAACATCGCGTCCTTCATCACGGAAAGCTTCAGCCATTGTCAGACCAGTTAATGCAACACGCAGACGATTACCGGGCGGCTCATTCATTTGTCCGTATACCAATGCCACTTTATCCAACACGTTGGAATCTTTCATTTCATGATAGAAATCGTTTCCTTCACGTGTTCTCTCACCTACACCGGCAAACACAGAATAACCACTATGCTCAATCGCAATATTACGAATGAGCTCCATCATATTAACTGTTTTACCTACACCCGCACCACCAAAAAGTCCAACCTTTCCACCTTTAGCGAACGGGCAAATCAAATCAATAACTTTAATACCAGTTTCTAATAGCTCGGTTGAAGCGGATAGTTCGTCAAAAGCAGGAGCAGCTCGATGAATTGACATTAACGATTCTGCGCCAATATCACCTTTTTCGTCGATTGGTCTACCCAAAACATCCATGATGCGCCCTAGTGTCTTGGTACCAACAGGAACAGATATCTGTTTCTGAGTATTGGTTACCATCATTCCTCGCTTCAGGCCATCTGATGATCCGAGCGCAATTGTTCTGACTATTCCGTCACCCAATTGTTGCTGCACTTCCAATGTCAACTCTGATCCTTCCATTACCAAAGCATCATATACCTTGGGTATTCCTTCCGGCGCAAACTCGACATCAATTACTGCACCAATACACTGAACAATCTTTCCTTGATGGCTCATCATTATTTCCTAAATACAAATTTATAATATTTAAACAGCCGCAGCTCCACCAACAATTTCTGAAATTTCCTTTGTAATAGCTGCCTGACGAGATTTGTTATATATCAAAGTGAGCTCGTCAATTAAGTTACCTGCATTATCAGAAGCAGCCTTCATTGCAACCATTCTTGCTGACTGCTCAGAAGCTATGTTTTCAGCAACTGCCTGATATATAAGTGCTTCGATATATCTCACCATAATGTCATCAATAATGGGTTTTGCTTCCGGCTCGTATATATAATCCCATGGAGCACGCTCAGACTTGGTTTCACCTTCATTTCTTTCTTCGATATATTTGTCAGTCAATGGTAAAAGTTGCTCCATGACGGGAGTTTGTTTCATGGTGTTGACAAAGCGATTATAAAAAATATATACCTGATCAAGTTGATTATCGGTATATGCATCTAGAACCACTTTAATTGCACCTATTAAATACTCTATACTAGGTGTGTCTCCCAACCCGGTTACTTGTGAAATTACCTGAGCACCAAGGCGACTCATAAATCCCAATCCCTTGTTACCAATGCAACAAACCTGGATTTGCTTACCTTCTTTCTCCCAAGCCTGTATTTCATGTAGAACATTGCGCAATACATTGGTATTAAGCCCGCCACATAACCCCTTATCCGATGTCACAACAATAATTCCTATTTTCTTGACATCACTACGCTTAATCAAAAAGGGATGGCGATACTCAACGTTCGCCTTGCTCATATGTGCTGCAACATTACGAATCTTCTCACCATAAGGACGAGATTTTTTCATGCGATCTTGTGCTTTCCTCATTTTTGAGGCAGCAACCATTTCCATCGCGCGCGTGATCTTTTGCGTATTTTTTACGCTCTTGATCTTATTTCTAATTTCTCTGCCGCTTGCCATCGGTTAGTATGTTCCGTTCTGCTTAAATTCCTGAATAGCCGCTTCTAATGCTTTTTCTGTTTCAGCATCAATCTCCTTACTGGCTTCAATTTTATCCAGTATCGCTGGATGCTGACTACGTATATGGCTCTTCAATGCCGACTCAAAAGCAAGTGCGCGCTTAATATCAACATCATCAAAATAACCTTTATTCAAGGCAAATAACGTTAGTGCCATTTCTGAAACTTTCAACGTTGCATACTGTGCTTGCTTCATAAGCTCAGTTGCCATCTTTCCACGCTCTAATTGTTTACGTGTCGCCTCATCGAGATCAGATGCAAACTGTGCAAATGCCGCCAGTTCACGATATTGGGCCAAAGCCAATCGAATACCACCACCCAGTTTTTTAATAACTTTTGTCTGAGCAGCTCCTCCCACCCTCGAAACCGATATACCAGCATTAATTGCCGGACGAATACCAGCATTAAACAAATCGGACTCAAGAAATATCTGACCATCCGTAATTGAAATCACATTCGTAGGTACAAAAGCTGTTACGTCACCTGCTTGAGTTTCAATAATTGGAAGTGCCGTCAATGAACCTGTTTTTCCTTTTACTTTTCCATCTGTCACTTTTTCAACATAATCAGCGTTGACTCTCGCCGCTCTCTCCAACAATCGCGAATGGAGATAAAACACATCTCCAGGGTAGGCTTCACGGCCAGGTGGGCGACGTAACAACAATGATATTTGTCGATACGCCCATGCTTGTTTTGTAAGATCATCATAAACAATTAGGGCATCTTGTCCGTTATCACGAAAATATTCACCCATGGTACATCCCGAATAGGGGGCAATATATTGCATAGCAGCTGATTCAGAAGCAGAAGCAGCCACCACAATCGTGTAAGCCATTGCACCCACTTCTTCCAGCTTACGTACCACGTTGGCAATAGAAGAAGCTTTTTGACCAATTGCAACATAGATACAAATCACATCCTGGTCTTTCTGATTAATAATTGCATCAATTGCTACAGCTGTTTTTCCTGTTTGTCGATCACCAATAATGAGTTCTCGCTGCCCTCTACCAATTGGCACCATAGCATCAATTGATTTCAAACCAGTTTGCATTGGCTGATCCACCGATTGACGCGCAATTACACCAGGAGCAATTTTCTCTATTGGCTCCATTCTTTGCGCATTGATTGGCCCTTTACCATCAATTGGTTGTCCCAAAGCACCAACTACACGCCCTAGCAATGCTTCCCCCACAGGAACTTCTAAAATCCGCCCTGTACACTTAACAACATCTCCTTCCTTAAGATGCTCATATGCACCCAAAATAACTGCACCAACTGAATCGCGTTCCAAATTTAACGCCAGACCATATGTTTCGTTGGGAAATTCCAGCATTTCGCCTTGCATTACATCAGAAAGTCCGTGTACTCGCACAATACCATCCGTCACTGACACGACGGTCCCTTGCGTACTAAATTCCGAGGTGATTGAAAGCCCTTCGATTTTATTTTTAATTAACTCACTGATTTCAGATGGATTTAACTGCATTTTATATAACTCCTAGCTTTTGAGTGCTGCCGCCATTGCTTCTAGCTTTCCAGATACAGAATTGTCAATTACCTGATCACCAATCTCAATCTTCACTCCCCCAATCAACTTATCGTCAACACTGACCTGGGCATTTACTTTATGTTGAAATTTTGCTTCCAAGACAGAAATCAGTTTTTTAAGTTGTGCTGCATCAATGGGAAACGCAGAAATAACTTTGACTTCAAGAACACTTTCATATTGCGCCTTTAACTGCTCATATAACTCACTCAATTGTGGCAAGATATTTAATCGCTCATTTTCTATTAACAGAGCAATTAAACGTTTCCCTGCGTCATTTAATTTTTTATCACCTATCGCGAGGATGATTTCACACAACTTTTGTGATGAAACTTGAGGGTTACCTATTAACGCCTTAATTTGCTTGTCTGCCACAATGGCAGCTACAAATTCCAGCATCTCCGACCAAACTGATAGTGAATTATTTTTACTCGCCAACTTAAAAATTGCGTCAGCATAAGGGCGAGCAATTGTGAATGCCTCAGCCATTTATTTCAACTCTGCTTCAATTGATGCCAGTAAATCAGCATGTACTTCCGGATTAATCTCGCGATGCAAAATTTTTGATGCTCCTTGAATCGCCAAACCAGCAACCTGCTTTCGTAAAGATTCTCGTGCACCAAGCATTTCATTTTGAATCTCCGCTCGCGCTCCTGCCAAAATCTTATCACCTTCATTTTTGGCATTCTGCTTGGCTTCCTCAACGATATCCGAAGCTCTTTTTTCTGCCTGGCCTATAATCTCACTTGCGCGCTGCTTGGCGTCTTTCAACACATCGGCAGATCGACGACTAGCCAACTCCAACTCTTTCTTACCACGTTCCCCTGCCGCCAATCCGTCTGCAATTTGCTGCTGGCGCTCTTCAATTGCACGCAACAAGTAAGGCCAAATGAATTTAGCAGTGAACCAGATTAATATGAAAAAAGCTATTGCTTGCGAGACTAGCGTGAAATTTATATTCATGGTTGTTTTTAATCTCCGCCTTCAACAAATTTGTTTAACAAATATTACTGAATAACTGCCAGTAGCGGATTACCAAATGCGAGCAACATTGCAAGACCGACCGCAATAATAAATGAAGCATCAATCAAACCCAACAATAAGAATACTTTACCTTGCAAAGCCGGGATCATTTCAGGTTGGCGAGCAGCACCTTCCAAAAAACTACTACACATTACGCCAACGCCAATACATGCACCTGCGGCCCCCAAACCAATCATAATTCCAATACCAATACCGGTATAAGCTTGAATCATCGCCAAAAATTCAATATTTTCCATAATTACTTCCTTTATATTTACAAATTAATAATAAAATCCCACCAATAATTAATGTGATGATTCATGCGCCATGGAAAGATAAACAACTGCCAGCATCATGAATATAAACGCATGCAACAAAGCAATCAATATGTGAAAAATCGACCAACCAGCACCAAGAATCGCTCCAAAAATTGTTCCACTCACACCTGTTGCTGCCCACATACCGAGCAACAAAAATATAATTTCACCAGCATAAATATTTCCATACAACCGCAAAGAATGTGACAAAGGTTTGGAAATATATTCAACAATGTTCAATAATAGATTAGGTATCCATACCAATGGATTTTTACCAAATGGTGTGCAAATCAATTCGTTTACCCAGCCGCCCAATCCTTTGACTTTAATGCTGTAGTAAATCATTAAAAACCAGATAGAAAGAGCAAGCGCAAAAGTAGTGTTCGCATCTGCCGTCGGCACACCACGCCAATTAGCAAGCCCAAATACATTCTCATACACCCACGACATCACGTCTGTTGGCAGAAAATCCATGGCGTTCATCATGAAAATCCAAACGAACATTGTTAATGCTGCCGGTGCAATAAAAGCATGTCGTTCGCCATGAAAAGTACTTTTCACCTGACCATCTATGAACTCAATAAGTAATTCAACAAAAGCTTGTGTTTTACCTGGTACACCCGAAGTAGCTTTCCTGACTACCAACCAGATGAAACCCATACTAATGAGGCCAATCAGAACAGACATCACCAGAGTATCAAGATGCAAAACCCAGAAAGAACTCTCTCCGAGATTCACAGTCATGTTAGATAGATGATGTTGTATATATGAGGTTGGGGTCAATTCCGCTTCCATCGACATCTATTTACCCTTATTATCGTTATCGATACGCTTAAGATTTTTCAGAAACAAATATTGCTGCATTTGATATCAATACCGCCATGATAAAAGAGCCGATAAACATAATTGGCTCCAGGTTCGCATACATCGAAAACACAGCCCATAGCAGTATAATAGTTAAAAATATCTTTGCCGCCTCTGCACGAAACGCGGTGCGCAGAGTGCCACTTGCAGAATACCCTCTATGCCTTGATATTAAAGCTGCGTACGCCCAACTACCAATCACACTTATTAGCACACCAATGAAGCCAGACAACGCTCCATTTATACCGGATAGCACACCACATACAATCGCTGCAACCACTGCAAATAGTAATTGCCACAACAGGGCAACTTGAAATGGTCTGTTTTTAACTAAAAACATAACCCAAGGCAACACAGGCTTCTCAAAAAAAGTCCGGCGATTCTACCCCGATCACCCCATTCAGTCAATCAATGGAATAGATTAAAGAACAATATCGATCTAATTTTCGTTAAATATTTCGAATTCCTCTCAGTTACGAATCACACGCTGCTAATTTTACATATGGCACTACTCACCACTTCTAATAATCACGATTTCTCTACTGATTTATTTTTTAGTTTATCCTTTGAGGTTTAGTTAATAATTAAGTAGAATTAATACGCTATCGTTTAGAGGTTACTATTTTTCATCACAAGCACTGATCGTAGCGATAGTTTATTTGTAATAAATCACTCTAAACTTCTAACCCTTGCTTTACTTAGGTCTACTCGTTTAATTGATCTATGAAGGCTTTACCCAAAAGGATACTATGAGGCACTACGAAATCGTATTTATTGTTCACCCGGATCAGAGCGAACAAGTTTCTGCTATGGTTGAGCGTTACAGCAATAGCATTACTGAAAAATCCGGAAAAATCCATCGCCTTGAAGACTGGGGACGAAAACAGCTTGCTTATCCTATTCAAAAGTTGCACAAAGCTCATTATATTTTAATGAATATCGAATGTGATCAAGAAACACTTGAGAATCTGGAACACAGCTTCAGATTTAATGACGCAATTCTTCGCCACCTCACCATTCGTACGCATGGCCCTGTAACAACATCTTCTCCTATGGTGTCCGACGATAAATCGCCGCCGTCAGCAACAAATTCAGATAAAGATAAAAGCGATACAGCCTCTACCAAAGAAGAGAAGGAAGAGACAGTAAACAAACCCACAGATGACACGCCAGACACTGTCGAAAAAGGCGATATTTAATCCAGATATAAATCGCTTAGCCAAGCGCAATCAGGTGACTATCAGTGGAAAGATTATTGATCGCGGCGCTGTACGCCATACACCTGCCGGTATTATGGTTATAGAATTTAAACTGCGCCATACATCTGATCAAGAAGAAGCCAGCATGCTCCGCTCAATTGAATTTGAGCTTTCAGTTATTGCAATGGCAGAAATGGCTCAAAAAATCGCACAGATAGCATCTGAAACATATGTCGAATTATCAGGCTTTATGACGAAAAAAAATCGTTCAAATAACCAGTTAATTCTACACGTACTTGATGTCAAGTTTATCTGAAAATATTAAAATGAATACATAGCGGAGAAATAAATATGAGATTTTCAAGAAATAGAAACGCAAAGAATAGAACAAGAGATCGGATGACTAACCGACCATTATTTAAACGCAAAAAATTCTGTCGCTTTACCGCTGAAGGAATTGAGCATATCGATTACAAGGATATCGATCTATTGAAAGACTTTATCAGTGAAAACGGTAAAATAATCCCTGCACGTATTACAGGCACACGTGCCTACTATCAGCGCCAGCTCAATCAAGCAATCGAGCGCGCACGCTTTCTTGCATTGCTGCCCTACACTGATCGGCATTAAATAATAGTCACCGGAGAAATCATATGCAGGTAATTTTACTCGAAAAAATTGCTAAGCTTGGCGCACTAGGCAGTATTGTAAATGTTAAACCAGGCTACGCTCGAAACTACTTAATCCCTCAAGGCAAGGCAAAAAGAGCAACTGAAAAAGCCATTGCCGAATTCGAAACACAACGTGCTGAACTAGAGAAAAAACAAGCTGGCATCCTAGCGGTCGCGAATGAACAGGCAGAAAAACTGAATGGATTACTAATACAAATCTCTCAAAAAGCAGGTGTGGATGGCAAGCTTTTTGGATCTGTTACCAGTGCAAATATTGCAGAAGAATTACAAAAACAAGATTTTGCCATTGAAAAATCTATGATTCGTATGCCTGAAGGACAAATCAAGCAGGTGGGAGACTACACAGTCGATATTGTTTTGCACAGCGAAGTATCTGCTCACATCACTGTATCGGTGCTAGGTGAGGCAACCATATAACTGACAATAAGACAGTATAAAAATCCAACAAAAAAGGGCTTTTTATAGTCCTTTTTTTGTTTAACCCTAAGCTCATTTTTACACTCTCTTGTTTTTTGCCATGTGTTATTACTATTGATATATCCTGAACATATGAATCAACCCGGTACCAGTTTTATTCAAAACATTACTGACAACGATACCTATAAGCTCCCTCCTCATTCCATTGAAGCTGAACAATCTATCCTTGGTGGATTAATGCTGGACAATCAAGCATGGGACAAAATAGCAGATATCATCGTTGAAAATGATTTTTATCGCCAGGATCATCAGCTTATTTATCAACATATATGTCGTCTAATAGAACGAAACAAGCCAGCAGATGTAATCACCGTTGCAGAATCTCTTGAAAGTACTGACCAGTTGCAACAAGTAGGTGGCCTTACCTATGTCGGCGCCATTACACAAAACACCCCGTCAGCAGCTAATATTCGACACTACGCAGAAATTGTGCGAGAGCGCTCTGTTATGCGCAGATTGGCACAGGTCAGTACACAAATAACAGATTTAGCATACAACCCGGCAGGGCGCTCTGCCGGTGATCTACTGGATGAAGCGGAAAGCAAAATATTTGAAATTGCAGAACAAAGCGCGCACGGCAAACAAGGTTTTGTTGATATTCAACCGCTGCTTAAACAAGTGGTTGAACGCATAGAAATGCTCTACAGCCGAAGTAATCCAAGTGACATTACCGGCATTCCTTCTGGCTTTGATGATCTTGATCAAAAAACTTCTGGCTTTCAGGTTGGCGATCTTATTATCGTGGCAGGACGTCCTTCAATGGGAAAAACAGCATTTGCACTCAATATTGGTGAATATGTTGCGCTTGAAGTTGGCAAACCTGTAGCTGTATTCAGCATGGAAATGGGAGGCGCACAACTTGCTATGCGAATGCTAGGTTCAATTGGTCGCCTGGATCAACACAAAGTTCGTACCGGCCAACTGGATGATGAAGATTGGCCACGCTTGACACACGCATTGGGAAAATTGAACGATGCACCAATATTTATTGATGAAACAGCTGCGTTAAATTCACTCGAATTACGCGCACGGGCACGACGTTTATACCGCCAACATAATGGTCTAGGACTTATTATTGTCGACTATCTGCAGCTTATGTCATCTGCTTCTACCAACAGCGAAAACCGTGCAGCTGAAATTTCTGAAATCTCACGATCCCTAAAAGCATTAGCAAAAGAATTACAGGTGCCGGTTATTGCTTTATCCCAACTTAACCGCAGCCTTGAGCAACGGCCAAACAAACGTCCGATTATGTCTGATTTACGTGAATCTGGCGCTATTGAACAAGACGCTGATGTCATTTTATTTATTTATCGTGACGAAGTATACAACCCAGATACACCAGATAAAGGTATTGCCGAAATCATTATCGGCAAACAGCGCAACGGACCAATCGGAAAAGTCGATTTAACCTTTTTGGGTGAATATACCCGATTTGAAAATTGCGCCAGAACAACAGATTACTATTAATCGTATCTGACACCCTCATTTAATTCATACCCATACGACGGTACTGGATAGCTTCTGCCACATGTGCTGCCAATACAGATTCACTTTCTGATAAATCTGCAATGGTGCGTGCCAATTTCAGAATTCTGTGATAAGCCCGTGCCGAGATATTCAAACGTGTCATTGCCCGCTCCAGCATCTGTCTGCCTTTCGTGTCAGGCATACAATATTTTTCAATATCTTGAATTGCTAGCTCGGCATTTGATATTTTTTGTCGCTCTCGTTGACGTTGTCTAGCTGCTGCCGTCCGTTGTTGAATCATACTACTCGCCTCTCCTTGTCCCGCACGTAACAAATCTTCTTTAGGCAAAGCAGGCACCTCAATCTGGATATCAATGCGATCTAATAAAGGGCCAGAAATTTTTCCGCGATAACGTGCGACCTGATCAGGGGTACATCGACATCTGTTAGTGTAATGTCCAAGATAGCCACAGGGACAAGGATTCATCGCAGCAATTAATTGAAATTTGGCTGGAAAATCTGCTCGGCGAGCCGCACGTGAAATAGTAATATGCCCGGATTCAAGTGGTTCTCGCAATACTTCCAAAACACGACGCTCAAATTCAGGTAATTCATCAAGAAACAAGACACCATGCAGCGCTAACGAAATCTCACCTGGACGTGGCAAGCTACCTCCCCCTACCAACGCTACTGCTGAGGCAGTATGGTGAGGCGCACGAAACGGACGCTGCTCCCAATTAGCCAAATCAAAACTACCGAATCCGAGAGATTGAATCGCTGCTGATTCCAATGCTTCTTGTTCAGTCATAGGCGGTAAAATCCCCGGAATACGTTTTGCCAGCATGGTTTTTCCTGTTCCCGGCGGCCCAATCATCAATACACTATGTCCACCTGCGGCAGCGACCTCTAATGCACGCCTAGCTTGTACCTGCCCTTTAACATCTGCCATATCCGGATAATTATTTGGCACAGAAGCTATCGGCTCAGCATGATAAGGCTCCCATGATTCCTGGCCAGTCAAACGCGCACATAACTGCAATAATGAAGTGGCTGGATAGATCAGCGCCTCTTTGACCAAGGCAGCTTCACCAGCATTTTGTTCAGGTAAAACAAACCCTCGCCCCGAACGAGCGGCACGATAAGTCATGGCCAATGCACCACGAATTGGCCTTAATTTTCCATTTAGTGATAATTCACCAGCCCACTCATATTGATCGAGCTTATCTGCAGGAATTTGTCCCGTCGCAGCCAAAATACCCAGTGCAATGGGCAAATCAAAACGCCCGCTTGCCTTAGGCAAATCTGCGGGAGCAAGGTTGACTGTAATTCGGCGCGCCGGAAATTTAAATCGTCCGTTTTGTAATGCTGCGCGCACTCGATCCTTGCTTTCTTTTACCTCCGCTTCCGGCAATCCGACAATTGTGAATCTTGGTAAACCATTGGCAAGATGCACTTCTACTGTCACTAACGGTGCATCCATACCGCACAATGCTCGGCTATATAAGACAGCTAGCGACATAAAAACACAATAGGGTCTGTTAGATCAACATCTATTAATAATAAAACTCAATCCTCAACTCTATTTTTCGTGAGAAGATTCATCATTCACGCTATTTTCTAGCGTGCTTTCTACCGTCGTTTCCGCAGGATATACTTGCTGTTCCAGTTTGCGTACCTGTTCTTCTAATTCCGCTAATTTGATACGCATACGTTTTACGATTTCTTGCTGTACAGCAAATTCTTCTCGTGTCACCAAATCCATTTTGGAAAAAATACCCATTAACACTGCATGCATGTTTTTCTCGATATCCTTGGCTGGGCTACCAGCCAGAATTTCATTTACTTTACTGCCGATTTCGTCTAATACGCTTTTATTTAGCATTGCTTTTCTCCATTCTATTTTGAAATTTTGTTATCGGCTTCCAAGATAAAATCTCATATTTTAAATTAACAAGCAAACATAAACTAATCTTCTGTTCACAGGGCATTAAATGGTATAAAGCCGTGAGGAACTTATTTCTATTTAAATAATTGGTGAATTTCTGCTCAATGGATCGACTACAACTTCTTAATGATTGGCTAAAAACTATTTATCCAGAGCAAGTTTTCACTTTATTGCCTGCTTCAGCTGATGCCAGTTTTCGCCGTTATTTTCGTGTTTTTCTGCCTGAAAAGACCTTGATTGTTATGGATGCACCTCCACAGCGGGAGAACTGTCAGCCTTTTTTATATGCTGCTGATATCTTTAAAAAAGCTGCTATTCATGTGCCGGATATTATTGCGCAAAACCTAGAACAGGGCTTTTTACTACTATCTGATCTCGGCTCTCTTACTTATCAAACCGCACTTATTAAAGAACCAGCGCGCGCCGATGAACTTTATCAAGACGCTATTGATGTACTAATTCGGCTACAAGTAGCCAGTCAAAAAAATATCTTTCCAGAATATGATCGAGCACTGCTCGCTTATGAATTAGCACTCTTCCCCGAATGGTACATGCAGCACCACTTACAAATCACACCCAGCGATGATCAGAAAAACACACTCAAACTTATTTTTGATTCGATTCTTGAACACGTGCTCACTCAACCACAGGTATTTGTGCACAGAGATTACCACAGCCGCAACTTGATGGTATTTACTCCCAATCCTGGTGTGATCGACTTTCAAGATGCTGTTTATGGTCCGATTACGTATGACTTAGTATCGCTTTTTAAGGATGCTTATATTCAGTGGCCTGAAGCCCAGGTACTGGATTGGGTTATTCGTTATTGGGAAAAGGCTCGCAAAGAAGGATTGCCGATTACTAGTAATTTTTCTCAATTTTTTCAGGATTTTGAATGGATGGGGGTACAACGTCACCTGAAGGTGCTGGGAGTATTTTCCCGACTGTATTATCGTGATCAAAAAGATGCCTATTTAAATGATATTCCAATGGTGATGTACTATTTACGGAAAACATGTGAACGCTATCGCGAACTTCATCCACTGGCGCAGCTATTAGATCAGTTGGCAAATGATAAACCTGCTGTAGGCTATACCTTTTGACCAAACAACATAAAACAAATGTTTAAAGCCATGATCCTCGCAGCGGGCAAGGGAACACGCATGCAACCATTAACAAATACTTGCCCCAAACCTCTGTTGCGTGCTGGGGATAAAATGCTAATCGAATATCACTTAGAAAAATTAGCAGCAGCTGGTTTTAATGAGGTTGTTATCAATCATGCCTACCTCGGCACAATGATTGAAGCAGCATTACAAAATGGCGAATGCTATGGTTTGCATATATATTATTCGCCAGAGTATACAACGCTGGAAACGGCAGGAGGGATCGCTCACGCATTACCATTGCTAACGAATTCCATTTGCAGCCAACCATTTGCGGTTATTAATGCAGATGTTTTCTGCGATGTGGATTTTTCTGTCTTGCACTCGTTACTACAACAGATACAAGCAGCCGCTGGGAATATACTTGCGCATTTAGTATTAGTAGATAATCCTCATCATCATTCAGAAGGAGATTTTTTTCTACATAAAGAGACCGGCAAGCTAACGGAATTAGCTACTTTTTCTGATGATCAAAAACTAACTTTTAGTGGCATTGGTGTGTATCATCCTGCGCTTTTTGAGAACATTGCTCCCAATCAAGCGCAGAAATTAGCACCTTTATTACGCACAGCTACTGCTAATAACCAAGTGACCGGATCACACTATCAGGGAGTATGGATGGACATCGGTACACCAGAACGGCTGCGATTACTAGATACAACTCTCAAACGTAAAATCAGCAATAGCTAAGCTGGCAGAGTGAGCTTTGAACGAGTTTTAGAGCGTTTTTCTTTTAATTAGAATCACTGGAATTCCCCTGTACGTTAAAATAAGAAAGGATAGGAGGTGAGAGATGCCGAAAGCTTATTCAGAGGATTTGCGCTGGCGGGTAGTGGCGGACACAGAAAAGGGTCTGAGTATCAGGGCCGTGGCCGATAAATATTCAGTCAGCCCCTCATTTGTATCGAAGATAACCTGCCTGTGGAGACGGGAAGGGAGCGTTTCCCCGCGCAAGATTGGAGGTTACCGGCGTCATGCGTTGAGCGCCCATGCTGCAGAGGTCAAGGGCAAGCTTCTGGAGGATAAGGACATAACGCTTGCGCAGCTGCGCGATTGGATTGAAGAGACTTTGGGGGTTCGTGTCCACGTTTCCTCGGTTGACCGATTTATCCGCTCGCTGGGATACAGTTATAAAAAAAACACTGAAGGCCAGCGAACAAGAGCGTGCTGACGTGGCGGCGGCAAGGCTCATTTGGCGAGACTGGCAAAAGACCTGCGATCCCGCTCGCCTGATCTTTCTCGATGAAACGGGAGCAAGCACGGACATGACGAGGCAGTATGGCCGCTGTCCTGTGGGAGAGCGATGCTATGACCATGCTCCCGGCAGTCACAAAACCATGACTTTCGTTGCCGGATTGCATCTTGACGGTTTGCTTGCGCCGTGGTGTCTGGATGCGCCCATGAATGGCGCAGCTTTCCTGGTTTATGTGGAAACCCAGCTCTGCCCTGCACTCAAGCCAGGTGATATCGTCATCTGCGACAACCTGAGCAGCCACAAGGTTGCCGGTGTCCGGGAGATGATCAAGGACAAAGGTGCAGAAATCCTTTATCTGCCGCCTTATTCTCCCGACCTCAACCCGATTGAACAGGTCTGCTCCAAAATCAAAACCCTCCTGCGTAAAGCCGCCGAACGATCCTTTGATGCTCTCTGGACCGCTATCGGCAGCATCATTGAAACCATCCGGCCCCAGGAATGCCGTAACTACTTCACCAACTTCGGCTATGTATGTAACTAAACGAGAAATGCTCTAATGAACCAGCCTGGCAAATTTACTATCAACATCGAACAGTAAATCCGTCGCTACTCGACCAAATCGTTTGGCAAAACGTTCTGCAATGCCTTCTTGAGTGGTGTAGTCAATTATGTCTTCTGCCTGAATGACTTCACGCGCAACATAATCAGCGCCACCAAAAGCATCAGCCAAACCTAATTCAATGCTTTTAGCTCCTGTCCACACCATACCGCTGAAGATATCGGAGCTCTCATGTAAACGTTCTCCTCTACCTTCTTGGACAACTTGGATAAATTGCTGATGAATTTCCGCCAACATTTTCCGAGCATGTGCTTCCTGTTCGGGATCAGCAGGCGAGAAAGGATCAAGGAATCCTTTATTTTCTCCTGCAGTCAATAAACGTCGCTCTACCCCTAGTTTTTCAAGCATTCCGGTAAATCCGAAACTATCCATGCGCACTCCGATCGACCCGATGATGCTAGCTTTATTGACAAAAATCTTATCCGCTGCAGCGGCAATGTAATACCCACCCGAAGCACAAATATCTTCAACTACTGCGTATAAAGGTATATTGGGATGCTGCGCACGCAACCGGTAAATTTCATCACTGATAGAACCAGCTTGAACCGGGCTTCCTCCCGGACTATTAATACGCAATATCACACCTGCCGTATTTTTATCCTCGAACGCTTTGCGTAATCCGGTATTAATGTTGACTGAGCTATTCAAACCATCTGCAGTAATCTCACCACGCAAATCAATAAGAGCAGTGTGCTTGCCAGATCCTCCTACCGACTCGGTATCTAGCCAACCTAACCCCCAAAAAAGTAGTACAAACAAATAGGAAAAAGTTAGCAGACGAAAAAAAACACTCCAATTACGTGCCTTTCTTTGCTCCTTTAGGGAAGAGAACACCAAGTTCTTGAGTGTTTCTCTCTCCCATTTGTCCTTATTAATATTTTCTGTGTCACTCATAGATATAAATTATTTGTACGACAATTAACTATTGAATTGATCCACCTTGTGTTTCTGAAACATAAATCTCAACCCTGCGATTTTGTGCACGACCTGCAGCGGTACTATTGGAAGCAACTGGTTGGTATGATCCACTGCCATCAATTTGGATGCGCTGTACTGGAACGCCACGATGCACCAAATATTCGCGTGTACTGGCTGCACGATTAACAGATAATGGGTTATTAACAGCATCACTACCAGTATTATCAGTATGTCCAATAATGGTTACTTGCGTACCTGGATTATTCAACAAACTGGTCGCAAAACTATCTAAAATCGGGCGAAGATTTGGTTTGATTTGCGCACTACCTGTATCAAATGAGATATCACTAGGAATATTTAACATCAACCGATTATCCGCTGTTTGCGATACAGTTACTCCTGTGCCCGCAGTAACATTTTCCATCTGAATTCTTTGTTCTTCCATTCTTTTAGACCATAGATAACCCGCACCAGCACCCACTGCCGCACCCGCACCAGCGCCAATTGCAGCACCTTTGCCACCGCCAGCTAATGCGCCAATTGCAGCACCTGTACCTGCCCCAATCAATGCACCGGTACCGCCTCCACGTTGTGTTGCGGACATATCAGCACATCCAACCATAACTAATCCAGCCAATGATGCAGTAATCACCATAACTTTATACATAATTATTCTCCTTTTTCTACTAATGAAATACCCAATTACTGTAACAGAAGTTGTTAAAAAAATTACAAAATACTTATTTTTAACGTTGTGCAGCAACACTCCTGGACAAGGTTACCTTAAGAAGATAATTATTCTTTGAAACGTCGATTGCTAAACTGCACATCCACCGACGAACTCTGAATCCAGCCGGATAAGTTATTGCTAACTTGCACGTAAAGCCATTCATGATAATAAGCGCTTACTGTTAAGGGCATATTCAGCTTAAGACGATTGACTACTTTAGCTGTACTATTTGGCTCTGCTCGTAGATTGTCAACCTGGATAGTTCGTAGAAAAATTGGCGTACGAAAAGGTACAATAGCATCTTGTAATTCTGTATCTTTTTCTGAATTAATAGCGCCAATCAACTCGCCCGATTGAGCTGCGTAATTCATCGCCTGACTATAATCTTTTTGTCGATAAACAACCATTGCAGCATTTAAAAAACGTTGTGCTAAATGCTTAAAAGCAATATTAGATTTAGTCAGATTGCTTTATTCTAGTGTTGCGATCGCCACTTCAACTTCAGCCATTTTTGAAGCAGCTTCTGGCTGTGTTGCTAATCTATGTAGTTTGTTTTGGGTGCGGCTGATTTCACTGGAAGTCTTCTGAAGTTCTTGCGCCTGATCTGATTCACGAATATTCAAACGTCGAATTAATTCATCCTTCTCTGCAAGCATTTGCTTCAAATACAGAATTTCATCCTGATACAAACGACGACAGGGTAATTTTTCTGGAATTGGGATGGCTTCTACTTTGTTGACACGATTTACTGATTTAAGTGTTTTAACCGGATATTTGGAAATAGTCAATTGCTGCTGTGAGTACGTGGCACATCCAGAAATACCCACCAATATCAAAACAATTAGCAGATTTATATTTAGGAAGTGGTAGCACCATCTCAACATATATTAGAGAATCTCTTGGATAAATTTGTTTGGAACACACTAATAAATTCACGTACTCTGATCGACAATTTACAATTAAACTTTAGCCAGGAAAACCGATAATTTTTAGCTTAAACTTGTTTAATAGGAAGCATATTCAAAAGAAACACATCATTAGAAAGCTTTTGTAATCCCCCCATTTTCCACAGCTCTTATTTGTAGAATTTAAACAGCCTGTAATAACTGTCTTGGTGGTACTCCTCCGATAGCAGTGTGGGGGCGTTCGTTGTTATACGTCCAAAGCCATTGTGTCGCAAGTTCTTGAGCCTGCTCAATGCTTTCAAAAATGTTTAAATCTAACCATTCATGCCGCATTGTTCGGTTAAAACGCTCGACATAAGCATTCTGTGTTGGTTTGCCTGGTTGAATATACTGCAAGGTAATTTGACGTGCTTTCGCCCAGTCCTTTATCGCCTCAGAGATATACTCAGGGCCATTGTCACAGCGTATTGTATTTGGCTTACCGCGCCATTCAATGACCTGTTCCAAAGAGCGAACAACTCGCGCACTCGGCAATGAAAAATCAACATCAATGGCTAAGCATTCACGATTAAAATCATCAATAACATTAAGGGCTCTTATACTGCGACCATCGGCCAAACTATCTGACATAAAATCCATTGACCAGACATCGTTAATGGTCGCTGGAACGCTCAGCGCGTCAGGCTTATCTCGCTTTATGCGTTTTCTGGGTTTGATTCGCAAGTTCAGCTCCAACTCACGGTAAATGCGATAAACGCGTTTATGGTTCCACTTAAAGCCTTTGACATTACGCAGGTATAAAAAACATAGGCCAAATCCCCAGCGCTTTTTGTTGTCGGTTAACCGAAGCAGCCAGTCGGCAATCTGCTCGTTCTCAGCATTGAGTTTGCTTTGATAGTAAAAACAGCTCTCGCTAATACCCAGACAAAGGCAAGCAAGACGAATGCTAATGGCATACTTGGTGATCGCTTCTTTCGCCATCTCTTTGCGTAAAGATGGCTTTAGAGCTTTCCCTTGAGTGCCTCCAGTCGAATCTCAGCTTTAAGCCGCTCTTCGGCATACATCTTTTTAAGGCGGCGGTTTTCGTCTTCAAGCTCCTTCATGCGTTTCATGAGTGAGGTGTCCATACCGCCATATTTTGAACGCCATTTATAGAACGAAGCCGAGCTCATGCCATGCTCACGACATAGCTCAGGGACTGGGATTCCAGCCTCATTTTGTTTGAGAATTGCCATAATCTGGCTCTCAGTGAAGTTTGATTTACGCATAGAAAACTCCTTAAGTTCATATTAATGGAATTTTCTACAAATAGCCTCTGTGGTTTTTCGGAGGGATTACACTTTAACCTCGCTAGATTATCTGTTCCGATATACTGCATTAACTACCCCTTACTTGGAAATGTATTACTCAATAGCTCGCTGGATAACACTTCAACTTGTTTCTGTAGGCATAATTATTATCCTTATTGTTGTTATCCTGGGTGAAATTGTGACCGGATCCGCACCTACGCATGTAGAAACCTTATTACCAGATTTTTCGGTAGAAGCCGTTCAAATTCCGGTCAAAAATAACGATTATGCGGTGCATGGCTGGCTAGCTCGTGGAAAAAACGGAGGCGGCGCTATTCTGCTCGTACATTCTATACGCAGCAATCGGCTCGAGATGCTTAGTCGCGCCAGATTTCTTAATGATTTAGGTTATCACGTGCTCATGATTGATTTACAGGCGCATGGTGAAACGCCAGGAAATCGCATTACCTTTGGTGCCCGAGAGTCAGCAGATGTTACTGCTGCCGTAACCTTTTTACGGAATACTTTTCCACAAGAACGCATTGCTGCAATTGGCGCGACACTTGGTGCAGCAGCGATTGTATTAGCTGATCCTGCGCCGCAACTTGATGCGATCATACTTGAGTCATTGCATCCGACTTTTGCAGAAGCTGTCGCTAACCGACTCAGGTTACATTTAGGAAAATACGGAGAAAATCTCCAATTTCTACTGCTTCCTTATTTTTCGTTTCTACTCGGACTCCCAGTTGATGACTTGAATCCTATTGATAAAATCAAGAATATTACCGCTCCAATATTATTTATCAATGGCACACTTGATAAACATACGACACGATCTGAAGTGAAAAAATTATATGATGCAGCACACTTTCCCAAGAAACTTTGGATTGTCCAGGGAGCAGGGCATTACAACATGCATACTTATGCAGGAGAAAACTACGAAAAACACGTTGCTGATTTTCTGTCAGATTATTTACGCAAATAATATTTTTTATTTCATTGAATTCACTTATCCAAATTAAATATGCCTGCTTACCAACATATTTTACTTGCTGTAGATTTTTCACCCGAAGATAGTCAAGTCGCGCAAAAGGCCAAATATTTGTCACAGCAGACTGGTGCTAAGCTCAGCTTGATTCATGTGTTAGATAACATTCCCATGCCAGATACTCCCTATGGCACAGTAATTCCGTTGGATGCTGAAACAACCTATACCATGCTGGAAACGGAAAAACAAAAACTACATGCCATCGGAGAGCAACTGGACATTCATTTGGAGCGCCGCTGGTTGATCTGGGGAGAACCCAGACAAGAGATCATTCATATTGCTGAACAAGAGAAGGTTGATTTAATTGTGGTGGGTTCGCGAGGAAGGCATGGACTTGCACTATTGTTGGATTCCACTGCAAACAAAGTGCTGTACCATGCGAAATGCGATGTGTTAGCGATAAGATTACAAGATGATTGATACTGGCCGATCAATCAATTTTGGTATGGTACGTTTATAAAAACAATGAAATATTACACGGATTTTGCAATACGCAGTGCTTTCGCCAATTCAAAAACAGACATAGCGTAGAAAGTACTACGGTTATAGCGTGTAATGACATAAAAATTCTTGAATCCAAACCAAAATTGGCGCTTGCCGTGACTATTTAGTTCTAACAATGCTGATGAAGTATCATCTGGAACCGGATCTAACGGAACAATACCTGCCGAACGTAACGCTTTAACTGTATGTATTGGCTCTATGTCTGCTTCCAGAAATTTCTGAAAATTTTCTGACTCAGCTGACTTAATTTGGGCACGAGTCACAATTGGTTTTCCTGCTTCCCAACCGAATTCCTTCAGATAGTTGCCAACACTGCCAATAGCATCTGCTACATTACTCATCAAATCAATTTTTCCATCGTGATCAAAATCAACCGCATAGCGCCTGTAACTTCCTGGCATAAATTGAGCAATGCCAATAGCTCCAGCGTAAGATCCTTTAATTGCCAGCAAATTGAATCCTTGCTCTCTTGCCAGCAATAAATACTGCGCTAATTCTTCCCGAAAATAATCTGCTCTCCTTGGAAAATTAAAAGCAAGTGTTGTTAAGGAATCCATCACACGATGCACACCTGTTGATGTTCCATATGCAGTTTCAATACCAATTATTGCGACAATAATTTCTTCAGGTACGCCGTAAATTTTTTTTGCCTGTGCTAACTTGTCAGCATATTTATTCCAAAAATCCACACCATTTTTGATATGTCGCGCATTAACAAATCGTTTACGGTAATTATCCCAAGAGATTGCTGAGGCTGGCGCAGAAATTAATTTAAGGACGTCGGTACGAAAGTGTGTTTGTGAAAAAACCTGCTCCAATTCCTTTTTATTATATTGGTGCTGATCGACCATATACGTTACAAAATCCTTAACTGCTGGATGCGAAATAGGCACTGATTGACCAGCTAAACAAAATGTCGAAGAAAAAACAAACAAACATAAGCAGGCACAAAAACGACCTAGGTTAAAAAATCTCTGAAAAATTATTTGTGTTGTCATTTTTGTATTGAAAATCAGCAGATGGAAAAAGAAAAAATATAGATGTGCTTATTGATTTAATTATTATTGTAGTATAATTAGTATAGCTTGATTCTTTAGCTCCATTCTTGCAGCATAATCCTTATTTAAGAGTAAGGTTAGAAATACTGCATAATTTATTTTATTACCTACCTGTTATTTCTGTAATATACAAATATAGAATCATTTTCAAATCCAGGTTATTGTTTGTTATCTTTAATCTTCCGGAATTGAGTTCAGTTTTAATTGGTAAGCAAAGCATCGTACTTGTTGCCAATAATTCACTTTGATTCAGCAAATTTTACAAGAGGATTTCATGAGTCAGAACGTTCACCACATTACAGATGCCACTTTTGAAGTAGAGGTATTGCAAGATTCCTTGCCAGTATTGGTTGATTATTGGGCAGAATGGTGCGGTCCATGTCGAATGATTGCACCTATACTAGATGAGATAGCAACCGAATATGATGGCCGTATTAAAATTGTCAAATTGAATATTGATGAAAATCAATCCACTCCGCAAAAATACGGTATCCGTGGAATACCAACCCTGATGATATTCAAGAATGGCAACATCGAAGCAACAAAAGTTGGTGCGTTATCAAAATCACAACTCACAGCATTTGTTGATAGCCATTTATAGAAATTTTTTATATCTATCGTCACATTGAATTAACGCAATTATCCGGTAAATTCCGTTCATCAGAACGTGTCAAGAGATTTAATATTCAAACAAATTTTTATTTTTCTTGATAGGTAAGTTAAAAAATTCATATACCCTGTCTTCTTGTAACACGTTCTGAAATATCCCACCATTTATCTGCAATCTGCACTTTGATCTTCAAGAGCCACTCTCATGCGTTTATCTGATTTAAAAAGCATTCATGTCTCCGAATTAGTAAAAATGGCCGTCTCCAGCAATATAGATGGCGCAAACCGAATGCGCAAACAAGACTTAATTTTCGCCCTATTGAAAAATCAGGCGCGCAAAGGTGAAAGTATATTTGGAGAAGGCACACTGGAAATTTTGCAGGATGGCTTTGGGTTTTTACGCTCTCCGGATACATCCTATCTCGCTGGTCCTGACGATATTTATATCTCTCCCAGCCAAATTCGTCGCTTTAACTTGCACACAGGTGATTCTGTCGATGGGGAAATACGCCCCCCAAAGGATGGGGAGCGCTATTTTGCACTGGTCAAAATAGATAAGGTCAACAATGAACCCCCAGAAAATTCCAAGCGCAAAATTCTGTTTGAAAATTTAACACCTCTTTTCCCCACTGAACGCCTTACACTAGAACGTGATATCAAATCTGAGGCGAATATCACTGGTCGCATCATTGATTTGATTGCACCCATTGGAAAAGGGCAACGTGGATTACTGGTTGCCAGCCCCAAGTCGGGTAAGACTGTTATGTTGCAACATATTGCGCATTCTATTTCTGCTAATCACCCAGATGTTGTATTGATGGTGCTCTTGATTGACGAACGTCCTGAAGAGGTCACGGAAATGGTGCGCTCGGTCAAGGGTGAAGTAATCTCTTCTACCTTTGACGAATCTGCTAGTCGCCATGTGCAGGTAGCGGATATGGTGATCGAAAAAGCAAAACGCTTAGTTGAACACAAAAAAGATGTCGTGATCCTGCTTGACTCGATCACACGGCTTGCGCGAGCGTATAATACGGTAGTACCCTCGTCTGGTAAGGTATTAACTGGTGGTGTTGATGCGAATGCATTACAACGCCCTAAGCGTTTTTTTGGTGCAGCGCGCAATATTGAAGAAGGTGGATCACTGACTATTATTGCTACTGCGTTGGTTGATACCGGTTCACGTATGGATGATGTGATTTATGAAGAATTCAAGGGAACCGGCAATATGGAGATACACTTGGATCGCCGTATGGCAGAAAAACGTATTTATCCCGCCATCAACGTGAATCGTTCGGGAACACGCCGTGAAGAGTTATTGATACCTGCTGACGTATTACAAAAGACCTGGATTCTGCGTAAGTTATTGTACCCAATGGATGAAATGGATGCTATGTCGTTTTTGCTTGATAAGATTAAAGCGACTAAAAATAACGCAGATTTTTTTGATTCTATGCGCCGTGTATAGATTTGAAGTTAATTGAGCATACCAATCCATAAATAACCACTAATTGATACACATCAAGTTGCAGCGATGCGCTTCTTAAGTAATAATAGCTGCCTTTTATTGAGCCTAGCATAATAGAGATAGAGAGAATGAAAAAGGACATTCACCCCGAATACCACGAAATAACCGTAACCTGCAGTTGTGGCAACGAATTTAAGACACGTTCTGTTTTAAATAGGCCTTTGCAAATTGAGGTTTGTTCGTCTTGCCATCCGTTTTATACCGGACAACAGAAGATTGTGGATACTGCTGGTAGAGTTGAGAAATTTAATCAGAAATACGGAAGATATTTACAGAAATAATGCAGTAGCAATACTTTTTTCGTATTGCTACTTGCTGAGCATAGTTGCAAGGAAATGATCAATTAAATTGATGAGTGTAAATTTTTTATTTGACTCATTGTTTTGAGTGTGATTGTAAATATAGCTGGTAGTGCTCCAAACTACAAAAATGTTGATTATCTCGAATAACACTCTCGCTTTTGGGAAGATAGATGCCACATTGCACGCATTGCACCATATTTTCGACATCATTTAGCCTTTCCTCTGATGAGGACCTCTGTTTTTTTCTTAACGGTTTGAGTAACCAAAACACCAGAAAAAACAGCGCGACCAAGAGCAACCATTTTAGAATCATAATTTTTTCTTTCGCATCCCCCGTTGCAGTCTAAGAATCTCCAATAGCTTGGGTGTGGAGTAGCTAAAGTCAGTATAGCACCGTGATTGATTGTCTACTTGCCATCCTCATATTCTATGACATGAAAAAATAATTCATCTTTGCGAACCATACCCAGCTCGCTTCTGGCAAGTTCCTCAATCGCATCCAGTCCTTTTTTTAGATTGCTCACTTCTGCTTCTAGCACTGTATTTCTATTTTTCAGCACCTGATTATTGGTTTGCAAGGCAGCAACTTGCTGACGCATTTCCAAAATTTCTGGCCAACTACTTTTACCCCACCACAATGGATATTGTGCCAATGCAAGCATGACAATCAGCAACCCGGTTACCATTTTCATGGTTTTAATTGATAAAATGCCGCTCTCCCAGCGTATTGCGCAACCTCACCCAAATCTTCCTCAATACGTAACAATTGGTTATATTTAGCCAATCGATCTGAACGCGATAATGAACCGGTCTTAATCTGCAAAGCATTCGTACCAACAGCAATATCGGCAATCGTTGTATCTTCGGTTTCGCCTGAACGATGCGAAACTACTGCCGTATAGCCTGCACATTTTGCCATCTCAATTGCATTTAATGTCTCTGTCAGAGTACCAATCTGATTAATCTTGATCAAAATGGAATTGGCAATATGCTTTTCAATGCCTTCCTTTAAAATCTTGGTATTAGTCACAAAAATATCATCACCAACCAGCTGAACAGCCTCTCCTAACCTTTCAGTCAATAACTTCCATCCCTCCCAATCTTGTTCGCCCATGCCATCTTCAATACTAATGATGGGATATTTTTCAACCCAGGTTGCTAAATAATCTACAAATTGAGCAGAAGTGAGACTCATATTATCCACTTCAAGGTGATACTTACCATCCCTAAAAAACTCAGAACTGGCGCAATCCACGCCGATAGCTACTTCTGCGCCTGGTTGATAACCAGCTTCGTCAATGGCCTGCACAATAAGATTGAGTGCTTCTTCATTCTGTGTAAAGCTGGGTGCAAATCCACCCTCATCACCAACGGTAGTCGGCATATTTTTCTTGTTAAGCAATATCCTAAGTTTACTGAATATCTCCGCGCCACAGCGTACCGCCTCACGCAAGCTCGGCAAGCCAAGCGGAATAATCATAAATTCTTGCATATCCAATCGATTATTCGCGTGCACGCCCCCATTAATCAAATTCATCATAGGGACAGGTAGCCATTTGGCATTCATGCCTCCCAAATAACGATACAGAGGAAGATTGGCTTCTGCTGCAGCTGCTTTTGCCACCGCCAGTGAAACGGCAAGAATCGCATTTGCACCCAGTCTAGATTTGCTCTCAGTTCCATCGAGTTCAATCAGTGTGTTATCAATAAAACATTGTCTGGTAGCATCTAATCCAACAAGTGTTTCATAGATTTCGGTATTCACACTTTCAACTGCTTTTAACACCCCTTTTCCGTAATAACGCTGTGCATCCTCATCACGCAGCTCAACTGCCTCCCGTGTTCCGACAGATGCTCCAGATGGCACTGAAGCACGTCCAAACGCACCTGATTCCAGCAGTACATCCGCTTCTATCGTTGGGTTACCACGCGAATCGATAATTTCGCGGGCAGTTACATTTACTATTGCACTCATGCTGCTTTCCTTGTGTTATTCATGGGTGGTAGAAAATTTCAGATATATTTATTACTAAAAATTATGAATTATTTTATTCGATTAGAAAATAAGATAAATAATTATTGTTGATTCATAATTTGATAAAAAATAATGAAACTATCTGCTGTATTTTGGGATTATTTTTTGTAATTCATCAACATATGTTTTAAGTCGGCACAACTTCTGACGGATTGATATAACGTGTTGAGTGATCTAATTTGCCAGAAAAACTAATAGCTGCCTTGATATAGTTATTAAATAAAGGGTGACCTTTTCTGGGCGTTGAGGTGAATTCCGGGTGGAATTGGCAAGCGACAAACCAAGGGTGTATGGATTGTGGTAATTCAATCATTTCACAAAGGTTTTCATTAGTGGATAATCCGCTGACTTGTAATCCTGCTTGTTCTAATTGTGGAATAAATTCTGCATTGACCTCGTAGCGATGGCGATGACGCTCAACAATTTTGTTGGCACCATAAATTTCACGAGCTAGGCTGTGCGGTTTCAACAAACATTCCTGTCCACCTAGACGCATTGTTCCTCCCAGATCAGTCTGAACGGAACGTTTTTCAATTTGTCCCTGTCGATCCTGCCATTCGGTGATTAATCCCAATACCGGATAAGGTGTATCCGGGTCAAACTCTGTACTGTGTGCGTTCTCAAGCGATAAACAGTTACGTGCAAATTCAATCACTGCAAGCTGCATCCCAAGACAAATACCCAAATAAGGGATGCACTGCTGGCGCGCATAGTTAATTGCCATGATTTTGCCTTCTATCCCGCGCTTGCCAAATCCACCTGGCACCAGGATCGCATCCATGCCAACCAGGCAATCAACCCCGTCCTGCTCAATATTTTCTGAATCAATATAGTGAATATTGATCTTGCAGCGTGTATGAATTCCGGCATGAATCAACGCTTCTGATAGCGATTTATACGATTCAGTCAGATCAACATATTTGCCAACTAGCGCAATGGAAACCTCATGTTCAGGGTGTTCCAGTGCGTCAATTAATTCTTCCCAGGTTGTCAAATTAGCCGGTTTTGCCAGAATATCTAAGCGATGACATACGATCTCATCCAACATTTGCTCGTGCAGCAATGCCGGAATTTTGTAAATATTATCTACATCAATTGCTGAAATAACTGATTCTTCACGCACATTGGTAAACAGCGCGATCTTTCGACGTTCTTCAAGTGGCAACGGGCGATCAGAGCGACACAACAAGACATCTGGTTGAATACCTATTTCACGCAATTCTTTGACAGAATGTTGCGTGGGCTTGGTTTTTAATTCACCAGCGGAATTGATATAAGGAAGAAGGGTTAGATGGATAAAGCAGGTATCGTATCGTGGAAGCTGAACCGACATTTGTCGAATGGCCTCCAAAAATGGTAGTGACTCTATATCACCAACTGTGCCACCAATCTCTACGATGACTACCTCTGCATCAGCAACACCATTCTGGATGAACAATTTGATTTCATCCGTAATATGGGGAATGACCTGTACTGTTCTGCCAAGATAATCTCCACGGCGTTCCTTGCGGATGACGCTCTCGTAAATTTGTCCAGTCGTGAAGTTATTACGCCGAGTCATCTTAGTATTGATGAATCGTTCGTAATGTCCTAGATCCAGATCCGTTTCAGCACCATCATCCGTTACAAACACTTCTCCATGCTGAAATGGATTCATGGTGCCAGGATCGACATTAATATAAGGATCCAGTTTGAGAATCGTTACCCGGATGCCACGACTTTCGAGCAGGGCTGCCAGAGAAGCGGCAGCAATTCCCTTGCCCAAGGAAGACACTACACCACCAGTCACAAAGACAAATTTAGTCATGGACGCCTATATTAACGTAATTGATATGTTGAAACAATGCACCTACCCTCTCCATTAAAGCTGAAGATTACTGGCAAGTTAAGTTGTCTGTAAACATGGAACGGATTAAACTAGAAAATTAAAATATGCAGTAAATGCTGGGAATATCCACCCACCGATAAACTTTTTAGTCTGATTGGTCACTCATGGAAACACAATACCCGGCGAAACGACGCCCTAAATATTTAAACTTACTCAAAATCAGAGAACCACTGCCTGCTATCATTTCTATTTTGCATCGTATTAGCGGCGTACTGCTTTTTTTCCCAGGTATTCCACTCCTGCTTTATGGGCTACAACTCTTACTGGCATCCCCTGAAAGCTTCGCATATTTACAATCCATTTTAGCGCACCCACTCAGCAAACTGCTGCTGATATTTACCATCTGGCTTTTCCTGCATCATTTTTTCGCTGGTATTCGCCACCTGGGGCTCGATATGCATTATGGCTTACAATTACAGCAAGCACGCTTTAGTAGCAAATTGGTACTGATTTTTAACGTAATTTTAACAGTGTTAATGGGAATATGGTTATGGTAAGACCAGCAAACAGAATTATCACCGGCGCGCACTACGGCTTAAAAGATTGGTTGATACAACGCATAACCGCCGTGCTGATGATCTTCTATACAATTTTATTATTTATACTTGCTGTTATTTATCAGCCTGAAAGTTACGAAGATTTCAAATCACTTTTTTCCATACAATGGATAAAAATTGTCTCATTACTCTGTTTTATCGGTTTATGCTGGCACGCTTGGGTAGGGGTGCGTAATGTTCTGATGGACTACGTGCACCCAATGGGTATTCGTCTAACACTGCAAATCACATGTATCGTAGCGCTATTAGGCTACTTGATATGGTTTGGGGATATCTTGTGGGGCTGATGTGAAAATCAAACAAAGAAAATTTGACGTAGTCATCGTCGGAGCAGGCGGTGCAGGAATGCGGGCGGCGTTGCAGCTTTCTGAAGCGGGTTTCAAAGTTGCGGTGTTGTCCAAAGTGTTTCCCACACGCTCTCACACAGTAGCAGCACAAGGTGGTATTGCTGCGGCACTAGGCAACATCACGGAAGATGATTGGCGCTGGCACATGTATGACACGATTAAAGGCTCGGACTATCTCGGCGATCAAGATGCTATCGAGTTTATGTGTCGCCATGCTGCTGAAGTTGTCTATGAACTAGAACATTTTGGGATGCCATTTGATCGACTAGCCAATGGCAAAATCTACCAGCGTCCTTTTGGTGGGCAATCCTTGCATTATGGCGAAGAGCAGGCCAGTCGCTCCTGCGCTGTTGCAGATCGTACCGGTCACGCCATGCTACATACACTCTACCAACGCAATGTCAGCACCAACACCCAGTTTTTTGTTGAATGGCTAGGATTGGACTTGATCCGTGATGAAGAAGGCGAAGTGCTCGGCATTACTGCACTGGAAATGGAAACTGGCGAAATCATGATTTTGCAAGCACGCGCAACGTTACTGGCAACGGGCGGTGCCTGCCGTATTTTTGAAGCGAGCACCAATGCACTCATCAATACTGGCGATGGTTTAGGCATGGTGGCGCGCGCAGGTATTCCACTGGAAGATATGGAATTCTGGCAATTTCACCCTACCGGAGTCTATGGCGCAGGTATGTTGATCAGCGAAGCGGTACGTGGAGAAGGCGGTTATCTGATCAACGCTCAGGGCGAGCGTTTTATGGAGCGCTACGCACCGCATGCTAAAGATTTGGCTAGCCGCGATGTCGTATCACGCGCCATGGTCATAGAAATGATGGAAGGAAAAGGATGCGGCCCGGACGCTGATCATTTGTTGCTTAAACTGGATCATCTAGGTGCAGAAACCATCCAATCTAAATTACCCGGCATCCGAGAGATTGCCATGAGATTTGCCCACATTGATCCGATTGATGCACCGATTCCGGTGGTCCCAACGGCACACTATATGATGGGTGGTATCCCTGCTAATTATCACGGTCAGGTGGTTGCACCTTATAAAACCAGTCCAGAAGAAGTTGTTCAAGGCCTTTACGCAGTGGGAGAGTGTGCTTGCGTATCTGTGCATGGTGCCAATCGTTTGGGCACTAATTCACTATTGGATATAGTGGTATTTGGACGCGCGGCTGGTAATCAAATTATCAAAGATCTATCCAAGAATAATCATCACAAGCCATTGCCGCAAGACGCAGCGGAGCAAACATTAACACGGTTGGCACGCTTGGATTCACAGAAAGATGGCGCAAATGTTGCGGAAACCAGTGCTGATTTGCGCAAAACGATGCAAACACATTGTGGCGTTTTCCGCTTTCCTAGCGTATTGAAGGAAGGTGTGGAAAAAATCAATGCCATTGCTGAACGGACTAAATATACCGAGATTCAAGATAAAAGTAGGGTATTTAACACCGCTCGGGTAGAAGCACTTGAGTTGGATAATTTGATGGAAGTAGCCGTTGCCACCATGATTGCAGCAGAAGCACGTCATGAAAGCAGAGGTGCACACGCGCGTGAAGATTTTCCTGAACGAGATGATCAGAAATGGCTCAAACATTCTCTATTTTTCAGCAAGGACAAACATCTGGATTACAAGCCGGTACGATTGAAGCCGCTCACCGTCGAATCCTTCCCGCCTAAACCAAGAACTTACTAGATCAACAGATCAGCATAAACTAGCAATCGATAAATTGGTGTCATTTGCATCTTTTATTAAAATCATCCTAAACAAACTACTTTTACTCAAAATGAAATCAACGGAAAATACCTTGTTTTTTGCCGTACCAGTACGATTTTGGCTGTTAGTCAGCGCAGCCTTATTTGCTGTGTTGCAAGCATCATCGCTATATGCCAACCCGGATAATAATAGCAGCGATGACAAAGAAGTTGCCTTCCTTCTCCAGGCTGCTTTGACAGGCAACCTGCCAGATGTCGAAAAAATACTAAAAGAAGGTGCTCAAGTAAATCTGCAATCTCCTGATGGATTTACTGCTTTGTCAGTAGCCGCACAAAATGGTCATCAAGATGTTGTCAAGCTGCTGCTAGAGAAAAAAGCGGATGTCAATTTGGCCAATGTACAAGGAGGTACGCCGTTATTATTGGCCAGTAAAAACGGTCACCAAGCAGTAGTCGATATGCTGCTAGCACAAGGTGCTGATCCCAATCTGCAAGAAAAAAGCAAGCTTACTCCGTTAATGTTTGCAGCAGTTAAAGGCTATACCGGTATTGTTAAGTCTTTGTTAGAGCACCAAGCCCAGCCAGATTTGCAAAACGATGCTGAAGCAACAGCACTGCATATGGCAGCAATGAATGATTATCTGGAAATTGTTGATTTGCTGTTGGCAAACAACGCCACGGTTGATGTGCACGATGCCAATGGTGCCTCCGCATTGATTCTGGCAGCATTGACCGGCCATTTACCCATTGTTCAAACGTTACTGAAGCATGGCGCGCAACCAGATTTCAAGGCTTCCAACGACTTTACGGCACTTATTTTGGCAGCGCAGAATGGGCAAGACCAAGTCATTGAGGCACTGCTAGAAAAAGGTGCTGCCATCGATTTCCAAAATAAAGATGGCATGACAGCCCTGATGTCTGCTGCACTAAATGAAAATGTCGATACGGTTAAATTATTGCTAGACAAAGGCGCCGACACACAACTTAAAACTACTTCAGGCAAAACAGTGTTGGATATTACTAAAGTACCGGAAATTGTCAAATTACTTGAAGAAAAACAATAGTTTATTTATATTCAATGGATTAGAAGCTTTTGGAGCTATGCTGAGATAGATAGTTTTCAAAGGCTCCTTAAAATCTATTTATAACGATAGATAATTGTATTCACAAATCTGGCAATAAAATTATCGATAACTATCTCTTTCATATCACTATTGAAGTATTTTAATCATTGCTCCAATGGTCATTTTATTCTTCTGCCTGATAAACAAAACTGTATCAACCTGAATTCAAGTTGAAGATAATAACCCTATGAGCTCCACCGATAAGCCAATGGCAAAGAAAATCACTAGCCATCCTTTGCCTCCCAGAACCAGTCGCTTGTTACGAGAAGCCGTCTCACTCATGCTGGGCGGCATTGCGCTTTATCTGGCGTTAATTTTATTCAGCTTCGATCCCTCCGATTCAGGTTGGTTGCATGATTACACCACCCCATCCATACATAATGCAGGCGGTAGTGCTGGCGCCTGGCTATCCGATTTGCTTTTATATCTATTCGGTCTATCTGCCTGGTGGTGGGTGATATTTTTCTTTACTGCCGTTTGGTGGCGCTATCGGCGTATTGATGTCGCAAGCACATACGATCCCCGTGTACTGGGATTATCTTTTGCAGGATTTGTAATTTTGCTGATTGCCAGTAGCGGCATTGAAGCATTACGCTTTTATACATTACAAATATCACTCCCTCTTACCCCTGGCGGCTTATTAGGTGGCGTACTCAGCAAGCAATTATCGTCGCTACTCGGTTTCACCGGTGCTACGCTCATTTTGATGGTGATTTTTGCGGTTGGGCTCAGCCTGTTTTTTGGATTGTCATGGGTACGCTTATCTGAAAATATCGGCATCTTGGTTGAAATAATCTGCTTGTTTATCAAAGATACCTATGTGCAATGGTTAGCACAGCGCGCCGAAAAACGAATAACTAACAAGAAGCTCAATAATACTCAATCAGTTGATACCAAAGAACGCACTGCTCCAGCTGTGCCATTGCACATCGAGATGCCGGAAACTACTATCGTCAAAGCGCAACCAACCCATAGCAAAGAAAAACAAATTTTGCTCTTCTCTCATTCATCTGATAGCATTTTGCCCCCTCTCGATTTGCTGGATGAGCCACAGGAAAATGTCGAGGTACTTTCCAGCGACAAGCTAGAACACACTTCACGCCTGATTGAGCGCAAATTGATGGAGTTTGGCGTAGAAGTTAAAGTGGTTGCTGCCTATCCTGGCCCCGTGATTACACGCTATGAAATCGAGCCGGCCATCGGTGTTAAAGGCAGTCAAATTATTAATCTGGTCAAAGATCTTGCCCGTGCCTTGGCGGTTGTTCGCATTCGGGTAGTAGAAACAATTCCTGGTAAAAATGTAATGGGCTTGGAAATTCCCAACCCCAAACGCCAGATCGTACGTTTGCACGAAATCATTGCCTCCAAAGTTTATGCAGATAACCCCTCCCCACTCACCATTGCATTAGGCAAAAACATCAGCGGGCGGCCCGTTGTGGCAAATCTGGCCAAAATGCCTCATGTTTTGGTTGCCGGAACAACTGGCTCCGGTAAATCGGTAGCAATTAATGCCATTATTTTGAGCTTGATTTACAAATCTGCGCCGGAAGATATTCGCTTGATTCTGATTGATCCCAAAATGCTGGAATTATCTGTTTATGAGGGTATTCCGCATTTATTGACTCCCGTTGTCACTGATATGCGCGACGCAGCCAACGCGTTAAATTGGTGTGTCGCGGAAATGGAGCGGCGCTACAAACTGATGTCTGCGCTTGGGGTACGTAATTTGGCAGGCTATAACCAGAAAGTACGGGATGCAGCAAAGAATGAAGAACCGCTTACCCATCCATTCAGCACCACACCAGATTCACCTGAATTACTGGAAGAGGCGCCACTCATCGTTGTAGTAATAGACGAATTGGCCGATCTGATGATGATTGTCGGCAAAAAAGTCGAGAAACTGATAGCGCGACTTGCGCAGAAAGCACGTGCTGCTGGTATTCATTTACTCTTAGCGACGCAACGCCCATCTGTCGATGTCATTACCGGATTAATCAAAGCAAATATTCCAACACGTATTGCTTTCCAGGTGTCCAGCAAAATAGATTCGCGTACTATTCTTGATCAAATGGGTGCAGAAGCACTCTTGGGGCAAGGCGACATGCTGTATCTACCGCCCGGCAGTGGTTATCCACAGCGAGTACATGGTGCATTTGTAGCGGACCATGAAGTGCATAAAGTGGTGGAATATCTCAAACAACATGGGGAAGCAAATTATATTGAAGATATTCTCCAACCACACGAAGAGGAAAATGCTGATGGTGGCAGCAAAGCCGGCAATAGCGGCGAATCTGATCCCTTGTATGATGAAGCTGTCAGCGTTGTTATCAAATCCCGAAGAGCCTCAATTTCATTAGTGCAACGGCAATTACGTATCGGCTATAACCGCGCGGCCCGTCTGGTAGAAGAAATGGAACGTGCTGGCCTGGTTTCCAGCATGCAAAGCAATGGTAGTCGTGAAGTACTAGTCCCTGATCACAGCGAATAATTGCTTTGTCATATCCAATGCCAATCATCCTATCAACCCAATTTATCAGACCATTCATCATGTTCCGTTTTTTATTCATGTTGTCTGTTTGCCTGCTGCCGCTATCCGCACAGGCCAGCGCTACCGATAGCCTTAAAATATTTATCAGCAACGCTCATACATTTCGCGCACATTTCTCGCAAAAACTACTTGATCGGAATTTTCAACTGATCAAAAAAGCCAGTGGCGACATGATGTTTGAGCGCCCAGGAAAATTTCGTTGGGTATATGATGAACCTTATCAACAGCTCATCATTGGAGATGGTAAACAAGTATGGTTCTATGATCAGGATCTAGCTCAAGTCACCGTTCATCGTCTGGATCAAGCGTTAGGCAGCACCCCCGCGGCATTGCTGGCTGGTGACAATACCATTGAACGTGATTTTGAGTTACAAGAAATTGAGGTGCAAGGTGAAACTGAATGGTTGGAAGCCATCCCCAAAGCACAAGAAAATGCTTTTGAACTTATACGCTTAGGATTTTCCCAAGCAGGCATGCTACGCGAAATGATTTTGCGCGACAGTTTTGATCAGATCACTTGGCTCGTTTTTTCTGAAACCGAACAAAATCCTGAGCTTGCAGCTGATTTGTTTCAATTTACTCCACCAGAAGGGGTGGATGTGATCAGTGACTGATTCTTCTCTTTTTGCACATAATCCAACCGTACCACTAGCAGAAAAACTGCGCCCACAAACGCTCGATGCAGTCATTGGCCAATCTCATCTGCTGGGTCCTGGCAAGCCACTGCGCTTGATTTTCGAATCAGGCAAACCACACTCCATGATTCTCTGGGGACCACCTGGCAGTGGAAAAACCACATTAGCACGCCTCATGGCGCATGCATTTGACGCCGAATTTATTGCTATCTCTGCTGTGTTATCTGGCATCAAGGATATTCGAGAAGCAATTGAATGCGCACGCACTACCTTGCAACACACGGGGCGACCAACTCTATTATTTGTTGATGAGGTACACCGTTTTAACAAGGCGCAACAAGATGCTTTTTTGCCGCATGTAGAACAAGGGCTCATCACCTTTATCGGCGCAACTACAGAAAATCCTTCTTTTGAAGTCAATCGCGCATTGTTGTCACGCGCGCAGGTATATGTATTACAAGCGTTATCTCATCAGGAATTGCACCAATTATTCGAGCGAGCGCACCAGATCGCAATGCCCGATTTACAGTTTGAACCGCATGCTGTGGAACAACTGCTTGGATTAGCAGACGGAGATGCGCGTCGTTTACTCAATTTACTGGGGCAGGTACAACATGCTACTGAAATTGAAACACCGGCAAAAATTGATAACGACTATTTAAATCAGGTGCTAGCATCAAGCACGCGTCAATTCGATAAAGGTGGTGATGCATTTTATGAACAAATTTCCGCTCTGCATAAATCTATTCGTGGCTCTGCACCTGATGCTGCGCTGTATTGGTTATGCCGCATGCTAGATGGTGGTGCTGATCCACACTATATCGGGCGAAGATTAGTGCGCACTGCAACAGAGGATATCGGGTTGGCTGATCCGCGCGCATTAACGCTAGCGCTCAACGCCTGTCAGGTATTTGAGCGTCTGGGTAGCCCGGAAGGCGAGCTGGCATTAGCCGAAGCAACCCTTTACTTAGCTTGCGCGCCTAAAAGTAACGCTGCTTATGTTGCTTACAAACAAGCGCGCACCTTTATTAAAACAAGTGGCTCTCATCCCGTCCCGCTGCATTTGCGCAATGCTCCAACCAAACTCATGCAAACGCTCGGTTATAGCCGCCAATATCGCTATGCACACGACGAACCGGAATCTTATGCTGCTGGGGAAAACTATTTTCCTGATGAGTTGCCAGCGGTTCAGTTTTATCGACCTACTGCACACGGACTGGAAATTAAAATTAGCGATAAGCTAGCTCATTTACGCGCACTCGATGAACAAGCTAAAAAGAAAACACAGATATAACGCAAAACTTTATTGCAGTACGCCGTCTATTAGCTGCAACACTCGATCAGCACGGTTGGCCAGCTGCATATCATGCGTCACGATAACTAAACTTGCCTCTACTTCCTGATTCAGCTTCAACATCAGATCAAACACTGCTTCAGCTGTATGGCGATCCAAATTACCAGTGGGTTCATCCGCCAGAATACATGCAGGGCGAGTAACCAATGCGCGTGCTATCGCTGCACGCTGGCGCTCTCCCCCTGATAATTCACTGGGCGTATGCGTCAATCGGTGGCCTAGACCCACTCGCTGCAACATGTCAGCAGCTTGTTCCATGGCTTCCTTTTTATCCATGCGCCGGATAAACAATGGCATGGCAACATTTTCCTGCGCACTGAATTCAGGTAACAAATGATGAAATTGATAAACGAATCCCAGTGCTCGGTTGCGTAATACACTCCGATCAGCTTCACTAATGGTGCTGAATTCCTTGTTCAGCAATAGTACCGTTCCCTGCGTTGGTTTATCCAGACCACCCAATAGATGTAACAAAGTACTTTTTCCAGAGCCGGAAGCTCCGACCACCGCAACCATTTCTCCTTTGTTCACTTGCAGATCAATCCCACGCAACACTTGAATTTCCAGTTCTCCTTGGAAAAAACTTTTGTGCAACGCCTGACAAGCCACTGTCACTTTATTCATAGCGCAGCGCCTCAGCAGGGTTAGTTTTAGAAGCACGGTAACTGGGATAAAGCGTGGCAAGCAGTGTCAATACCAGAGAAACAGCGGCTACTGTTACAATATCAGCTAATTGAGGGTCAGAAGGAATCTTGCTGATGTAATAAACTTCCTGAGATAAAAACTGGGTATTAAAGAGTTGCTCGATAAATGCAATGACATCCCCAACGTTATATGCCAGCAACATTCCGCCTAATAAACCTAATAAAGTTCCCAAAATACCGATCAATGCGCCCTGAATAATAAATATTTTCATGATACTGCCAGCACTGGCTCCCAACGTTCGCAAAATTGCAATATCTGCTTGCTTATCTGTAACCGCCATCACCAAGGTAGAAACGATATTAAACGCTGCCACAGCAATGATCAGTGCCAAAATAAGCGATAGCATTCGTTTTTCAATCTGAATAGCTCGAAAATAGTTGGCATGTTGCTGTGTCCAATCAGTGAAATAAAGATCGGGCGGCAAGGTTGTTGCTAAATCCCGGATAACTTGGGGTGCTGCAAACATGTCATGCAACTTGAGACGAACACCGGAAACTTGCTCAGGCGCCATACGATAAAGTTTTTGTGCATCTGCCAAATGAATCAGTGCTAAACCAGAATCATATTCAAAATGTCCTACTTCAAAAATTCCGGTGACAGTAAATTGTTTTAAGCGCGGCAATATACCTGCTGGTGTAATCTGCCCTTGCGGAGAAATCAGTACAATTCTATCGCCTGGGAAAACACCGAGATTACGCGCTAATTCTCGACCAATAACAATACCGAACCCTCCCGGCATTAATTGTTCTAGCGTGCCAGCGATCATTTTGTCACCAAAATCGGCCACTTTGTTTTCATCTGTCGGTAAAATACCACGCACCATGACTCCTTGCACCACGCTATTGTGCGAGAGCATCCCCTGCGCATCGATGTAAGGTGCGGCTGCGATAACTTGTGGATCCCTAAGTGCGGCTTCCTTTATCTTTTCCCAGTTGGACAAACTGCCTTCGTAGCTACTAATCTGGGCATGTGATGCCACTCCTAGAATGCGAGAACGTACTTCTTTGTGAAATCCATTCATAACTGACATCACCGTAATGAGTGCGGTCATGCCCAGAATGATGCCAAATAACGAAATCAACGAAATAAAAGAAATAAAATGATTACGCCGCTTGGCACGCGTGTAACGCAATCCAATCAGAAACTCATAACTGGCCACAAGAAATATTCCCCGGAGAACAGAAGCAAAAAATAAAGTGGCAGTATGACATATCTCACCAATCAAACGATATCTAGCGCTAAGAGCCTGTTTACGATCTTCTGAGTAATAGTGCCAAGAAAGCCAAATGAATGAGCTGCAAGCTGGTATCAAGTTTACGTTCGCAGTTTTTCCATAATCTTCGGCACTTTTCCAGCCAGGCGAAACTACGTTCCACTATCCAGCGCCTGGGCATAACCTTGAAGGTATGCAGTTTGCTGCGTTTGGCGATCTGCACGGTGACAGGTCTGCCCAGAATTTCTTGCACACTTTCGGCAAATGGTGCTCCAGTATAGCCACCGTCACACAGCAAACCTTGCACTTGTCCCAAACTCGATCTGCAACGCTTCAAGGCCTGCAATGCACCGTTACGGTCAGTCACTTCCGCTGTCGTCACTGCAATGGCGTGCGGCAACCCCAAGGTATCAACAGCGATATGGCGCTTGATGCCCGACACCTTCTTGCCGGCGTCATAGCCTTTCTGGTCAGCCGTGTCTGTATTCTTCACGCTTTGCGCGTCCACAATCAAGAACGTGCTGCAAGCGTTGCGCCCCAGTTTCTCTCGGGCCGCGCCAACCTGATTTTTTTAATGCCTGCTCCAGCACGCTCACGCCGTGCTGGTCAGGCTCATTCCATTTGCGCCAATAGGCATATACACTCTGCCATTTGGGAAACTCTCCGGGCAAAAATCTCCACTGGCAACCAGTACGCAGCAGATACAGCACAGCACAAAATACTTCATACAAATCTATTGTCGTGGGTTTGGTGCTGCACCTCACGCTACGCAATAGCGGCTCTATCTCGGCAAACTTCTCTTTGCTAATATCACTGGCATATTTTGTTCTCTTCATCCACGTATCGTAAGGAATAATGATGAGATCGTAAACGGGCTCTAAGGAATCTCTAAAAATTATCTACACTGCCTTTCACACTAAAAATCAGCCCAAAATACCCATCTATTACGCATAAATCTCACTTTTTTGCTGATTTTCATCTTGAACTGACGCTCTCACTAACACAATGCTTTTCAGATAGTTCTTAAAAATAATGAGAAACCATGTTGTTTAGTTGACAACTTTTACCTTGATAATCACAGAATTGTTTTATTCAAGAGTTGGCACAATTATCCGATCAATAATCCTTGTCAGAAAATATATGGTTTGTATGGTAGAAAAATCTAAGATGATGATGTCTGATCGATTGGTAAAATATTATTTTCCAGACAACGAGGAAAAACCTTCATGGGATTGCCTAGGATGGAACCGCACTCAATTCACACGGGTGAGCCAATATATCCAGCCAGGAAAAATAGTATTAATAGAAAATGACCCCGATCAAGTCGTAGCAGATCGCAAGCCTGTGGACAGGAAACAAGCCTACTTTATCTTACAAAATCTAAGTGAACGTATCCGTAATAGCAACAATTTGCTCAGTTACATTACTGCGACTGAATTGTCTTGTCTGGATTCCGCCATTGATCTGATGAAAGCAAACGCTAAATTAGATCAAGAAAACATTACGGATAGTGGCGAATAACATTCAATTACGCTTGTTTTACAAGAACGAGCAATTTGAGCAACATACCAATTGAATTACTCTATATTCTGAATTTGCTCACGTAGTTGCTCAATCAGAACTTTCATTTCCACCGCAGCATGCGTTGTTTCCTTGGCAACGGATTTGGATGCTAATGTGTTAGCTTCACGATTGAGTTCTTGTGCTAAAAAATCAAGCTGTTTACCGACTACACCGCCTTGTTGCACAATATGCTCAAATTCATCCAAATGGCCTTGCAGACGCGATAATTCTTCATCAACGTCAATTCTATTAGCGAACAGCGTAAATTCCTGGCGGATACGCTCGTCATTTTCATCCAACCCCGCTGTTTGCAGACAATGCAGTAATCTTTCCTGAAAGCTGGCTAGAATAGTTGGCAAGCTAGGTAACAAATCCTGTACCAATTGTCGTAACTGTTGTATTCGCTCCAACAAAAAGCTTTGTAGTTTTTCGCCTTCACGCTGACGTGCCAACAGTAGTGCTTGCACCGCAGATTGCAAAAGTGTCATGCAAGCAGGGTGCAACTCATCCAAGGAAACCGCATCACTTTCAAGCACACCTGGCCAATGCAAAATATCTGCTACTGAAAGATCTGATGCAGCCGGAAAAGTTGATTTAATCGTTTTATTCAATATCAACAACGTATTAAGTAGTTCGTGATTAAGCTGTTGGTTATGATCTTTTCCTGCATATGCCGAGAAAGTCAAACGACACTCCACTTTTCCTCGCACAATAGCTGCGCTCAACAAATTACGCATTGCCGGCTCCAATACGCGTAATTCATCAGAAAGTTTGAAATGCAAATCGAAGTAGCGACTATTGACAGAACGGAGCTCTACAGCAAGTGAACCTTGTGGTATTTCTGTGGAAATTGCCGCATAACCGGTCATGCTTGCAATCATGAACTTTTCCAGCTAGAGACAAGTCCAGAGCGATAAGGGATGGTGCTATACTCAACCCTCAAATTACATTTTTGAATCATGGAGATAAGCATAATGCGGATATTAACACTTTTGACTTTGGTGTTGCTTACTTTTAGCTTGACAGCATTGGACGCCGAAGCTCGTCGCTTGGGAGGAGGCAGCAGTTTTGGTAAACAACGGCAATCTCTCAACCTTAATCGTCAACAAAAGCAAGCACCTCAGCAGACACAACGACAGTCTGACAAAACAACCAACCCAGCTTCTGCAGCGGGTGGCAATAAATGGCTTGGCCCCTTGGCTGGACTAGCTGCCGGTGGATTATTAGCCTCTTTACTCATGGGTGGCGCCTTTGATGGCATCAACATGGTTGATATTCTGGTTCTGCTAGGAATAATGGCTGCAATATTCTTTGGTATACGTATAATGCGCCGTGCTTCTGGAGGAGGATACACGCGCCCTATGCAATATTCCGGAACGGGACAAACCACAGGAAATTCTCCCTTTACTCATCGAGATAATGCTCCTCCTGCTGGTGGTGGATTTACTAGCAGACACAGTGAACCCTCTACCAATACAGGTACAATTGATATTCCTGCCGGATTTGATGTGGATGCTTTTCTCAAAAATGCCAAAGGCTCATTCATTACCATGCAGTTAGCACACGATGACGGTGATTTAGAGGAAATTCGCGCATTTACAACACCGGAGCTATTTGCAGAAATCAGCCAGCAAATTGCCGAGCGTGGTAATTCCTCCCAACAAACTGATATCACTTATGTTGAAGCTGCATTGCTCGATATCACTACTCAAACGGATCATGCCATTGCCAGTGTTCGTTTTACTGGCGAATTACGGGAAGGACCCAATGCGCCGTTAGAATCATTTGATGAAATCTGGCACGTTGAAAAAGATCTAACTGTGGCCGATTCTGCTTGGCTACTTGCTGGCATTCAGCAAACAGCCGATCTGAAACATTGATGCTACTGTAATAAATTACAGATTAAGGAATCTCTGAAAACCACCCACGTTACATCATCTTTGCAAAAAATTAGCTTAAGCTGATCACATTGCTCATGTTTTCAGAGATTCCCTAATCCACATTTGGCATAACCATGGATTTTGACATACAAGAAAAAACGATTTGTTACCAAGGCTTTTTTCGCTTGGAACGCTATCGTTTACGTCATCAAAAATTTAACGGTGAATGGGGTCGCTCTATTACCCGTGAATTATTTGAACGCGGACATGCCGCTGCCGTACTGCCTTATGATCCCCATACCGATGAAATATTGTTAATTGAACAATTTCGTGCCGGTGCACTTTTCGCACCAGGTGGTCCTTGGTTACTGGAAATCATCGCGGGTGTGATTGAAGATAATGAAACATCGGAACAAGTTGTACTAAGAGAAGCGATTGAAGAAGCAGATTGTCATATCAGCAATCTAATTCCACTCTATGATTATCTGGTCAGCCCAGGCGGCACCACTGAACGCATTATGCTGTTTTGTGGTCAAGTAGATATGCAAACAATAACTGCCGGCAGTATTCACGGCAACCAGGAAGAAGATGAAGACATCAAAACGCACATTGTTTCTTTTGCGCACGCGTTAATCTTGTTGCATACCGGCAAAATCAATTCCGCCAGTGCCATCATAGCATTGCAATGGCTCGCTCTGAACCGTGATGCAGTACGACAACGTTGGCTGTCTGAATAACACATGCGCTTGACTGCCCACCAATTCAGCAAATTTCATTGGGCATGTTTCAGCTTGCTAGTGGCGATGTTATTGGGCACCAACTCATTATTCGCGCAAACAAGCTCGCATTCCAGCAGCAACACCGCCGTCTGGCTGGATGTCAATGGCGCCATCAGTCCGGCCATGCACGATTATATTCAGCGTGGCTTGACTAAAGCAGCCGAACAACACGCTCGAGCTGTTATTCTGCAAATTGATACGCCCGGCGGATTGGATCTATCCATGCGCAAAATTATCCAGGCTATCATTACCTCGCCAATTCCTGTGATCAGCTATGTGGCACCGGGTGGTGCGCGAGCAGCCAGCGCTGGTACTTACATTCTTTATGCCAGTCATATCGCTGCTATGGCACCAGCCACCAATCTGGGTGCGGCTACCCCGGTTAAATTAGGTGTTTATGCTCAAGACGTGAAACCTGAGCATAAACCACTACAAGACGACCAATTCCGTTTTCCGGGCATGCAAGATGCAACCGATGATGCGATGACCAAAAAAATGATCAACGATGCGGCTGCTTATATACGTGGATTAGCTCGCATGCGTGATCGCAATGCAGACTGGGCAGAACGAGCGGTACGTGAAGGAGTCAGTTTGACCGCAACCGAAGCACTGGACAACAATGTTATTGATTTAATCGCTAATGATCTGCAAGATCTCCTCACGCAAATAGATGATCGTGTAGTTGAAGTTGCCGGGCAAAAATTAACATTGGCAACTCAATCACTGACGTTAGATCGCTTTACTCAAGATTGGCGTACGAATTTATTAGCGGTCATCACCAACCCGGATGTTGCCTATATTTTGATGCTGATTGGATTTTATGGCTTGATTCTGGAATTTGCTACGCCTGGTGTCATTATTCCTGGAGTGGTTGGCGCCATTTGTTTATTGTTAGCGCTATTTGCCTTTCAGGTATTGCCCATCAACTACGCTGGATTAGCGCTAATCTTATTGGGCATTGTTTTTATGGTGGCGGAAGCACTCGTACCGGGCATTGGCATATTAGGAATAGGTGGTGTCGCAGCGTTTGTTATCGGCTCGATTATGCTGATCGATACCGATTTGCCAGATTACGGTATTTCTATTCCACTCATTGCAACATTTGCGCTGCTCTCAGCCGGATTTCTCATTGTCATACTTGGCATGGTACTCAAATCCAGAAAAAAACAAGTTGCAACCGGCAGCGAACAACTCCTGTACAGCACGGGTGAAGTCGTCGCAGACTTTGAGCGAGAAGGCTGGATCCGCATACAGGGCGAATTATGGCGCGCGCACTCCAGCACGCCGTTGAAATCCGGGCAACAAGTTAATGTACTGGCTGTACACGGCTTAACGCTTGAAGTAACACCTAACCAACCTGAATTGACCATCAATCCAACGGAGAATTGATATGTACATCGATATGCTGTCGATTATTACGCCACTGTTAATTTTCACGCTCTTTTTCCTGGCCAGCGCGCTTAAAGTGCTGAAAGAATACGAGCGCGGAGTGGTATTTATGCTGGGGCGCTTCTGGCGTGTGAAGGGTCCTGGACTTATCATTCTCATTCCAGTGGTGCAAACCATGGTCCGGGTTGATATGCGTACCATCGTGATGGATGTTCCTAGTCAGGATGTGATTTCTCGCGACAACGTTTCGGTAAAAGTTAGCGCTGTGTTGTATTTTCGAGTAGTAGATGCAGAAAAAGCTATTATTCAGGTGGAAGATTACAATATGGCAACCAGTCAGCTAGCACAAACCACATTACGCTCGGTGTTAGGTAGACATGAGCTTGATGAAATGCTGGCCAGCCGTGAAAAACTCAATGCAGATATTCAATCCATCCTGGATGAACAAACAGAAGCATGGGGCATTAAAGTTTCAAATGTTGAAATCAAGCATGTTGACCTGAATGAAACCATGGTGCGCGCCATCGCTAAACAGGCTGAAGCTGAACGTGAGCGACGTGCCAAAATTATTCATGCAGAAGGCGAACTGCAAGCCTCGCACCATTTGCTTGAAGCCTCACAAGTATTAGCCGATCAGCCGCAAGCCTTGCAATTACGCTACCTGCAAACACTGACCGAAATAGCAGGTGAAAAAAGCTCTACTATCGTCTTTCCACTACCCTTGGAATTTATGTCTATTTTGCAAGAAATGGCTCAGAAAAAATCCAATAACGACAACATACAGCAACAATAGCTATTACGGATTTCAGCCATATCAATAACTAGCTAATCCGCGTTCGCGTCCCCAAACAACAGCATCACTACGTCGGTGTACGCCAATCTTGTCATACACTGACGCAACATGGTTGCGTACCGTATTAGGTGATAAATTTAGTGCAGATGCAATTTCAGTATTACTTTTACCTTGGCAAATCAGACTCAACACCTCTTTTTCACGCGCTGTCAAAACAGAAAGCTCCAACTTTGAGTCAGTTGCTCCGGGTTGGCGCAATTGTGCAAGTTTTTCCATCACTGTTTGACTAAACCAAGATGAATCTTGCATGACCGCATCAATAGCAGAAACTAATTCCATTTCAGTACGTTTACGATCTGTAATGTCCTCAAACACGCACAACACACAGGCATCATCATTAATTGTGACAAATTCTGCTGAAAACAGCGTATCCAACATGATGCCGTCCGTCCCGCACAATGGTATTTCATGATTACGAATGCCACCATTTTCCTCTAACTCGCTGCGCATCATTTCTAATATCCTCTTATCATTCCATAAACCAATTTCAGTTACAGTTTTACCGTAAACTTTCTCGTTATCGTAACCAGTAACGGATTCAAAAGAGGTGTTAACGGCAACCACACGCCATGCGGGTTCGATACACACCATCATCGGAGTTGGTGCTAGATCGAAAGCTTTGAAAAAAACCTCTTCACTATGCTTCAACGATTCCTCAGCCTGCTTACGCGCATCCAGATCGACAAAGGTGAATATCATGCACGCTTCATCAGCAAATTCAATTGGCTGACCAGCCACAATCACAAATTTATCATCTCCCCCATGTACACGTAATATTGCTTCCTGTTGCGCAATGGATTCTCCTCTTTGTAGTGACTGAATAGCTTGTTTGCGATTTTCAGCCTCGCGCAAAACATCTAACTCATACAGTGATTTATCAATCACCTGATCACTACTGTAACCCGTCATTTTCAGAAAACCACGACTTACTTTAATATATCGAGTATCTGATAACCGACAAATCACGGCAGGAGCCGGGTTAACCGCAAAAGCGCGCTCAAAACGCTCTTCCACATTAACCTGTTCAGTCTCATCTTTGATCAGAAGTGCTACAGCCCCAACATCGTCATTCACATCTGTGAACAATATACTGCGCATGACAAGCACACGCCGAAAATCAGAATTTCTTCGATGCAAGGTTAATTCCACTCTGACGTCATCGAATTCTTCACCAGAAGCAGCGCGCATTATCGGATACTGTTTCACAGCAAGTTTATGGTGATTCAAATACGTCAGCACAAAGCGTTTATGGTATTGATCAACAGTTGTTCCCAGTTCTGCAAGTTGCTCACAGCCATGCATTTCAAGTGCAGCTTTGTTGGCCCATGTAATCTTGCCACCCGGATTAATCAGGAGCACTCCTTCAACCAAATGCGCGACCAATTGCCTAAACTGCTCTCTGCCGATATCCAGCTCATCCTGCGTCGTATCCATATGAATCCTTCATAAAAAAACCTCTATTCGAGCTGGAGTTTCCATGTCAAACCGCAAAATGCTAATGGTATGAAAATACTACATCATTTAGTAAATTTGCATCTTACCTGAACTTGCAATGCCATGATTTAATAAATGCGGTCAATCAGTTAAGTAGTGGCTATCGACCTTGTTGTACACGCAAGTAACCGGTAGCCACTAGCGGCAAAAGTACGATAGGTAAATCTGATCAATGAATATATAGCTGACTCATACACACGCCGGAAATCTGCAGACCAATTTTAATTTTTCATAAAATAAGGAGAATAATCATGAAAATAAAAATTTTATTTTCGACTATTACTGCAATGACTTTGTTGATCTTCAGTGCCGGAACAGTAACAGCACAATCAATGGAAACAACAGTACCCTCTCTTGAAAACGAATCTACAGATAGCACTCAATCAATCAGCGACACGGTAATCACCACCAAAGTCAAAGCAGAGCTAGCTATTACTGAAGGCATCAAAAGTAACGACATATCAGTTGAAACAAATAATGGGGTAGTCACGCTCACCGGAACACAACCAGATGAAACTCTTATTAAAAAAGCAGAAGCCGTTGCCCAAAGTGTCAAAGATGTCGTAAGAGTTGATATCTCGGGCCTGACAGTCGATGCCACTCCAGCTAACTAAATGTCGGTTAGTAAAAACTATATATTTTTCAAATAAACAAAAAAAGGAATCCAAAATGAACGAAGACAAAATCAAGGGACAATGGAAACAAATAACAGGAAAAATCAAAGAACATTGGGGCGAGCTTACCGATGATGATTTAAAAGTTGCCGAAGGAAACAGCGAGTATCTGGAGGGAATATTGCAGGAACGCTATGGTATCGCTCGAGATGAGGCCAAAAAACAGATCAAAAAGTTTCACGATTCTTTATAAGGCAATCCATGCTTACGCGAAATACATCAAGCTGGTTGGTGTATTTCGCGCAGCTTGCTGGCCAATATCATTCAATTAATCGAGAAACAGGATTTATGTTCAGCAAACGAATATTCGAGCTGTCTTTTAACGCAGAAACGGTAGCGGAGATAGTTGCTTATGGATTTTTTAGAATCTCAACCAAATCAGGGGTGATTGTATGCTTAAGTGGGCCATCATTTTTGCGATAATTTCAGTGATTTCTGGCATTTTGGGTTTCCGAAATACCAGTTCCAATACGGCATCCATTGCGAAGCTCCTCTTCTTTCTGTTTGTACTCGTCACACTCGTATTGCTTACTCTCGGGTTTCTCGGTATTGGAATGGTGGCTTGATCACTCTAGGGATGAGTACACAAAATACTACGTGAAGTTGTAATATTTTCTAAACTCACTAACACAAGTACATAACTTATTCACTTTTACAAAGGAGAACATCATGACAATATCGCGTGCAATTGCAATTGCAATTGCAATTGCAGTTATCGCTGGCGCCTCTACAGTAATGATTACCAGCTGTTCAGTGGCGCAACACCAGGAATCTGTGGGTGAATATGTAGACGGCTCCATCATTACAACAGAGGTCAAAGCCAGATTGACGAATGACCCTGGCACTTCAGCAGCTAACATCAACGTCAAGACCATAGAAGGAGGCGAAGTACAACTGTCTGGATTTACCACATCCCAAGCTGAAAAAGATCGTGCCACCGAATTGGCATATTCTGTCAAGGGGGTTACCAAGGTATATAACAATCTGGTCGTGAAACCTTGACAAACAATACCAAAAAAGCATAAATATTTTACAAGAACAAGGCTGATTGAATATGCCAGGCGGCAATCCAATCCCTTCGTAAGAAAAACACGTCTGTGATACCAATTTCATGAAATTATTCATGATTCTCAAAGTAAGCAGACGCCCATACTAAAGGAGATAAATCATGGTTGAAAAATCAATATCTGACGAAAAAGCAGATAAAGCAGCAGAACAAATCGAAAAAACCGTTCAGAAAGTACAAGATGCAGCAAACGAAGCGGTCAAACGTATTAGTACCGCATTAGATAAAATAGCAGATACGGCCGGAGACGGTGTAGAGCAAGGTACAGAAAAATTGGGCAAGGTTACAAAAAAAGCAGTGAATATCGCTGAAGCTGCGGGTGAACGCGGACGCGAAGCAGTCGATGACCTGGTAGAACAAGCGAGTGATTATGCCGGAAACACACGTACTTTTATTCAAGAGAATCCAGGCCAATCTATTGTGATCGCGCTAGCAGTCGGATGGATTATTGGTCGTTTGATTCGTCGTTGACAGGAGGCCAACAGTTTCTGCGCAAAGTGATCGAGCGAAACATTGTGTTTAGTTCGAAGCATCATACAGATTCGTTGGCATTATCATTGCGTTGGATAACTGAACTAAAGGAAGTTTTGCTAGCGCTGCAAGAATTAATGCAAGCGCAGCGTCAACTATTTACTGCGGAATGGCAGCTGGCACGCAGCATCGCAACCGCTGCTTTCTTATGCATCGTACTCGCAATATTTTTTGTCCTGGCCTTAAGCTTATCTGTAACGATGCTCACTGCATTGTTATTAGCAAAATGGTTCGGCTCCTGGATACTCGCACTCACTATACTTGTGATAATTTTAGCGTTCTGCCTCATTTTGGCGCTATATGGTCTACGGTATTGCCTGCATCGGATAAGTTTGCCCGAAACACGGGCACAGCTGCATCGAACGATAACAGGTCTGGTAAGCACTTCGACGCATGACAAGACAACCAATGATAGGACTTTACAAAAATCTGAATGAAATACGTATAGCTCGTGCGCGTATCACAACGGCTCGTCAGCATTACATCGACAAAGCTGTACAAATACGCCACCAGCTGGCTGCACATCCTCTAATCTGGCCGATTATTGCGGGAGGGGCGGGTTTTACAGCAGGATTTGCAAAAATAAATATGCAAAAACCTGCCATAAAAATATGGCAAAACCCCTTATCACGCGGATTATTACTGTTCTTTGTTCAACGTTTCAAGACCGAGATTATGCAGGAAGCGCTGCAGCGAAATGATAAAGCCATCACAATTGCGCAAGGTGGCGCGAACTGTAGCCAAAGTCATGCAAAATCTCCTTCGTGACAAATTACGAGAAAAATCTACTTTTGACATCAGCTAAGTTCGCGGGGAATTACCATCTGTTCTTCGCTAAATCATGTTCGCTTCATATCTAGCACTCTTCGTAAAGTTGATGGATTTTGCGAACTTTTCTTTGCCTATGGCGAGCAGGGAACAAGGTCAATGCTTGTAAAATTGTATCCAAACTTGCGCCTATGTATAGTGTAAATCTATGAACAATCACATAAGGAGTTTGTCATGAACGAAATTCTAGGTCCGCAAAGACTCGGACCACTCACCTGGCTGGTTGGTGAATGGGAAGGCAACACTGGTATTGATGTGTCATACCACAATGCGGATGATCAAATAGGAAAGACCGGTTACTTTGAAAAAGCTTGGTTTCATCCCATTCCAAAAACAGAAAATGGCAAGCAATCACTCGAAGGTCTTAATTACCAAATGACCGCATGGCGCCACGGCGAAGAAGCCATGGATCCATTCCATGATGAAGTTGGTTACATGCTATGGGAAAAAGCTACGGGACAAATCATGCGTGTTGTAGTCTTCGGCCGTGGCATTGCCATGATTGCTGGTGGCGATGCCAAAGAACGTGACAAGATACTACATTTCAAAGCTACACCAGGTGATCCGAATTACGGTATCTTGCAGAATAAATATTTATCAGAACGTGCAGAGCTTCGAGGTTTCAGTGGATCGTTCACTTTGAACGATGATGGATCGTTTAGTTACGAGCAAACACTTGTGTTAAAACTTGCTACTTTGGGTGGCAAGGAAATGCAACATACTGACAGAAATACACTGCATCATATATCTAGCAATTCTGACAATTGTTGCCATTCCTGATTATAAAAGGCATTGTAGGCGGACTTCCTGAGCTTGGCGTTCACCTTTTAGTTTGTCTTGTCAGACGTGCTTTATATGATAATCCGTACAGTATGCGCATTATGTCCGCCAGTAATACACAGTTTCTGCCAATTCAGCTGTAAATTGGCGAAAACCTAGCTTATTCGCAAGTATCAGTTTGTTAGAACTGGATCACTTCAGTCTGCTGTTATACGGAGCAAAATTTTTTCTGCTAAGACAATAACATGCGATTTTTCTTAATCTTTATAACCACAATATTCTGTGTCTGTTCCGCAAGCGCCGCATCACCAGATGATTCATATGTCGCTGGCTATGCTACAGCTATTCTGAAACTTCAGTTTGGGGTTGATCTTCCTGAATTAACCGTACGCAACGGCAACATTACATTGCCAGCCGACAAGCTACCGGCAGAGGATCTCGCCAGAATTACACAGCAGCTCGCAGAAATTCCGGGTGTTACCAAAGTAGAAATAGCAGAATATACCGCTCAACAGCCTCCGCAAACTTCTCCGACACCAACTGAAGTGGTTGTCGATGAAGGCGCTCTGGCAACACATTCAACAGTGCTAGCAACAGGTTTGCTGCCGGAAGGCCACTTATTTAAACCGTTATTGGCTGATCCACGTTGGAATCATTTCTCAGCAACCTACCGTAATTATGTGGGGAAAAAGGTGGATGGCAATCACAATGGTTCTGTCAGCTTCGGTGAAACCATCCCGTTTTATCGTGCCAACATCGGACAATCTATCGTACAGTGGGAAGTTGGTCTCCAGGCAGGAGTATTCAGTGATTTTAATCTGGGTGCCCCCTCAACTGATCTCATTAATACAGATTTTATTGGGGGGCTTTATACCAGTGTACGTGCAGGTCATGCCTCTGCTTTCGCTCGTATCTACCATCAAAGCTCCCATTTGGGTGACGAATTTCTATTGAGGAAGCTCAGCGATGTAGAGCGTATTAATCTTAGCTATGAAGCAGCTGATCTCAGACTTTCCTACGAGTTGCCATATGGAATTCGTGTATACGGCGGTGGTGGTGGTATTTTTCGCAAAGAACCATCGACGATTAAACCTTGGTCAGTACAATATGGCGTGGAATTCAGAAGTCCATGGAGAATGGAGTTGGCACAAATGCGGCCGATCCTTGCGGTGGATATTAAAAACCACGAACAAAATCGTTGGAATGCGGATGTGTCAGCCAGAGCCGGCATCCAATTCGACAATTTTCAGACTTTCAACAGAAAACTTCAGTTTCTATTTGAGTATTTTAATGGCTATTCTCCTACTGGCCAGTTTTACAGAGAAAAGGTCGAATATATTGGTTTCGGCGCACATTACCACTACTAGGCCGATGGTATAAAAAGAACGCGGCTAAAATGTTAGGAATTTCTTGATACTTATAAACGTTGCAATTCATGGTGCACTTGTCCCCCTCACGCATAATTTTTTCTGAGTACGTATTGCAGGATGCCGCCATGGCGGTAGTAGTCCACTTCAATGGCAGTATCAATACGGCAACGTAGCGTTACTTCTTGCTGAGTACCATCACGTCTGTGAATGACTAGTGTGACGGTTTGTTGCGGTTGCAATTGACCTAATCCTAAAATATCAAACTGCTCATTACCGGTGATGCCTAATGAAGTTGGACTATCGCCAGGCTGGAATTGTAGTGGCAGCACGCCCATACCAATTAAGTTACTGCGATGGATGCGCTCATAGCTTTGGGCAATCACGGCTTTAACGCCTAATAATTGGGTGCCTTTAGCTGCCCAGTCACGGCTGGAACCAGTGCCGTATTCCTTGCCAGCCAATACCACGGTAGGGATGCCAGTTTGTTGATAACGCATGGCGGCATCAAAGATACTCATCTGTTCGCCACCATTGTCATTTCCTTGCGCGTAATAGCAGGTCACGCCGCCTTCACTGCCTGGCACCATCAGGTTTCTAATGCGGACATTAGCAAAGGTGCCGCGCATCATGACATGATGATTGCCGCGACGCGAACCATAGCTGTTGAAATCCAGTCGTTTTACGCCATGCTCTAGCAGGTATTCACCTGCTGGGGAAGCTGCTTTGATGGCGCCTGCTGGGCTAATGTGATCGGTGGTGACGGAATCTCCAAATACGGCCAAGGCGCGAGCACCCTGGATAGCGGTAGGTTGTTCAACTTGATGGATATCCAGTGGGAAATCTGCAAAGAAGGGCGGCTCGGCAATGTAGGTGGAAGCGGGCCAATCATAGGATTTGCCAGTGGCCGCTGTAATGTTATTCCACAAGACATGATCTTTGGTGAAATCACGATACAGACGACGGAAGGTATCCGCTTGGGTGGCATAGTTCATCACGGCAGCAATCTCGGCATTGCTGGGCCAGATATCACGCAGCCAAACTGGTTGGCCGTCTTTACCTGTCCCCAATGGTTCACGGGTGGGATCTTTTAACACGGTGCCGGCAATAGCATAAGCTACGACCAGTGGTGGGGAAGCCAGGAAGTTGGCCCGGATGTTGGAATGGATGCGTGCTTCAAAGTTGCGGTTACCGGATAGCACGGCAGCACAAACCAGATCTTCTTTGATGACGGTCTCTTCTACAATTTCTGGCAGCGGACCAGAGTTACCAATACAGGTGGTACAACCATACCCAGCTAAGCTAAAGCCTAGTTGCTCCAGATAGGGCAGCAAACCCGCTGCTTGCAGATAGTCTGTGACTACGCGTGAACCAGGGGCAAGCGATGTCTTGATGTGATGTTGTACGGTCAAGCCTTTTTCTACTGCCTTTTTGGCCAGCAAGCCCGCCGCAATCAATACGCTGGGGTTAGAGGTGTTGGTACAGGAGGTAATCGCTGCAATCAGAATATCGCCGTGATGCAAATCAATGGCTGCCGGGATTGCCGCATTATCTGCAGGATGTGCGCCAATCCGCGGAGTAGGACGGTTGCCAGTCATTTCAGTGGCATTGCGTGCATCACCTGGGGTGACAGCAGATTCATTTTGACTGCGATCAGGGGCGACACATAATTCTGATTGGGCGCGCTTATCGCGGGTGTGATAGGTTTGCGTAAGTAGTTCCGCTGCTTTACCAAAGCCGTTATCTTTCACCGGTCGGCTAAATAGCTCTGTAAAGGTGGTTTTGAGTGCCTCTAATGCAATGCGATCTTGCGGGCGTTTGGGGCCAGCTAGTGAGGGCTCAATGGTGGCCAAATCCAGTGTTAAGACTTGACTGTAGTCAATGTCTCCCAGCTGCGGTACACCAAATAGACCTTGAGCGCGGAAGTAGCGTTCCAGTGCATCGATTTCCTCTGCTGTGCGCCCGGTGTAGCGAAAGTAATCTAAGGTGGTGTCATCTACCGGGAATAGACCTAAGGTGGCGCCATATTCTGGCGACATGTTACTGATGGTGGCACGATCTGGCAGGCTCAGTGAAGCGGTGCCTTCGCCAAAGAATTCTACAAACTTGCCTACTACATTGGCTTGACGCAGCATTTCTGTCACAGTTAGTACCAAGTCAGTAGCAGTCACTCCCTCTCGCAATTGCCCCACTAGATTCACCCCAACTACATCTGGCGTTAAGAAATACACTGGTTGGCCCAGCATGCCGGCTTCAGCTTCAATGCCGCCTACGCCCCAACCCACTACACCAATACCGTTGATCATGGTGGTATGTGAGTCGGTACCGACCAGGGTATCAGGATAGATTAAGCCATTCTTTTGATGTACGCCACGCGCCAGGTATTCTAAGTTGACCTGATGCACAATGCCAATGCCTGGGGGAATTACGCCAAAGGTGTCAAATGCTTGCATACCCCATTTGATGAATTGATAGCGCTCGTGATTACGCTGGAATTCAATTTCCATATTGCGTGCCAATGCCTGGCTATCACCGTAATAATCCACCTGGATGGAGTGATCGACCACCAGATCGACGGGGACCAGTGGTTCAATTTGTTCAGGATCTTTACCCAATCGTTGCGCAGCGCTACGCATGGCAGCCAGATCGACCAGCAGCGGTACGCCTGTGAAATCCTGTAAGACAATGCGGGCCACTACAAATGGAATTTCATGGGTGCGTTCTGCTTGGGGTTGCCAGCCAGCCAGTTGCTCAACATGCGCCTGGGTGATCTTGTTGTCATCATAATTGCGCAGGACTGATTCCAGCACGATACGAATGGAAAGAGGCAGCCGTGTAATCTTGCCTAACCCAGCTTCCTCCAGTGCTGACAGAGCATAAAACTGGGCAGTGGTACCATTTGCCAGGGTGAGGGGACGTAAACTGTTGAATAAATTATGAGCCATGTCAGTTCCTTGCGTGAGCGCTTGGCAGCGATTTTGTATGTATCGATGAATCATTTGAGTTTATCATTTGCCACTGGCTGGCACCAAGTATTGACTTGGGAGGCCAGCACAACCGCTTTTTGATGTATTTGATAGGAGTATGATGAATAGCGAACAGCTCAATCAACAATATGGTATCGGTCAGCAGGTGGTCTTTAGCGAGGGCAAAGGTGGCTTGCCAGTTATCCAGGTGAATAACGAGCAGGCCAAAGCGCTTATCTCAGTATATGGGGGACAAGTCTTGGCTTTTCAGCCAGCGCATGCGCAGCAGCAGTTATTGTTTGTCAGCCAGCAAGCTTATTATCAGCCCGGCAAGGCAATTAAGGGGGGGGTGCCGATTTGTTGGCCGTGGTTTGGTCCGGATTTGGAAGGTAAAGGGCGACCAGCGCATGGCTTTATGCGCAATCGTATGTGGGAGGTTATCTCCACTGCTCTGACACCGGAAGGTGCGGTACAGATTGTATTAGGAGCCACGGATACGGCAGAGACCCGGGCGATCTGGTCACGTGCTTTTGCACTGCAGTTGGAGATCACCATTGCAGATACCTTGAATCTGGAGTTGACTACGCGTAATACTGGTACGCAACCGTGTACTATCACACAAGCCTTTCATCCTTATTTCCAGGTGGGCGATATTCGCCAAACCAGTGTGACGGGTTTGGAAAACACGCGCTATATCGATAAGGTCAGTGATAACATGGAAAGGGAACAATTGGGTGCAGTAACTATCGATGCTGAGGTGGATCGGATTTATCAGGCGGTGGGCAGTAGTGATCTGGTTATTCATGATCAGGCTTGGCAACGTCGTATTCGGATTACGTCCAAAGGCAACAGAACAGCAGTGGTGTGGAATCCATGGGCCAAACGCTCTGCTGCTATGTCTGATCTGGGAGATGAGGATTATCTACGTTTCATTTGTGTGGAAACCACCAATGCTGCGACTGATCGCGCTCATATCCCGCCAAATAGTGAAGTCAAACTCACCGCTAACTATAAAATTGAGCAGGACTGATCAAAATTATCAAAACCTTATATTTCAAACAAAGTTAAACAATGACTCTCAAGTTACACGTTATTACTTGTAGTACTCGTCCCGGACGCATTGGGCCTTATGTCGCACAATGGTTTTGTGAAGCTGCTATCCAGCATGGCAAATTTGCAGTCGTGCCAGTCGATTTGGCTTACTTTAATTTACCGGTCTATAACGAACCGGAACATCCAGTACGCCAACAATATCAACACGCCCATACCAAAGACTGGGCAGCTAGTGTCGATGCTGCCGATGCATATGTATTTGTCACACCCGAATATAATTTTGGCCCACCACCTTCATTGCTTAATGCGCTGAACTATGTCTATAAGGAATGGAACTACAAGCCGGCGGGTATCGTAAGTTACGGCGGAATATCTGGTGGGTTGCGTTCAGCGCAAATTCTGAAACAAACGCTGACAACGCTGAAAATCATGCCCACAGTAGAAGCAGTCACAGTGCAGAACGTTTTCACGCTCATCGATGAAAACAAGCACTTCAATCCTATTGATTCTCATACACGCGCCGCTACAATTATGCTAGATGAATTGTATAAGTGGGCACAAGCGCTTAAAACCATGCGCTAATCACAGCGTAACTATTCGTTATCTTTTTAGGGAATTTCTGAAAATATTGTAGAACAGAAGTAACAAAACCAATAGTTTTTAGAAATTCCCTAATTACACGTCCGCACGATCTCAATCTTTTCTTCTATTTTTTGATTGACAACTGCTTCAATCTCCACCCTGAACCGGTGTCGAATCTTTTTACATAATACTTTAAGTAAGTATTGCTTCACCAAAATTGTTCTTTAAAAACAAATAAATACATTCCTTGGCACAAAAATTGCTTATTTATAAGTAAGTACACCAGTGCCTTAGCACTGTTGAGACGGTATCAGAACAAATCACATATTTTGTGCATCCATTTAATGGTTTCTAGCGTCGTCACGTTGATTTGCCAAATCTAGTCAGTTGTTGGAAAACCAGCATCGGGATTTGGCAAGACTTTATCAATGGTTGCTCTGGTGAATATATTTATAAGGAATATTTAAAGTGAATAAAATAGCAATTAAAGCTATCTGTGCCGGTATACCATTGATTGCCGCACTCACATTGATCGGATTAAAGCTGTCTGCTAATGATCATGCCATGGATAGTGAACAGGCGAACTCACATAATCACGTTACCACCGATGCGACAACGATTAATCATCGACATGGAAACAGATTTGCGGCAAATAGTCAGGTAGCAACAGCTGATGTCAATGGTGTTATCGATTATTTCTTTATTGGAAATGACAATGGCTCGCTCGATAACGCGATGTCCATCTATCTAGATGACTTCGTCAACAACGATCATATTGTTTTTTCTAGTCAGGATGATGAGGAAGATATCACTGCTGGTTACGGCCATCATAACGACAATTCCGGACACTCAAACTCAGGAATAGATTCAGGAACAAAAAATGCTCGCCAATCAGCAGTAAGATCAAAACCAAGTGGCAGTAGTGGATTTTTTCCAGGTGGAGGTGGTGGCTGGGGTGATCGTAGCAAACAGGATAAATTGGCTTCTAAGAACGGTGCTGAAAAACCATCTCGCGAAAATTTGAGCAAAGCTTCTGATAATAGTAATGACGACAGAAAAATAGATACTCCTTCCTCAACTGATCCAGATAGCAAAACTCCAAGCGGTAGCAATGGTAATAATCGTGATCATGGCAAACAAGATAAATCATTCGCTAAAAACAGCTCTGACCACCTGCCTACGTCAGAGCAAAAACAAAAGGATAGCAAAGATAATTCTGCTGCCGATGATCAAAAAAATGAGCCAGAGTTCTTTGAAGCGTCGCCCGAAGACTTAAACAAATCACCAGACAATAATGATAATTTAGCTCTCGTGGGTGCGGGCAGAGATCCAATTCCTTCTGATAGACAGTCACCCAGCGATTCATCTAGAACTGTTCCCGAGCCAGCTAGCACTCTGTTAATCGGATTAGGTGGCATCTTATTATTGTGGGTACAACATAGGGGTCACTAAAATTTGAGCTTTTCCAGTTTTGCGCCCTCTGTGCAAAACTGGAAAATGGGACATAGAGACAAAACTGCAATCCAATCTTTACTTTGTAACTTAAGGATTAATAATCCAATAGCATTTATCAATATTTGTTTCCTATTTTCATCAAATTGTAACAATTAATTTCTAGAATAACTCTCTTCGAAAGAACTAAGCGTTATTCATGGCAAAAATACCTGCTGCTATTAATACCCCCCCCAAAAGTCTGCGTCACAACCACAAACGTCATTTAAAAGAACGAATCATAGAATTGCTGCTGTTTCTGGCTGCCTTTCTTTCGGTTTTTATTACGTTTGCAATTATTTATCTGTTGATCTCGGAATCACTGGTTTTTTTCAAACATGTACCTTTATGGGATTTTTTGACTGATACGCAGTGGACACCATTATTCGATGACGCTCATTATGGAATTTTGCCCCTGCTTTCAGGAACAGTGATCAGCTCACTGGTCGCGCTGGCCATTGCGCTACCTTTCGGTACCATTATTGCCATCTATCTTTCAGAATTCGCGCCCTTCCTAGTAAGAGAAATAGCCAAACCCTTTCTCGAACTACTCGGCGGTGTACCAACAGTTGTTTATGGATACTTTGCGCTACTATTTGTCACACCCTTGTTGCAAACAATCTTGCCCGATTTACCCGGCTTCAACTTGCTTTCCGCTGGTTTGGTCATGGGAATCATGATCATTCCATATGTCAGTTCCATGACTGAAGATGCAATGCGTTCGGTGCCGATGCATTTACGGGAAGGCTCCTATGCAATGGGCGCCACGCGTTTTCAAACAGCTATTACTGTTGTCATGCCCGCTTCGTTATCCGGTATCGCGGCTGCTTACATTCTCGGTATTTCTCGCGCAGTAGGCGAAACTATGGTGGTTGCTATTGCAGCAGGTATGCAGCCCAATTTGGTGTGGAATCCAACCGAGCCTGCTGCCACCATTACCACTTACATTGTGCAAGTCAGCCTGGGTGATTTGCCTCATGGCAGTATCGGCTACCAGACTATTTTTGCTGCCGGATTGACATTATTATTGTTGACACTGGTTTTCAATATTCTAGGACATTTATTACGCAAGCGTTTTCGTGAGGTTTACTAATTCTCTATGATGGACAATACAGACAGCGTTGACGAAATTCGTGCAATTATCACGCGTCATAAGCGCTGGGATTTACTCGCACTGATTGCAGGCATCATTGCATTAATGATCGCTGTTCTAACATTCATTGCATTGTTTGGCAGCATGGTGATTGATGGCATGCCGCGCATCACCTTGGAATTTTTTACCTCCTTCCCTTCCCGCAAGCCGGAAATCGCTGGCATTCTCTCAGCATGGGTCGGCACAACTTTAGTCATGCTAGTTACCGCTGCAGCTGCTGTACCGCTTGGCGTTGCCGCTGGTGTCTATCTTGAAGAATACGCACCCAAGAATCTTATTACTGAAATCATTGAAATCAACGTGACCAACCTGGCCGGTGTACCTTCCATTATTTACGGCTTGCTGGCATTAGGATTATTTGTTTATCAAATGGGACTAGGACAAAGCATTCTCGCCGCCGGATTAACACTGGCACTATTGATTCTGCCAATTGTTATTGTTGCCACGCGGGAAGCAATTCGCTCTATCCCCGTTGCCATCCGAGAAGGTGCTTATGCTTTGGGCGCAACTAAATGGCAAACAGTTGCGGATCACGTAATACCTTATTCTGCCGCAGGCATCCTGACTGGCATTATTATCGGATTGGCACGAGCAATTGGTGAAACCGCACCGATTATTACTATTGGTGCCCTGACATTTATTGCCTTCCTACCGCCTTCGCCTGTGCAGGAGCAATTTCCGTTTTTGTCTTTTGACTGGTTAATGGATCCCTTTACCGTGATGCCGATCCAAATGTTTAACTGGATTTCAAGACCGCAGGAAGCCTTCCAACATAATGCCGCTGCCGCCGGCCTGGTATTAATTATCATGACGGTAATTATGAATGGGTTGGCGATCTATTTGCGCTATCATTTGCGCAAAAAAATCAAATGGTAATTTGAAGCCATGCAAATATTTAAATCTTCTTCCAGTAACACTGGCCAGGCTGTTCAAAAGGCCGTTGTCAAAGACCTGAACTTCTTTTATGGAGAACATCAGGCACTCAAAAATATCAATATGGTGGTGCATGAAAAACAGGTAACCGCTTTGATCGGTCCTTCTGGATGCGGTAAATCCACCTTTTTGCGCTGTTTTAATCGCATGCATGATCTTTATCCGGATAATCACTATGAGGGAGAAATTTTTCTGCATCCTGATAATGAAAATATTCTCTCGCCAGAAATTGATCCGATCGAAGTCAGGATGCGAATCAGCATGGTGTTTCAGAAACCCAATCCTTTTCCAAAATCAATTTTTGAGAATGTTGCTTACGGTCTCAGAATAAGAGGGGTTAGACGCCGTTCCATTTTGGAAGAACGCGTGGAAAATGCGCTACGCAACGCCGCGTTGTGGGAAGAAGTCAAAAATAGATTGGGGGATCTTGCCTTTAACCTGTCCGGCGGTCAGCAGCAACGACTATGTATTGCCCGCGCATTAGCTACTGATCCAGAAATTTTGTTGTTTGACGAGCCCACTTCTGCGTTGGACCCAATCGCCACCGCCAGCATTGAAGAGCTGATTTCAGATATCAGAAATAAAGTCACGATCCTGATCGTTACCCATAACATGCAACAAGCCGCTAGAGTATCGGATTACACTGCTTATATGTATATGGGAGAATTAATTGAATTTGGCGCAACCGGAAAAATCTTTATCAAGCCAAAAAACAAGCGGACGGAAGACTACATTACCGGCCGGTTTGGTTAGTTTGACCAAGGTATCTCTGAAAAACGTTATCGAAACTGTCAGTTCACAACAAAAATAGATAGCTTTTCAAAGATACCTTAGGAAAAATACTTTAGGAATTTTCTTGCAACCAGCCAGCCACAACTGGTGCAAAGTACGTCAAAATAGCATCTGCGCCCGCACGTTTAAATGACAACAACGCCTCGGTAACACAGGCTTTTTCATCCAGCCAACCATTCATAGCAGCTGCTTTCAGCATGGCATATTCACCGCTGACCTGATAAACAAAAGCAGGCACACCAAACTCATCTTTCACCCGACGAACAATATCAAGATAAGGCAGCCCTGGTTTGACCATAACCATATCGGCTCCCTCCTGAATATCCAAGCCAACTTCCCATAATGCTTCATTCGAATTAGCCGGATCCATCTGATAAGTATATTTATTGCCCGCACCCAGCATTGCTGCTGACCCCACGGCATCGCGGAATGGACCATAGAAACTGGAAGCATATTTGGCAGAATAGGCCAATATTCGGGTGTGAATACAATAATCCTGATCCAAGGTCGCACGAATTGCGGCTATTCGCCCATCCATCATATCGGAAGGCGCAACAATATCTGCCCCAGCTTGTGCATGTGCCAATGCCTGTTTACGCAATACCGCCACCGTTTCATCATTTAACACATAGCCATTGTCATCAATCAAACCATCTTGCCCGTGGCTAGTGTAAGGATCAAGCGCCACATCAGTAATTATTCCCAACTCTGGAAAACGTTTTTTCAGTTCTCTAACTGCTCGTGGTACCAAGCCATCGGGATTGTAAGCCTCATCGGCTGTCAAGGTTTTCAAAGAAGCATCTACCACCGGGAAGATTGCTAGTGCAGGAATTCCTAAACGTAAGCACTGCTCTGCTTGAAACAGCAACAAATCAACACTTTGTCGCACCACACCCGGCATGGACGCCACCTGTTCTTCCTGCTTGTGGCCATCTAACACAAATACCGGATAAATTAAATCATCTACACGCAAATGGTTTTCCCGCACCAAACGACGAGAAAAATCATCCCGACGGTTACGGCGCATTCTTTTTTGTGGATACTGGCTAGAAAATGTCATGTTTTTCTTAAAAGTAAAAAATAATATTCACCACGTGGAACTAATCTCAATTAGCTTCCTCTCATGAACAGACAATTTTTAATTGTCTCTCGCCTTCCCTCCCTGGGGCGAGGCCTTATAAGCAAGGCAAATAATTCTCCCCGGCTCTCCCTTTGGCCGGGGTTTTTTTTAACTGCTATTTGGTAACAATTGTTCGTCACTGCCTTTATCAAACCAGCTCTGTAATAATTCTGCAGCCTCTTGGGTACCTTCCTTCGTCAAACTGGAAAAGGCTTGCACAGTATGGCCGGAATAATTTGTTGCCAGAAACTGCTCAATCTCAGCAAGTACCGCATGCACTTTACTTCGGCTCAACTTGTCCGCTTTGGTCAGCAAAATATGCACTGTTTTATCTGTCTGAGCAAACCACTCCAGCATCTGTAAATCCAATTGTGTCAACGGACGGCGTATATCCATGATCAATATCATACCGTACAACGCTGCTCGGGTTTGCAGATAGGTACCCAACAAATGTGCCCAATGTTGCCGAACAGATAAAGGCACGCGCGCATAACCATAACCAGGCAAATCCACCATAAAGCGATTTTCCCCTAATTGGAAAAAATTGATATGTTGTGTCCGCCCAGGCGTCTTGCTGGTAAAGGCAAATCTTCCTTTTCCCACTAAAGTATTAATTGCACTTGATTTCCCTGCATTGGAGCGTCCAACAAAAGCAACTTCAACGCCAGTGGTCTGAGGCAAATCCCGCAAGTGATTAACTGTGGTATAAAACTCAGCGTGTCTGAAAAGTGGGTGCGCCATATTTTAGTAACCTATTTCTGATTGCTCTCAAGTCTACTCGTTTGCGCGATAATGACCAATCCTTCCAGCACCAAATGCTCAACAATACGATGCGGTGCGGTAACAAATTGGTCCAGTAACGCAGCACCCCCACCGGTCATAATAATCTCTATTGCTGCTGGCACTTTTTCTTGTTCTGAATGAAAAGCAAGCAGATGATGCATACGCTGCAATGCGCCGCACAGCGCCTGAATTGTCCCGCTATATAACGCATCGTTAGTATTGACTGGAAAATCCTGATAACAGCCCATCACTGATTGAGATTGGGCCAATTTATCTGTATGTTTTATCAATGATTGCTGCACCAAGTACGGGCCAGGCAGGATAATCCCCCCCAGAAAATAGCCAGACGCAGATAATGCGTCCACCGTCATTGCCGTACCCACATCAACCACCAAACATGGCGCATGCAATCGGTACCAAGCAGCGATTAGCGCAGCCCAGCGATCACTGCCCAATTGCGTCGGTTCCGTATAGTTATTGATTACACCACATTGCTGATTATTGGCTGTAACCCAATGAGGTTGCACTGGCCACTGTTTCAGCAACTCGGTTAAATCATCCGCTGCCTGCTTGCCTGCCACATTGGCAATAATTACTGATTCAGGCAAAGGCAGAGTATGCCAAACCTGTTGCAATACTTGCCGCTCATTTTGTAACACACGCCCAAGTGTGATCCAGCGTTCACCATCGTGTAATCCCCACTTGATTGCAGTATTGCCAGAATCAATTGCCAATAACAAAGCAGTGCTCATTTTGCTAATCCACGCAACGATACTTCACCGCTTCTTAATTGCACAGTTTCATTGCCCATTTCAACGAGCAAAGCCCCATCTGATGCAACGCCGATTGCTACACCATCCTTACTGTTACCATCCGGAAAACTGATTCGCACCGCTTTATGCTGATAAGCATGATAACGTTGCCACTCCTCAACAAAAGGCGCAAAACCATTTTGCTCAAACGACCCCAGTACTTGAATCAATTCTCGCAACAATACTGCCAACAGCTGATTCCGATCAGGTACTTGTGCCGCAATCGTAGCAATATCGGTTACTTTTTGCTCAATCTGATTCTTTACAATCGCAGAAAGTTTGGTATTTAATCCAATGCCGATAATTACCTTGCTAGGGCTCAACATATCACCATGCAGCTCAATCAGCACACCCGCTAATTTATTGTGATCCACAGTTACATCATTTGGCCATTTCAACGCAATATTGCAAATTTCAAATGTTGCCAATGCCCGTACAATGGCAATGCCCACTGCCAGACTTAATCCGGAAAGTGCATTCACGGTACATTTTGAAGGCCACAACACGGAAAAAGTCAGACTATCTCCCAACCCCGATGACCAGGTACGCCCTCGTCGACCGCGCCCTTGTGTCTGTAACTCAGCAGCCAATACCTGTATTCCTTGATCCGCAACCACTTCCTGTTGCATTGCACGTTGCAACAATAACGAATTTGTCGATTCAACCACATCAGCAATTTCTATTGCAATGGAATAGCCATATTCAGCTAGATAATGGCGTATTTGCTCGCTATCCAACCACCGAACCGGATTCAACCAGCGATAACCTCGACCACGTACCCGATGAATTGTCACACCGTAACATTCCAGCTTGCTTAACATATTGAACACACTGGAACGGGAAATATTCAACATGCGCCCCAGTGCCGTGCCGGAATGATAATTTCCATCCGCCAATATACGCAGCAACGTGAATGCCAATGGTTTCATAGGTAAAACATCTGTTTAAAACAGCTACCTGAGTACAATTACCATACAAAGTATTTCTGACATTACCAACAAAAAAAGCGGTTAACCCGCCTTTCGATTGCATAAAAAAACCTCTTCCAATAATTCATCAGAAGAGGTTTTTCAGGTTCAGCTATTGGTTTTAGTACCCAGCGTGGCCGGAATGCTCATCTCCTCCTGCAGGAGCAGCAGTCATACTAGCTTTCAAATGCTCAACAGCTTCTTTTATATGCTTGGTTGCAACATCAGTATGACCTTCTTCAGCATGCTTGATAGCGTCTTCCGCATGTGCAATAAAATGATCCGTATGCGTATTGCCTTCACCTGCTGCTCTGGCAGCCTTGGCATGCTCTACTGCTTCTTTCGCATGCTGTGCCAATACATCAGCGTGACCTTCTTCACCGTGCAAGACCGCTTCTTGAGCATGCTCCAGCGCCTCGTCCAGATGACCGGCTGCATACGCTGGCATACTTATCAGTAATCCAGCTGCAAAAAGGGCAACTAAACTTGTCAGAATCTTTTTCATGATAACTTCTCCTCTATAGGAATTGGTCAGGGTGTACGGATTTTCTGTAACAAAACGACGTTAAGCAAAGGATCAGCTGACCAACTAGCTTATTTCATTATTTATTAAATCCCGTTATACCTCGTGCAACAGAATCCATACAGTTATTTTTATACCACAGATTTATTCCCAGCAGATAGCTTCATTCAATTTAAATACCACGTAACAACTCGTTAATCCCGGTTTTAGAACGCGTTTTAGCATCAACCTGTTTCACAATCACCGCGCAATACAAACTATAGCGCCCATTGTCTGCCGGCAAACTTCCAGAAACCACTACTGATCCCGGTGGAACACGCCCATAGCTGATTTCCCCGGTTTCGCGATTATAAATACGCGTGCTTTGGCCAATGTACACGCCCATGGAAATAACTGAATTTTCACCAACGATTACTCCTTCTACAATTTCCGAGCGCGCACCAATAAAACAATTATCTTCAATAATCGTAGGATTAGCCTGCACCGGTTCCAACACGCCGCCGATACCCACTCCACCGGATAAATGCACATTTTTACCCACTTGCGCACAAGACCCCACGGTTGCCCAGGTATCTACCATGGTTCCTTCATCAACATAAGCGCCAATATTGACATAAGATGGCATCAACACCACATTACTTGCAATAAACGCACCTCTGCGCACGGCTGCTGGTGGAACCACACGAAACCCGCCATCACGAAAATCGCGTGAACTGTAATCAGCAAATTTGGAAGGAATTTTGTCAAAATAATTGGAGAATCCACCTTTGATAAAATAATTATCTTCCATGCGAAAAGACAGCAGTACCGCCTTTTTCACCCATTGATGCGTCACCCACTCATCATTAATTTTCTCAGCCACTCGTAGTTTGCCCGTATCCAGCATGTTCATGACCTGAGCAACTGATTCCTTCAGATTCGCCTCAACGTTACGCGGGGTAATGTCAGCACGCCTTTCAAAAGCATCTTCAATGACAGCTTGTAATTGCTCCATGTGACTCCTAATTAAAATAACAATCAGATTAAATTTTTTGGGCGAGCGCTCTGATACGCGTCATCGCTTCCACACATTCTGCCACGGGCGCAACCAGCGCAATGCGCACAAAATCCTCACCCGGATTCACCCCATGCGCCTTTCGTGCCAAATAACTGCCGGGCAATACTGTAACATTTTCTTCCTGATACAAACGCCTAGCAAACTCAACCCCACAAACAGGGGTTTTCAACCACAAATAAAATCCAGCATCCGGTCGGCTAACAGACAAAGTATCTTCCAGCACGCGAATCGCGCTTGCAAATTTTTCACGGTATAAATCACGATTGCTCACAACATGTTGTTCATCTTCCCACGCAGCAGCGCTGGCTATTTGCACCGCAGGATTCATTGCACAACCATGATATGTGCGATACAGCAAAAATTGCTTGATAATGGCTGCATCACCAGCTACAAATCCAGAACGCATTCCCGGCACATTTGAACGTTTAGAAAGACTGCTGAACACCACCAACCGAGGAAATCCGCTGCGCCCTAGTTTTTCCGCTGCTTCCAATGCGCCCAATGGCGGCTGCTCTTCATCAAAATAGATTTCCGAATAGCACTCATCGGCCGCAATAACAAATCCATAGCGATCTGACAATGCAAATAAATGTTGCCATTCATCCAGCGTCAACACTTTGCCGGTAGGATTATTAGGCGAACAAATATAAACCAGTTGCGTACGCTGCCAGACAGCATCTGGCAGTTGCGCGGTTTCCACTGCAAAATCACTGTCCGGTAGTTGATTTAAAAAACAAGGTTCCGCGCCAGCCAATAATGCAGCGCCTTCATATATCTGATAAAAAGGGTTCTGGCAGATCACCGCTGGCTTAACCGAGCGGTTATCAATGATTACCTGAGCAAAGGCAAACAACGCCTCACGACTGCCATTCACAGGAATAACTTCCGTATCTGGATTAACAGCCGCCAGCTGATAGCGTCGCATCAACCAGTGTGCAATACTCTCGCGCAATCGCCCGGTTCCACGCACGGAAGGGTAACGCGCCAGCTCTCCGAGATTATCTATCAGCACTTGCCGGATAAATTCTGGGAGCGCATGCTTCGGTTCGCCAATATGCAATGCAATTGCCGCCGACGATGCATCAGCAGGCGCAAGATTTTCAAATAATTTGGCAAGTTTTTGAAACGGGTACAGCTGCAGATTTTCCAGAGAAGGATTCATACTTTCAAATTTGGCTACACATACTGTGTATAAATGGGATCAGAAGAAGCAACAAAATTTTTTGGACACTAATTATAAAGGGCACTTACAACCTTGACCAAACAAAAAGGCTTTCCCAAAACAAGTTTACTATGCGGTGCCCTCGGCTGGGGCATTGCTTGGTACCCTTATCGCCTTCTGGAACAAGCAGGCATACCAGGTGAGCTGACGATTGCCTTATCCTATACCATCGCCTTGTTGATTGCGCTTATTCTGTTTCGTAACAAAGTCACACTCTCTGCAATCTTTCATCCCGCTGCCTGGATTTTACTGGGTATTCATCTCGGTGCTGGCTGGACCAGCACCGCTTATATACTAGGCATCATTCACGGCGAAGTTGTTCGCGTTCTGCTGCTGTTTTATCTCGCTCCCTTATGGACCATTTTATTTTCTCGCCTCCTATTGCAAGAACGCCTAAGCCAACAAGGCTATCTCATCATATTGCTTTCTTTAACTGGCGCCTCATTACTATTATGGCAACCTGGTGGCGGTTTACCTCTACCCACTTCTTATGGCGATTGGATGGGATTATCCAGCGGAATAACCTTTGCACTCACCACCGTACTCATTCGTAAAGGTCAACAACACAGTATTTATCTCAAGCTGCTGGCGATGTTATCTGGCGCTGCCAGCATAGGTTTTATTGCAACGCTCATCACGCAACCCCCATTTGACCTTGCCTCTCTACCCAGTGCCTCTTGGCTGTTATTGCTAGCAACTGGCGGACTGGTCCTGCTACTTGGCTTATTGGTGCAGTACGGCATGACACATGTTCCGGCTAATCAAGCGATTGTAATCATGTTGCTTGAGCTGGTTGCTGCCGCCATCGCTGCTCACTTTTTAACTGATGAGTTCCTCACTCATCGTGATTGGATTGGCGGCTGCATCATCGTCTCAGCAAGCTTGTTTTCCGCTAATGTGAATCGTAATCAACCCAATAAACATTCTGATATCGATTAAGAAACCGATCGACGTAAAATATGTCCTAACCTTTTGTTCATTTTTGCTTGATTACCGCCTCTCTTAATCAGGATTTTTAATAAGCGCTAAAATAAATAACACCTTTTACGTGTCAAAAATAAATGTAACCAGCATTCCATTGTATGCATTTGGCTGGACTAATTACACGCAGCACCTTAAACTTCTTAAGCTTTCATACTTGTATCAACTATATAAAGGAACGGCAATGTCACTGATTAACACTACTATTAAACCGTTTAAAGCAACGGCCTATCACAACGGCGATTTTATTGAAGTATCGGACGCCACCTTAAAAGGAAAATGGTCCGTTATCGTTTTTTACCCGGCGGATTTCACCTTCGTCTGCCCAACTGAACTGGAAGATCTGGCAGATAACTACGCAGAATTTCAGAAAGCAGGTATTGAAGTTTATACAGTTTCTACTGATACCCACTTCACCCACAAAGCCTGGCACGACAGCTCCAGCGTAGTGCGTAAAGTTCAGTATCCTATGATTGGAGATCCAACCCGCCAACTCGCCCGTAATTTCGATGTGCTCATTGAAGAAGAAGGACTTGCCTTGCGTGGTAGTTTCATCATCAATCCAGAAGGGCAAATCAAAGCATTTGAAGTGCAAGATCTCAGCATTGGTCGTAATGCTGCTGAATTACTGCGCAAAACTAAAGCTGCGCAATATGTTTCTACCCACGACGGAGAAGTATGTCCCGCCAAATGGACTGAAGGGGCCAATACCCTGACGCCATCCATTGATCTGGTTGGCAAGATTTAATTAAAATATTTCTCGTCGCACCTCACAACCGGCTAGTGTTTCCTCCTTTATCTGAGAAAACACTAGCCGGTTTTAACATCTGCCATTTTTGCAAATTCATGCACGCACCTATCAACAGACGTAATCTCATACTATGCTTGACGTCTATCTTGTGTCTATCTGCCTGTATCAGCCAAAGCAAATTTATTGATACGCTCGATTACAAAAAAGACTGGGAAACTATACAGGCCAATCTACCTGCCTACCCACAACCAGCCGATCTACTGGAATTTGACGCTGGACCAACTGCACAATTACGCTACTTTATTGATCAACAATCCATCAGCATCGACGAACAGCGTGTTATCCGCTACACCATCGTCGCGCAATCAGCACAAGGTGCCGATAACGTTGCCTACGAAGGAATACGTTGCGAAACACGAGAACGCAAACGTTATGCATTTGGCAATAACGAAACTCACACCTGGGTACGCGCCAAAAATTCTCAATGGCAACTGCTCGAAATGGTCACGCAATCCCTTGCACAACGAGAACTGGCAAAATTTTATTTCTGCCCACGCGGTCTGGTTGTTGGCTCTCCCAAAGAAGCCATCCATGCCCTGAAAGCCGGCATACACCCCACGGCAAATCGTTAAAACGTCAAGATAAAACACCTAAAAACTGGCGCTACCTTGTCAATTCTTCTGGATTGCCGTGTTGTGTTACCCCTGCAATAATAGTGATGATTTGTAGTCCCCTTTCTCACTTGCACCGACCTTGCGAGGAAGCCGCAGGCTGACGAAGCAACCCAGTACAACCGTACCAATGAAGGAAAAATCGTCTTTGTACATACTGCTGATGTTATTGCTGGATCGCCACAATCCGACGGATTTCGCGATGACAGTGGAAAAAACGTCTTTTCGAGAAGGCCGAGGCCGGTGAAGCAATCCAGTACAACCGTCACAACGAAGAAAAGCAGCCACTGCGATTTTTCGTCCATCCACAAAGAAACCGGCGCTACGCACATCAGAATTGTTCTGACAGCCTAGTGCCGGTTTCTTTTTACTACCTTTACTTCAGTCCTACTGTTTCAAGCGTGACTCTGCACGACGGGTTTCTGTAGCCCGGACCTGTGAAAATAATGTTATTTATATTCAACAGGTTAACTGTTATTGCCTCTACCTTCCTCGTTACAGCAAAAAACAGCACGATATGTGCAAGTGTGTAACCAAACGTAATAAATCTTCAGTAAGCCATATCAGCCTGCATGAAACAACAAAGCACCATGGCTGTTATTCAAGCGATAACACTAGCTTTTTACCCAATACAGAAGCTGCTCGTTCCAGTTGTTTAAGGGTGGGGGAATGATGTGGATTTTCCAGCCGCTGGGCAGAAGGCCAGGAAGTTTCCAGCGCACGCGCTATATCCGCCAGCGAACGATCACCGCGCGCCCAGCGGATCAACAGCGCTGATTGCACACGCGCATCCGGCGCAATGTAATAAGCCTCTTTTATATTTTCGCTTGGGCGTGGAATTTCCTGACCCAGCTCAATGTACGATTCAATCACACCTGTTAGCGCTTCCGCTGCGTTAAACAAACATTCTTCCAGTGTCTCGCCTTCTGTAATGGCACCGGGAATATCAACGAACTGCACACAATAGCCGGATGGCTCCTGCGGCTCAAGCATAACGGGATAAAGGGTATTCATTTCAGTTTTACTCCAGTCTGTTTACCAATCGATAGCACCGTGCCAATTCTCAGATCTTTTGAACCATGCACAGGAACACTCACGGAAACACCATCTTTATGCATGATGTGATGACTGCCATTAATTCGATACAATCGCCAACCTGCCATCGCCAGTTTCGTGATGATTTCCTTTCCATTCATCAATGAAATGATATATCAATATTGATATGAAAACAAGTGGCGATACTGACAGGCACGAGACAGCTGTCAACGACAATCTAATTTTGACCCACTTACGGTATAAAAACGATAATTTAAATTTGACCCACCTGTGTTTTTTTCATGGGTCAGTTTGTGGTTACTTCAACGGCTGGTAAAACGCCTGCTGTTGTTTTACCCTTTAAGCGATAACTGTTACCACTGATCTGGACGATATGGGCATGGTATACCGGTCAGAATCCTTGTTACACAAGGTACCACTGCTGATTACACACAAGCTAGCCACCTGATCGCAGGAATAGACGCACATTATCTGTTGGCAGATCGTGGCTACGATAGTAATGCCATTATTGAACAGGCGGAAAAACAGGGAATGAAGGTGGTTATTCCTCCGAAGAAAAACCGAAAGATACAAAGATCTTATGATAAAGAATTGTATAAACTGAGGCATCTGGCCGAGAATGCTTTTTTGCATCTCAAACAATGGCGCAGCATTGCTACAAGGTATGCTAAAAATACTTCTTCTTTCCTTGCTGCTGTACAAATTAGATGTATCGCCCTTTGGGCAAGTATCTCGTGACTACACTACCTAGTTGGGTTTAAGCATTCTGCTGTGGTGCCCGGGGCCGGAATCGAACCGGCACGGACGTTTTATGTCCGAGGGATTTTAAGTCCCTTGTGTCTACCAATTTCACCACCCGGGCAATGACATATATTTGCTGAAGTTATGGAGGCGGGGGCCGGAATCGAACCGGCGTACACGGCTTTGCAGGCCGCTGCATAACCACTCTGCCACCCCGCCATGAGTTGCTGTAGCTGTTTTAAGACATCGTTTGTTACACGATACCAAAGCATGAGAATATTGAGCTGATCAAAAATATAGAAGGATGCAGGATACAATATAAAACTGGAGCGGGAAACGAGTCTCGAACTCGCGACCTCAACCTTGGCAAGGTTGCGCTCTACCAACTGAGCTATTCCCGCAAATATTCAGATCAAGATTTGCCTCTCGGCAGATCGGTGATTATAGAGACCCCTTTGATTTTGTCAAGAATTACGCTTGATATTACTACCATTGCAACTGCATAAAATACTTTGCTGTTTAGGTAAAGCTACTTTAAAACGATTCATTTTTAGCCAGATAACGCCATTTCCCTTCCGGCAAATCAGCCAGTTTGACGCGGCCGATGCTGACACGTTTTAAACCGGTGACTCTTAATCCAACCAATTCGCACATGCGCCGTATCTGGCGTTTTTTTCCTTCTTGCAAAATGAAGCGTAGTTGATCATTATTCAGGCGACTCACCTGCGCGGGTTTTAACGGTTGTCCATCCAGTTCCAGGCCATGATTTAGCAATGCCAATTCTTTTTGCGTTAAATGACCGCTAATACGCACCAGATATTCCTTTTTGATAGACGAATGCTCGCCAATTAATTGTTTGGCAATGCGCCCATCTTGCGTTAACACCAGCAAACCTTGTGAATCAATATCAAGCCGGCCAGCAGGCGCCAATTGTTTCAAGTGTGATCGATTAAATTTTTGACGAGCTCGGTCACGCTCAAAATGAGAGGCAGGTTGAATAAGGCTGACAGCTGGTTGATAGCCAGGTTCTGGTTGTCCGGATACATAGCCAACTGGTTTATTCAGTAGGATTGTTACACGCTGATTTTGTTTGGCTTGTGCAGTTTGCGCAAGTGTAATCTGTTGCCAGGGAAATATTTTTGTTCCCAGTTCGCAAACCTGTTCACCATCCACATATACCCAGCCTTGCGCAATATAGTGATCCGCTTCCCTGCGTGAGCACATGCCCTGTGCCGACATTAATTTGGAGATGCGTACCTTTTCATCCTTCACAACAAGGCAACCGGTAATCGCAATCTACTGCGCTTCAGCACGTATTGGAATACGCCAGATAAACAGGAACAAAACCATTGCTATGCCAACCAGCATGGCTCTTAATCCCCAGGAAGAGACGATCAAGATGGAGCTGCCAAAGGATAGCGTCATAACAAAATAGGCCCAGTGTTTGACTTGCCGCGTTACGCTGCGATGTTCGCACCATTCCTGAATAATAGGGCCGGCAATGCGGTGATTCAGCAAATAACCGTGGAAGCGTTTGGAACTGCGCGCAAAACAGCCGGTTGCCAACAAGATGAAGGGAGTGGTAGGCAATATAGGTAAAAATATACCCGCGATGCCCAGCAACAGAGCAATGATGCCTATACTCATGTAAAGCCAGCGCACGACAGGCGAAGCATGCAGCTGAAGCAAGTGAATATTTTGTGACTGATTCAGTGATTTATTCAATTTTGTTGACATAAAAACACCTCGCAACCGGTTTGGGTTGCTATCATCAAATATCAATATTTTGTGCGCGTAAAGCGTTGCTTTCTATAAACGCACGACGTGGTGCAACCGCATCGCCCATCAAAGTTGTGAAGATCTCATCCGTTAAAATGCTGTCTTCTATTTTCGCGCGTAACAGACGGCGATTGCTTGGATCCATAGTTGTTTCCCATAATTGCTCCGGATTCATTTCTCCCAATCCTTTGTAACGCTGAATGCTGATACCTTTCTTGGCTTCCGCCAGTAACCATTCCAACGCTTCTTTGAATTCGCTGATTGCTATTTCTTGCTCACCTCGTTTGACGGTGGCACCTTCGCCAATTAGCCCTTGCAACATTTGTGCGGTTTGTTTCACTTTAGCAAAGTCACCACTGCGCAGGAAATCTGTGCCCAGATAGCTGGTCCGGATGTTGCCATATTGCTTGCGCTCAATCTTGAGTCGATAATTTTCAGTATCGTCATCGTATTCTGCAGCAATTTCAACATGATCCAGCAATGTAGTCAGTTTTTCTGCACTGGCTTGCGCGCTGGCTTGTGAACTCAAGTCAATATCTGGCTGCTTCAATAGCGCGTACATAACAGATTGATCAATTGCCTGGCTCATTCGTTCAATCACCGCCTCGGCCAGCAAATATTCATCTGCGATGCTGGCTAGCGTTTCACCAGTGATTGGCGAAGCATCTGCACCAGGATGCAGTTCAGCATTGATGAGCGCCAGATCCAGCATATAGCGCTTAAGTTCGTAATCATCCTTTAAATAACGCTCTTGCTTGCCGTGCTTGACTTTATACAAAGGGGGTTGCGCGATATAAATATGACCACGTTCTATCAGTTCAGGCATTTGCCGATAAAAAAACGTCAGCAGCAAAGTTCGGATATGTGATCCATCAACGTCCGCGTCAGTCATGATGATGATGCGGTGATAACGTAATTTATCCGGGTTATATTCATCTTTACCAATTCCAGTACCTAACGCAGTAATAAGCGCCACAATTTCTTGGGAAGAAATCAGTTTATCAAAACGGGATTTTTCAACATTTAGAATTTTTCCCTTGAGCGGCATGATTGCCTGAAATTTACGATCGCGCCCTTGTTTGGCCGATCCGCCTGCAGAATCTCCCTCCACCAGATATAGCTCGCATAGTTTGGGATCTTTTTCCTGACAATCCGCCAACTTTCCTGGCAAGCCCATGCTATCCAGCACGCCTTTTCTACGTGTCAGTTCACGTGCTTTGCGCGCCGCTTCGCGTGCACGTGCTGCTTCAATGATCTTGTTGCAGATAATTTTGGCTTCGTTTGGATTTTCCAGCAAAAAATCGGATAACTTGCGTGATACCACTTCTTCCACTACCGGGCGGACTTCAGATGAAACCAGTTTTTCCTTGGTTTGCGATGAAAATTTAGGCTCAAACAGTTTGATTGATAACACACAGGTTATTCCCTCGCGCATATCATCGCCAGTAGGGGCGACCTTGGCTTTTTTAGCCAATTCATTTTTTTCAATGTAATTGTTAAGCGTACGGGTCATGGCCGCACGTAATCCAGTTAGATGGGTGCCTCCATCTTTTTGCGGGATGTTGTTGGTGAAACATAATATTTGTTCGGCATAACTATTGTTCCACTGCATGGCAATTTCAACGTTAATATCGTCTTTCACGCCTTTGGCATAAAAAATATTTGGATGCAGTACAGTTTTGGTACGACTAATATATTCGACAAAATTGCGGATACCGCCGGAAAATGCAAATATTTCTTCGCGGTTATCCCGCCGATCAGTCAGTTTTATTTTTATTCCTTTGTTAAGAAAGGAAAGTTCGCGCAGTCTTCTGGCAAAAATATCGTAGTGGAAAATCACTTCACCAAACACTTCTTGGCTGGCGAGAAAATGAACAGTTGTTCCATGTTTTTCCGTCTGGCCGGTAACTGCCAGCGGTGCAACGGTTACACCGTTTCTAAATTCAATCTGATGAATGCTCCCTTTGCGATAAATGGTCAGTTTTAACCATTCAGACAACGCGTTGACCACTGATACGCCCACGCCGTGTAAACCGCCAGAAACTTTGTAGGAATTGTCATCAAACTTGCCACCTGCATGTAATTCTGTCATGACGATTTCAGCAGCAGAACGTTGCTGCTCATCGTTTAGTTTGATATCGACCGGAATGCCGCGCCCGTTATCGTGCACACTGATGGAGTTGTCCGCGTGAATGACAACAGAAATCTCGTCACAATAGCCAGCCAGTGCTTCATCAATGGCGTTATCGAGTACCTCAAACACCATGTGGTGCAACCCAGTACCATCACTAGTATCGCCAATATACATGCCAGGACGCTTGCGAACAGCATCTAGCCCTTTGAGGATTTTGATGCTGTTTGAATCATAGTCGCGTTGGTCGCTTTGCATATTTTGGGTAGATTTCGGCTGATTGATCATGGGTTTGGTGATTCCTTTTAATTCTGGATAAATTAGGCCATTTGCATTAATTCACATCATTCGCGCAATGGCATCAAGATGTGCTTGAACTGATCGCTATCAGGTAAGGTTATCAGTACAGCACTTTGTGCACTTTCAAAGGAACACCGAATATGTTCGCTATCGAGACTATTGAGTACCTCCATCAAGTAAACAATATTAAAGCTGGTGTCAATAGTTTCATCTGTATAGACAATTTCAAGTTCTTCCTGTGCTTCTTCCTGTTCCTTATTTTTGGCTGATAAGTTTAATTTGTTGTTAGCAATAATAAGGTGGGCGCTACGAAATAAGTCGTTACTGCTGGTAATAATTGCTATTCGCTGTAGCGCATGCAAAAGATCAAGGCGACTGACATCAAACTGAAAAGCACTACTTTGCGGAATAGCACGTTTAAAATCAATGAATTTTCCAGAAATGACTTTTGACATCAAAACTGTGTTAGGCAAGCGGAAACATATTTTTTTGGAATAAATTTCTATGGTTACTGGCTGATCATTGTCTTCTAGTTGTCTGATTAGCTCCAGTACAGTTTTACGTGGGATGATAGTTTCGGACCTTTCAGCTGGTATTTCCAGATTAATGGTTGTAATCCCTAGTCGGTGCGTATCAGTGGCAACCAATAGCAATTGTTGGTTTTCAATTAGGAGCAACATCCCATTGAGATAATAACGCAAATCTTGCTGTGCCATGGCATGAGCGACTTGTTGTAGCTGTTTTTTCAGGATTTGCTGCGGTAGAGTGAATGTTGTATGGCTGGATTCATTATCCTTGGCCATTCTTGGAAAATCTTCAGCAGGTAATAGTTGTAATACGAAGCGACTTTTACCAGAAACAATCTGCAATCGACTTTCTGAACGAATTAGTTCCACTGGGGAACCAGAGGGTAAGGCACGTAGTATATCTTGTAACTTTTTAACAGAAATAGTGGTGCGTAGAGATTCTTGTTGTGCCAGTTCGACGATGTCGGAGGTGGACTCAGCTTCTATTTCCAGATCAGTGGTAACTAATGTCAATTTTCCTTCTTTTACTTCAATTAGCGTATTTAGAAGAATAGGAAGCGTATGTCTTCGTTCCACGATACCGCTGACAGTTTGTAGTGGTTTGAATAGTAAATCTCGATCGGATAGGGTTAGTTTCATTTACTTTATTTTTTATTTAAAAAACTAATAGTAATAATTAAACAATCAGTAAAATTAGGATAAGTACAAAAAACGCTTATTTATTATATATTTATGTAATTAATTAGTTTTGTATATTTTGGGTATGGACTGTGGATAAATTGTGCACTAAATTTCCGGTACAGAAAAAATGTGAGTTATCCACAAAATATAACGTTAATTGTGCGTAATTATGCACAGCTTCTTGAAACCTGTTCAATATCTTACTTAAAAGCAGGTTTTGAACAATTCATGTGTGTTTGAAATCATTATTTATCCTTGCAGAATATGAATGAGCGCGTTGTAATCCCGATTGACAGCAGGATCTGATCCACGCAATTCCATAATTTTTCGATGAGCATATAACACCGTGGTGTGGTCTCTGCCGCCGAAGGCTTCACCAATATCGGGCAAACTGGATTGAGTCAGTTCTTTGGCAATGGCCATTGCTACTTGCCGGGGGCGAGCAATGGCCCTTACACGTTTTTTTGAATACATATCGGCTACTTTTATCTTGTAGTAATCTGCGACTGTTTTCTGGATATTTTCAATCGAGATTTGCCGATTTTGTATTGCTAACAGGTCTTTAAGTGCTTCTTTGGCCAAAGCAAGAGAAATGGATTGGCCAGTGAAACGGGAATAGGCTAATACTCGTTTTAATGCGCCTTCTAGCTCTCTGACATTTGAGCGAATATATTTAGCAATGAAAAAGGCGGTGTTTTCATCTAGTTCAACTTTTTCAGCGATTGCTTTTTTGAGCAGAATAGCTACACGCATTTCTAGCTCAGGCGGTTCGATGGCAACAGTTAATCCCCAGCCAAATCTTGATACTAAACGTTCTTCTAGTCCGGAAATTTCTTTAGGATAACAATCAGAAGTAATGATGACTTGTTTATGTGCCTCGATTAACGCATTAAAGGCATAGAAGAACTCTTCCTGTGTGCGGTTCTTACCGCTGAAAAACTGAACATCATCCACCAATAGCAAATCCAGTGAATGGTAATAAAGCTTGAATTTGTCAAATGATTTGTGCTGGTAGGCACTGACTACATCGGACACATATTTTTCAGCGTGGACATAGCGAATTTTTGCCGTTGCATCTAGCTCTATTACATAATTACCGATGGCGTGCATCAGATGTGTTTTGCCTAACCCCACGCCGCCGTAAATAAACAAAGGGTTGTAAGCAATGCCAGGGCGCTCTGCCACTTGAATGGCGCCAGCACGCGCCAGCTGATTGGCTTTTCCAGTGACAAATGCTTCAAATGTGAAGGCTGGGTTTAGCCGATTAGAACTAGGTTTTCTGGGTTTAGCAGGGGCAGAACGTATTGGGTTTTTTATTATTAAATTATTTTTTTCCTTGTTGGTTGGATTGGAGATTTGTTCTTCAGCTATTGTCTGGTTGTGCGTTGGATTTTCTAGTTCTAGCTTGAAATTGATTTTTTCAGCAAAATGGCTGTATGCCATTTCGTTGATAGGATGAACAAAATTGTCTTTGATCCACTGCAGCACGAAACGATTGGGTGCAATTAGAATTAGTGTGTTTTCCTCATCTGGACAGACTTCCAGCTTAAGTGGTTTGATCCAGGTATTGAACTGTTGTGCATTGAGTTCTTGTTCAAAATGTTTCAGACAGGTACGCCAGAAAGTTTCTATTTTCTGCATGACAAATAGGAAAAATTAACCCGGATTTAAAAAGTGTTCCGGTGGAACTATGAAAAATAGACAGGACGAGTAATAAGTCGTTAACAGCTCAATGCCGAGCAACGAAATAAAAACTTTTTGTCATTCAGTTTGGTATGAGTTTCGTTATTTGCTGGCGGGTTCAGTATAATTAAATTCCATCAAAAACGTTATCCTGCCGGATGAAGTGGAATTTAATTGATTGCGGATCGCAAATAATGAGCAGTCTTATATTAGAGAATTGCTACTCATCTTTCAAATTTACCTCTTTAATCGTCATTTTATCAGGCTAGGAAGCTATGGTACAAAGTAGCCTTTATCAATTCTTTGAAAATTTTTATAAATGCAAAGAATAATCAGACGAGTGACGAACTTTGCGGTTCAGACAGAAAATATTCTTCTGTTGTTTGTTCAAATACCGCTGAAGTTACGGCCTACGTTTACTTTTCTGACTTTATCATATTGTTTAACCATTCTGATATTGCTAGCAACAACGTCACCTGCAAGGGCTGAAAATCTGGCTATTGTGGATGCAGAATCAATTCGTGCACAACTGACAAGTAATATTGCGAGTTATCAGGGTGACAGTGAACAGAAAAATTTGCAGCGATTTTATGCCCAGCGTGATTATCAACCCGTGTGGGTATTGTCGGATCACGCATCTGATTTACTGAATACAGCGCTGGCACTAATTGAACAAGCTGATGAAGAAGGGCTGAGCAGTGATGATTACCGTAGTGCTTTTTTACAAGCACAGCATGCAACGGCGTCTTATGATGAAGTGTCTTTGCCACTGGAACTGGATATCACCCGAGCATTACTTGCTCTTGCTCGTGATTGGTATCGTGGTAGATTAGACGCTGCTTTGGCAGATCCCGATTGGCACATTCCACAATCTAAATTTGATGCAGTCGCATTTTTGCATAAAGCAATCGCTTCCGGAGAATTGCAACAGATTTTCACTGATTTGTTACCGAGTATCCCGCAATATCGTTTATTGAAGCAATCATTGCGTGAGTTTCGGCTACTGGCAGACATAACCTCACAAATGCATATACCGGAAAGTGCTTTATCGATTCATCCATATAGTAGGCACGCTTCTATCCCGTTAATTCGTCAACGCATTCTGGAAGCCCATCATGTGTTTGAAAAACCAGAATACGATATTGTTGCAGATGATAATGATCTTTATGACGGTCAGCTAGAAACAGCAATTCGCACTTTTCAACGTCAATATGGATTAAATGCTGATGGTATAATTGGTAAAAATACCCGACAAGCATTAAATATGACACCAGATGAGCACGTGCGACGTTTACGTATTTCGCTAGAACGTTTGCGTTGGTTACCAAAAGAGCTTGGTAAGCGCTATATACTGGTTAACATTGCCGGATTTGATCTGGCTGCAATTGAAAATGATGAACGAATATTTGATATGCGTATTGTTGTTGGACGCGGTTATCGTTCAACACCCAGTTTTAGTAGCAAGATCTCACATCTAGTGCTTAATCCATACTGGAATGTACCGCGTAGTATCGCGCGCAAGGATTTGTTGCCCAAGCAAAAAAATAATCCGGATTATTTTGTTTCTCAAGGTATTAGAGTTTTTTCTGATTACCAATATGAATCTGAGATCGATTCGTATTCCATTGACTGGCATTCGATCAATAGTAGCTCCCTTCCCTATGTTTTTCGCCAAGACCCAGGCAGAAGAAATGCGTTAGGAACCATTAAATTCATGTTTCCCAATCCCTTCAGCATTTACCTGCACGATACGCCATCCAAATATTTGTTCAAAAGAGATGTTCGTACTTTCAGCTCAGGTTGTATTCGATTGGAAAGGCCATTACAACTAGCTGAGTTCGTATTGGGAGGTGCATTTGAACAAGCAGATCTTGCTGAAAAAATAGCCAGTGGCAAGACGCGTACAGTGAATCTTGCAGAACGTGTGCCAGTTTATTTGTTGTATTTAACAACCTGGAGTGATGAACAGGATGAAGTTCATTTTTCATCTGATGTATACGGACGTGACGAGCGAGCGCTTGCCTATGCCCATTGGTAATCCAGGAATATTTATTACGATTTTTAATCTCGCTAATTATGGAGGATATTGATGCCAGAGTTGATTATTGCAGACAATCTAGAAACGTTGACTGAACAAGGTCGCGCACGTCGCCGATTGTTGCAGGTTGGCTTGGGTGCATGTGCAATGTTTGCGATGCCAGTAGCCAATGCTGCTTATGCCCGTGTCTACGAAAAACGTTTATCCTTGTTGAATTTGCATACCGGAGAACGTATCAAGACCGCTTACTGGGAGCAAGGAAAATATATTCCGGAAGCGTTGCAGGAAATCGCCACAGTGTTACGTGACCATCGTTCGGGTGAGCGGCATCCAATTGATCCAAGCCTGCTTGATTTGATTCAACAACTGCACTATAAAACGGGCAGCAGCAAAGAATTTCAGGTAATTTCCGGTTATCGTTCACCAGCGACTAATGCCAAACTTGCTGCAAGAAGCAACGGTGTTGCCAAGAAAAGCATGCATATGCAAGGCAGAGCAATTGATATCCGTTTACCTGGCGTACCGCTTAACACATTAAAGCAAGTGGCTATGTCTATGCGTGCGGGGGGAGTGGGTTATTATCCTGAATCGAACTTTATCCATGTGGATACCGGCAACGTTCGCTATTGGTAGTAGCATTTTTTGGCCAGTCAACCTGTTACAGTTAGCTGGCCAAAAAATGGCAACAAGTATTGTTATAGTTTATTGATTGGTATCTTCAAATAAGTTGTGCCGTTGTCTTCCACCGGTGGCATTTGTCCTGCCCGGATGTTGACCTGAATGGAAGGCAGGATCAGTACCGGAACATCCAGCGTTGCATCACGTGTAGTACGCATTGCAACAAATTCATCTTCGCTAATTCCATCGCGGACGTGAATATTATTGGCACGTTGCTCGGCAACAGTGCTTTCCCACTGTACCGGACGATCTCCAGGTGGATAGTCGTGACACATTAATAACCTTGTTTCTGGTGGATAATTATCCAGCAGTTTGCGGATAGAACGATAAAGTTGGCGCGCATCTCCACCAGGAAAATCAGCACGTGCTGTCCCAACATCAGGCATGAACATCGTATCACCAATGAAAATAACGTCACCAAATTGATAAGCAAGATCGGTCGGCGTATGTCCAGGCACAAGAATTGCCTTACCTTGTAACTCCCCTACCTGAAAAGTATCTCCATCGCTAAACAGATGATCAAATTGTGAGCCATCGGGCTGAAAATTTGTTCCTAAATTAAATAGTTTCTTAAAAAACTGTTGTACAGCAGGAATCTGACTGCCTATGGCTGTTTTACCGCCTAGTTGCTGCTGCAGGTAATGGGCGGAAGAAAGATGATCAGCATGTGCGTGAGTTTCCAGCAACCAATCGGTTGTTAGGTTTTGAGCACGTACGAATTTAATCAAGATATCGGCGGAATGGTGTTTGGTTCGTCCAGATTTAGGATCGTAGTCCAACACTGGATCAATAATGGCGCAGTGACCTCCTGGCTTGTCGAACACGATGTAGCTGACTGTCCAGGTAGCAGGATCAAAGAAAGCCTGGATATTTGCTTGCATTATTTTCTCTCCCTAGGTGATTTGTTGATTTGGTGTATGGATTCAGTTCATATTCAAATAATTCAATATATAAAATAATAAATTATTAAAATATATAGTGTGTTAATATTATTTATCTGTCAAGAGGAAAACGTATGATTGCTATGATTGATTGGCAAGCTTTTACGCCAGTAAGTGCATTTTCAGGTGGGATGATCATAGGTCTGGCCACAGCACTGCTGTTATTTGTTGCCGGGAGAATCGCAGGAATATCAGGCATTGTTGGTGGTTTACTCCGATTACAGCGGAGAGATTTTGCTTGGCGAGCGGCATTTGTTAGCGGTTTGTTACTCGCACCTTGGTTGTGGCGTGAATTGGGAACATTGCCTCCTGTCCACATTGAAAGTAATTACGCAATCTTGGCTTTGGCCGGTTTCGCGGTCGGAATCGGTACCCGTTATGGCTCTGGTTGTACCAGTGGGCATGGGGTGTGTGGTCTATCGCGCCTTTCACCACGTTCAATTGTGGCAACTGTTCTATTTATGTTGATGGGCATGGCAATAGTCTATGTTGTACGTCATGGTTGGGAGTAAAAGCATGTTGGTCATAATTGCTGCATTGTTTTCTGGACTAATTTTCGGTTTGGGATTAATTTTGTCTGGGATGATCAATCCGGCAAAGGTATTGGCATTTCTGGATGTAGCCGGATCCTGGGATCCTTCGTTGGCACTGGTGATGTTAGGTGCGATTAGTATCGGTTTTTTTGCTTTCAGGTGGGTAAGACAACGTGGTCAAACACTGTTGTCAATGCCGCTGCATTTGCCTACTTCTCACGTAATTGATCATCGTTTGATTCTGGGTAGTTTACTGTTTGGTATCGGCTGGGGGTTATCAGGGCTTTGTCCGGGGCCAGGATTAGTATTGGCAGCCTCAGGTCAGTTGGCAGGAATTATTTTTGTGATAGCAATGTTAGCGGGTATGGCTGTGTTTGATTGGCTGGAAAAATATCGCAATACGCATTTGGATCATTCGCAACAGAAAAATATTGGCAAATAATGACAAATTCATATATACAATGGGATTTATCAACAATGGTGAAAAAAAAAGCTGCTGCAGGCAAAGCTTGTTCCATGTTGAAAACCTTGGCCAATGAAGACCGTTTGATGATCTTGTGCCAACTGGTGGAAGGGGAAAAAAATGTCAGTGAACTGGAGCAATTGCTCGGTATTCGGCAACCGACCCTGTCGCAGCAACTTTCTGTCTTGCGTGAGGAAGAGCTGGTTTCGACCAAGCGCGTAGGCAAATATATTTATTACAAGCTTGCCAGTCGTGAAGTGGTACAAATTATTGGCACACTATTTGCTCTATACTGCCAAGATGAAAATGCTCTGATTGTGCAGCAAAAAAATAGTAGTAGTGCAGGATTGGCTGATACAGATAGCAATCAACCCGATTTGGAAAAACAGGATTAATTAGTACGCGTTGAATTTGTAAACATATTGCACAGTACGGATACGCATTTGGTATCAAACCGAGCAGTAAAATTAAAGTAAGGAGAAACCATTATGAATGCTACTTCTGCAACAAAGTGGAAAGAACTGGACAAAAAAATAGCGGTCACCGGCCAAATCAGCGTGGACGATGTCGCTGATATTGCAGCAGCGGGTTATAAATCAATTATTTGCAATCGTCCGGATGGAGAAGGTGGAGAGAGTCAGCCTGCTAGTGCTGCGTTAGAAGGTGCAGCAAAGGCAGCGGGATTACAATTTGCTTATATGCCAGTTGAAGTAGGCCGGGTATCCGATGATAAATGTTCTGCCTTTCATCAATTGATGCAATCATTGCCAGGCCCAGTACTGGCCTTTTGTGGTTCTGGTAATCGTGCTCAGGCGCTGTATACCAATAATACCGATGCTGCAGCTACTCAAACCGGAACAGAGGGAACGGAAGCGTATTGTGAACCGGTCGATAAACGCCAGGCAGAAACGGTTGCTGCTTGTAACTGGGATAACGTATTTGATGTGGTGGTAGTAGGAGGCGGATCAGGTGGTTTGGGGGTGACAGCGAGCTTGTTGAAACGACGCCCGGCGTTGCGTATTGCCGTGGTAGAACCCAGTGAAAAACATTATTATCAGCCAGCCTGGACATTAGTCGGTGGCGGTGCTTATGCAATTAACGATACTGCTCGCAATACAGCAGATGTGATGCCCAAAGGCGCGGAATGGATCAAGGCTGCTGCTGCTGGGTTTGCTCCGGAAAAAAACTTAGTTAACTTAACGGATGGCCGTTCGATTGGTTATCGTCAACTGATTGTTTGCCCAGGTATTCAGCTGGCCTGGGATAAAGTAGAAGGACTTCAGGAAACACTCGGTAAAAATGGTGTAACTTCCAACTATGTGTTTGATCTGGCACCCTATACCTGGTCATTAGTGCAAGAGCTTAAAGAGGGAAAAGCGCTTTTTACTCAGCCACCCATGCCGATTAAATGTGCTGGTGCACCTCAAAAGGCCATGTATTTATCTTGTGATTATTGGCAGCGTAAAAGGGTGCTGGACAAAATTGAAGTAGAATTCGATCTGGCAGGGGCAGTGTTATTTGGGGTATCAGAATTTGTACCACCTTTAATGAAGTATGTGCATAAATACAATGCCAATCTCGCATTCAATTCCAACTTGGTCAAAGTAGATGGCTCGAAAAAAATAGCTACTTTTGAAGTTAAAAACGAAACAGGTGAAGTTACTCGTGTGGATAAATCATTTGATATGCTGCATGTCACGCCACCACAGAAAGCTCCTGATTTTCTAAGCAAGAGTGCATTAGCCAATGCTGCTGGCTATTGTGAAGTAGACGCGAAAACCTTGCAAAGTACCTGTTTTTCCAATGTCTTCTCGCTGGGTGATGCCTGCTCTGCGCCTAATTCTAAAACGGCTGCTGCAGTCAGAAAACAAGTGGTCATTGTTGCTGAAAATCTAATAGCAGCAAAAGAAGGGCGTGAAATGCGCGCGGTTTACGATGGTTACGGTGCCTGCCCACTAACAGTTGAGAACGGCAAGGTGGTTCTGGCTGAATTTGGCTATGGTGGAAAATTGCTACCGACTTTTCCGTTAAGTCCAACGCTTCCTCGCAAGTTGTATTGGTGGATGAAAGTCAATCTTTTCCCATGGGTATACTGGGATTGCTTACTGAAAGGACGTGAATGGCTTGCCGGATCAACTGAATCGAAATAAATCAGTCCTGCATGGAAATTCAGTGGCTCGGGATTTTGCCAGGGATACTTGCAGGCTTCGTGCTTGGGTTGACTGGCTCAGGTGGTTCTATTGTGGCGGTCCCGCTGTTGGTTTTCGGCTTGAGTGCAACGGTAGCGGAAGCTGCGCCGGTTGCATTATTATCAGTCGGAGTATCAGCAGCAGTAGCAACCTATTCTTCCTTCAGAGAACGCGTTGTGCGCTATCGGGCAGCCAGCCTGATAGCAGGGACAGGCATGCTGATTACACCGATTGGCATCTGGGTAGCGCAGCAGTTTTCTGATGCGTTACTGACAATATTATTTTCCGCAGTGTTAGCATATGCCGCCTGGTATATGTATCACAAGAGCCATGCATCTGCTGCACAGCCGGTAATAGTGATTCCACCTTGCCAGCTTAGTCTGGAAAGTGGTCGTTTGATATGGACTATTCCTTGCGCCAAGGGATTGTTTGCCGCTGGCACTGCAACCGGATTTTTATCTGGTCTGCTTGGGGTGGGCGGTGGATTCATCATTGTGCCTGCCTTGCGCAAAGTGTCTGATTTACCTATGAAAATGCTGGTTGCCACTGCACTTTCCATCACTGCCTTGATTTCTTTGGCTGGAGTTGTGTCAGCAACTTCCATGGGATTTATGAATTGGGCACTGGCACTGCCTTTTACCGCTGGAACCGTTGCCGGAACGCTACTTGGCAAACGTTGTACACATATTTTTGATGAAGCCAGTCTGCAACGTAGTTTTGCTATTCTAGCCTGGTGTATTGCGTTGAGCATGTTGATCAAAGCTATGTATTCGTTAACAGTTGAAACTGATTTTCCCGGCCGAGAGCGGCTTGTAGTCCGACAATAGTTGAACTGAGATTTTCCTGTTGATCGAACCACCTGAACCATCCCAGGTAATTTTCCAGATACCGGGTTGCAACAGATGACTCGAACCCCGGCAGCAAGGTCGACGGGACAGTGGGTGATTTCAAGTCTGCGGGCCGCGGGTTGATAAATAACCGCGCCATCGCTGCAGAAAATGATATCTTTTTCCAAAACACCTCGTACAGATCTATTCGTCGAGAGTTAGTCTTCCTGCGCGCACTCTCCAGTAAAGGCCTGATAAGCTCAAATTGTTCGCGACTAATGTCGCTCGGGTAATCGTTTCTCATATTCCCAGAGACTTTGAACAGGCTCTGAGTAGTACCGCATCTCGCTCACGAAATTCCGGATGGGCCCCGTGGTTTTGATAATTCTCCCGTGCGACAATTTGTCGCATTCTCATTTCTTTGTTTTGCCAGGATAATCTGATCTGAATAAATAATAAATACGGCACTCTTCTCTTTTATTGCCACAGCCATGTCCTCTTTAGATTCTCCAAGCTTTACCAAGCTTTACAAGCAGTATCGATTGCGTTTGATTAGCAGGATTAATCGTCTGATCGGTTGTCGAGAAACAGCATCCGATTTGGCACAGGAAGCCTATATGCGGCTACTGGACAACCGTGATTTGTCGAATGTACTGAATCTATCCGCCTATTTATTCCAGATTGGTCATAATCTGGCGGTGGATTATCAACGTGATCCTTTGAATAAAATAGAGTATCTGCTACTCGATGAAGCGCAGCCGTGTCCGTTGCCCCAACTGCAAGAAATAGTCAGTCTCAGGCAGCAATGCAGTATTCTGATAGATGCTATAGCCACCATGCCACAAGGTTGTCGCGATGTGTTTTTATTGCGCAAGATTGACGGGCTCAGTTATAGAGAAATTTCCATCCGCTTGAATATTTCTGAAAAAACCGTGCAGCGACGCTTGGTGCAAGCCATGCTGCATTGCCACCGCAGCGTATGATCACCTGATCGGCGTATGTCTTCTCGTTCTCCTAGTGAGCGGTTGCTCAAGCAGGCATTGAGCTGGTTTTTTTTATTGCAATCCGAGAGTTGTACGGATGAGGACAGGCAAAGATTCAATCACTGGTTCTGTAAAAGCGAAGCTCATCAGGCGGCCTATGCGCATGCCGAACGCTTGTGGTCTGAGGTAGATCGACTTAAAGAAGCTGCTGATGTCCCTGGCTTGCGTGAAGCCAGACAATGGCGTTCCAAACGCAAATCAATCAACGTAGTCGGTTGGGCTGTGTTTTTTTTGATCTCGTCTGTGCTGATGAGAGTCGGTTGGCTGGAATACAGTGCTGAAACCATAATTTATTCCACGCAATTGGGAGAGCAGCATCGCGTTACTCTTGCGGATGGCAGCAGTATCATCATGAATACAGCCACTCGCCTGTCCGTCCGTATTTCTCCCTTGCAGCGCAAGATCATGCTGGATACGGGAGAAGCTATTTTCAATGTTCAGCATGAAATTTGGCGTCCTTTCATTGTAAATGCAGGTGCGCTGCAGATCCGTGATATCGGTACCCGATTCAACGTGCACAAACAGCAGGCAGGCCCGATCCTGGTCACAGTGTTGGAAGGAGCTGTAGAAATCAATGGAGTACGTCTGAATGCAGGGTATCAGCAGTATTATTCACCCTATGCTGATCCACGTACTTTGTTGCGACCGATCGATATCGGGCAAGTTGAAGCCTGGCAGCATGGGCAGTTGGTGTTCCGACAAACACGGTTGGGGCGAGTAGTAGCCGAGTTGGAACGCTATCACCCGATCCATTTTGTTTTCCTTGACCCCGCTATTGCGCGCGAAACCTTGAGCGGCACATTCGGCACGGATGATTTGCCGTTTTTTCTCAGCAGTCTGGAAAAGATTCTGCCGGTCAGGGTGAAACCGCTGCCGGGCAACAAATCGCTATTGATTGATTGGGCAGATAAAAAAATGTGACCAGTTCAGTGTGCTTTTTACGTCTTATTAGACAGAACATCAAGAAACAGATGCTTTACATATTTCTGATTGGAGAAAACGCTGATGAAGTCATTATTTGGGTTATTGCCACTACTGATTTTGTTGTGGGTCAATATTACCAACGCGCAAGATATGGCCACTTATTCCTTCAATCTTCCTGCACAGCCACTTTCCTCTACGTTGAATCGCCTGGCTGCTGTAACTGGTACCAAGATGATTTACGCGGATGAAGCGACTCGAGATCACCAGGCTCCGCCATTACGGGGGAACTTTACGCTGGCAGAGGCGCTGAGTCGGGTGCTGGATAAAAGCCAGTTGAAATACGAAATAGCCGATAATAATATGGTCGTGATCAAACAAGTCGCTGCAAATACACGTTCGATCCTGCCCGAGATCACTATTACTGCGGGAGACGGAGGGGCGTTGACTGTTCCAGATATGATCCAGGCCATAGCCAATATTCAGCGGACACCCGGCGCGGTTGAGGTAGTGCCGGAGACTGTATTCAAGAGTGGGCCAGCAAGTACGGCCAAGGATATTCTCGGTTGGGTACCAGGTGTCATCGCGCAGCCCAAATCAAATATTGACAATCGGGTGTCGATTCGCGGCTCCGGTTTGACGCGTAACTACGGTAACCGTGGTGTGAATATGTACATGGATGGGATTCCAGTTAATACCGCTGATGGCCTGTTCGATCTCTTCGAAATAGATCCGAGTGCCTACCGCTATGTCGAAGTATTCAAGGGGGCGAATGCGCTACGATACGGTGCCAATGCATTGGGTGGAGCGGTCAATTTTGTTACGCCAACGGGCTACGATGCGCCCACTTTTGATGGCCGTTTTGATGCGGGAAGCTTTGGTTTTGTTCGAGGACAGGCAAGCATGGCGGGTGTGCACGGCCCCGTGGACTGGTTCGCAGCCGTATCAGCGCAACATGAGGATGGATTCCGTGAACATAGTGAAGGTCATGTCGTGCGTGGCAACATAAATTTCGGCTATCAATTTTCACCGGATGCCGAAACACGTTTCTATATCAATGCAAACACGTGGCGCCAGCAGCTACCTGGCGAGTTGACCAAGAGTGTGGCGTTAAACGCGCCACGAAGTGCAGATCCCGAGTTCGTACAACAAAACCAGCAGCGCAACATTGATTCAGTGCGTCTTGCAAATAAGACAACCCTGCGCTTTGGCCCTACTACGGTAGATTTTGGCGCTTTTGGCCATCATCGTCACGTGGATCATCCGATTTTCCGATATCTCGATTATTACGTTTATGACTATGGTGGCTTTGCTCGCGTGACCGATGATCGTGTCATTGAGGGTTTTCGCAACCGTCTCATTGTCGGTGTGAACGTCCATAATGGTGAAAACAACAGTCAGGAGTTCGTGAATCTGGATGGTGCAATGAAAGGTGATCTGGCGGTGTCTACGTTGGATAAATCGCAGAACTACTCAGTCTATGCAGAAAATAGTTTCTACGTCCTGCAGAATGTCGCACTCATTGCGGGTGGACAGTTTTTGCATGCGGTTCGGGATCGAAAGGATCGGTTTCTGTCGGATGGTGATCAATCAGGCCGCCGCACCTACGACTTCTTTAGCCCCAAAGTGGGCGTGCTCTGGGATATTGATCCGGAGTGGCAGATATTTGCGAATATCTCGCGGAGTGTCGAGGTACCAACTTTTGACGCAAATACGTTCATGACGACTGCCAGTTCAACTGTTAATGCGCAGACTGCGACCACTTACGAGATCGGTACACGCGGCCGACGTTCCGATGTCACGTGGGATATCTCATTTTATCGTGCAGAAATCAAGAATGAACTGCAATGTCTGAGGACAGCGCCATGGAGCCTCTGCACTGTGGTGAATGCGGATCGTACTATCCACCAGGGTGTAGAAGTCGGGCTTGGTGCCACGCTTCTCAAAGGGATCGTTACCCAGAAGGATTCTCTCCGGGTCAATGCTGCCTATACTTACAGCGATTTCTTTTTTGATGGTGATACTACTTTCGGTCATAACAAGCTTCCCGGGATACCCCCACATTATATCCGTGCCGAAATGCTCTATAAGTATTCAAACGGCTTCCACGCTGGCCCGAATGTGGAATGGATGCCACAGTCCTACTATGCTGACAACGCCAATAGTCTCGCAATCGATCCGTACACGCTTTTTAACTTCAAGATTGGCTACGATCACGGCGCAAGTTGGTCTGGTTATCTGGAAGGACGTAACTTGCTCAATGCTCGTTATATCTCAACCACGATGACCTCTGGAGTCGCCGATGCGGACTCCGCACTTTTCAATTCCGGTTATGGTCGATCGATTTATGGTGGTATAAGATTCAGATGGTAAGGAGAAGTGTGTGAAGGCCAAGATCGGTTGTAAGGCTACTCTGCATTAACAGTTGAAACTGATTTTCCCGGCCGAGAGCAGCTTGCAGCCCGGCAATAGGTGAACTGAGATTTTCCTGTACCCCGCATATGGATTTGTTTACCACGTTTACGCGGTGGTCGATTCAGCTGGCGCTGTCCTTTATAGGAAACAGGAAAGAAAGTTTCCTCCACTTCGCCACCTCGATTTGTGACACCGTTCCGCCAAAGCTATGTCTGCTCTTTCTGACCGTGACTAAGTGCGGTATCTTTCCAATCCATTCCCGAAAATCAGAGGCTTTCGTAATCGTGTCCTCCCTTCGATTGATGTTCCAGCTCATTGGACAAAAATGACTTTTCAACGTTTAATGCAGACATAGCCTTGATCAAGGCAATTTATATGTTTCAGGAATTTTTGCACACGTCTCAATCCGTTTTTTCCTGATAATATGGCGTGGTCATGGTTAAAAAGAATACTACGATCATGGAAGAAAAGCTGCGTATTGATAAATGGCTATTTGCTGCGCGATTTTATAAAACACGCTCGCTGGCTGCTGATGCGGTTGAACGTGGCCAGGTACAAGTAAATGGTACACGGGTGAAGCCATCCAAAAGTCTGAATATTGATGACATGTTTGATATTCGCATTGGCGTTTATCATTATCAGATACAAGTGCTGATGTTATCTAACCAGCGCCGTTCTGCTACAGAAGCACGTAAACTTTATCAGGAAACGGAAGCTAGTCAGCAGGCACGTGAGCTATTAGCAGCCGAGCTTAAATCTCAACCAGCCCCACCGCGTTACACTGGCAAAGGCCGACCAACCAAACGCACCCGTCGCGAGTTAGAGCGTTTTCTGGACAGACAATGACTGCTTTGGCTGCTCGTGCTCAAACTCTTCTCCAGGAAATCTTTGGTTATCATGAATTTCGTGGGCAACAAGCGGAAATTATTACGTATGTTGCAGCTGGCAATAGCTGCTTAGTATTGATGCCCACAGGTGGTGGCAAATCATTGTGTTATCAATTACCAGCCTTATTAAGAGATGGTGTCACAATAGTTATCTCGCCACTGATAGCACTGATGGAAAATCAGGTTACAGTGCTGTGTGAACACGGTATACGCGCGACCTATCTTAATTCTTCGTTGCCCTTTGCAGCAGTCAGAACCATTGAACAAAACATGCTGGCCGGCGAATATGATCTGGTTTATGTCGCGCCGGAAAGATTACTAACAATTCGTTTTCGTGCGCTGCTACAACAAGTCTCTATTGCTTTGTTTGCCATTGATGAGGCGCACTGTGTTTCTCAATGGGGACATGATTTTCGGCCCGAGTATGGCCAGCTTGCAATATTGCCGCAGAAATTTCCGCAGGTTCCGCGTATTGCTTTAACAGCCAGCGCCGATGCTAAAACCCGTGCTGATATTCTGCGCTGCCTTGCTTTGGAGCGAGCGCGAGTGTTTATCAGCAGCTTTGATCGCCCCAATATTTGTTACCGTATTACTGCCCGTACCGACAGTCGGCGGCAGTTGTTAAATTTTATCCGCGGAAACCATCCTGGTGAAGCAGGTATTGTTTATTGTCGATCACGTAAAAAGACGGAAACCACCGCGGCTTGGCTGAACAATAATAATATTCCAGCACTTGCTTATCATGCTGGCATGGAAACCGCGACCCGCAACCAGCATCAGAAAAAATTTCTACAAGCGGATAATATTGTGATGGTGGCAACTTCAGCGTTTGGGTTAGGAATTGATAAACCTGATATTCGTTTTGTTGCCCATCTGGATTTGCCGCGCAGTATTGAAAGCTATTATCAGGAAACTGGCCGCGCCGGACGGGATGGCCTGCCAGCCAATGCCTGGATGGTATACGGCGCTGGCGATATTATCTGGCTGCGCTTGCGGATTGAAACAGATACTGCTGCATTGCCGGCACCTGTCAAACAGGCAGCTATTGCTCGTTTGGAGGCACTGCTGGCATTTTGTGAAACTACAGCCTGCCGCAGAATGCATCTGCTTGGTTATTTGGGCGAACCGTCTGCTGCCAATCATTCACCCTGCGGTTACTGTGATACCTGCTTGACAACTAATCCAGTGCAAGACGTTACGGTGGCTGCGCAAAAAGCGCTTTCTTGTGTTTATCGGACTGGCCAAAGTTTTGGCGTGGAATATTTGATTGATGTGCTCACCGGCAAGCGTACCGATCGCGTCCGGCAATGGGGACATGATCACGTCAGTACGTTTGGCATCGGTCAGGAACTTAGTATTGAGGGCTGGCGTTTTGTGTTCAGACATTTGCTGGCATTGGGTTATTTCACCCTTGGCGAAGAGCGTTTTATTCTGCAGTTGGCTCCCACTGCCAGAGGCATTTTGCGGGGAGAAACACGTGTAAAATTGCGGTTATCGCCTCATTTTCATCTTGCCGCTTCTCAACGAATTTCTCCCGGTTTACCCGCATTAGATGTGTGTGAAGCACACTGATATTTTCCTAGTCACGAATCATGTGTTTTGTTTGAATAAACCCAGCGATTCAATAGATCACGAGCAGCGGGAATGATGTCTGAAGCAGTCATACCGATTGGTCCGTGCTGCTGTTCTAGTAATACATCTGCAGCTGCACCGTGTAGGTGAACAGCCAATAACAACGCATTTTCCGCGGGGAATCCCTTTACCAGTAACGCACCTAGAAAACCTGAAAGCACATCGCCTGTCCCAGCGCTGCTCAAGCCAGGATTGCCGCTAGTATTGAAATGACAAGATCCATCCGGCAATGCACAGATACTGCCTGCTCCTTTCAAGACGATGGCGCAATTAAACTGTTGTACGAGGATTTGTGCTGCATTGAGCCGGTTGCATTGTATTTCATCCACGGTTGTATTCAGTAAACGTGCTGCTTCCGCCGGATGAGGGGTGAGTATGGTGGTAGCTTGGCGTGCTTTGAGGATATCGCTTAGTTCTGTATAAGCCGCAATTAAGTTAAGTGCATCCGCATCCAGTACTAACGGTAGATTAGTCTGTAGCGCCTGTTCCAGGTAAATACAGGCAGCAATTTCCTGCCCTAAACCAGGGCCGATTACCAGACTATCCAGAAAATTTGGATCAAAGATATCGGAAGGTGGGAGCAACATTAACTCTGGTTGAAGTGGGTCAACGATTGGCGCATCTTTCTGAACTAATAACCCCAGATAAACTCGCCCTGCTCCTAGCTTAAGTGCCGCACGTCCGGCCAACAAAGCTGCTCCGACCATACCGCTGGCTCCGCCTAAAATACCCAGTCGGCCGTACGTACCTTTGTGGCTGTTAGCCAATCGGGGAGCAGGTAATCTGGTTGCAATACTCGCCCGATCCAGCAACCAATGATGGGGGGCAAGGAGTGCCACGGTATTGAGCGCTAGATTACACACAATAATTTCGCCACAATGATCGCAGCCATCATGGGTCAGCAAACCTGGTTTGAGTGCGATGAAGGTGGCAGTAATCGTAGCCTTAACTGCAACCTTCGGCACGCGACCAGAATCACTGAGCAAACCACTGGGAATATCAAGCGCAAGTACCGGCAGATTGAGTTGATTGATCTGGTGAATAAGTTGCTGGTATTTTTCCGTTAACGGGCGTGTTTCACTCAGACCGATACCAAACAAGCCATCGATTACAGCATCCCATTGACCGTTAGCCGGAATGTCCTGGTGAACCATCTCCCCAGTGAATTGCCATTGTTCCCATGCTTGCTTAGCATCTTGTGATAATTGTTCCGCTTCGCCGGTAAATACTAGTGTGACTTGTTTCTCCCAACGATGTAGATAGCGCGCTGCTACAAGTGCATCTCCACCATTATTTCCTGGCCCAGCTAGAATCAAGATTCGATGTTTGTCACCTACTAGTAATCGGGCACGTACAATTTCAGCAGCAGCTAATCCAGCTTTCTCCATCAGCGTAGGTGGATTAGGCAGTATGGAGAGTGCTAGTGATTCAATCTTACGGATTTCGGCTGTGGTATATACAGGGGTGCTATTCATCCATGCTCTCACCGGATCCGCCCATTTCCTTGGGCAAATCCTTTATTTTTGGCAGTCCATCCTTAAGTGGTAACACGGTTTCCTGATAATGTACATGAACTTGCGGGGTATAAGGTAACGCTGGAAGCAGCGCAGCATACACATCGATCAACTTCATGCCAGGATGTTCAGTAAAAAGATGGCCTCCACAGGTTTTGCACCATTTACGATAACTTGCAGGCGTTTTGTTATAGGTACCAATATTGTCAGCACCTTGCGTAACTTTAATGGCCTCAGGTTTCCATAAGGTAAATGCATTCACCGGTCCTGCAGACCAGTGGCGACATGATTCGCAGTGACAATAACCCATTTCTACAGGTTCACCTGTCACGGTAAATTGAACGGCACCACAAAAACAGCAACCGTGATAAGATTTTTCGTTATCCATATGATCTCTCCCAAATGATTGATAATTTGTGAATTGGTTATTTTTTCAAATCACAGTGCCTATTATTCATATAAATGTTATGCACTCAAGTACAGCATGACTGATCCCGTTGCTTGGGTGGGCATGAGACAGTGCCATACGAGCAGAACACACAACAATCACCCAGTAGTGGGTGGAGTAATGTATGGCACGATTTACATTGGTAATACCATTGACAAGCATCCACCGGCATTTCTTCAGTTTCCTGATGTCTGCAATATGGGCAGGTAATAGTTGACTGAGTGATTACATTTTTCATCAGCATAATTTATTCAATAATTGATAATTATTTCTGGGGAAAGAGGTAACATCATTCTAATTTTACTTGGTCAGATCAGACTGCATACAAGCAGCATTTATCCGCTAATAATCTACTCGTGTAAAATCATCTTTTTTCATTTCACTAGTTACCTTCCCGATGTTGCAATTTTATCAGCGTAATGCACTTTCCCCTTTTCGTCTGGAACGTTTGCTTCATTCAATTCAGGTAGCGGTGCCGCAGGTTGCAGGGATTCGTGCGGATTACCATTATTTCTGCCAGTTGCGGCGTGATTTAACAGTGGAAGAAAGTGATCGATTGCAGCAGTTATTGGATGTGACGACAACAGAATCACCTGCCCTGAACAACAAGCTATTGTTAGTGGTGCCCCGCCCCGGCACAATTTCGCCGTGGTCATCCAAGGCAACAGACATTGCGCACAATTGCGGTCTGGATGGGATTGAACGGCTGGAGCGCGGTGTAGGGTTTGCGTTGCGTTATCAAACAGCGCCATCAGCGGAGCAATTGCTGCAAATTGAAGCCTGTTTGCACGATCGTATGACGGAAGTAGTGCTGCCCACACTGGAAGCTGCTGCCGTGCTGTTTCAGCAGGCAACACCGGGAGAGCTGGGTGAAATTGATGTGGTTGGCCAGGGAATGGATGCGCTGGTGCAAGCCAATCGAGCCATGGGGCTGGCGTTGTCTACTGATGAAATGGAGTATTTGCTGGAGTATTTTACTCGCGTCCAGCGTAATCCTACCGATGTTGAGCTAATGATGTTTGCTCAGGCCAATTCAGAGCATTGTCGCCACAAGATTTTTAATGCTGACTGGATAATTGATGGCGTTGCGCAGCCGCATTCACTGTTCGGCATGATTCGTCATACCCACCAAACGCATCCTGCCCATACCATTGTGGCTTATTCGGATAATGCTGCCATTCTGGAAGGGGAAACCGTAGCGCGTTTTTATCCCGGGTCAGGCAACCAGTATGGGTACACTTCCGAGCTGACGCACTGGCTGGTTAAGGTGGAAACACACAATCATCCCACGGCAATTTCACCTTTTCCAGGAGCAGCTACCGGTGTGGGCGGTGAAATCCGCGATGAAGGCGCGACCGGTTCCGGCGCTAAACCCAAGGCGGGGCTGACCGGATTCAGCGTTTCCAATTTGCGTATTCCTGGTGCGATCCAGCCTTGGGAAAACATTGATTATGGCAAACCGGATCATATTGCTTCCGCGCTTGACATCATGTTGACTGCCCCAATTGGCGGCGCGGCGTTCAGCAATGAATTTGGCCGCCCCAATCTGGCCGGTTATTTCCGTACTTACGAAATAACTGTCAACGAGCAAAGGCGTGGCTACCACAAACCTATCATGTTGGCCGGCGGTATTGGGCAGATTTCTGCTTTGCATACTGCCAAGGAACCTTTTCCGCCGGGGACCTTGCTGATCCATTTAGGTGGACCAGGCATGGCGATTGGATTGGGTGGCGGCGCAGCTTCCAGTATGGATGCCGGTACCAACGAAGCAGCGCTTGATTTTAATTCAGTGCAACGCGGTAACGCGGAAATGCAGCGTCGCGCGCAGGAAGTGATTGATCGCTGCTGGCAGCTGGCGCGTAGCGGCCAGCCTAACCCGATTCTGGCAATTCATGATGTCGGTGCGGGCGGGCTTTCCAATGCTTTGCCTGAGCTGGTCTACGATGCAAAACGCGGGGGACGCTTTGACTTGCGGGCAGTGCCTTCTGATGAACCGGGCATGTCGCCTTTGCAGATCTGGTGCAATGAAGCGCAGGAACGTTATGTGCTGGCTATTCATCCGCAATCCTTGCCGCTGTTTCAGGCAATTTGCGAGCGCGAGCGCTGCCCGTTTGCTGTTGTGGGAGAAGCGTTAGCAGAGCCACAATTAATCGTTGCAGACGCGCAATCAGTAACGCATCCAGCAGATATGCCGCTGGCTGTTTTGTTGGGTAAACCACCCAAAATGATGCGCGACGTGCAACGCATTCAACCGGCTCCTGCACCTTTGGATAAAAGCGATATTCGTCTGCAGGAAGCGGTCAGTCGCATGCTGCGTTTGCCAGCAGTAGCCAATAAATCTTTTCTGATTACCATTGGTGATCGTACCGTTGGCGGGCTAACCGCACGTGATCAAATGGTCGGCCCGTGGCAAGTGCCAGTGGCGGATGTGGCTGTGACAGCTGCCGGTTTTCAGACGTATCTAGGTGAAGCGTTTGCACTGGGTGAACGCACGCCACTGGCGGTAATTGATGCGGCCAGTTCCGCACGCATGGCTGTGGGCGAAGCCTTGACTAATCTGGCAGCTGCCACGGTTGCGGGATTGACTACGGTACGTTTGTCAGCCAACTGGATGGCTGCTGCCGGTCATCCGGGTGAAGACGTGGCTTTGTATGAGGCGGTGCAGGCAGTCGGCCTGGAGTTATGTCCGCAACTGGGAATCAGCATTCCCGTAGGCAAGGATTCCCTGTCCATGAAAACCAGTTGGCAGGATGCGCAACAGGGGCAGCAAAAAGATGTGATTGCACCACTTTCCCTGATTGTGTCTGCTTTTGCCAAGGTATCTGATGTCCGCAAAACGCTGACACCGCAGCTGCGACTGGATAAGGGGCCAACTGAGCTGATTTTGCTGGATCTGGGAGACGGCAAAAATCGGCTGGGTGGATCCGCGTTGGCGCAAGTGTATGCCCAATCCGGCGATGTGGCACCGGATCTGGAAAATCCGCAACAGTTTCAGGATTTTTTTGATGCTATGCAGACGCTTAATGAACGTGGTTTATTGCTCGCTTATCATGATCGTTCTGATGGCGGATTGTTTGTGACGCTGTGTGAAATGGCATTTGCCGGACATTGCGGCATGGACATTACGCTGGATGCTCTGGCATCTGCTTCCACTACCCCAGCCACTGATGACATCGACGCCTGGCAATTGGCAACTTTGTTCAATGAAGAGCTGGGGGCGGTTGTTCAGATTGAAACCCGTCAGCGTGCTGCTGTGCTGGCGGTGCTGAAAGACGCGGGTCTGGAGCCAGTCACTCATTTGATTGGCCAGCCGAATTCACAAGACAGTATCCACGTGTTGCACAATGACAAGATTATTTTTCAGGAAAAACGAGTGGCATTGCAACGTATTTGGTCGGAAACAAGCTACCAGCTGCAAAAATTGCGTGATCACCCTGGTTGTGCGCAACAGGAATTTGATCAGTTGTTGGATACAGAAGATCCGGGATTGCATGCCGAACTGACGTTTTCACTGAATGAACCGACCTTGGCGCCTGCCATGCTTAGTCAGCGTCCAACAGTAGCCATTTTGCGTGAACAGGGCGTGAATGGCCAGGTAGAAATGGCAGCAGCATTTGATCGTGCCGGATTCAATGCAGTGGATGTGCATATGAGCGACATTCTATCGGGGCGAATAAAATTGGCTGAATTCAAAGGATTAGTCGCTGGCGGTGGCTTTTCTTATGGTGATGTACTGGGGGCGGGCCGGGGATGGGCACAATCCATTTTGTTCAATACCCGGGCGCGGGATGAATTTGCTGCTTTCTTCGCGCGTTCTGATACTTTTGCGTTAGGAGTATGTAATGGTTGCCAGATGATGAGCCACCTGCAGGAAATTATACCAGGCACAGTGCACTGGCCACGTTTTGAGCGCAATCATTCTGAACAGTTTGAAGCACGTTTTGTCATGGTCAAAATTGGTCACAGCCCTTCCTTATTTTTTGAGGGCATGGCGGAGAGTCGCTTGCCTATTACGTTGGCACATGGTGAAGGGCTAGCGGTGTTTGATAGCAATGAACAATTATTGGCGGCGCAACCGTATATCGCACTACAGTTTGTCAATAACCGGGGTGAACTTACTGAAAGTTACCCACTCAATCCCAATGGTTCTCCTGCTGGTATTACCGGACTCACTTCAACAGATGGCCGAGTAACAATTTTGATGCCGCATCCGGAAAGGGTAATTCGCACAGTACAGCATTCGTGGCATCCGGATGATTGGCCAGAAGATGCACCCTGGATGCGGATGTTTAGAAATGCGCGTAGATGGGTTGGATAGCTTCATATCAGCAAAGTGATACGGCCTGTTTTTTACGATTCCAATACTTTTAACAATACATCACCAAATAAATGATTGATTTCAAGCCTAATTGGCGGTTGGTTGCAAGCGGTTTACTCATATTAAGCATGGCGTATGCATCTGGACTTTCTGCTCGAGATGGGTCGGAGAAAACAGCTGCCAGCAAACGAGCCGCAGCAGATCAATGTGTTTCTGCTGCCAGCTGGGTTATGCCTGGCAAAGGGGAAGCACAGTTGTCAGATGTGATGACGGCTGTCAAAGATAAATCTGTGGTATTGCTGGGAGAAATGCATACCAATCCCGAACATCATCGTTGGCAATTGCAAATGCTGGCTACTTTGTACGCCGCTCGCCCCGATATGGTGATTGGCTTTGAAATGTTTCCGCGGCGGGTACAAAAAGTGCTGGATCAATGGGTGGCAGGTGAATTAACAGAATCTGAATTCTTGGCAAAATCCGAGTGGAACCTGGTCTGGAGCACGGATGCCAATTTGTATTTACCGTTGTTTCATTTTGCACGCATGAATCGCATTCCCATGCGCGCATTGAATATTGATAGTTCATTGAGAAAGGCGGTTGCTGCCAAGGGATTTGATGGTGTGCCGGAAAAAGAAAGAGAAGGCGTTACCCGTCCTGCTCCTCCGTCATCGGAATATTTAGAATTTTTGTTGCCGATTTATCAACAGCATGATCGCCCTAAACGTAAACAAACCAAATTATCCAATAAGCCAAATCAATATGATCCTGATTTCTTGCGTTTTGTAGTTAATCAGCAATTGTGGGATCGCGCTATGGCGCAAGAAATACATGCAGTACTCAACAATTATGATAAACGCAAAAAACCTTTGGTGGTAGGTGTGATGGGATCAGGTCATATCCTGCAGGGATTCGGCGTGCCGCATCAGCTCAATAATCTGGGCGTGAAAGCAGTAGGTGCATTATTACCCTGGGATACCAATCGTTCTTGTGAACGATTGGTGGCAGGTTATGCTGATGCAGTTTTTGGGCTGGCTCCATTCACATCCGTAGCAGGTGCAACTTCGCGGCAGCAATTGGGTATTGGTTTTGAATTCAGTAAAAAAACCAGGGGAGCGCATGTCCTGCAAGTCAAGAAAAAAAGTATCGCAGCTGTTGCTGGATTACAGGCAGGTGATGTCATTTTGGAAATGGCAGGAAGGCAGTTACAAAGCAGTGATGATGTAATCGCAACCGTTAAACAGCAAGCACCTGGTACCTGGCTGCCGTTGAAAATATTGCGGAAAGGAATGACTATTGAAGTGATAGCTAAATTTCCACCATTGGGCAAGAAGTAAAGAGCTTACACTTTTTCCTGCAAAGATCGGTACATCGTGAAATCCAGCTGATGGCGCTGCAATAATTTATAGAATTCAGTACGGTTACGTTTGGCCAGTTTGGCAGCTTGGGTAACATTACCCGCCGTTATTTTTAATACCTTGACCAGATATTCTCTTTCAAATTGTCTGCGTGCTTCTTCAAATGAAGTCAATTGTTCTGCATCCTTCTGCATGGCATCGCGAATCAGTTCACCCGAGATAAGGGGAACTGCGCTCATGACCACACAGCGCTCAATCACGTTCATAAGCTGACGAACATTACCAGGCCAGGATGATGCCAGCAGAAAACCGGTGGCTTCCGGAGCGAAACCATTCACATCTTTTTGATGTTTTTCAGCAAAAACGCGTAGAAAATGATTTGCAAGCAAAGGAATATCTTCACTACGCTGATCCAGCGAAGGAATGGTTAAGCCCACCACAAAGAGTCGATAATACAAATCTTCACGAAAATTTTCTTCTTCGATTTCTGCTTTCAGATCCTTGTGTGTAGCAGAGATAATGCGCACATCGATGGGGATACTCTGAGTTGATCCAACTGGGCGAATAACACGTTCCTGCAGCGCATGCAATAATTTTGCCTGTAGTACCAATGGCATATCGCCGATCTCATCTAGAAACAGAGTACCGCCTTCAGCTTGTTGAAATAAGCCTTTGTGATCCCGTACGGCACCAGTAAATGCTCCTTTCATGTGGCCAAATAGTTCGGATTCCAGTAATTGTTCAGGAATGGCGGCACAATTGATGGTGACAAAAGGTTGTTCACAACGCTTGGATGCTTGATGGATCGCACGCGCAAACAATTCCTTGCCAACCCCACTTTCACCCGTTAGCAGCACGCTGGCATCTCCCTGTGCAACCAATGCCACTTTTGTCAGCAGATCTTCCATAAGCGTACTGCGCGTGATAATTGTTTTGCGCCATGCGGGCATGGGGGTGCTGAGTACGATATTTTCTACATCTGGTGCCAGATCAATTGCTTGTGCGATCTGATTAAGCAAAATTTTTGGGTCATACGGTTTGGTGAGATAGCCAAAAATTCCACGCTGGGTTGCCGCAACAGCGTCCGGTATGGTGCCAAAAGCAGTCAGAATAATGACCGGAAGCGTGGGAATATGATGGTGAATATATTCGAATAATGCCATGCCGTCCATGCCACCCATCTGCATATCACTGATAACAAGATGTGGACGTGATATATCAAGATAGTTAATGGCTTCTTCAGCGCTCGCTGCCAGTGTGGTTTCATAGCCTGCAGCATTGAGACGAATCGAAAGCAATTTAAGTAGATCCGTATCGTCGTCCACCAAGAGAATTTTTTTGCTTTGCATTACGTTAACCAACTAATTAGAGTGTATTTTTGCGCATCATGTTTTTTTCGATATTTTTAATCGCTTCAATTTTTTCCTGTAAAGTTTTGACTTCTACCTCAGTTGTACGCAATTTTGCGGATAAGTATCGTATTTTGATGTTTGCAGTTTGTTGTTGTTCCAGCAGTAGTACCAGAATATCTTTAAAACCGATGGTGGCAGGGGTTATTTTGTTCTGATTGGGCAGATTTTCTATCAAATCCAATGCGCCGTGGATATCGTAAAATTCCGTATTTGGCAGTAACAGCAGAATCGCTAGTTTAAAACGTTGTTGAATATCAATGCTGTCACGATAATGGTTATTGGCATATTGATATTCTTCAGTGAGCACTTCATTCGATTGTGTTTGCAGCCAACTATAGTAGCGCATTAATTCGCCTAGATTATCCGGCTCTTGCAGAATTTTTATTTGTGCGGATTCATTGATTAACGGCATGCCTGGTTGATTGGCTATTTGTGCGCAGCCCACCAGCGCCACGTTTAAGATCAATCCGACAAATATTGTATCAATTACTTTCATTTCGCTGTGTCAGAACAATTAATTGGCATAGTCAAGCGAAAATGTGCGCCGCTGGTTGTGTCGGAATTATCGGGATTATCTTGTATGAGTTCAATATCTCCTCCATGCGCGATAGCGTATTCTTTTGCAATAGCCAGACCTAATCCCGTCCCTTTGGCATGGCTTTCTGGCATATTTCTCCCTTGATAGAATGGCTCAAATACACGATTTCCATCAATAGTATCCACCCCTGGTCCCGAATCCACAACATCAACCTGAACACCTTTTTCATTGCATAAGGCAGTAATATCGATATGGCTATCTGTGGGAGAAAACTTGACAGCATTGGAGAGCAAATTATCGAGCATAATACCCAGTTTCTGTTTGTCGCATTCCAGAAATAATTCAAGACAGTTCAAATTAATTGTAAGGTTTTTATTCAAGATAGAAAGATTTTGTGCTCGGATAACAGAATTTATCATTGTTTTTAGACTAACAATCTGTTTGGTGAGTGTAATAACTTCTGCTTGTACCGCACTGAAGTTGAGCAAATCTTCTATTCGCTTCTGTAACTGTACACTACTGGTATGAAGAATCTCGGCAATGACTTGCTGTTTCTGATTGAGATTGCCTGTGACTCCTTCGGCTAGCAGATCAACACCTTCCCGGATAGCGGTCAAGGGTGTTTTCAGTTCATGTGAAATATGGCGAAAGAACTGAGTTTTTTGGTTTTCCAGCTTTAATAAACGTTGTCTTAACCAATCCAGACGATCACCAATATAAGTCAGATTTTGTGGTCCATTGACGTAAATAGGCCGAGTGAGATTACCGCGCCCCATTTGTGCAATAGCCTCATCAATCTGACGCACGGGGCGAGCGATGAATACAGAAAAAATCAGCGCCATAAAAATAACCAGTGGTACCAGGATCAACAATTCCCATTCAACTAATGTACGTGTTTCTGTGGCAATATCACTGACACTGCCGACACTTTCGCCAATGACACGAAAACTGATTGTAGAAAATTCCTGAGCGAGATCAAGCAATTCAGCAAATTGTTCCAGCAAATCCTGCAAGTTTTGTGGCTGTTCTTTCAGATTCAATATATCGCGAAAAATACTGGTTTCCAGCAAACGCAATTTTTCCAGAGGGAGTTGCTGCTCCGGATAGGAAGAAATACGGGCCAGGTGATTAGTAATATTTTCAAACTTGCTGTGTGAAAGAAAATAGCCTTCCAGTAAGGAGGGATCATCCAGAATGAGAGCGTGTTGTACACTGCGCTCCATGATCATGATTTCGCGCACAATGACACCGGTGCCATTGGTTATCTGGGTCGCTTGGTAAATATTGTGCCGACTTTGGTCAGATAATTGGTCAATGCGCACCGCACTATAAATTAATGCGCCAATTAATGGCAGGCAAACGATCATAAACCCAAACAAGATCAGGGCTAAAAATGATTTTGGTTTATACTTTGCCCTGTTTTTAGAGTGAATGCGCTCGTTTGGCAGTGATTTATCAATCGAAATTTTCATATAACAGGCTTATCTTTTGTGTGACCCGGACGAAAATATTTAGCTGGAGCGCCATGATGCTGGTTATTATGGAATAATTAAGTATACCTAACCGCTTGCTATTTCGTTTAAATTCAAGTAGTAAACTGTAAATACACATCGTAAACCTTGCTTGTAACTGCCGGAAAACAGGCATAGTTATTTTTAAGATCAGTTAGCAAAATTACTTAAAACGTGGAACCGCAAATAATCCTTGCTCATATGCTCGAGCAACGCGAAACTTCCTATCAAGATATGGTAGAACTGATGCATGCCATCATGTCGGGAAATATTTCACCCGCCATGACTGCTGCGCTGGTGACAGCATTACGTATGAAGCGGGAAAGTATCAGTGAAATTGCAGCAGCAGCTCAAGTAATGCGTGAGCTGGCTGTACGTATCGAAGTGAGTGATTCCACCAATTTGATTGATACCTGTGGTACGGGTGGCGATGGGTGCCATACTTTTAACATTTCAACCGCTTCTGCCTTTGTGGCAGCGGCAGCGGGTGCGCAAGTAGCCAAGCATGGCGGACGCTCTGTTTCAAGCAAAGCAGGAAGCGCAGATGTATTAGAAGCACTTGGTATTAATCTTGATCAAACTCCCGAGCAAATTGCTCAGTCGATAGCTGAAATCGGGATTGGTTTTATGTTTGCACCTAATTTTCACCATGCTATGAAACATGCAGCTCCGGTTCGTCGTGAGTTGGGAGTGCGGACGATTTTTAATATTCTGGGTCCTTTAACGAATCCAGCAGGTGCCAAAAATCAGCTATTAGGTGTATTTAATGCGGATTTAACCAGCATATTGGCCCAAACTTTGCAGCGCCTGGGCAGCCAGCGCGCCATGATTGTGCATGGCAGTGATGGGTTGGATGAAATTACCATTTCCGGAGCAACTAAAGTTGCTGAGCTTAAAGATGGCAACATTCGGGAATACACCGTGCAGCCAGAAGATTTTGGGTTGGAACGCTCTGCCATTGAAGCGTTGAGAGTCAATGACACCAATGAGGCACGCATTATGTTGTTGTCGGTATTAGATAATCAACCAGGTCCTGCACGTGATATCGTATTGCTTAATGCGGGCGCCGCCATTTATATTGCGGGCAAAGCTGATTCCTGGTCTGAAGGCGTAACAACAGCACGTGAAAAATTATCCAGTGGTGCCGCTAAAGAAAAAATGCAGACGTTAGTTGAATTTTCCAATCAATTTGTTCATTAAGTTACATGTCGGATATTCTTGATCGTATTCTTGCGGTAAAAAAACAGGAAATTGCTGTTGCTCAGATGCAAAAACCGTTTGATAGCATGCGTACTGAAGCGCAAGCTGCTCCTGCCTCGCGCGATTTTGTTGAGGCGATACGTAGTCGAATACAACATCAACGTGCTGCGGTTATCGCAGAAATTAAACGTGCCAGCCCCAGTAAAGGAGTGTTACGTGGAGCAGCTGGAAAGGATGTTGGTAAGGCACCAATCCCAGAAGATTTTGTTCCTGCTGATATTGCAGCTAGTTATGCACGTAATGGCGCTGCTTGTCTTTCGGTTTTGACAGATGAACAGTTTTTCATGGGCAGTGCTGATTTTTTGCAGCAAGCCCGTGCAGCTTGTGAGTTACCGGTGTTGCGCAAGGATTTTATACTGGATGAGTATCAGGTTTATGAAGCGCGTGCAATGGGCGCAGATTGTATTTTACTGATTGTTGCTGCCTTTTTTTCGCCAATTTTCCAGCAAGATGCGACGGTTAATCAGGGTGATGATGCGCTAGTGCGTATGCGCAAGCTGGAAACTGTTGCTCACCAGCTGGGAATGGCGGTGTTAGTAGAAGTGCACAATGCAGATGAGCTTGAGCTGGCTTTACAATTGACGACGCCACTAATTGGGATTAACAATCGCAACCTGAAAACATTTGTAACAATGCTGGATACGACATTGCAATTAGTCAAACAAATTCCACCCGAGCGAATAATCATCACCGAAAGTGGTATTCGCACACCTGATGACATCACTTTGATGTTATCGCAGCATATTTATACTTTTTTAATCGGTGAGACATTTATGCGTGCACCTGATCCTGGTGTAGCATTGGCAAATTTATTTACAACTAATCTGGCGTAAACTACTCGTTGTTTGTTGATCAAGGCAAGTGTTATTGATCGGAGTAAAATAATTATGCTATTAACATTAAAAGGAGAGATTAATGAATCTTAAGAAGCAATTAGTATGTGGGTTAAGCGGCTTGATTTTTTCGGCTGTCATGGCTAGCAGTGCCATGGCTGCTGGTGTTGCTCAATTTAATGATAAGGGTGAATTGCTGTTACCACAGGATTACCGCGAATGGGTTATGGTGGGTACACAAGTCACACCGAACGAATTAAATGATGGTAAAGCCCCGTTTACGGAAATCAGAACGGTGTATGTTGATCCTGATAGCTATGCTCACTGGAAAAAAACCGGAGAATTCCGAGAGGGTGCCATGACAGTTAAAGAACTGGTCAGTGTGGGCGATCGTAAAGGCCCCGGTAGTGGTAATGGTTATTTTATGGGTGATTACATTGGTCTGGAAGCTTCAGTGAAAGATTCACAACGTTTCCCTGATGAGCCAGGCAACTGGGCTTTTTATATTTTCTATGTACCAGATTCCCCGCTGGTAACGGCAGCTAAACATCATCCAACTGCTGAATGCGCAGCTTGCCACAAAGATAATGCGGCAACAGACATGGTTTTCACGCAGTTTTATCCAGTGTTGCGCGCAGCTAAAGAAACGGGTGAATCCGGAGTGGTTGCCCCTAAATAAATTTGACTAACTATCCATCGGATAGTGAAACCATCACCAGGAATATCCCTACTCGTAATAATATTGGGGGTATTCCTGTTTCTTTTGCCTATTTGTTTTCTGCTTCTCACAGATAGTCATCACACTGTTTAGTAGCTCGATTTTTCTTCAAACAAGTTGATCACTACCCCGATGATAAAATATTGGCTATGACCAATATTGCTATCCGCAAATATTCTTCCCAAGCATACAAAGCGCTTATCGCACATGGGTTATCGCCTGTGTTGGCGCGAGTTTTTGCTGCGCGAGGTATCGAACATCCTAACCAGCTTGAGACCACATTTTCCCGCATGGCATCATTTGAACAATTAAAAGGCATTCAACAAATGGCTGCTTTGCTAGCAGATGCGATTGCTGCAAAAAAGCATCTGTTGATCGTTGCGGATTATGATGCGGATGGTGCGACTGCCTGTGTGGTTGCGGTGCGTGCACTACGGCAATTTGGTGCAATAGTGGATTATCTGGTGCCCAATCGGTTTGAATATGGTTATGGGCTCACGCCAGATATTGTGCAGCTGGCTGCTAGTCAACAACCTGCGCCTGACATTCTGATTACCGTGGATAACGGTATTGCCAGTGTGGAAGGCGTTGCAGAAGCAAATCGGCTGGGTATACAAGTATTTGTTACCGATCATCATTTGCCTGGCAATCAATTGCCAGATGCCACCGTGATTGTGAATCCCAATCAACCTGGGTGTAATTTTCCAGACAAACATATTGCGGGTGTCGGGGTCATTTTTTATGTGATGCTGGCATTACGTGCTGAATTGCGCACGCGGGGTGTGTTTACTGCCGCCACTAAGGAACCTAATTTAGCTAATTTACTAGATCTGGTTGCGTTAGGTACCGTTGCGGATGTAGTTAGATTAGAAGGAACCAATCGCGTCTTGGTGCAACAAGGTTTGCACCGCATTCGCAATGGTCGTTGCTGCATAGGCATACATGCACTATTAAAAGTCGCCAAGCGCGATATAAGACGTGTTTCCGCCTACGAACTGGGATTTGTGCTTGCACCACGCTTGAATGCAGCAGGGCGATTGGATGACATGTCACTAGGAATTGAATGTCTGTTGGCTGAGGATGAATCTCGTGCCGCGTCTTTGGCAGAGGAACTAGATGAACTTAATCGTCAACGGCGTGAAATTGAAGCAGATATGCGTGATGAAGCGCTAAATAAGGTAGATGGGTTGATTCAGACACTAGAGCGAGCCGATACATCAACAGATAATGAGGAAACTGCATCAGTCTATAGCTTGTGCCTCTATGATGCTGACTGGCATCAAGGAGTGATTGGTTTAATTGCATCGCGTCTTAAAGATCGTTTGCATCGGCCAGTTATTATCTTTGCCCAAGGTAATGATGGAGAAATCAAAGGATCAGGCCGGTCAATTCCAGGCTTGCACTTACGGGATGCATTGGATCTGGTCGCCAAGCGTCATCCGGAGCTGATCATCAAATTTGGTGGACATGCCATGGCTGCCGGGTTAACCATAAACGAACAACATTTTGCGCAGTTTCGTACCGTATTTGAGCAGATCGTACAATCATTGCTTACACCCGCTGATTTGGTACAGATAATTGAAACTGATGGTGAATTAGCTGCGACAGACTTAACGCTAGCATTGGCACAACATTTATCTGATCAAGTGTGGGGGCAAGGTTTTCCTGAACCTTGCTTCAATGGTTGTTTTCAAGTTGAGAATCAGCGTATTGTTGGCGGAAAACATTTGAAATTGAAATTACGCAAAGCGGGAGCGCGACAACTGTACGAGGCTATCTGGTTTTTTCATGCGGAGCGTTTGCCTACCGAAATTGATGCGGTGTATCGAGTGCAGTTAAATGAATACAACGGCAATACCCACGTGCAATTATTGTTAGAACATTGTTTTGAAATTGGGCGTGTGCAATATGGATGAACTGTTTTTTCCTGAGCATGAGCGGATCTATCTATTCAAATTTATCACCAGCCTCACCGTTGGGTTGTTTATTGGTCTGGAGCGTGAACGACACCCTGCCACCAAAGCCGGGTTACGTACCTTTGCACTGGTAGCGATATTTGGCACATTGATTGCTATGCTGTCGGACAAAATACAAACTCCCTGGTTACTTATCAGCGGCTTGCTATTGACTGGCACTATGATCATCTGGCCTTATCAGGACAGACGCAGCAAGCAGAAAGATCCAGGTACCACCACTATTACAGCATTGCTCATTTGTTATGGGCTAGGTGCATTGGTGTGGTATGAGGAATCTTCGCTGGCTGCCATGCTGGCCATCATTACAACGATTCTGCTTTATTTCAAAACAGAACTGCAGGGTATTTCGCAAAATCTGAGTCGCAAGGATTTAATTTCAATCCTGCAATTTGCAGTACTCAGTTTCATTATTTTGCCGATTCTGCCGGATCAGGATTATGGCCCTTTTGGTGCGTTTAATCCTTATCAAATTTGGTTAATGGTGGTGCTGATTTCAGGTGTTAGCCTGGCGGGTTATATTGCATTACGTTTTGCTGGGCAGCGTCAAGGTGCTATTTTGCTTGGTATATTGGGTGGACTGGTTTCCAGCACAGCGACTTCGCTGACATTTGCTCGGCAGACCAGTGGTAAATCTGCGGAGCTTACCAATGTATTTGTATTTGTCATTTTGCTGGCAGATCTTGTTTCACTGATCAGGTTGGCACTTATTGTCGTGGTTATCTCCCCCGCTATTTTTTCTTACCTAGTGCCTATTTTGGGTGGTGGGTTGGTGCTGGGATTAATTATCTCAGTATTTCGCTGGAGTGAATTCAGACAACAACAAACGGCACTCATGCCGGATACCAAAAACCCGGCTGAGTTGCTAACCGCGATCAGTTTTGGGGTGTTATATGCTGGGGTGTTATTTTTAAGCGGCTGGTTAGCCGATATTGCCGGCAGCAGCGGTTTGTATGTTGCCTCAGTTATTTCCGGGTTGGTTAAGGTGGATGCCATTGCGCTTAGTAGCTTGCGGTTACACGAATTGGGCAGAATAGAGGTTGTTGAAACGGTGATTGCGATCACTTTGGGGGTAATTGCTAATCTTGTTTTCAAGTGGGGTTTAATATTTTCCACCGGCAATACTTTGCTGGCTAAACGTTGTTTTTTAGGAACGTTTGCTATTACAACTGGCTTGGTGGGTACACTCGTGCTAGCGTCTCACTGGAGATATTTCTAAGAACCTGTTCAATATCTTGCTGAAGGGCGTATTACGGCGTTGGAATTGAACTCAAAATACTCACATATTTCAAGTATGCTCCGCTTTCTCGTTCAATTTTGCCTTGCACTGCATCCCTTGATCGAGATCTTGAACAGGTTCTTAATATTTCGCTGAAGAACATAAAATCGAACTTAGAATACTCACGTACTTTCCTTGATTGAAACTTTGAACAGCTATTTGAATAATCTGTATTTGTTGGTAACACTATGTCATCCAAGCTAATCAAACCTCGCTCAAAACAACAGCAATATTATGCGAGTTTTGCCGGTTCTGGCGATGCCTATACGTTAGCGCAGATAGCCAACCGACATCGGGAGCAAGATCAGCTACTTACCATTGTCACTGCCAATGCGCAGGATGCACGCCGGTTGCTTGAAGAAATTCCTTTTTTTGCGCCAGGTTTGCATACCAATTTGTTACCGGACTGGGAAACGTTACCTTACGATGTTTTTTCTCCGCACCATGATCTGATTTCTGAACGGCTGGCGACGCTTTATCAGATTGCAAACAACGTTTGTGATGTATTGATTGTGCCGGTGACAACAGCGTTATACAGAATGCCCCCCCGTGAATTTCTGGCAGCCTATTCTTTTTTTATCAAACAAAATAGCAGGTTGGATTTGCAGACATTTCGCAGCCAAATGTCGCTGGCTGGCTATATCCATGTCTCGCAAGTATTTTCACCCGGAGAATATAGCGTACGGGGTGGCTTGGTCGATTTGTTTCCCATGGGCAGCCCGCTTCCTTACCGTATTGATCTGTTTGATGATGAAATTGAAACCATACGGACCTTTGATGTGGATACCCAGCGCAGTATTTATCCTGTCAATGAAATACGATTATTGCCGGCGCGCGAATTTCCACTAGATGATGCTGGACGTAGCCGCTTTCGTACTCGTTTTCGAGAAATATTTGAAGGGGATCCTACCCGTAGCCGACTCTATCAAGAGATCAGCAAAGGCAATACCCCTGCCGGGATTGAATATTATTTACCACTTTTCTTTGAAGAAACGGCAACCTTGTTTGATTACTTGCCGCAGGATGCTGCCGTATGCTTGCAAGGTGAAATTGCTTCAGCTATTGACAATTTTTGGCAAGACACCCGCTCGCGCTACCAATTGATGCGCAATGATATTGATCGTCCTTTGTTATCGCCGACGGAGCTTTTTTTACCGGAAGATCAATTTTATGGTTACCTTAAGTCATATCACCGAATCACCCTGACAACGGGCGATCAATCAGAAATCGAGCATCCGCTTTCGCTACCGGTTCCTGCTGTGCAGGTGGATCGCCGTGCTGCTAACCCTATTAAACAGCTAACTGCTTTTATCAATACATTTACCCAAGATGGTGGTCGCATCCTGTTGTTAGCAGAAAGCCTGGGACGTCGAGAGCTAATGGCAGAATACTTGCGCGACTATGGCTTGCAGCTAGAGCTGTGTGAAGACTATGCCGCTTTTCAGGCAGCGCACGCGCCTTGTATGCTCAGTGTTGCCCCCTTGTATAGTGGTTTTATTGCGGTTGCAGAAAAACTGGCACTGATAACAGAAGCTGAACTGTATGCCACCCATGTGCGTGCACAGCGTGCTCGCAACAAGCATCAAACTGCAACAACAGATTCTATTCTGCGCGATTTATCCGAGATCAAACCAGGTAGTCCTGTAGTACACGAACAACACGGCATTGGACGTTACCTAGGTCTGGTAAATATGGATATCAGTGCGGATCATTCCGGACAAATTGATGAGTTTCTTACTCTGGAATACCAAGGAGGAGACAAACTGTATGTTCCAGTTACCCAGCTGCATCTCATTAGTCGTTATAGTGGCGCCACACCAGAAACAGCACCTTTGCACAAGCTGGGCAGTGGCCAATGGGAAAAAGCCAAGCGCAAAGCGATGCAACAGGCGCGCGATACTGCCGCGGAATTATTAAATTTATATGCACAACGTGCGGCGCGTACTGGCCATACATTTCAGCTGAATCAGCATGATTACAATGCTTTTGCCGATGGTTTCGGCTTTGAGGAAACGCCTGATCAAGCTGCTGCTATTCAGGCAGTTATCCAGGATATGGTTTCCGGCAAACCAATGGATCGGCTCATTTGTGGTGACGTTGGGTTTGGTAAAACAGAAGTTGCTCTGCGTGCTGCTTTTATTGCCGTTGCAGATGGTAAACAAGTGGCTGTGTTGGTGCCGACAACGCTGCTGGCAGAGCAACATTATCAGAGTTTTTCTGATCGTTTTGGCTTGATTGCGGAGCAGTGGCCGGTCAAAATTGCCGAACTTTCCCGCTTTCGTTCAGCGAAAGAACAAGCCGAAGTGTTGCGTAGCATGGCACAGGGCACCACCGATATCATCATTGGCACACATAAATTGATTCAAGCCAACGTTGAGTTCAAAAATCTTGGCTTGGTTGTTATTGACGAGGAGCATCGTTTCGGTGTCCGACAAAAAGAACAGCTTAAAAAACTGCGTGCTGAAGTAGATGTATTGACGTTAACAGCCACGCCTATTCCACGTACTCTGGCTATGTCCCTGGAAGGATTGCGTGATTTTTCCATTATTACGACAGCTCCTCAGCGCAGATTGGCTATTCGTACCTTTGTACATTCCTATACGGCTGGCATTGTGCGTGAAGCCTGTTTGCGGGAGTTGAAACGTGGCGGACAAATCTATTTTCTCTACAACGAAGTGCGTACTATCCAGACGATGTATGCCAAACTGACCAAACTTTTGCCGGAAGCAAAAATAAATGTTGCGCACGGGCAAATGCGAGAAAGCGAGCTGGAACAAGTGATGCGTGATTTCTACCAGCAACGCTTTAATCTGTTGTTATGCACTACCATTATTGAAACGGGTATTGATGTTCCTACTGCCAACACCATCATCATTCATCGAGCAGATAAATTTGGTCTGGCGCAATTACACCAGTTGCGTGGTCGAGTGGGGCGTTCTCATCACCAGGCCTATGCTTATTTATTGACACCGGAAAAAGCAGCGTTAACTACACAAGCCACCCAGCGACTGGAAGCCATTCAAGCGATGGAAGAACTGGGTTCCGGTTTTTTTCTAGCCATGCATGATCTGGAAATACGCGGTGCAGGCGCGGTGCTGGGAGATTCGCAAAGTGGTGAGATACAGGAAGTAGGGTTCAGTCTGTATAACTCATTGCTGGATACAGCTATCAAATCACTGAAAGCTGGTAATGAACCAGATGTAGAACAACCACTTGATATTTCAGCAGAAGTAAGACTGCATGTTCCAGCGTTGTTACCAGAAGATTATTGCCACAATATTCATGAGCGCTTGGTGTTGTACAAGCGGATGGCGGCTTGTGGCGATGAAGCTGAGTTAGATGAGATTTATAAAGAATTGATTGATCGCTTTGGATTATTGCCAGAACCAGCGCGTGTGTTGTTAGATAGTCATCGATTGCGTATTTTGGCAAGAGAACTAGGGATAACGCGTATTGATGCCAGCTCGGATAATATTCAGTTGCAATTTATAGAGAACCCCCCTATCGAGGCAATCAAGATTATCCAGCTAATTCAAAGCGGCAAGGAATATAGTATGGCAGGGCCTGATCGTCTGAACATCCGGAAAAGTATTTCGGATGTTAGCGAACGGGTTAAAACAATTAAAACATTGATAACAGAATTGAAACATTGATCTATACAAACGATCAACAAAATTAATTGTAGGTTGTTTCTTTGTCAAAATCCTGCCATACGTAAGGCGCACGAACTGTTGGTTGTGTAGGAATCAGAAAAGTGGCCACATCCAGTGCGCCCACAACGGTACGCCCAACTGTATGTAACACACCCGTCAGAACGCCAATAGTCAATCCGTATGCAACGCCGTGCTGCTGACTGCTGAGCCTGATATTTTTAGGAAGTTCAACGAAACCCGTTGCGGCGTTAGCAACACCACTGACTAGTTTTCCACTGGTTACAGCCGGATAACTTTGCGCTGCACTTTGACCTGCCATTGCTACTTGTGGAAGCATATACAGTGCTGCTGCCATAAAAATACATGTTATTGAAGTTTTAGTTTTCATCATTCACATCTCCTTTTGTTTGTAATGTGTTTGATGATTAACGGTGCAATAACAGTAAACTTTACTCGCGTTCTAGCTGATCAAATTTATCAGTGACGGATGCCCATTCGTCCGCATCAGGTAACGGATCTTGCTTTTCAATAATCGGGTCCCAGACTTTGGATAATTCTGCATTGAGTGCAATAAATTGGCGCTGATCTTCTGGAACATCATCTTCTGCATAAATAGCTTCCACCGGACACTCTGCCACACACAATGTGCAATCAATACATTCATCCGGATCAATTGCCAGAAAATTAGGACCTTCACGAAAACAATCAACTGGACAAACATCTACACAGTCCGTGTATTTGCATTTGATACAACTTTCCGTTACTACATAAGTCATAATGGTATTCCTTGAGCGATACTTTCTTTACAAACCTACGATTTTATCAGAATCCAGATGGGTTCTACTACCTTGCAAACAGACTTACTGTCGCTGGTCAATTTACAAATTTAATCATTAGCAATTTTTCAGATGAGTGGCACTATCGCGTTTTTGTGACACGTGGTTACAGAGACAATGACAATGCCATTGGAGATAAGAATCTTTGTATGGATTCATATTCACTCTGTGACTGGCAAAATTGCGATAATTACAAGATATGCCATGTAAGCAAGCTATATAGGTTCTAGCGAATTTTATAGATCCAACTATTGTAGCTTGTTAGACAAGGCGGGCAGTATTTATTGAAAACAATAGTTCTTTTTTACTGAAAAAGAAGTCGGTGTTTTGCTGCTTATTTCTTCTATCTCGTGCCTTGGCTTTTCAGTACACTCCACTTATATTCATTTATCATTGACATTTATACCTAAATTAAGGATGGCTCGTGTTACAAGTTGATGTAGTGGTGCTCGCGGCAGGGATGGGCAAGAGAATGCGCTCAACCTTACCCAAGGTTTTGCATCCATTGGCAGGAAAACCAATTTTATCTCATGTGCTGGATAGTGCACGCACACTCTCCCCCCGAACAATATGTGTGGTTTATGGTTATGGCGGTGAGCAGGTTCGCCAGACAATTGGCGCTGCTTCGGATCTTGTCTGGGTAGAGCAGGCACAGCAGCTGGGAACAGGGCATGCTGTCAAGCAAGCATTATCTTGTTTGGGTCAGTCTGGCGTGACGTTGGTTTTGTTTGGAGATGTGCCACTGGTCAAAAGTGACACCCTTAAAGCCATGCTGGATCATGCTGCTGAGGATCGGTTGGTGTTGTTAACCGTTGAGCTGGATAACCCTCATGGGTATGGGCGCATTGTGCGTGATGCCGCGACTAATCATGTACAGGCAATTGTGGAGGAGAAAGATACCTCCGATGCACAAAAAAAGATTCGTGAAATCAATACCGGCATTATGGCGTTGCCCAATCAATATCTGGCAAGCTGGTTTGATAAGCTTAGCAATGCCAATGCTCAAGGGGAATATTACCTGACCGATATTATCGCCATGGCCGTTGATGCTGGTGTTCCTATTGAAACAGCGTATGCGACAGCGGATTGGGAAGTTGCTGGCGTCAACGATAAAGTTCAGTTATCCGTGCTGGAACGTGCTTATCAGCGGAGTATTGCTACCCAGCTGATGGAACAGGGTGTGATGTTGATCGATGCAGCGCGATTTGATGTGCGTGGTCAATTGACTTGTGGTGGTGATGTAACAATTGATGTCAATTGTATATTTGAAGGCGATGTACAGTTGGGAAACAATGTAACAATCAATGCAAATTGTATACTCAGGAATGTAACAGTAGCTGATGGAACTGTGATTCATCCTTTTACGTTAATTGAAGAAGCCACCATTGGTAAAAATTGTCAAATTGGGCCTTATGCACGTATTCGCCCCGGTACCCAGCTTGATGATGCTGTGCGCATCGGCAATTTTGTTGAAATCAAGAACAGCCAGATTGCCGCGGCCAGCAAAGTGAATCATTTGAGCTATATTGGCGATACTAAAATGGGTAGCCAAGTCAATATTGGTGCCGGTACGATCACTTGTAACTATGATGGCGCTTTCAAACATAAAACCATCATAGAAGATGACGTGTTCATCGGCTCTGATTCGCAACTGGTTGCGCCTGTGACTATAGCCAAAGGAGCGACTATTGGTGCAGGTTCAACCATTACACGCGATACACCGGCTGGTCAACTCACGTTATCGCGTGCCAAACAAGTCAGCATGACAGGCTGGAAACGCCCTCAAAAAAACAAAGATTAGTGTTATCTATCTGAATTAAGTTAAGGATGATTAATTATGTGCGGTATTGTCGGTGCAATTGCAAAAAATGATGTTGTGCCCTTTTTGTTGGAAGGATTATCCAGACTGGAATATCGGGGTTATGATTCTGCCGGTATCGTTGTAGCAAATGAAGGTTTGCACCGGTTGCGTACAACCGGGCGTGTTTCTGAATTAAGCAAGTTGGTTAATACTGGCGGCACGACAGGGTTCACGGGCATTGCCCATACACGTTGGGCCACACATGGCGCCCCTTCAGAACGAAATGCGCATCCTCATTTTTCTGGTGATCATCGCAAAATTGCAGTTGTTCATAACGGCATTATTGAAAATCATGAAGTGCTTCGGCAGCGTTTGCAGCAGGATGGTTTTAGATTCTTGTCGGATACCGACACCGAAGTAATTGCTCATTTGGTGTCTTTTCATCTACGCGAAACAGATGATTTGCTGGATGCAGTGTGTTCTTCCCTGGCTGAGTTAAAAGGCGCTTATGCTATTGCCGTTATGGAAGAATCGCGCCCGGATCGTATTATTGTTGCCAGAAACGGCGCACCTTTACTGCTGGGAATAGGAGAAGACGGGTTTTATGCCGCTTCTGACGCCTCCGCTTTGGTACAAGTCACACAGCAAGTAATCTATCTGGAAGAAGGCGATGTAGCAGAGTTATCTGACCAAGGCTACCGCATTCGTAATTGCCTGGATAGCGTAAAAGGTTGCGAAGTAACACGCACAGTCACGACAAGCACCTTAACGCGTGATGCAGTTGAATTGGGCCCATATTCGCATTTCATGCAAAAGGAAATTTTTGAGCAACCAGTTGCCCTCGCTAATACCTTGGAAATGGTGCTCAACGCGCAATCCATTTCACCACAGTTATTCGGCAGTGATGCACAAACAATTTTTTCGCAGACAAAAAGATTGCTAATCCTGGCTTGTGGTACCAGTTACCATGCTGGTCTGGTAGCAAAATACTGGCTAGAAACCATTGCCAAATTGCCTTGTGATGTAGAAATTGCAAGTGAATATCGCTATCGTGATCCCATCGCTGATCCAACCACTCTGGTAATCGGTGTTTCTCAATCAGGTGAAACTGCAGACACCTTGGCAGCACTGAATTACGCCAAAGCACTGGGTCATCGTTACAGCCTGGCAATTTGCAATGTGCCAGAAAGCGCACTAATCAGACAAACAGATCTGCGCTTTCTAACGCGTGCTGGCCCGGAAATTGGTGTGGCTTCTACCAAAGCGTTTACGACACAACTGGCGGTTTTACTGCTGCTAACAGCGGTGCTGGCCAAAATGCGCAATAAGCTTTCATCGCAAGAAGAGCAGAAAATGATTGCTGCGTTGCGGCATCTGCCCGTGGCAATTCAACGTGCACTTCAAAGTGAACCGGAAATCAAGCAATGGTCTGGCGATTTCTCACAAAAACACCACGCCTTGTTCCTGGGGCGAGGCGTGCATTATCCAATTGCACTGGAAGGTGCATTAAAACTTAAAGAGATTTCATACATTCATGCGGAAGCCTACGCCGCTGGCGAGCTGAAGCACGGTCCGCTTGCGTTGGTGGATAGCGGCATGCCTATTGTTGCCATTGCTCCCAACGATGAGCTCTTGGAAAAACTCAAATCCAACTTGCAAGAAGTGCGCGCACGCGGTGGACAACTATATGTCTTTGCTGATGCAGATTCCCAAATCGAAGCCAGCGATGGCGTTCACATCATTCGCTTGGCTGAATATGGCGGCGTACTCAGCCCTATCATGCACACTATTCCACTACAATTGCTGGCCTACCATGTTGCACTGCAAAAAGGCACCGATGTTGATAAACCTAGAAACCTGGCGAAATCAGTGACAGTTGAATAGAGCTGGTGGTTTTGGTAGGAGTTTCTGTGGGCAGACAATAAAGTCTTAAACTGAACAAAATAGATCTAAACTATGAGAGTAAAGCCTTAAACTAGACAAAATAGTTGTAAACTAAAATCAGTCCAGTTATGCTGTAAAAAAGCATACTGGACTTTTGTTATGGCTAAAGCAAACTCTTCATTTTCTGAAGTACAAATTGCCCGTCGTATTAAAGAGGGGCGGGGCCAAGGGCATGGTAAAGACTATATTCCATGGCTAACAGTACAAGAAGTCCCTTCCGCAGGTCGTTCCCACCGTATTTATTCTCATAAAACGGGACGAGTCCATCATTTGCTATCTGATTTAGAGCTTGCTGTTTTTCTCAGTCTTGAGTGGGAGAGCAGCGTGCTAGATATACGCGAGCAGTTCCCCTTATTACCTAGTGATATCAGGCAGATTGCAATAGATAGTGGTATTAAGCATCCTGCTATTCGTGGTGTAGATCAGGTTATGTCTACTGACGAAATCACCGATGCGGATAAAGAGAACTGGCTTCATGCTGGTGACATGTTGATCGAGGTAGTTAAGGACGCTAATGGTGAATGGGTAGAGGCATGAGCCCTGATCAACTGAAAAAGGCCCGGCAACTGCTGGGCCTCTCTTGGCGTTCATCGTCTGTAAGGGCGCTTACTTGTCTTCAAGAGCATCAGCCAATTCATTAAAGGCAGATGCCAGTCGCCGCATCTGACCAATTTCATCGGATAGGTCGCCTTGGCGGTATTCCATAACCAGCTTGTGATCGGCTGGATCATGCACGATGCCGCCATAGTTCAGTTGGACCCTCAGCCTCTTTTCTGCCGCTTCAATTTCAGACATGCCTGACTTTTTCATACTCACTCCTGTAATTGGTTTAAGTTTTTTACCTATCAATTTCTTGATCTTGCTCTAGCATTGATTCATATGTGGAATGACAAAATAGATTGCACCTGTGACAATAAAGTTGGGAACTGGACAAAATAGTTGTAAACCAAGGTTTTCATTAAAGTACTTGCAAAACCAGTAAATTTACTGATCTAGCTTTTAAAACGGTTTTCTAGTTCTCAACTATTTTGTCATTTTTCAATGTTTTTCGTAGACAGCATAGTCTTGTCAGTTTCTAACTTAATTGTCATTTTCAAGCTAAGACCTGCCGAAATTATCGGTTTAATGGCTTTCTAGTTGAAAATTATTTTGTCTGTCTACAGTTTCTGTGGGCGGACAATAAAGTCTTAAACTGAACAAAATAGATCTAAACTATGACAATAAAGTCTTAAACTAGACAGAATAGTTGTAAACTGAAATCAGTCCAGTTATGCTGTGAAAAAGCATACTGGACTTTTGTTATGGCTAAAGCAAACTCTTCATTTTCTGAAGTGCAAATTGCCCGTCGTATTAAAGAGGGGCGTGGCCAAGGGCATGGTAAAGACTATATTCCATGGCTAACAGTACAAGAAGTTCCTTCTTCAGGTCGTTCCCACCGTATTTATTCTCATAAGACGGGACGAGTCCATCATTTGCTATCTGACTTAGAGCTTGCTGTTTTTCTCAGTCTTGAGTGGGAGAGCAGCGTGCTAGATATACGCGAGCAGTTCCCCTTATTACCTAGTGATACCAGGCAGATTGCAATAGATAGTGGTATTAAGCATCCTGTTATTCGTGGTGTAGATCAGGTTATGTCTACTGATTTTTTAGTGGACTGCAAAGATGGTCCTTTTGAGCAGTTTGCTATTCAAGTCAAACCTGCAGCAGCCTTACAAGACGAGCGTACCTTAGAAAAACTAGAACTAGAGCGTCGCTATTGGCAGCAAAAGCAAATTCCTTGGTTCATTTTTACTGATAAAGAAATAAATCCCGTAGTAAAAGAAAATATTGAATGGCTTTATTCAGTGAAAACAGAAGAAGTTTCTGCGGAGCTTTTAGCACAACTATCCCCATTGGCCCATATCCTGCAAGAAAAAGGAGATGAAAACATTATCAATGTCTGTAAGCAGGTTGATATTGCTTATGATTTGGAGTTAGGCAAAACATTGAGTGAGATACGAGCCTTAACCGCAAATGGTTTTATTAAGTTCAATATTTATAAGTCTTTCAGGGCAAATAAGTGTGCAGATCTCTGTATTAGCCAAGTAGTGAATATGGAGGAGTTGCGCTATGTGGCAAATTAATGAGGTTGTGCTATTTGATAATGATCCGTATCGCATTTTGGCTATAGAGGATGGCCAAGTTGTCTGGATGCAAATAAGCGCTGATAAAGGAGTTCCACAAGCTAGGGCTGAGTTGTTGCTAATGCAGTATTTAGATGAAGGCCGCTTAGTTAGAACTGATGACCCTTATGTACATCTTGATTTAGAAGAGCCGTCTGTAGATTCTGTCAGCTTCCAGAAGCGCGAGGAGGATTATCGAAAAATTCTTCCTATTATTAATAGTAAGGATCGTTTCGACCCTAAAGTCAGAAGCGAACTCGTTGAGCATGTGGTCCAAGAACATAAGGTTACTAAGGCTACAGTTTATAAGTTGTTACGCCGTTACTGGCAGCGTGGTCAAACGCCTAATGCATTAATTCCTGACTACAAAAACAGCGGTGCACCAGGGGAAAGACGTTCAGCGACAGGAACAGCAAAGATTGGCCGAGCCAGAGAATATGGTAAGGGTGAAGGAACCAAGGTAACGCCCGAGATTGAACGCCTTTTTAGGTTGACCATAGAAAAGCACCTGTTAAATCAAAAAGGTACAAAGACCACCGTTGCCTATAGACGATTTGTGGACTTGTTTGCTCAGTATTTTCCTCGCATTCCCCAAGAGGATTACCCAACACTACGTCAGTTTCGTTATTTTTATGATCGAGAATACCCTAAAGCTCAGCGCTTAAAGTCTAGAGTTAAAGCAGGGGTATATAAAAAAGACGTACGACCCTTAAGTAGTACAGCCACTTCTCAGGCGTTAGGCCCTGGGAGTCGTTATGAGATTGATGCCACGATTGCTGATATTTATTTAGTGGATCATCATGATCGCCAAAAAATCATAGGAAGACCAACGCTTTACATTGTGATTGATGTGTTTAGTCGGATGATCACGGGCTTTTATATCGGCTTTGAAAATCCGTCTTATGTGGTGGCGATGCAGGCTTTTGTAAATGCTTGCTCTGACAAAACGGCCATTTGTGCCCAGCATGATATTGAGATTAGTAGCTCAGACTGGCCGTGTGTAGGTTTGCCAGATGTGTTGCTAGCGGACCGTGGCGAATTAATGAGTCATCAGGTCGAAGCCTTAGTTTCTAGTTTTAATGTGCGAGTGGAAAGTGCTCCACCTAGACGTGGCGATGCTAAAGGCATAGTGGAAAGCACTTTTAGAACACTACAAGCCGAGTTTAAGTCCTTTGCACCTGGCATTGTAGAGGGCAGTCGGATCAAAAGCCATGGTGAAACAGACTATAGGTTAGATGCATCTCTGTCGGTATTTGAGTTCACACAAATTATTTTGCGTACGATCTTATTCAGAAATAACCATCTGGTGATGGATAAATACGATCGAGATGCTGATTTTCCTACAGATTTACCGTCTATTCCTGTCCAGCTATGGCAATGGGGTATGCAGCATCGTACAGGTAGTTTAAGGGCTGTGGAGCAAGAGCAGTTGCGAGTAGCGTTACTGCCTCGCCGAAAGGTCTCTATTTCTTCATTTGGCGTTAATTTGTGGGGTTTGTATTACTCGGGGTCAGAGATTCTGCGTGAGGGTTGGTTGCAGCGGAGCACTGATATAGCTAGACCTCAACATTTAGAAGCGGCTTATGACCCAGTGCTGGTTGATACGATTTATTTGTTTCCGCAAGTTGGCAGCCGTGTATTTTGGCGCTGTAATCTGACGGAACGTAGTCGGCAGTTTAAAGGTCTCTCATTTTGGGAGGTTTGGGATATACAAGCACAAGAAAAACACAATAAAGCCAATGCGAAGCAGGATGAGTTAACTAAACGCAGGGAGCTTGAGGCGTTTATTCAGCAAACCATTCAGAAAGCGAATAAGTTAACGCCCAGTACTACTGAGCCCAAATCAACACGCATTAAGCAGATTAAAACTAATAAAAAAGAAGCCGTGACCTCGGAGCGTAAAAAACGTGCGGAGCATTTGAAGCCAAGCTCTTCAGGTGATGAGGCTAAAGTTATTCCTTTCAACGCAGTGGAAGCGGATGATCAAGAAGATTACAGCCTACCCACATACGTGCCTGAATTATTTCAGGATCCACCAGAAAAGGATGAGTCATGAGTGCTACCCGGATTCAAGCAGTTTATCGTGATACGGGGGTAGAGGCTTATCGTGATAATCCTTTTATCGAGGCCTTACCACCATTACAAGAGTCAGTGAATAGTGCTGCATCACTGAAATCCTCTTTACAGCTTACTTCCTCTGACTTGCAAAAGTCCCGTGTTATCAGAGCTCATACCATTTGTCGTATTCCAGATGACTATTTTCAGCCATTAGGTACGCATTTGCTACTAAGTGAGCGTATTTCGGTCATGATTCGAGGTGGCTACGTAGGCAGAAATCCTAAAACAGGAGATTTACAAAAGCATTTACAAAATGGTTATGAGCGTGTTCAAACGGGAGAGTTGGAGACATTTCGCTTTGAGGAGGCACGATCTACGGCACAAAGCTTATTGTTAATTGGTTGTTCTGGTAGTGGGAAGACGACCTCTCTTCATCGTATTCTAGCCACGTATCCTCAGGTGATTTACCATCGTGAACTCAATGTAGAGCAGGTGGTGTATTTGAAAATAGACTGCTCGCATAATGGTTCGCTAAAAGAAATCTGCTTGAATTTTTTCAGAGCGTTGGATCGAGCCTTGGGCTCGAACTATGAGCGTCGTTATGGCTTAAAACGTCATGGTATAGAAACCATGTTGGCTTTGATGTCGCAAATAGCCAATGCACATGCTTTAGGGTTGTTGGTTATTGATGAAATTCAGCATTTAAGCCGCTCTCGTTCGGGTGGATCTCAAGAGATGCTGAACTTTTTTGTGACGATGGTGAATATTATTGGCGTACCAGTGATGTTGATTGGTACCCCTAAAGCACGAGAGATTTTTGAGGCTGATTTGCGGTCTGCACGTAGAGGGGCAGGGTTTGGAGCTATATTCTGGGATCCTATACAACAAACGCAACGTGGAAAGCCCAATCAAGAGTGGATCGCTTTTACGGATAATCTTTGGCAATTACAGCTTTTACAACGCAAAGATGCGCTGTTATCGGATGAGGTCCGTGATGTGTGGTATGAGCTAAGCCAAGGAGTGATGGACATTGTAGTAAAACTTTTTGTACTCGCTCAGCTCCGTGCGCTAGCTTTAGGCAATGAGCGTATTACCGCTGGTTTATTGCGGCAAGTGTATCAAGATGAGTTAAAGCCTGTGCACCCCATGCTAGAGGCATTACGCTCGGGTATCCCAGAACGCATTGCTCGTTATTCTGATCTAGTCGTTCCCGAGATTGATAAACGGTTAATCCAACTTCAGCTAGATATCGCAGCGATACAAGAACAAACACCAGAAGAAAAAGCCCTTCAAGAGTTAGATACCGAAGATCAGCGTCATTTATATCTGATGCTGAAAGAGGATTACGATTCAAGCCTGTTAATTCCCACTATTAAAAAAGCGTTTAGCCAGAATCCAACGATGACAAGACAAAAGTTACTGCCTCTTGTTTTGCAGTGGTTGATGGAAGGCGAAACGGTAGTGTCAGAACTAGAAAAGCCCTCCAAGAGTAAAAAGGTTTCGGCTATAAAGGTAGTCAAGCCCAGCGACTGGGATAGCTTGCCTGATACGGATTTACGTTATATCTATTCACAACGCCAACCTGAAAAAACCATGCATGAACGGTTAAAAGGGAAAGGGGTAATAGTGGATATGGCGAGCTTATTTAAACAAGCAGGTTAGCCATGAGAAACTTTCCTGTTCCGTACTCGAATGAGCTGATTTATAGCACTATTGCACGGGCAGGCGTTTATCAAGGGATTGTTAGTCCTAAGCAGCTGTTGGATGAGGTGTATGGCAACCGCAAGGTGGTCGCTACCTTAGGTCTGCCCTCGCATTTAGGTGTGATAGCAAGACATCTACATCAAACAGGACGTTACGCTGTTCAGCAGCTTATTTATGAGCATACCTTATTCCCTTTATATGCTCCGTTTGTAGGCAAGGAGCGCCGAGACGAAGCTATTCGGTTAATGGAGTACCAAGCGCAAGGTGCGGTGCATTTAATGCTAGGAGTCGCTGCTTCTAGAGTTAAGAGCGATAACCGCTTTAGATACTGCCCTGATTGCGTTGCTCTTCAGCTAAATAGGTATGGGGAAGCCTTTTGGCAACGAGATTGGTATTTGCCCGCTTTGCCATATTGTCCAAAACACGGTGCTTTAGTCTTCTTTGATAGAGCTGTAGATGATCACCGACATCAATTTTGGGCTTTGGGTCATACTGAGCTGCTTTCAGACTACCCCAAAGACTCCCTATCTCAATTAACAGCACTAGCTGCTTATATAGCCCCTCTGTTAGATGCTCCACGAGCGCAAGAGCTTTCCCCAAGCCTTGAGCAGTGGACGCTGTTTTATCAGCGCTTAGCGCAGGATCTAGGGCTAACCAAAAGCAAGCACATTCGTCATGACTTGGTGGCGGAGAGAGTGAGGCAGACTTTTAGTGATGAGGCACTAGAGAAACTGGATTTAAAGTTGGCAGAGAACAAGGACACGTGTTGGCTGAAAAGTATATTCCGTAAGCATAGAAAAGCCTTTAGTTATTTACAGCATAGTATTGTGTGGCAAGCCTTATTGCCAAAACTAACGGTTATAGAAGCGCTACAGCAGGCAAGTGCTCTTACTGAGCACTCTATAACGACAAGACCTGTTAGCCAGTCTGTGCAACCTAACTCTGAAGATTTATCTGTTAAGCATAAAGACTGGCAGCAACTAGTGCATAAATACCAAGGAATTAAGGCGGCAAGACAGTCTTTAGAGGGTGGGGTGCTATACGCTTGGCTTTACCGACATGACAGGGATTGGCTAGTTCACTGGAATCAACAGCATCAACAAGAGCGTCTGGCACCCGCCCCTAGAGTTGATTGGAACCAAAGAGATCGAATTGCTGTACGACAACTATTAAGAATCATAAAGCGTCTAGATAGTAGCCTTGATCACCCAAGAGCGACATCGAGCTGGCTGTTAAAGCAAACTCCTAACGGAACCTCTCTTGCAAAAAATCTACAGAAACTGCCTTTGGTAGCGCTTTGCTTAAAGCGTTACTCAGAGAGTGTGGAAGATTATCAAATTAGACGGATTAGCCAAGCTTTTATTAAGCTTAAACAGGAAGATGTTGAGCTTAGGCGCTGGCGATTATTAAGAAGTGCAACGTTATCTAAAGAGCGGATAACTGAGGAAGCACAAAGATTCTTGGAAATGGTTTATGGGGAAGAGTGAGTGGTTAGGCTAGCTACATTTAATGACAATGTGCAGGTTGTACATATTGGTCATTTATTCCGTAACTCGGGTCATAAGGAGTGGCGTATTTTTGTTTGGTTTAATCCAATGCAAGAACGGAAATGGACTCGATTTACTCATTTGCCTTTATTAAGTCGAGCTAAGGTGGTTAACAGTACAACAAAGCAAATAAATAAGGCGGATCGTGTGATTGAGTTTGAAGCATCGGATCTTCAACGAGCCAAAATAATCGATTTTCCTAATCTCTCGTCCTTTGCTTCCGTACGCAACAAGGATGGAGCGCAGAGTTCATTTATTTACGAAGCTGAAACACCATATAGCAAGACTCGTTATCACATCCCACAGTTAGAGCTAGCTCGGTCATTATTTTTAATTAACTCCTATTTCTGTCGAAGCTGTTTGAGCAGTACCGCTTTACAGCAAGAGTTCGACGTTCAGTATGAGGTTGAGCGAGATCATTTAGAGATAAGGATCTTACCCAGTTCATCGTTTCCTAAAGGGGCGTTAGAGCAGTCGGCCGTAGTGCAGCTTTTGGTTTGGTTGTTTTCGGATCAAGATGTTATGGATTCGTATGAAAGTATTTTTAGGCACTATCAACAAAATAGAGAAATTAAGAACGGCGTTGAAAGCTGGTGCTTTAGCTTTGACCCTCCGCCCATGCAGGGTTGGAAATTACATGTAAAAGGACGTTCTTCTAACGAGGATAAGGATTATTTAGTTGAGGAAATAGTAGGTTTAGAAATCAACGCTATGCTTCCTAGCACAACAGCTATTAGCCATGCCTCTTTTCAGGAAAAGGAGGCAGGTGATGGTAGTACGCAGCACATAGCGGTTTCAACAGAGTCAGTTGTTGATGATGAGCATCTACAGTTGGACGATGAGGAAACAGCCAATATAGACACAGACACACGAGTCATAGAGGCTGAGCCGACATGGATAAGTTTTAGTAGACCTAGTCGAATTGAAAAATCTCGCAGGGCAAGAAAAAGTAGCCAAACTATTTTAGAAAAAGAAGAAGCAACAACAAGTGAAAATAGTAATTTGGTTAGTACTGATGAGCCACACTTAGGTGGTGTCCTAGCAGCGGCAGATGTGGGTGGGAAGCAGGATGCAACCAATTACAACTCTATTTTTGCTAATCGATTTGCTGCTTTTGATGAGCTACTTTCAATTCTAAAAACTAAATTTGCATGTCGGGTGCTTTTTGAAGAAACCTTGGTTTTGCCAAAAGTTGGGCGTAGCCGATTACATCTGTGTAAAGATGGCTCACCAAGAGTGATTAAAGCCGTTGGGGTGCAACGTAATGGCAGTGAATTTGTATTGCTAGAGGTGGATGCATCGGATGGGGTGAAAATGCTTTCTACCAAAGTGTTGAGTGGCGTTGATAGCGAAACATGGCGGAATGATTTTGAAAAGATACGGCGTGGAGTGGTGAAGAGCTCATTGAATTGGCCAAATAGTTTGTTTGATCAATTATATGGACAAGACGGGCATAGAGGGGTGAATCATCCAAAGGGGTTGGGGGAGCTGCAAGTATCGAGAGAGGATATGGAAGGGTGGGCTGAGAGAGTGGTTAGAGAGCAATTTACGCATTAAAGGAATGACTGAAAGAGCCTGTAAACCCTTTTGTGTAAGTGCTTTTGCCGGTCAGTTAAAGGTGGCCATTTAAACGGTCACCAAATTCGATCATAAAACGGTTCATGGCCGGCTTCCAGTTGCGGATCGGCATCGTCCATTTCTTGGTCGCCGCCTGGATAGCCAGGTACACCACCTTCATCGCTGATTCGTCCGTAGGGAACACCTTGAGTTCATATTAATGGAATTTTCTACAAATAGCCTCCGTGGTTTTGAGGGGGGATTACAGACGATCCATAGTAGTAATCCAATGAGTTCTTGAGCGCGGCGACATGTTTGGACGCCTTGGCAAAAATTAGAGCCTGCTTGAAGTGCAGGCGAGCACGTGCTTGGACGATTGATCCATTCGCGGTCAAAAACTCAATCTTGGATGACAGCGTGTCAGGAAATCCAATATCGAAGTCCCGCCCCGTGTCAAAGTAGGGCATTTCATGATCAAAGGACGAAGCTTCCCAGGCCACTTCCCTAATATTCCAGCCGCTAGAAACAAGATTTCGTACGACTTCATCAACTTTTTTGCTTTCCAACTTGTCACAAAGTGCATAGGCAAGAGCTTTGGCGGCAGACACGTGCGTTTCCTCTTAAACATAGGTCGAACGGATACCCGAGGCAAAGCGGAGCATTAGTCCCAAAGCATCTCCGGTAGATCCGGAGGCTCCATACTGAAGGCATGGCATCTTGGGCATTGATATTTGAAACTTCTCTCTAGATAGCAGGGATTTCTTGGCCTTGCCTCATGCTGATAGCTTGTAAATATCACACGATCCTTAGCCCCACAAAGTGAGCATACTCCGTAGCTTTCATTTATAGAAATCGTCGTTAGATTGTCGCAGCATGTGCACGTTCCGACTATTTGCTCAGGAAGCATCGCCATACCTTGGCCTAGGTAAAGAAGATCAGACTCGTAGCCACATCGGTGGCAACTGAGCTTGTACGCAATGCCCATCTGGTTGTCTCACCTGAATCGTAACGTCAGAGCTATTCATCCATCCATTCGGCATCAATGTATGCCACTAAGCCGACCAGCTGACCGTTTGGACTGAAGTATGTTGCCTGCACCCCACTTGACATCTCATCAATACCACCGCACTGCGCTAGGCGCCGGTCCCACTTGCCCACAGAAGCGTCAGGATCGGCTGAGTTCCCCAAGACCCTTGTGAGCCATGCCTCCTTTAACTCAACCTCTCGAATGATTGCGTCGGCCAGCTCCTCCGCGTTATCTAGTTCGACATAGTCTGGAATTCGGACGTACGTTCTGAACACAGCTGGATACTTACTTGGGCGATTGTCATACATGACATCAACAATGTACCCGTTTGTGTAACCGTCTCTTGGAGGTTCGTATGACACTAGTGGTTCCCCTCAGCTTGCGACTAGATGTTGAGGCCTAACATTTTATTAGAGAGCAGGCTAGTTGCTTAGATACATGATCTTCAGGCCGTTATCTGTCAGGGCAAGCGAAAATTGGCCATTTATGACGACCAATGCCCCGCAGAAGCTCCCATCTTTGCCGCCATAGACGCCGCGCCCCCCTTTTGGGGTGTAGAACATCCTTTTGCCAGATGTGGAAAAGAAGTTCGTTGTCCCATTGTTGGCAATGACGTAGTAGCCGGCGAAAGTGCGAGACCCATTTGCGCTATATATAAGCCTACGATTTCCGTTGCGACTATTGTCGTAATTGGATGAACTATTATCGTAGTTGCTCTCAGAGTTGTCGTAATTTGATGGACTATTGTCGTAATTGCTTATGGAGTTGTCGTAGTTGCTTGGAGAAATGTCGTAGTTGGATGGGGAGTAGTCATAGGGAAGACGAGCTTCATCCACTAAAACAATTGGCAGGTCAGCAAGTGCCTGCCCCGATGCCATCGCAAGTACGAGGCTTAGAACCACCTTCAACAGATCGCGCATAGTCTTCCCCAGCTCTCTAACGCTTGAGTTAAGCCGCGCCGCGAAGCGGCGTCGGCTTGAACGAATTGTTAGACATTATTTGCCGACTACCTTGGTGATCTCGCCTTTCACGTAGTGAACAAATTCTTCCAACTGATCTGCGCGCGAGGCCAAGCGATCTTCTTGTCCAAGATAAGCCTGCCTAGCTTCAAGTATGACGGGCTGATACTGGGCCGGCAGGCGCTCCATTGCCCAGTCGGCAGCGACATCCTTCGGCGCGATTTTGCCGGTTACTGCGCTGTACCAAATGCGGGACAACGTAAGCACTACATTTCGCTCATCGCCAGCCCAGTCGGGCGGCGAGTTCCATAGCGTTAAGGTTTCATTTAGCGCCTCAAATAGATCCTGTTCAGGAACCGGATCAAAGAGTTCCTCCGCCGCTGGACCTACCAAGGCAACGCTATGTTCTCTTGCTTTTGTCAGCAAGATAGCCAGATCAATGTCGATCGTGGCTGGCTCGAAGATACCTGCAAGAATGTCATTGCGCTGCCATTCTCCAAATTGCAGTTCGCGCTTAGCTGGATAACGCCACGGAATGATGTCGTCGTGCACAACAATGGTGACTTCTACAGCGCGGAGAATCTCGCTCTCTCCAGGGGAAGCCGAAGTTTCCAAAAGGTCGTTGATCAAAGCTCGCCGCGTTGTTTCATCAAGCCTTACGGTCACCGTAACCAGCAAATCAATATCACTGTGTGGCTTCAGGCCGCCATCCACTGCGGAGCCGTACAAATGTACGGCCAGCAACGTCGGTTCGAGATGGCGCTCGATGACGCCAACTACCTCTGATAGTTGAGTCGATACTTCGGCGATCACCGCTTCCCTCATGATGTTTAACGCCTGAATTAAGCCGCGCCGCGAAGCGGTGTCGGCTTGAATGAATTGTTAGGCGTCATCCTGTGCTCCCGAGAACCAGTACCAGTACATCGCTGTTTCGTTCGAGACTTGAGGTCTAGTTTTATACGTGAACAGGTCAATGCCGCCGAGAGTAAAGCCACATTTTGCGTACAAATTGCAGGCAGGTACATTGTTCGTTTGTGTCTCTAATCGTATGCCAAGGAGCTGTCTGCTTAGTGCCCACTTTTTCGCAAATTCGATGAGACTGTGCGCGACTCCTTTGCCTCGGTGCGTGTGCGACACAACAATGTGTTCGATAGAGGCTAGATCGTTCCATGTTGAGTTGAGTTCAATCTTCCCGACAAGCTCTTGGTCGATGAATGCGCCATAGCAAGCAGAGTCTTCATCAGAGTCATCATCCGAGATGTAATCCTTCCGGTAGGGGCTCACACTTCTGGTAGATAGTTCAAAGCCTTGGTCGGATAGGTGCACATCGAACACTTCACGAACAATGAAATGGTTCTCAGCATCCAATGTTTCCGCCACCTGCTCAGGGATCACCGAAATCTTCATATGACGCCTAACATTTTATTAGTAAGCATGCTCGTTTTGTCACCCGCTGATGCTTACCGTTAATTAATATAATCACTTGTATTAAATAGACTTTCTTTAAAAATACAAGACACTCTGTTATTACAAATCGTGCATGCCGTCTATCCTGCTTGCACGATGCACATTATCTCACCCAAAGAACTCATAACATTTTAATTTATTTAGCATTAAATTAAAACTCTACCGGTAAACAAGCATCTCTAGGCGTAAAAAACAGGCACTTTTTTAAATCCCAGCTAGAATAGGCTGTATAGGCAGACAGTTGCAAGACAAGGAGCGTTTTATGTCTAACAGTCCATTTTTAAATTCTATACGCACGGATATGCGACAAAAAGGTTATGCGCTGAAAACTGAAAAAACTTACCTGCACTGGATTAAGCGTTTTATTCTGTTTCACAAAAAACGTCATCCTCAGACCATGGGCAGTGAAGAGGTCAGGCTGTTTTTATCCAGCTTAGCAAACAGCAGACATGTAGCCATAAACACGCAGAAAATCGCTTTAAATGCCCTAGCTTTTTTGTACAACAGGTTTTTACAACAGCCGTTGGGCGATATTGATTATATCCCTGCAAGCAAGCCTAGACGGCTACCCTCTGTTATCTCTGCAAATGAAGTGCAACGCATTTTGCAGGTTATGGATACTCGCAACCAAGTTATTTTTACGCTGCTGTATGGTGCAGGTTTGCGCATTAATGAATGCTTGCGTTTGCGGGTTAAAGATTTTGATTTTGATAATGGCTGCATCACTGTGCATGACGGTAAGGGTGGGAAAAGCAGAAACAGCCTACTGCCCACGCGCCTAATCCCAGCAATAAAATAACTCATTGAGCAAGCGCGGCTTATTCAGCAAGACGACAACTTACAAGGCGTAGGGCCATCGCTGCCTTTTGCTTTAGATCACAAATACCCTTCTGCTTATCGACAAGCGGCGTGGATGTTTGTCTTTCCCTCCAGCACGCTCTGCAACCACCCGTATAACGGCAAATTATGCCGCCATCATCTGCATGACTCCGTTGCGCGAAAGGCATTGAAGGCAGCCGTACAAAAAGCAGGCATCGTTAGCAAGCGTGTCACTTGTCATACATTTCGTCACTCGTTTGCTACGCATCTATTACAAGCGGGGCGTGATATTCGCACTGTGCAAGAACTCTTAGGGCATAACGATGTTAAGACCACGCAAATCTATACGCATGTGTTGGGTCAGCATTTTGCCGGCACCACCAGTCCTGCGGATGGACTGATGCTACTTATCAATCAGTAAAAGTAGATAAATATCTTTATGTAGCCCTGAGTAGCCCCTGATACTTTTTATGGTGAAAAAGATAAACAATCATAGAGGGGATAAATATGAGCCAGTTCTACCATTGTTCAGATAAGTTTAAGCAAGATACTGTCAATCACAGTGACCATTCATGGTCATTACACTTCCTCCAGTTGCCAGACAATGCCTAACATAAAAACGCAAAAGCCCAAAAGTCAGAGCTTAGGTGTTCTAGGCGTTTTCTAAGCGCTGAAGAAATACGTCTTACCGTAGATTGCGTGCGTTTCTGAAGCACATTTTCCTTATACATGGCTTTATCCCAGGCAGCTTCATCAAGCTCTTGGAGTAACAAGCCAGTAATAATGCGACACTCTCGGGTTTGTAGCGAGCCGCTGGTGAGATCGGAGTTATAGCGGAAAGGGGTCATTTGTAATTATTTGTGGGTGGAGGATAGTTAACTTATTATTGTAGTTGGAAGAGGCTGCTTTCCAAACATTAGCACCTCGTAATGCTTGTTACTGTATATTAATTTATGCTCTTAGCGCATGTTAATGGGCTATTACAATGCATAATGTCCACATCAAGATAACTGTGGCTTAACACCTGTACAAGCGAAAAAAATCAATCACCTGTCCGGAAATACGGGATCACTGTAAAGTGTTGGTGAGGCAGTCTAGGAGGGGGATTTAATTTGGGATACTGATGAAAGGATTATGATCAGTTGGATATAGGATCGTACTAAGCTGAGCGGCAGGTTAGCTAGATTAGTTAACCAGATAAGTGAAATCTAGTTCCAAACTATTTTGTCATTTTTAATTTTCGTATTAGCTTACGACGCTACACCCAGTTCCCATCTATTTTGTCACTCTTCCCTAAATAATCCTTAAAAACTCCATTTCCACCCCTCCCAGTTCCCAACTATTTTGTCCGCCCACAGTTTCAGAGCTTAATTATTCAAAGAATTTTATAAATGGACAAGATAGTAAATTGTTAATCAATAATATGTATAAGCAATTGATTAATAACGTAATTATGTGCAAATTGGATCGGAAAATCAAGTATAGTTGATAAATCTGATAAGCCATACACCGAGCAATAAGAAGCGACCATGGCCGAACCGATTCACGACAAAATAAAACGATCCCTCCAGGCAGCCGAAGGGCTGTACCACCGTCTGGTGTTGCTGGTGGGTGAGACCGGTTCCGGCAAAACCGGCGTTCTTCGGGATATTGCCGAGGAATTCGGCTCATCTGTCGTCAACGTCAATCTGGCGCTTTCAGGCGAACTGCTTGAGCTGACGGCAAAGCAGCGGTCGCTTCGGTTGCCGGGCATCCTCGATCAGATCGCGGACCAGGCTCAAGCACCCGTTGTGCTGGATAATCTCGAGATCCTCTTCGACAAGGATCTCCAGCAGGACCCCTTGCGGCTGCTGCAGTCCATTTCAAGAAACCGGGTCGTGGTGGCTTCGTGGAACGGAATCATGAATTCCGGAAGGCTTTTGTACGCCGAAACCGGCCATCCCGAGTACCGCAGCTATGACTCGGTCGATGCGCTGATTGTGGGCATGGATGGCACGGCCACTGTCGATTCGGCAAAAAACAATAGAGAGGCAGGACAAGCATGAAATACGGAGACCTTATCCAATTCGACCCGATTGAGTCGGTCGTTCAGTTGCGTGACGCGGACAAATCGAGCGCCGCACACACCCTCGTGAACACCTATGTCATTTCCGAGGAAATGGCTGAAAAGCTCACCGGTCGTATCTATAAAGATGGAAAGCTGGAGAAGGAAAACGTAGAAGCAGTCATTCCTCAGCTGCAATTCGACCAGCCGGTCGACAACAAGGGCCTGCTGGTCGTCGGTAACTACGGCACCGGTAAGTCGCACTTGATGTCGGTGGTCTCCAGCCTTGCCGCAGATGCCTCCCTGCTGGAAGGGCTGAAGAACGATGGTGTCCGCGACGCAGCCTCTCAGATCGCCGGTCGGTTCAAGGTCATCCGTACCGAAATCGGTGCCACCACCATGTCCCTGCGCGACATCCTGGTGGCCGAACTGGAAGAGCACCTCGAAAAACTCGGCGTGGAGTATGTGTTCCCCGAAGCCGGGACCATTACCAGCCACAAGCGGGCCTTCGAAGACATGATGGCCAAGTTCGGCGAGGTCTTCCCCGAACACGGCCTGCTGCTGGTGGTCGACGAGCTGCTCGACTACCTGCGCACCCGCAAGGACCAGGAGCTGATCCTCGACCTCAACTTCCTCCGCGAGGTCGGCGAGGTCTGCAAGGACCTGCGCTTCCGCTTCATGGCCGGTGTCCAGGAAGCCATTTTCGACAGCCCGCGCTTCGCTTTTGTCGCCGACAGCATCCGCCGGGTGAAGGACCGCTTCGAGCAGATCCTTATCGCCCGCAGCGACGTGAAATTCGTCGTGGCCGAGCGCCTGCTCAAGAAGACCACCGAGCAACAGGCCAAGATCCGCGACTACCTGATGCCTTTTGCCAAATACTACGGCGGGCTCAATGAGCGCATGGACGAGTTTGTCCGGCTTTTCCCGGTGCATCCCGATTACATCGACACATTTGAGCGGGTCACCGTGGTGGAAAAACGCGAAGTGCTCAAGACCTTGTCCATGGGCATGAAAGGCATTTTGGGCAAGGACGTGCCGCAGGACGAACCCGGCCTGATCGCCTTCGACAGCTACTGGGATGTACTCTCAACCAATGCCGCCTATCGAACATTACCTGATATAAAGCAGGTCATTGATTGCAGCAACACGTTGCAAAATTTAGTGATTTCCAACTATCCAAAGGCGAAAAACAAGAAATTTGCCTTGCGAATTGTTCGTGGGCTTAGCGTTCATCGGCTTACCGTGGGAAGTTTATCCTCGCCAAATGGACTAACCGCTGAAGCGCTTCGTGACCAGTTGTGCCTGTTTGATCCATTGATTGCCGAGCTCGGTGGCGATGACAGCGCAGAAGACTTACGTGGTGAAGTTGAAACGGCTATCCGCCTGATCAGCCAAGCCGTCAGCGGGCAATTTATTTCCGCAACAGAGATTGATGATCGCGGGCGACTCAGTGGCCAATTCTACCTGGATGTCTCGAAAGATATCGATTACGACGAAAAAGTAAGGACGCGGGCCGACAGCCTAGGCCAGGCTCAGCTCGACCGCTTCTATTACGAGGCGCTCAAGCGGGTCATGGAATGCCAGGACGCCACCTATGTGACCGGCTACAAAATCTGGCAGCACGAACTGGTCTGGCAGGAGCACAAGGCAGCCCGCTCCGGCTACCTCTTTTTCGGGGCACCGAACGAGCGTTCCACCGCCGTGCCGCAGCGGGACTTTTACCTCTACTTCATCCAGCCCAACGATCCGCCGCGCTTCAAGGACGACAAGGTCAACGACGAGGTCTTCTTCCGCCTGAAAGGCACCGACGAGGAATTCCAGACTGCGCTGAAGAGCTATGCGGCCGCACTGGATCTTGCAGCCACCTCATCGGGCCATGCCAAGGCCACCTATGAATCGAAGGCCGACGGCTTCCTGAAGAAGCTGGTCCAGTGGCTGCAGAAGCACATGAGCGATGCCTTCGAGGTCACCTATCAGGGCCGCGCCAAGTCCATGGCCGAATGGGCCAAGGGCAAATCCATCCGCGACCTGTCGGGCCTGTCGCCTCACGAGACTATCAACTTCCGCGACTTGGTGAACACCATCGCCGGTGTCTGCCTGGCACCGAACTTCGAGAACCAGGCCCCGGACTACCCGTTCTTCTCGGTCCTGATCACCGGCAACAACCGCGCCCAGGCAGCGCAGGACGCCCTGCGAGCCATCGCCGGGCAGAACCGCACCAAGCAGGCCACCGCCGTGCTGGACGCCCTGGAGCTGCTCGACGGCGAGAAGATCGACCCCTACAAGTCGAAGTACACCAAGTTCATTCTCGATACCGTCAAGGCCAAGGGGCACGGCCAGGTAGTCAACCGCAGCGAGATCATCCAGGACGACCACGGGCTGGAATACATGAACCCCGGCGGTGGTCGGCTTGAGCCGGAATGGGTGGCGGTCATCCTGGCTTCGCTGGTCTATTCCGGCGACATCGTGCTCGCCATTCCGGGCAAAAAGTTTGACGCCACCGGCCTGCAGCAGCTTGCCGCGACCGGCATGGACGAGCTGGTCCGCTTCAAGCACCTGGAGCAGCCCAAGGAATGGAACCTGCCCGCGCTCAAAGCGCTGTTCGAACTGCTCGGCATGACGCCGGGCATGGCCCAGCTCGTCACCCAGGGCAAGGACGAGCCGGTGCAGAACCTGCAACAGGCGGTGGGCAAGATCGTCAAGCGCATCGTCATGACCCAGCAGACCCTGCGCGAAGGACTCTCCTTCTGGGGCCTGGACCTGCTCGCGGGCACCGACCTGGCCAGCCAGGCCAGCGGGCTGGACGAGGCCAAGGGCTTCTTTGAATCGCTCCAGGCCTACTCCTCGCCGGGTAAGCTGAAAAACTTCCGCTACAGCGCTCCCGAAGTGCTGGCCCACGAAAAGGCCGTGAAGGCCCTGGATGAGCTGGACGCCCTGCGCGAGTTCATCATGGACCACAGCCCGACGGCGGCTTGGCTTGCTACGGCGGAAGCCTCCGCAAGTCGCAGTTCTGAGTTCCGGGTTACGGGTTCCGAGTCAAAACCATCGGGGCTGGATCTCTGGGCTGATCAAGTTAAAGCAATCAGGGGGGATGTTCTGGATTCCGTTAACTCGGAACTCAAAACTCAGAACCCGCAACTCGCGCGCCTATCGTCCGAAGTTGGCGAAGAGCTGAAAAAGCTCAAGCGCGATTACATCAACCAATACATCTCGCTCCACGCGCGCGCCCGGCTGGGCGTGAACGACGACAAGCGCAAGGCAGGACTGCTCAACGACCAACGCCTGCAAACCCTGCTCAAACTGGCCGGTATCGACCTGATGCCCCGGCAGCAGCTCACCGATTACCAGAACCGCCTGGCCGGACTGAAGAGCTGCTTCGCCCTGACCGAGCAAAACCTCGACGCCTCGCCCATCTGCCCGCATTGCCAATTTCGGCCTGCGGCGGAAATTGGAGTTCTGGGTTCTGGGTTCGGAGTTTCTGGTTCGCAGCAACTCGACCAGATGGATGAGCAGTTGGATAAGATCATCGAACAGTGGACCAAGACCCTGCTGAATAACCTCGACGATCCGATGACTCAGGCAAACGTGAAGGAACTGCTTCATGAGGATGACAAGCAGGTCATCCAGTCGTTCATGAATTCAAAGGAACTGCCCGACCCGGTTGATGGCAATTTTGTGCAGACCTTAAAAACCATCCTCGCCGGTTTGCAGAAGGTACCGGTCAAAAAAGCAGATTTGCTGAAGATCGTCACCGACCTTGGACCATCTACGCCAAATGAAATCAAGCAAGCAGTCAGTGACTACGTGGACAGCCTTACCAAAGGCAAAGACCAGAACAAAGTCCGCATTGTCCTGGAGTAACCGCCATGAGTGCATTTCAGCGATTTGAGGACATAGAAGCCTGGCAAAAGGCCCGAGAACTGACAAAGGCGATTTACGCCCTGTCAAACGATGGCCAGTTTTCTCGTGATTTCGGTCTGCGCGACCAGATCCGCCGGGCATCGGTTTCCATCATGTCCAACATCGCTGAAGGCTTCGGCAGAGGCGGTAACAAGGAGTTCATCCAGTTCTTATCCACCGCCAAAGGCTCAGCATCCGAAGTGCAAGCCCAACTCTACGTCGCCCTCGACGCTGGCTACATAAACCAAGATCAATTCCAAAAACTCTATTCGGAAACCGAAGCAACGGCGCGGATGATCGCTGGACTGTTGCGGTATTTACAGAACAGCGACTTCAAGGGAGCCAAGTACAAATGAAACAGGACGAGCTTTTCAACTCAGAACACAGAACCCAGAACACAGAACCGCAACCGGTCACCTGTCTCGGCATCGAATTCCCAAGTGATGAAGCGCGACGCCAACACTTCACCGAGCTACTACGCGACCGGTTGCGCAACCCGGACTTTCGCAAGATCGAAGGCTTTCCCATCGGCAGCGACGAGGACATCCTGAACCTGAGCGATCCACCGTATTACACCGCCTGTCCAAATCCATGGATCGCCGACTTTATTGAAGAATGGGAAAGCCAGAAGCCTGAAAAGCCAGCGGATTATCATTATCACCGGGAGCCTTTTGCTGCGGATGTGAGTGAGGGGAAAACGCACGCAATCTATAAAGCCCACTCCTATCACACGAAGGTTCCGCATCTTGCTATCGTGCCATCCATCCTTCATTACACGAAACCCGGTGACATCGTGCTGGATGGTTTTAATGGATCAGGTATGACCGGAGTTGCGGCGCAATGGTGTGGTGCCGCCCCCCGGGAATACAGAGCAGAACTTGAACAGAAATGGAAGGCTGAAGGACATACCGCTCCAGAATGGGGGCTTCGGCATTGCGTTCTCAATGATTTGTCACCTGCCGCTACCTTTATCGCTGCAAATTACAATCTGCCTTTTGATGTGAACGCATTTTCGAAAGCAGCAAAGAAGCTTCTCAAGGATGTGGAAAAAGAAATCGGCTGGATGTATGAAACGCTTCACTCCGATGGAAAAACCAAGGGGCGTATTGAGTACACGGTCTGGAGTGAGGTTTTCACCTGTCCTGATTGTGCAGGAGAGGTGGTGTTTCTTAATGAAGCACTGGATGAGGAGTCAAAACGAGTAAAAGACAGTTTTCCGTGCCCCCACTGCCAAGCAGAAGTTTCCAAGCGTAGTCTGCAAAAGGCTTTCTCGACTGAATTTGACCCAATTGCCAACGAAACCCATCAAGTTCCTAAACGAAGACCGTCTTTGATTTGCTACAAAATCGGCAAGACCCGCTATGAAAAGAAGCCAGATCTCGCTGATCTTGAGATGTTACAGAAAATTAGCCAGATGGATATTCCTTCTGAGATTCCAAGAACAGCACTCCCATACATGCACATGACGCATGAACGGGCGCGTATGGATAGATCAGGCGTGACGCATATTCATCATTTCTATCTACCACGCGCAGCACAAGCTTTAGGAGTTATGTGGCGTATAGCAAAAGCTTGCCCGAATACTCGTATTCGAAATATGCTTATGTTTTTTGTAGAACAAGGGTTTACAACTTTATCTGTGCAAAATCGATTTAGGCCACACCAGACAAGCCAATCCAATCAAGTAATGACCGGAGTTTATTATGTTCCGTCACAAATTGCGGAAATATCTGTGTCCTATCGCTTCGATAGCAAGTTAAGGGCTTTGCTAAAAACATTTGGATCTAATTTCTCAGCAAGTGATAGCGTAGTTGTTAGTACTAATTCAACTGCTTCTCTTCAGGTGAGCGACAACTCGTTTGATTATGTTTTTACAGACCCTCCGTTCGGTGAAAATATTTATTATGCTGATCTTAATTTTCTCGTCGAATCTTGGTATGGCGTTCTTTCAAACGCGAACGCCGAAGCCATCGTTGATAAGGCCAAGAAAAAAGGGCTACCGGAATACCAGGAATTGATGCGCCGTTGCTTTGCAGAATATTACCGAGTGCTAAAGCCGGGACGCTGGATAACCATAGTATTTCACAACTCGCGAAATGCTGTCTGGAACGCCATTCAGGAGGCGTTGCAGAACGTCGGTTTCGTTGTTGCCGACGTGCGCACACTGGATAAGCAACAAGGCTCCTATCGCCAGGTAACCAGTATGGCTACCAAACAGGATTTAGTAATATCCGCTTACAAGGCGAACGGCGGGCTTGAAGATCGTTTCAAATTGACTGCGGGATCTGAAGATGGCGTTTGGGATTTTGTTCGAACTCATCTCAGCAACCTTCCTGTATTTGTCAAAAAAGATGGACGCTCAGAAGTTATCGCTGAGCGAAAAGAATACCTGTTATATGACCGCATGGTTGCTTTTCATGTACAACGAGGAGTAACCGTCCCATTCTCGTCCGCTGAATTTTATGCAGAACTATCACAGCGATTTTCAGAACGTGATGGCATGTTTTTCCTGCCGAATCAGACCGCGGAATACGACAAGAAGCGTATGACTGTTCAAGATGTCGAGCAACTGACACTCTTTGTTACTGATGAGGCTTCTGCTCGACAATGGCTACGTGAATTGCTCAAGCCAAAGCCTCAGACATTCCAGGAAATACATCCTCTATTTATGAAGGAGATCAGTGGCTGGAGTAAAAACGAAGTCGGCTTGGAACTTTCTACTCTGCTGAACCAGAACTTCCTCTGCTACGACGGCAAAGGCCCTGTTCCCGAGCAGATCCACGCCTACCTCTCCACCAACTGGAAAGAGCTGCGCAACCTGCCCAAGGATGACCCGGCGCTGGTGACCAAAGCCCGCGACCGCTGGTACGTGCCCGATCCCAACAAGGCTGGCGACCTGGAGAAGCTGCGCGAGAAAGCGCTGCTCAAGGAGTTCGAGGAATACAAAGAGGTCAAAAAGAAACTCAAGGTCTTCCGCCTAGAAGCTGTCCGCGCCGGATTCAAGAAAGCCTGGCAGGAACGTGACTACGCCGTCATCGTCGCCGTGGCCGACAAGATCCCCAACAACGTCTTGGAAGAAGATCCCAAGCTGCTCATGTGGTACGACCAGGCGGTAACACGGATGGGAGGGGAATGAGATGTCAATTCAACAACAAGCGCAGGCTTATCTCAGGACCGCACTGAATAATCCTCAAGCTTCTTTTCGTGATGGGCAGTGGGAGAGCATAGAGCAACTGCACAATAGAAAGCGTGTCCTTGTTGTTCAGCGGACCGGCTGGGGAAAGAGCATGGTTTATTTTCTTGCTACAAAGCTTCTACGCGAGCAAGGCGCGGGGCCGACCCTTTTAATTTCTCCCCTGCTCTCGTTGATGCGGAATCAGCTCGAAGCTGCAGGGAGAATAGGAGTAACAGCCCGCACCATAAACAGTACCAATAATGAGGAGTGGCAACAGATCCAGAGTGAGTTGGCTGCGAATCAGGTGGATGTGCTATTGATCTCGCCGGAGCGTCTGGCAAATGACGACTTCCGTCAAAATATTCTGGCAAATATGGCCAATAACATCGGGCTATTTGCTATTGATGAGGCCCATTGTATTTCAGACTGGGGACATGATTTCAGGCCGGATTATCGTCGCATTGTGCGTGTGCTGCAGGCCATACCCTCTAATATCCCGGTTCTTGCGACAACAGCAACGGCAAATGATCGAGTTGTGAACGATGTTAAAGCGCAGTTGGGTCAGAACATCATCTTGCAAAAAGGATCACTGGTTCGTAAGAGCTTGAAACTGCAGAATATCAATATGCCCAGCCCTGCAGCCCGAATGGCTTGGTTGGCGCAAACGATTCCAGCACTCCCCGGAAGCGGAATCATTTACACGCTCACCCAGCGTGATGCTGAGCGGGTAACAGAATGGCTTCAAATCAATAGCATTGATGCTAAAGCTTATCATGCCGACATATCTGACCGGGAAGACGGGGGGACGGTCAAAGAAGAACTGGAGCAGCAGCTCCTGAATAATAAAATCAAGGTGCTGGTCGCGACTGTAGCTCTTGGGATGGGCTTTGATAAGCCTGACTTGGGATTCGTGATTCATTATCAACGTCCGGCATCGGTAGTACATTATTACCAACAGGTTGGCCGAGCCGGTCGGGCTGTTGATGAAGCCTATGGAATCCTGCTTTGTGGTGAAGAGGATGATCATATTGCAGACTTCTTTATACGTAATGCTTTTCCGCCACAGCAGCATATTTCAGAAATTCTCACTGCTCTGGATGAATCTGACAATGGCCTTTCTGTTCCGGAAATGCAGCGTGTTTTGAATTTAAGAAAGAGCCAAATCGATAAAACCATAAAGTTTTTAACAGTTGAATCCCCATCACCGATAACAAAGATCGGCACCAAATGGCAGGTCACCGCAACCGCTGCTTCTTATCGGGTAAATCAGACATATGTTAATGCGATCACTGATATAAGGCGGGCAGAACAACAGCAGATGCGTGACTACATGGAGCATTCTGATTGTTTGATGGCCTTTTTGCAGGCGGCCTTGGATGATCCATCCCCAGCGGCTTGCGGACAGTGCAGAAACTGTAACCCTGCTTTGCTGGTAGATGAAGCATATAGCGACGACCTGGCCAATAGAGCCGGGCTGTTTTTGCGTAGAAGCTATCAACCGCTTCCGCCAAGAAAGCAATGGCCTGCTTCAAATATGTTTACTCAATCTCCATTGCATGGGTATCGAATCCCACAGGAACAACAGGCCCAGGAAGGCCGTGCGTTAAGCCTATGGCGTGATGCTGGCTGGGGACATCTTGTGGCGCATGGAAAATACCAGACGGAAAAATTTTCGGATGAACTTGTAACTGCCTGTGTAGAAATGCTGCGGGCATGGTCTCCCAGCCCCGCTCCCAAATGGGTTACCTGTATTCCGTCACTCAACCATCCGGAGCTGGTACCAGATTTCGCGGCACGGTTAGCAGGCGCACTCGGGTTACCTTTTGTCCCGTGCATTGAAAAGGCCTATGCCAACAGGCAACAGAAAGAGATGGAAAATAGCTTCCAGCAAGTCAAAAACCTTGATGGAGTTTTCACAATTACCGATCAGTGTTTGAATGGCGAATGCTTGTTAATCGATGACATGGTCGATTCTGGGTGGACTTTCACCGTGGCATCAGCCTTATTGCGTCAAGCCGGTTGTTCCGCCGTATATCCAATGGCATTGGCCTTAAACTCGCCAAGGATGGACTGATGATGAACGACTTTTTAACAGAAGATACCAAATCGATTATCCTGCTTTGCGGTGTTTTCGGAAAAGACCGATCCGAGAAGCCACTGTCGTTGGCAGAATATTCATCGCTTGTTCGCTGGCTTATCGGGGTGGAAATGCGTCCCGGTGATTTGTTGCAGAAAGAAAACATTGCTGAAGCATCCAAGGGATCGGGCCTTGACAAGCAACGTTTGGAATCACTGCTCGGTAGAGGTGTTCAGCTTGGCTTTGCTGTCGAAGAATGGCAGCGCAACGGTATCTGGATTATAAGCCGAAGCGATACCGATTACCCGGTTCGTTACAAGAAACATCTCAAAGATAAAGCGCCTCCATTGCTGTTTGGAGTAGGGAATCGCTCCCTGCTGAATGGAGGGGGACTCGGCATTGTTGGCTCACGCAACGTGGATGAGGAAGGTGAAGCTTTTACCCGTCAAGTCGCAGAGCTGTGCGCCTACAATCGAATGCCGGTTGTTTCCGGCGGTGCTCGGGGCGTTGACCAGATATCCATGACGGCAGCCCTGGAGGCTGGCGGAGTGACCATAGGCATCCTTGCGGAAAATCTTTTGAAGAAAAGTGTGGAGCGAGACGCTCGTCATGCGATTGCTGATGGACGATTGCTATTACTCTCTCCTTATCATCCCAATGCACGCTTTTCTGTGGGAACAGCAATGGGCAGAAATAAGTTGATCTATGCCATGGCGGACTATGGGCTGATCGTCAGTGCAGAGCATAAAAAAGGCGGCACATGGGCCGGTGCTGAGGAGGAACTCAAACGAGAAAACTCACTGCCTGTTTTTGTTCGGATTGGAAGCAAAGCTCCGCAGGGAAATAATAAATTACTGGACTTGGGGGCAATCCCTTGGCCGGAATCCATAGAACGAGATAGCTTCAAACAACAGTTATTCGACTTGGTAGCCCAAGGCCGTGAAAAGCGGAATAAAAATAGAAAGAACCTAAGCCTTTTTGATTTTCAGCCAACCCATGAGGTTGTGAGTATTGAAAAGCAACAGCCAGCAGATGAGCCTGTTCATGAGGAGGCATCTGTCATTGAGTCTGAAAGCAAAATGGAGGAAAGCGCAGGAACGATATATCAAGCCGTTTTGCCTGTTATTTTAAATAAACTGGATTCCCCGACCACCGCCGAGGATCTTGCCGAAACCTTGGACGTGAATAAAACGCAGATCAATGCATGGCTGAAAAAGGCTGTGGATGAAAACAAGGTCGTGAAGCTGTCACGACCTGTACGATACAAAAAGAAAAATTCGGAATGCAGAAGTGATTTTGGTTAATCAGGTCACACATCTAAACAAACCGCATCTGTGGTAAGGGAATCGTTATTCAGAGATGACACATTCTTGGCAATACAGCACCGTTCATAACAGCGCCTGCAAGGTCATCGAAGAACAGACCTTGTGGGGGCAGACGGTGTGCCGTGTCTGGTTGCCGAACCAGGACGCGGTGGTGCGCGTGCCCCGCTCCGCTTTGCGGCCGCTGACTGCCGACCTGCGGCCGGAGATCGAGGCCGGACGCATTGCCTATGTGGCCGCCGCAGCCAAGGTGGCCGAGGTGCTGGAAGGCTCCACCAGTGCCACCGACGGCCATGTATTGCTGGCTCCCATGGAGTCCAACGTCATTCCGCTGCCGCACCAGATCCACGCCTTGTCCCGGGCCATCTCCGGCGACCGCGTGCGCTACCTGCTGGCCGACGAGGTGGGTCTCGGCAAGACCATCGAGGCAGGTCTGGTCATGCGCGAGCTCAAACTGCGCGGACTGGTGCGTCGGACATTGGTCGTCTCGCCGAAGGGAATCGCTACCCAGTGGGTGGCGGAAATGCAGACCCACTTCAACGAGCAGTTCCAGCTCGTGCTGGGCGACGACATCGGCACATTGCAACGCCTGGCTCCAGGGGCGGATCACCGGAGCTCAGCCTGGTCGATGTTTGATCAGGTCATCGTCTCCCTGGATTCGGTCAAACCCATGGACAAGCGGCGCGGCTGGACCGCCGAGCGCGTCGCCGAATACAACCGCAGCCGGTTCGAGGATCTGATTACCGCCGGTTGGGATCTGGTGATCGTGGACGAAGCGCATCGGCTGGGCGGCAGTACCGACCAGGTCGCCCGCTACAAACTCGGCAAGGGGCTGGCGGAAGCCGCGCCCTATGTGTTGCTCCTTTCGGCTACACCCCACCAGGGGAAGACCGATGCCTTCCATCGGCTGATGAACCTGCTGGATGACGATGCCTTTCCGGATATGGACAGCGTCTCCCGTGAGCGGGTGGCTCCGTATGTCATCCGTACCGAGAAGCGCAAGGCCATCGATGCCGACGGCAAGCCGCTCTTCAAACCCCGGCGGACGCAGATGGCCCCGGTGGCCTGGGAGAGCCGTCACCAACTGCAGCGGCTTCTCTACGAGGCGGTGACCGACTATGTGCGCGAGGGCTACAACCAGGCCCTGCGCGAGAAGAAGCGCCACATCGGCTTTCTGATGATCCTGATGCAGCGCCTGGTGGTTTCCAGCACCCGGGCGATCCGCACCACGCTGGAACGTCGGCTTGCGGCGCTTAAGGATGGCGAACAACAAGCCAGCCTGCGCCTGGCGGAACTGGAAAACGGCGCGGAGGAATCGGAAAGCCCAGACGATGAAATGGCCGAGCTATATGACATGGACGGCCAGGAGCTGCTCGATGAGCTGCTGAAATCCCATGTGTCGGCTCTGCAGAGCGAAGGAAGCCATGTTGAGACCCTGCTCGAAGCGGCGGTCCGTTGTGAGCAGGCGGGTCCGGATGCCAAGGCCGAGGCTCTGATCGAGTGGATCTACAAGCTGCAAGCCGAGGAAAACGAACCGGATCTGAAGGTGCTGATCTTCACCGAGTTCGTGCCGACCCAGCAGATGCTGAAGGAGTTTCTGGAAGCCCGAGGAATCTCGGTGGTCACCCTGAACGGCTCCATGGCCATGGAGGAACGTGGGGCAGCCCAGGATGCCTTCCGCAAATCGCACCGCGTGCTGGTTTCCACCGACGCGGGCGGTGAGGGTCTGAACCTGCAGTTCGCCCATGTCATCATCAACTACGACATCCCCTGGAACCCGATGCGGCTGGAACAGCGAATCGGCCGTGTGGACCGTATCGGGCAGCCCAAGAAGGTGCGGGCAATCAATTTCGTGTTTGAGGATTCAGTCGAGTTCCGGGTCCGCGAAGTTCTGGAGCAGAAGCTCTCGGTGATCTTGGAGGAGTTCGGCATCGACAAGACCGGCGACGTACTCGACTCCGCCCAGGCCGGTGAGCTGTTCGAGGATGTGTTCGCCTCGGCCATTCTTAATCCTGACGGTATCGAAACCTCCGTCGATCACACGGTGGCCAGGATTCGGGATGAGATTCAGCAGGTGCGCGAGTCCTCCGCCATCTACGGCATATCCGAAGAGCCGGATGTGCAGGCGGCTGAGCGTCTGCGTTCCCATCCGCTGCCCCATTGGGTGGAACGGATGACGGTCGGCTACCTCAACTCGCACGGCGGTGCGGCCAGCCGTAAACGTTCCTGGTGGGACCTGAATTGGCCGGACGGCCAGGAACATCGCAAGGCCGTGTTCAACGCCCGGGAGGCGGATCGTCTGACCGACGCAACCCTGCTCAATCTTGAAAACAGCCGTGTCCGCGGCCTGGCCCTGAACCTGCCACAAATCGCAGCTGGGCAGCCTTTGCCGTGCGTAACCGTAAGCGGATTGCCAGCCAGCATCTCCGGATTCTGGGGGCTCTTTGAAATCCGCCTTCAGGCCGGAATGCACCAAAAGACACAACTTCTGCGCATCCCCATGGTTCGGCGTGGTTATGTCAGCGTGTTCTTGAGCGAGGAAGGCAAACTGTTTCTGCCCACGGCCCGACATATCTGGGATGCGCTGCAGACAGCGGAAGCACAGATGCAGACCACCCTCGGCCAGAATGAATCCATCACCGCCCATGAGAACTTGCAGATAGCTGCCGAACAGGCCGGACAAGAGCTGTTCGACGCCCTGCAGCAGGCGCACATAGTTTCGGTGACCCGGGAAGAAGAACGCGGCATGGTTGCTTTCGCTTCTCGGCGGAAGGCTATTGAGCGAGTGGGGTTGCCTGAAGTACGCCAGTACCGTCTTGCCCGCTGTGATGCCGAGGAGGCTGAGTGGCGACATGAACTGCAATCAGCGCGGCAGATCGTTCCGGAAATCCGGTCGCTGCTGATGCTGCGGATCATCAAGGGAGGCGCTCAATGAGTAGTTGGCGAGACGCCATCCTGAACGACTTTGTGCCCAACGTCAGCAAGCTGACCCTGGTCGCGGACCCGGATTGTCTGCTGACCGAGGAGAAGCTGGCATTGGAGCTTCGCGGGCGCGGGTTCGACCTGATCGAGTTCAGTGATCCGGTCGAATTCAGATACGCTTATGAGTCAAAGTACCGTTCGATCTGGGACCGGGGTGAGCACACCGATCTGGTGGTAGTCCTCCGCTTGCAGGATGCGGAGCTGGAATCCTTGCCTTACGACCTACTCCAGGCGGGCCGCAAGCTTTCATTCAACTTGGGAGATCTCTTTCCCAACCTGAGCTATCCGGTCATTGAAAAGCTCGACAGGAGCTTGCTGGATTCGCTTTTTGAGGCCCAGCGCAAGTCACCGCCGGATCGCATGGGCGACAACGCCACCAAGGATTTCATTCTCCGTCATGTGTTCGGCATTGCGCCGGAGCTGATTGCCAACGAGGTGGAGCTGCTTCGCGCCTTGCTCCGTCTGCACTACGGTAAACTCCAAATCCCGTTGATGCTGGCCGAGCGGCTCATCCAGGTTCTTAAAGGCAATGATGGATTCAAAGCCTGGCCACTTTCCGAGATCGTTCCGGACGATGAGGCCTTCTTCGCCTTTTTGCAGGAACGCTGGCCGCTCTTTCTTTCCCGGCTGGCTAGAGCCAATCAAGTGCAGGAAGTTTCACCAGAATACGGCCTCAAGTATCCCGGCCCTGACCGCCTACCGTTCGATCATCAGGACATCAAGGTCTACATCGACAACCTGTTCCTGGAGGGAAAACTCACCCCCGTCGCGGTCACAGATATTGAAGTGGATGCCGGGTCCTGGGTCCGCAGCGGCATCACCACCTCCGGCATGGACAATGACGCGCTTCGAATTTCCCGCCTGTTTGACCTTGTCGAAAAGGAACTGCCCACTGCGGAAGCGCGTTACTCGGACTGGACCGCCTTTGCATTGAAATGGGCCGAACTCTCTTCCCTGGTTCATTGCGGCAACAGCACCGAGTATCAGACACGGCTCAGAGAAATTGGCGATGCACTAAACACGACCTTCGTCGGTTGGCTGGTGGACCACTACTCCAGTCTGATCAACTTGCCGCCGACCAATCCGGCCATGCTGCATCATGTGCCGCGCCGCCTGGCCCGGGATATCGAGGACTCCGGTGGCAGCCGCGCCGCGCTGATCGTGGTTGACGGCCTGGCCTTGGACCAGTGGGTGACCATTCGCCAGCTTCTGCAAAAGCAAGATGCCAATCTTGTCATGCGCGAATCCGCGACCTTCGCCTGGATTCCGACGCTGACCTCGGTATCGCGGCAGTCGATCTTCTCGGGCAAGCCGCCGCTCTATTTCCCGTCATCCATCAACTCGACCAACAGCGAAGAGAAACTCTGGAAGCAGTTCTGGGAAGGCCATGGCCTGTCCCGGCTCGATGTCGCCTACCAGCGCGGTCTTGGCGACGGTGATGCTGCGAGCGTCCTCGACTCCGCAATCCACCCCGGGAAGACCAAGGTGGTGGGGCTGGTCGTGGATAAAGTGGACAAAATCATGCACGGCATGCAACTCGGTTCGGCCGGGATGCACAACCAGATCAAGCAGTGGTGCCATGCAGGATTTCTTTCCGCGATGGTCGGCCAACTGCTGGATTACGGCTATGAGGTCTGGCTGACGGCCGATCACGGCAACATCCAATGCGACGGTAAAGGCCGCCCATCTGAAGGGGTGATTGCCGAAACTCGCGGCGAGCGTGTTCGTGTCTATCCCACGCCGGAACTCCGCGCTCAGGTGGCTGGGGCCTTTCCGTTTGCCCACGAGTGGCAGCCGGTCGGGTTACCCGCAGATTATTTCCCCCTGGTGGCCGGTGGCCGCGACGCATTCGTGAACCCGGGAGATGCCATCGTAGGTCACGGCGGTGTAGCCATCGAAGAAGTCATCGTGCCCCTTGTGAAGTTTGAAAGGAGAACACGGTGATGGGCAAAAGACATGAAGCCATTGGCATCAAGCAGGCGATCCGTTTCGAGTGGATACAGAAGGCAGCCAATCTGCTGCTGGCAGGACTCGACGCCAAAACCATCCGCCAGGAGCTACATGAGTTCCTCGCGGACAGAAAAGGCAACGGCTCAGAGGGCGAACGAAGCGATCAGACCCGGACCTTTGTCGTCAACAACCTGATGAAGATCTGGGTCTCTCCTGACCCCGAGCTGATTCCATTCCGGGATGCCTCGCTGGCGTTTCTGCGGGAAAACCCGTCCATGGCCCTGGCGGTCCACTGGGGGATGATCTCGGCGGTTTATCCGTTCTGGTTCAATGTGGCCCGCCAGACCGGCCGTTTGCTGGCCTTGCAGGATCAGGTGACCCAGACGCAGATTATCAACCGCCTGAAGGAACAGTACGGCGACAGGCAAACCGTCAGCCGCTATGCCCGGTTCGTCATCCGTTCCTTTGTCGCCTGGGGAGCCCTGAAGGATTCCGAGGCCAAAGGCTGCTATGAGAAAACCGCTCCGGTGAGCATTGCCGAACCAAACCTGGCCATCTTGATGTTCGAATCCGCACTCTTGGCCACCCCGGAGGCCAAGGGCGCATTGGGGCTGCTCCTGAACAACCCGGCATTCTTCCCATTCCAGCTCCCTGTGATGACTGGTGATATTGTATCTCGATGTAGTGAGCGTATTGATGTAGTTCGCCATGGGTTGGACGAAGAGTTGCTAAAAATACGAGTCCAATTTTTGTAAAGTAATACCCACTTGAAAACAGATAATTTGCTCGTTGATAAAGTTATATAGTTATGAACTTTATTTGTGAAATTTTGATGAGGGACTGTAGGAAGATAGATAGGGTTTATTTTTTCCTGGTTTCTGATGAGTACAGCTAGAATGAGACTTACAGCCAGGCCTCGTTGCCCTATTTCATCAGAAATTTATTTTTACTTTTTGCGAGTAGCTCATCTCAGCTCTGACTAGATTCTTGTTTTGGTATTTCATAGAAACAAAATTACACCCTAATCCATTGATTCCAAACATCAATCAATAATTTGACCTATTCTTTGGTTAAACAATACTTGTCTCAATCTGTTTGAGCGCTATAATCACCGCCTTGAAAAAATCCTGGCTCGGCAAGAGTGCAGTCAGCGTGTTGCTATTTGATGAGATTGTGCGATGCGAAAGAACACGGCAACTTAATTGAAAACACATGCTCTTACTGCATTCATATTTATGAAAGCCACGTATATGTGAACAGATAACAAACGTTATTTTGCAGCAGATTAGTTAAGGAATCTTTAAGAAATGACAACGCAGATCGTTTCTCAGAGATTCCTTTATTTACTGATTATGTAAAAGAAAGGGGTTGTAGCGATGAATACTATGATTACCGTGACTTCTATGCCGCCGTCTGTTGCACGCGGTGCAACGGGTTTACATTTGATTGGTGATTTATATGCTTGTTCATGTGATGAACGTTTCATGCTGGATGCAAAATTCCTGGAGGCATTTTGCAAGCAATGCGTGGCGGAATCTGGCTTGACCACCGTTGGTAGTCTTTTTCACGGTTTTGGTGAAGGGGGTGGCGTAACCGGTGTGGTGGTATTGGCAGAATCGCATTTGTCTGTTCATACTTGGCCGGAATCTGGCTATGTGACGTTGGATGTATATGTTTGCAATTATTCCTCGGATAATCGTTCCAAGGCGCAGCAGTTATTTGATAGCATTTTGACTGCTTTCAATCCGAAAGATCCTCATTTGCATCGAGTAGAACGTGCATAATGGAAACGATTGATCACACCAAGAGACGCTATCTGGCAGAACAGCTGGGTTCAAACTTTGGTTTTTATCTGCGTGAACATCAGCGCCTGGTAGAAGTTAATTCAGCCTGGCAAAAAATAGAAATTATTGAAAATCAGTTGTTTGGTCGCATTATGCGTATCGATAGCTGCTTCATGACTTCAGAACGTGATGAATTTTTTTATCATGAGCCCATGGTGCATTTGCCTGCGATTAGCCATGGTGGGCCACGCCGTGCTTTGATTGTAGGCGGTGGCGATGGCGGCGCAGCGGAAGAATTGCTTAAATATTCAGAACTGGAACATCTGGTATTGGCAGAGCTGGATGAAGAAGTGATTCGATTAGCTCGGGAGTGGTTGCCTACCATTCATCGTAATGCATTTGATGATCCTCGCCTTGAATTACGCTTGGGGGATGCACTGCCATTTATTGAAAAAGGCACAGAGCGCTTTGATCAGATTATTCTTGATTTGACCGATCCATTCGGGCCAGCAACAGATCTCTATACCGTTGAGTTTTATCGTGCCTGTAAAAAACTGTTGAATCCCGGTGGAGTTATCTCGTTGCATATCGGCTCCCCTATTCATTTGCAAGTACCCATGGCGAGAATTGCTGCTTCATTGCGCGCGGTATTTGCCATTGTTCGTCCGTATTTGCAGTATGTGCCGCTTTATGGAACGTTGTGGTGCATGGCAATGGCTTCTGACACCGTTGACCCTGCTACTTTAAGTGTTGTTGAAGTTGATGCGCGTCTGAACGAACAAGGGTTGCACGATTTGCAGCTTTATAATGGCGCAACGCACCATGCCTTGCTGGCTCAACCTAATTTTGTACTCGAGATCTTGCAGCAACCAGTCAAACCCATTCACCGAGGCGAAACGCTGGAAGGTATTCACAGTCCGGAATCCTTGCCGGGTGTCGTTGTTATCCCGACCAGCGATTAATATCAATAAGCAATAGCGTATTGCTTGTACTGTTTCCGTTTGATCTGAAAGTATGTGTTTTATCACGTGCGCATCTCAGGCAATTTCTTTGATTACTTGTTCTCATTATGATATAGCTGCAATCAACGTAGACAGGAGCTGTCATCACGTCGATCGATCATTTAAACAATAAAGAGAACATTATGAATACATCGCACAAATGGCATTTTTTTCGCTCGGGCGGATTTGATCAGGTGCGCCTGGAAACGGGAGAAGATATTCGGGCACTAGCAGAACTCGATCCCAAGCTGTGGGCGGCGCTGAGCTGCCCGGTGAACAATCTGGAGTTTGACCGGAAAACGCTGGAATTTCTTGATATTGATCAAGATGGCCACATCCGGGTAACAGAAATTATCGCAGCAGTAAATTGGGCGATAGCCATGCTAAAAGATCCGGCCAGTTTGCTTGAAGAATTGCCTCAATTACCGCTGCAAGCCATTGATGATAGTAGTAAGGAAGGGGCTGCTTTGTTGGCATCGGCCAAACAGATTTTGCATAACTTGGGCAAGGGTGGCGTAGAAGCAATCAGCATAGAAGATACGGCTGATCTAACCAAAATCTTTGCCAGCACAAAATTCAATGGCGATGGTATTGTGCCACCCACTGCTGCAGCGGATACAGAAACGCAAACTGTCATAGAAGAAATTATGACTTGTGCAGGATCTGAGCTGGATCGCTCCGGTTCGCAAGGTGTTGCAGAAGAAAATACCAATCATTTTTTTGATGAAGCACATGCCTATTCCGAGTGGTGGCAGCAAGCCGAACAGGATGCAAATAATATACTGATATTAGGCGAGGCAACTGAAGCAGCCAAAACTGCTTTTGATAACATCAAAACCAAGGTCGATGATTATTTCACACGTTGCAGCTTAGCGAAATTTGATTCGCACGCCAGTGGTGCTTTAAATCCTGCTTTGGCAAGCTATGAAGCATTAGCAGGCCAGAACCTATCTGCTGTTTCTGAACAATTGATTGATTTGCCATTGGCCAGAATCGCGGCTGGACAACCTTTATCCTTAGCAGAAGGTATTAATCCAGCTTGGCTGCAAGCGATAACCACATTTAAAGATCAGGTAGTAACCCCATTGATAGGTGTACGTGATCGCTTGACCAGTGAGGAATGGGAAAATTTATGCCAGAAGTTTGCGGCACACCAAGTTTGGTTGGATAACAAACAAGGCGCAACGGTAGAAGGTTTAGGTATTCAGCGTGTGCGCAGCATTTTGTCAGGTGGCTATCAGGATAAAATTCTGGCGCTGATTCAAAAGGACAAATCTCTAGCCAGTGCATCCGATGCCATTGAATCTGTAGAAAAGTTGATTCGCTACCATCATCATTTATTTCGGCTGCTGAATAACTTTGTGTCCTTCCGGGATTTTTATACTGGGCGCACTAAAGCAGTTTTTCAAGCAGGTACTTTGTATCTGGATGGGCGCAGTTGTGATTTTTGTTTGCATATTGATGACGTGGCACAACACAGCACTATGGCCACACTAAGCGGTACTTATCTGGCTTATTGTGCCTGTACGCGACGAGATGATGATACGCAACAAATGAACATCGTGGCAGCTTTTACCAACGGCGATGCGGATAACCTGATGGTGGGACGTAACGGTATTTTTTACGATCGCCAGGGACAAGATTGGGAAGCAACCATCACCAAAATTGTAGAACATCCAATCAGTGTACGACAGGCATTCTGGTATCCGTACAAACGTATTGGCAAGATGATTGGCGAACAGATCGAGAAATTTACCAGCGCACGTGAACAAGCAGTCCAGGATCGAGCTGCAGCCAGTATTGCAGATACAGCGCAAGCAGCGGAAAGCAAAGCACCACCAGCACCATTTGATGTCGGTAAATTTGCTGGTATTTTTGCAGCCATTGGCCTGGCGATTGGTGCAATCGGCACCGCGATCGCCTCCGTAGTCACAGGCTTCCTCAGTTTAGTGTGGTGGCAAATGCCATTGGCGATATTGGGATTAATCCTGATTATCTCTGGACCATCAGTATTGCTGGCCTATCTTAAATTGAGAAAACGTAGTCTGGCACCTTTGCTGGATGCCAATGGTTGGGCAATTAATACACGTGCCATCATCAACATTCCGTTTGGTACCTCATTGACTCAGATAGCTGCCTTGCCACCCGGTGCGCAACGCTCACTCAGCGATCCTTACGCTGAGAAAAAAACGCCCTGGAAATCCTACCTGTTTATTTTGTTACTATTAGGCGGGCTGGCTTATCTATGGCGAACCGGCTATATCAATGAGAACACTGTAGATCAGCTGCGCGATCGTGTGACCAACCTTATTGAGGGAGAGCGATCCACAGCTGACGAAGCAGAAAAAGAAGGAGCAGAAGAAATGGAAACAGTTGAGCCAGAAACTGAATTAGTTCCGGAAAATGAAGTGGATGAAGTCGTAACAACCACCACTCCTGCGGCAGTGATTGATGCCGTGGTACCCGCAGCAAAACCAGCTCATGCTGAATAGCCGTATTTTGGCATAACGTCAACGAACTACGCTGAACTCTGATCTTGGGGGAAGCGTAGTTAACGCGATAACCCAGAGAACCTCTGTAAAACTATCTACTTTTCCATTTCTGGGTTAAAAGTCGACTTTGAATGCTCATTTATTACATATAAATCCCGCTTCTTCGCCGATTTTTCCTTGAGCTGACTCCTCGTTAACATCTTTCAGGAGTTCCCTGACGCAACCGCCGAAATTAATGAAAATGAGTCATTGCGATCACTGTAAGTGAGAAGCAATCTAGTGTTATCGTCACAACGAAGAAAAGCAGCCATTCTTTGCATCTTGCACCCATACGCTGGATCGCCGCGTCGCGTTGCTCCTCGCGAAAGCGAGCAAGCTATCGGGGAAAAATGCTATAAATGCGAGGAAGCCTAACGCTGATTACGGATAAACTTAGTAGCTTGCGTGTTCTACCTGATATTGACTGCTGGATTGTCACGTCAGCTTGCCACTTCCTTGCAAGGGCGTTTTTTCCATCATCATCGCGAAATCCATAGGATTGTGGCGATCCAGGAATAACATCAGTAGTGTGTACGAAGACAACTTTTCCTTCATTGATATGGCTGCACTGGATTGCTTCACCGGCCGCGGCTTCCTTGCAAGGACAGTGAGGGAAATCGAAGCCGCTAATGCAGCAATCCAGTATTTATAACACCTTATTCTCCAGTGATTCTGTTGCAAGAGTTGGGGCGGCGGCTTGCAGGATATCGTCACGGTTGCGATTGATAGGCGGGTAAATCAGTTCGTGGGTGATAAATTGTTTGGTGCGCTTGACCTGTTCTCCCTGCATAACCAATTTGCGTTCGCGCCCTTGTGTATAGACGGCTCCCCAGGAACCGAGATCAACGCAGGTAACGTAATCATCAATCCGCAGTGGTAATAATGCCTCACCTAATAAATTTGCCGCGACGTTGTGTCCGCAAAAGCGCCCCATGGGCAGGCTGTATTGGCATGACATGATGATGTCGTTTTTGCCATCGATAGCAAGATTAGCGCAATCGCCAGCAGCAAATACATCCGGAATATCAGGCACACGTAAGTATTCATCGACTTGAATACGACCCAGCGTATCGTGTTGGGTTGGGAGTTCCTTGACCAGTGGATTGGCATGAAAGCCGCCGCACCAGATAACCGTGGACGCTGCAATGGTTTCACCATTTGCCAGTTCTACACCAGTAGACGTGACGCGACTCACTTGTACTCCGGGGCGCATTTCAACGCCCATGCTGCGCATGGCGGTTTCAATCACCGGTTGTGCTTCTCCCATTTGATCAGCAATGCGCGGTAAATGATCGATCAGAATAACGCGCACTTCTGCAGTATTTTTTGCCAGTTTGCTCAGTTTTGCTGGTAATTCTGCGGCAACTTCCGAGCCGGTTAATCCAGCGCCAATGACAACTGCGGTATAGCGTCCGGCAGATGCGGGTTGTGTTGATAAGGATCGCAGATGAGCAAGCAGTGTGTTGGTGTTTTCAAACGTATCTACGTCAAACGCATGTTCGACTAACCCAGGAATGGACGGATGCACCAGTGTGCTACCCAGCGCGACGACCAGGCGTGCATAATTCAATACTTTTGTATCATTTGCTGTTTTCACAGTGACCGTGTGCTGTGCGGTATCAATCTGTTCAATGGTACCGGTCAGCCATTTGACGCCGATTGGCTCCAGCACATCTGCCAGCGGCACCTGAGTGGCGGCAGGATCTAATTCATAATTACGTACGCGAATGCTGTGAAACGGGCGTGCGTCCACCACCAGAATTTCAGTTGTCTGTGCTCGTCCGGATTCGTCCAATTTGCGTGCGGCGGCCATTGCTGCCCACAGGCCGGCAAAACCGGCCCCTAAAATCAGAATTCTATTCATTGCCATTTCTCCTGTTCAGGTTTACTCAACCAGAAATCCGTTGGCCTGCCGATTCCATAATTGGGTGTATGCGCCATTGGCGGCCAGTAAATCGGCATGACTCCCGTCTTCAATGATACGCCCTTGACTGAACACCAGGATACGATCCAGATGCGCAATGGTGGAAAGGCGATGTGCCACCACGATCACGGTTTTATTTTTCATAAGGGTATTCAGACTGTTTTGAATGGCTTGTTCCGTGATGGAATCCAGGCTGGAAGTTGCTTCATCCATGATCAGAATAGGCGCATTTTTGACGATCACGCGCGCAATGGAAATTCGTTGGCGTTGCCCACCGGAAAGTTTTACACCGCGCTCCCCTACCAGTGATTCGTACTGATTAGGCATGCGCTCGATAAATTCATGTGCATCTGCACGCTGTGCTGCCAATTCAATTGCTTCGCGATTGGCATCTGGCTGACCGTAGCGGATGTTCTCAAGCAAAGTACGGTGAAACAAGCCGGGATCTTGCGGAATCAGGCTGATTTGTTCATGCAGCGATTGCTGTGTCACATGGCGAATATCCTGGCTATCAATAAGAATGCTGCCCTGTTGTGGTTCATAGAGCCGCAAAATCAGATTGAGTAAGGTGGATTTGCCAGAACCCGAATAGCCCACCAAGCCAACGCGCTGCCCACCTTCAATACGCAAGTTAAGCTGTTCAAACACTGGGCTACCTGGCACATAGCTGAAATTAACGTCACGCAATTCAATACAGCCTGCTGTTACTTGTAACGGCTTTGCATCGGCAATATCGGTAATTTCGTGTTCACGCACAATGGTATAGACCCCATTGGTGATGTTGCCAATGTATTCAAACAGATCAATAAAGCGCCGGCTGATATTGCGCACTTCATTAATAATCAGCAATGACAAGCTGATGCTCATCACAAAATCGGCAACAGTGATTTGATTGTGTTGCCATAACCATAACGCTAACAATAAGGTGCCAACTTTAAGCGTCAGCGCCAGTAAGTACTGAAACCAGAGAATTTTCTCGTTGGACCACAGCCAACGCCGTGCCGCAGCAATCTCATTGTTCAGAAAATTTTGAAGATAATCCCGTTCAAAACCCAGCATGGCAAACAGACGTACGCTGGCAAGATTAGTGACGGCGTCCACCACTTTACCTACAGTCGTGCTGCGTGCATTAGCAGATTGATGTGCTAAAGGACGAATGCGTCGCGCAAAATGATAGGAAACGCTTAAAAAAAGCACCGCCCATACCAGTGTAAACACGGCCAGTGGCATGCTGGCATACCCTAACAGCGCTACTGATACGATGAGTGTGACCGCGATTGGCAAAAAATCAAATACCAGCGTCCACAAAGTCATGTTCACACTGCTGGAAGTTTCTGAAATACGGCTGGCTAGCGCACCGGCGAAATTATTACTGAGGAAACGGTGCGAATGATGTTGCAGATAAGCGAATAATTCACCCGTTACCTGCGCTCGTAAACGTGGCGCAACGATAATACGACAAGAAGCACTAGCACGACTGAATAGTACTTCTCCTAACGTGAGTACGATATACAGCCCAAGTGGGAAAGCAACCAGAGCAAATATTTTCTCTCGTGACTCTAATGCATCAGTCACCCCACCGACAATCTGACCAATAGCGTAGGGCGTCAAAATACCGCTAGCCGAAGAACCAATTTCTAGTAATACCACCAGCACGCACCAACCAGTGTAATGCCGAAAAAAATGTAATAAGAAAGGAAAAGGTTCACGTGGCAACGAAGGTGCGCGCGGAGAAGAGTGAGGTTGATCAAGCGCCATGTTGGAAATCAAAGAATAAATAGAATAGGTGTTATTTAGGTACAAGCAATATAGACAATCGCGATCGTGAACAAATGACTAAATCATTGTTTGGGAATAGCTTTTATTTTGACGATTAGAAGCCGATCAACGAACATTATTGTCATGCATGCTCATTGTACAAGGCTGGTCAATATAAATAGCGATGGAGTGACTAGCTGGAATTTTAGTGCAACACCTGAAATTTTAATCTGATTCTTCATCTCTTGGGACGGTGTTGTTCAATTCTCTATGAGTGTATTTGTTGTGGATTGAGGCAGGAAACATGCACCATGTCTCAATCCCTTTGAAATCAGGGCATTAGTGTCACATGAGCAAACACTCAATATTGGGCCCTTCAGCTGTCTCAATCCCTTTGAAATCAGGGCATTAGTGTCACGAAGCTATCGCCATCGGAAGGGCTGGAGGAGATGTGTCTCAATCCCTTTGAAATCAGGGCATTAGTGTCACCTTAATCTCTTAGATAGGACTGTAATACTTGAATGTCTCAATCCCTTTGAAATCAGGGCATTAGTGTCACTAATAATAAACATCAACACAAGGAGAAAGACATGGTCTCAATCCCTTTGAAATCAGGGCATTAGTGTCACAATAAATATATAGGAGAATAAATTATGTTCTTTTCGTCTCAATCCCTTTGAAATCAGGGCATTAGTGTCACACATAAGCAAGGAGGATATCACTATGAAAGGTAAAGTCTCAATCCCTTTGAAATCAGGGCATTAGTGTCACGAAGCTAGCTTAGGTATCTTATGGAACCCTAATACGTCTCAATCCCTTTGAAATCAGGGCATTAGTGTCACCAAAGCTATGGATAAATGTTGGTGTAGAATTCAGTCTCAATCCCTTTGAAATCAGGGCATTAGTGTCACACATGCTGAGAAGGCAAGATTAGCTGAGGCAGAGGTCTCAATCCCTTTGAAATCAGGGCATTAGTGTCACACAGATGGATTAGCTCTCTTAAATATATGTAATTGTCTCAATCCCTTTGAAATCAGGGCATTAGTGTCACCTAGTAAACTGTGGCTTAACGTTGGTGTTGAGTGTCTCAATCCCTTTGAAATCAGGGCATTAGTGTCACTGTTTAAGTTCGAACAGTCAAGCAGCAACAACTGTCTCAATCCCTTTGAAATCAGGGCATTAGTGTCACTCTAAAGGAGATAACCATGTTTAAGTTCGAACAGTCTCAATCCCTTTGAAATCAGGGCATTAGTGTCACTTAATGACGTAGAAGCCCATAAAGCTATTGATGTCTCAATCCCTTTGAAATCAGGGCATTAGTGTCACTGCGCACTATCATTTTTTTCTTTGTAATCAATAGATTGCAAAGGGTGCGGCGGAAAATTAGCGTCACGTTGCAAGATGTCTCTTTCAAAACCTATTTTCTTTTAAAGAACAGTCAATTTTATCATGCGGCCGGCAGCTACTTTTCTATAGGCTGCAGGCTTCCTCTTGCGATTTTGTCATTCTCCAATAATCAATGGATTTTCGAGAAAACAGGTAAATGCTACTGCTTTTCCTGCCTGTCTGATTTTCCGAAGTGCTGTCATCTTTCCCCGGTATTCGTGCATTTATTTCTGTTATTGCTAGTAAGAGCATCTTCATCTTCTTCGACAAGCTTGCCGTTACACCTGTCAACTAGTAACTGATACACAATGCATCTCGTTCTATTAGCCGGAGTAATTTTTATATGTTTGGTTTTGCAGCGTCCTGTCAGGTAGATCCGATTGCTGAAGAAGCGAAGGATGTTGCCTATGTCACAAGGTATACCTACACCAGGCTTTCTGGTTCGTGGTTGCAGCCGGAAGGCAGGGTGTCCGTAGACTGGATGTTTGATTTTATTTATGAAGAAAGCCTGGCTGCGATTCTGAATCAACCGGAAGCAGAGCGGTTATATGTGCAAAAACTGATGCTGGAGAGGAAGTATCAATCTCTGCGTATCAAAAAACCAATATTCTCGCCTGAATATATTTTTAGTGTGGGGACTCCTAAATTCCACCGAACAAATGCGTGCCGCTGTCTTACTGCGGATTTCATCAATTATCGTGTCCCGCCGGAAATCAAAGCTCGTGGCCCACAGAAAGTCAGAGAATTTCAGGAATTCTGCGAGCAGCTAAAGAAAGAGCTTGAGGGGAAATCAGATGACGTCTTCTGGGCGCGCGTAAACGCCAGGTTTCATATTCATGCCAGACCAGAACAGGTGCGCTATGAAAACAGTGGCGTGCAAGATGTAGTGTCCATGCCGATTGCAGAATTGCAAGAAAAAATTCGTGAAACCGTTGATGCATCCCAAGAGATGCAAAATGGAAAAGATGGTGCTGTCGTTAAAAATTTTCGCTACGCTCCAAGCAGGAAAAAAGCATTTGCTTACATCTCTAATCCCGAACAAAGAAAGATTGTAGAACAATTTTTCAAATTGAAATGGCAGCTGATCGATCTGCTTTTTGAGCTGTACAGGAAGCAGGCAGGCGCAGTGGATTACGTGCTCCCTCTTCATCTACTGCAGGCCAGCGGGCTTGAGCCCTGCCGAAAATGCTGGCGGTAAGCAAAATAAACTGGCTAGACGTGTTCCAGCAATAAATTTTGCCGATATTACCATGCCATTTTGTGGCGCAAATCTCTTCTTTCTCCGGAAATACTACCTTCTTTCACCGGTATTCAAACAATTGAATAGTTCTCCAAGGTGAAATCATATAGCTCTGCCTAATTTACAGGAAAAATACGTAAGCATGCTTACTTCATCCAGCAAGCTTGTCATTACACCTGTTGATCCATAGCTGGCACACAATTTGTATTGTTTTGTTTATCGGAATAATTTTGATATGTCACTTCTGCAATCATCCTGTCGTGTTGCGTTTGCTGCTTTATTACATGATCTTGGCAAATTTCACGAAAGAACTGGCTTGCCGGTTAACGGTGATCTCGATGCGCTGACCACGCTTTACAGATATTCACATGCTGCTCACACCGGCGGGATGTGGGATATCGTGGAAAAGTTTGCGCCCGATCTTCTACGCGGTGATGTTTCCCCTTTCTCTGGCCGTACCAGCGGTGCCGATATTACCGACAGCATGGCTAATGCCGCAGCAGCACATCATAAACCAGACACATTATTGCAATGGATCATTGCCACCGCTGACCGGGCTGCTTCAGGTTTCGAGCGTACAAAATTTGATGAATACAACGCTGATGCCGAAGGAGAAACACCACAGCATAAAAACCGTTTTCAGGCGCGGATGGTCAGTTTGTTCGAGCAGATCAAAATCAATTCACAAGCTCCTGCCGGCCAGTTCAAACATGCCTACCCTTTGCGGGCACTTGGACCAGAAGCTATTTTTCCTGACAAACGGGCTGCTATTGAGCCAAATGAAAATAAAACAGCACAAGCCGAGTATGCCGCGCTGTGGGAACAATTTTTGCAAGCGCTGAAATCTATCCCAAAGTCGCATCGCAACAATTGGCCGCTATGGCTGGATCATTTCGATTCCGCCTGGCTCACCTTTACCCAGGCGATTCCTTCAGCGACCAATCGCGGCGTCATACCGGATGTTTCTCTCTACGACCATAGCAAGGCAGTAGCTGCATTAGCTGCGGCGCTTTGGCGCTGGCACGAGGAAAGCAGCAACACAGGCTCCGATGCACTGGCAAAACTGCGCAACCCGGAACGGCCTGACTGGGATGAACAAAAATTGCTGTTGATCCAGGGAGATTTTTTCGGTATTCAGAATTTTATTTTTGCACAGGGCGCACAAACCCAAAAACATGCTCACAAGCTGTTACGCGGGCGTTCTTTTCAAGTGGCATTGCTGGCAGAAATGGCGGCACTCAAATTACTGGAAACGCTGCAATTGCCGTCAACCAGCCAGATTATCAATGCAGCCGGTAAATTCCTCATCGTTGCGCCCAATACCCAGTCAGCGCACGAGGCAGTAGCAATCTGCCGACACAGTTTTGATCAATGGTGTTTGCGACACACTTATGGTGAGATTGGTGTAGGCATTGCCGCTACCCCTGCCAGTTGCAACGATCTGATCAGCAAACGTTTCAAGGCGCTCACGCAGCGATTGTTTGCTGAACTTGATATTGCCAAGCATCGACGTTTTGATCTATGTGGCGACACTGCAGCCGTGCGCACGGTATCTTTCGCCGACGGGCCTTGTGGTTATCACGGTCGATACCCGGCTGACCGCGCTGCCGAGGGAGAAAAACCAGCCTCCTGTGCACTGTCACGTGACCAGATCACCATTGGCGAAGCACTCACCAAACATGCACGACTGCTGGTAGTGCGCCAGGCAGACAGCTTCAAAAAGCCACTCGATCTGGATTACTTCGGTTATCGCCTGATATTTGTCAATGAAGCAGATGCTTCCGGGCATTACGGCAAACTGGCCGAACAGGGGGAGCTGGTACGTGCCTGGGATTTTGATCTGCCTGATAAAAATGGCACCTGCTTTCACGGTTATGCCCGGCGTTTCATCAACAGTTATGTGCCGGTATTCGATAACTTTGATCAGCAACTTTCTGATAAATACGGCCGCTGGGAAGATGAAGCCGGATTTGACCATAAGCACCCGATCAAGACACTGCATCACATTGCCTGTGAAAATCGCCGACTACAGGAAAACGGTAAATGGCTGGGTGAAATCGCACTGGTTACGCTCAAAGGTGATATCGATAACCTGGGTGCACTGTTCCAGAACGGGTTAGATGAACCCACTTTTGCCCGCTGGGCTTCACTTTCACGCCAGGTTAATGCCTTTTTTGCGCTGTGGCTGCCATGGTATTGCGCTTATGGCGAGAACGGGCGCTTTCGTAACACTTACACGGTATTTGCCGGGGGGGATGATTTTTTTCTGATCGGCTCCTGGGAATCTACGCTTGAACTGGCAAGCGCCATGCGCAAGGCATTTGCACGCTATGTTGTGCGTGATGACATTACCTTCTCACTTGGCGCAGCCATGACACAACCAAAAGTACCAGCACGCCAGCTTGCCGTGGCTGCCGAAACCGGACTACACAACGCCAAGCAGCATGATGGAAAGGATGCTGTCAGCTTGTGGGACGTTACCGTTGGCTGGGCAGAATGGCAAGCACTCATGGAAAAGCGCCGTGATGCGCTGGAACAGTTAATTAATGAAGCGGGAGGATTATCCACTGGTTTTATTTACAACCTGCTGCTGTTATCCGACCAGGCGGAACGTGATGATCCAAAAAGAAATGATCGTCGCCCAGAAGATGCTTTGTGGCGTTCACGCCTGGCGTATCGCTGTGCGCGATTGCCAAAAAATCAGCAAATGGTTGGCAAAGCACTTGCCCGCGAATGTGGTGAAGCGCTGAAACAATATCGTGGAGCTTACCGCTTGCCGGTTTCGGTGCTGCTGTACCGCCAACGACAATAACAACAAGCTTGCCGTCCGACAGACAAGCCGGACAGCCATTTATTATCAACATATTTATTGGAGATCACAAATGACACCTGATCTGAAAACTAACCCGCCCCCAGCCACGCTTTTTTCTGACGATGCTGAAAACATTGCAAAGCAGCTTGATGAAAGCGCTAAAAACAGGCGTGATTCAGGTAAGAACAAATCGACCCAGATCCGGCGTTTTTACGACGAGCTGGTTAGCTGGCAGGAACGTATTGGCACAGATGATAAAAAATTCAAGGATTATGAAGCCTTTATCCACATGCTCAATGCCAAGGCAGCTTATGCGCAAGGGCGCAACCTTGTCACCCGTGAATTTGTGCAATGGTTGCGTGACTGCATTCAACAGATAGATAGTCCGCGTACATTGAATCATTTTCGACTGCATTTCGAGGCAATGATCGGTTTTCTCAAGGCAATCCGTGGCTGAATAACGTTACCAGCAAAATCCGTTTTGTTTTTAATCATTTGTTGTTCAGAGGAAAATCATGCAACTGAATATTATTCAAAAAATTACCGGTACTCTCGTACTTGAATCCGGCCTGCATATCGGTGCAGGCGACAGCGAAATGCGTATCGGCGGCACAGACAGCCCGGTAGTTAAGGATCCACTTACTGGCCAACCTTATATCCCTGGTTCTTCACTAAAAGGCAAAATCCGCAGTCTGCTGGAATGGCGTCATGGCCTGGTGCTGGCAGCGGGAGGTGCGCCCTATTCGTTCAAACAGCTTGCCAAAGATGAAAATAATTCAGCCGGACGTGATGTCATCAAGCTGTTTGGCGGCGCGCCCGACAACGCAGAAGAACAGCTTGTCAGTAGTATTGGCCCCACCCGCCTGGCTTTCTGGGATTGTCCATTGAATAGCGACTGGAAAAGGGAAGCAGCCGATTCCAGAAATCTGCTGATCACCGAAGTCAAGTCGGAAAATTCCATCAACCGCATTGCCGGTACAGCTGAAAGTCCGCGTTTTATCGAACGGGTAATTGCCGGTGCACGCTTTGATTTCACGCTCTCGCTCAAGGTGTTGGCGGGTGATGATCTGCTCGATACCGTGCTGCTCGGTCTGCGATTGCTGGAACTGGATAGTCTCGGTGGTTCCGGATCGCGCGGTTACGGCAAGATCAAATTTGCAGCGCTGAAACTCGACGGCACGGATCTGATGAAACAGTTCCATGCTATCACCCCATTCAACCAAACGGCCTGAAAAATGACTCTACTGCGTGCAATTCTTCGGCTGCATTCGCCACTGGGTACCCCGTTGGCGGGTGATACGCTGTTTGGTCAGCTTTGCCATGCTGTCCGCGAAATGCTCGGTGAAGAAAAACTTGAAACCCTGCTCGATGGCTATACTGCCGGCAACCCTTGGCTGGTGGTTTCCGATGGGTTCCCGAGTGGTTACTTGCCACGCCCCACCGTGCCGGCAGCATTACAGGCAAACAATGAGGAAGACCCGGCAAAACGTAAGGAAGCCAAGGGCAAACGCTGGATTCCACACCACCAGATTGTGCAACCACTGCATCAGTTACTCGGTAGCGCTGTTTCTGATAAAGAGGTGTACGGTGAACAGAGCAGCCCGATCCAGGCGGTTGCGTTTCATAACACGCTCAACCGGTTAACTGGCACCACAGGCGCAGGTGAGTTTGCTCCTTATACCCAATCACAAATTTTTTATCAGCCGGATCAGCACATGGATGTATGGTGCGCACTCGATGAAGATCGCCTACCACGCGCAATACTATTCCAACTACTTGAATATATTGGCAATGCTGGTTATGGCCGTGATGCCAGTATCGGCTTGGGTAAATTTGCTGTAGAACAGGTGGAAGAAGCAGCATTACCCAAACACGTGCATCCGAATGCCAATGTTTATTGGACACTGGCGCCTTGTGCACCGCAAGGGAACGATTTCGATGCTGCGCGCAGTTACTGGCAGGTACTGACTCGTTTTGGCCGACATGGCGGTACGCTTGCGCTGAGCGCCAATCCATTCAAGCAACCGCTGCTGCTGGCAGCAACTGGCGCTATTTTTGCACCGACAAACAACACGGCACAAACCCGCTTCATCGGTAATGGCCTGACAAAAGTATCGCTGATGCAAACAGCTGCTGTTCACCAGGGTTATGCACCAGTACTGGGAATTCGCATGGAGGCATCCGTATGACGATCACACATATTCATCCACTGAGAATTTCCACGTTATCACCGATACATATCGGCTGCGATGAAGTTTTCGAGCCAACCAACTTTGTCATTGACGGGGGATTGTTGCATGTACTTGATCCGGCAGATGTTGCAGCTGAGCTTGATGAAAAAGAAAAGCAGCAGCTAATGCAATTAGCCGATAGTCGCGAACCAATTGGCTCAATTCAGCATTTTTTCAAGGAAAGACGATCCCGACTTGCACAAATTGCCAGTCAATGGGTGGACGTTGCGCCGGATATTGCTCGCGAATATGAGGAAAAATCTGGCAAGCCACAGCAGCGCAGCAGTGATGGGCGGACTGTTTACAATCTGTTTCCGATGGCGCGTACCGCTTTCAATTCGCTGGATGGTGTGCCGTATCTGCCCGGCAGTTCACTCAAAGGTGCGATCCGTACCGCCTGGCTGAATTATCAGAACAAAGGAAAGTCTTTGCTCGAAAAGCGAGAAAGCTCGACACAGCTTCAGCAACGGTTGCTGGGTTATCAGGTAGGTAAATTTGAAAATGATCCCTTTCGCAGCGTGGCATTGGCGGATGCGCATGTGCCGGATGATCGTATGGCACCACCTACGCGCATCGTTTATGCAGTCAGCAAAAAGAAGAAACCAAGCGAGCGTGGCAGTTCACCCGAACTCAAGGTATTTCTTGAAACTGTACGTGAAACTATGGCTGATGCCTTTTCAGGCGAATTACGGTTGACAGGTAAAATCAGCTGGCAATCCTTATGTGATGCCTGCAATACGTTTTACCGACCACAGTTGGAAAGTGAACTTGATCACGAACAATTCCGCACACTGTTTGATCCGCAATGGCGCATATTGATCAAGCAATTACTGGCCGGAGAGTTGGGTGAGCTGATGAAAGCACAGCAGGGATTTTTGCTGCGTGTTGGCAAGCATTCAGGCGCTGAATCCCTTACGCTGGAAGGAATACGTAGCATCAAAATTAAAACTCCAAATGGAAAACCGGATCAATATAGATCCACCACTACCGAAAAACGCTTTGCCAGTACAACACGTGCAGCAATCAGTCATCTGCTGCCGTTTGGCTGGATCTGGGTGCATGCTTGTGATGATGCACACCAATATCTGGTAGCTGCTGTACAAAATCAAGTCAATAAGTACGCCGCACCGATACTGGAAACGCATGGTGAACGTATCGTGGCAGCTGACGAGCGTATTGCAAATCGTGCCAATGCTCGCGAAGAAGCAGCTCGTCGCCAGGCAGAAGCCGCTGCAGCCGAGCAGGCCAAAGCCGCAGCACAAGCTGCTCGTGAAGCTGCGTTGGCAGCCATGACGGAGAATCAGCGTCGTATCGAAGCGTTTTCATCGATGTGCGCCCGGCGCGCAGAACAGCTCCGGGGTAGCAAGGAAAATCCAAATGCTGCTATTCACAATGAAGCACGGGCATTGGCAAAAGCGGCATTGGAAGGTGCAGACTGGACCATAGATGAGAAACACTCTGTTGCCGATGCGATCGAAGAATGGCTACCCAAATTGGTCAAAGTGGAGCTCAAGAATGAACGTAAAAAACTGAAGCTGTCAGCCTTGCGTACCTAAAAGTCCATCATTAAAATAAAAATTTGTCATTAAATTTAAAAATGTCATGAATCAAGCAATTATGTCACAAGGTGGGCGTGTGGTAGTCCCTAAAAAATTTCGTAACAAACTAGGAATTAAAGAAGGGGATGTGGTTATCTGGAAGGAGGAAGGTGGACAAATCATTCTCACCTCACGCCGGAAAGAGGTTGAGCGTGCTGAGCGTTTTTTCGAGCAAATGATGGCGGATTACTCTGGTGGCTCTCTGGCAGATGAATTGATAGCAGAACGACGAGCTGAAGCTGCGCATGAGGAAGATGCATGAAATATGTGCTTGATGCTTCAGCAATACTTGCCTGGGTTTTGCGTGAACCAGGTTCCGAGCGAGTACGACAATTAATGGAGGATGGTAATTGCATAGTCTCTGGTGTTAATGCTGCTGAAGTTATTACCAAACTAGCTGACAAACAGCGTCCGGAAACAGTTTTGCGTGAAGTAATTGGGCATATTGGTGCGGAATGCATCCCTTTCGATGCTGCACAGGCAACTGAAGCCGGGTTGTTGCGCCCCGTAACACGCTCACTGGGACTTTCATTAGGAGATCGTGCTTGTCTGGCTCTGGCACGCCTGCAAAGCGCTACTGCTATTACTGCTGATCATGCTTGGTTGCAACTGGCTACACCACTTGGCATCACCATTGAATCTATTCGGCCAAAATCATGAATACACACCACACAGCAGATACTTCTTCTCCCAGCTTGTCGCTAGGGTGTTATCGCCTTGATTGGCGAGTTACACGTGCAATGCGATTGCCAGATTACGCTGGCTCTATGTTACGCGGCGCATTTGGACATGCTTTGCGCAGTATCGGCTGCATCACACGCGAAAAAAATTGTGCCAGTTGTCCATTGCGACAGGGTTGTCCTTATACCATGCTGTTTGAGCCGATTCCACCTGAACATCATCCGCTGCAGGATTTCAGCAAAATTCCAGTACCTTATATCATTGAGCCGCCCGAGTGGGGTGCGCGTGTGCTGCACCCCGGCGATACACTAACTTTTCATTTCACATTGATTGGTCGCGCTGTGGAGGAGCTACCTATTGCTATTCTTGCTTGGCGACGTGCACTGGCGCGTGGAGTTGGCCCAGGTAATGGACAAGCAGAGCTGACCGGTGTCTGGTTGGAACAGTCTGAATCTTCATCAGTTATCTACACGCCAGAAAGTGGCAGCATCCGGAAACATGACACGCAGTTAACCTGCCCACCTCCATCAGGTGACAAGGTGTGTCTGCGCCTGGTGACCCCGTTACGCCTGCAAAATAATGGTGTCCCTCTCAAAGCACAAACCGTTACCGAACGTGCTTTACTGATGGCGCTGGTACGGCGTTTTGCGCTGATCAGCGAATTTCACGGCGAGGCTGCCTGGCAACCGGATTTCCGCCATCTAGGCGAACTGACTGGTAGCGTAACCGGCAAGCGGCAACTCAGCTGGCTCGACTGGCAACGCTATTCCAGTCGGCAAAAACAGAAAATGGCACTCGGTGGTGTTACCGGTCGCTGGGATTTGCACGGTGAGCTCGCTGTATTCTGGCCTGCGCTATGGTTTGGTCAATGGCTCCATGCCGGCAAGAATGCCAGCTTTGGGCTGGGCCGCTACGAGATTCTGGCAGCGTGACTATTTGGCTGGTTACCCGGCACCCCGGCGCGATCGAATGGGCTGCACGCCAGGATATCCAATGGGATAAACACGCGACCCACCTTGATCCGCGTGAAATTTCTGCCGGCGATACCGTTATTGGCTCACTGCCAGTCAATCTTGCCGCAGAAATCTGCAATCGTGGTGCACGCTACTTTAATCTCTCGCTTAATCTGCCAGCCCACCTGCGCGGCTGGGAGCTGGATGCTGCAACCCTGACAGTGTGTGATGCGAGATTGGAAGAATACATTATAAAAAAGGTGAATTCATGACTACGCTTATCAGCTTTCTTGGCAAAGGAATAGCCAATAAAACTACCGGTTATCGCGCGGTAATCTACCGTTTCGATGATGGCAACAAATACTCTACGCCTTATTTTGGCCTGGCATTGGCCAAACATTTGAAGTCGGAACGACTCATTCTTGTCGGTACGACAGGCAGCATGTGGGATGTGTTTTTCGAACAACAGGATGCTCCCGATGATGACATACTGGCTTTAATCGAGGCGGTACATGAGTCTCGTGTTAATGCTGATATGCTTTCCACCCAAGAAGAAAGATTAACGAAAAAACTGGGTTTGTCAGTTATTTGTCAACTAATTCCCTATGCTCGAAATGCTACAGAACAGACAAAAATCTTGTTAACTTTGGCTGAATTGGTACATCGCGGTGAAGAAGTTTTCCTTGATGTTACTCATGGCTTCCGCCATCTGCCTATGCTAGCGCTAGTCGCAGCACGTTATCTTACTCACGTTAAAGATGTGAAGGTTGGCGGGCTTTATTATGGCGCGCTAGAAATGACTTCAGCAAACGGAGAAACACCTGTGTTGCAATTGGATGGCATGTTGCAAATGCTTGATTGGGTTGAATCTCTAGCTACCTATAATAAAGATGGCGATTACGGCGTTTTTGCACCTCTTTTGCAGCAGGATGGATTACCTGAAGACAAAGCCAAACAGCTTGCTCGTGCTGCTTACTTCGAACGTAGCAGCAACCCGGTCAAAGCACGTGAAACCTTGAGCAGTATTTTTTCCGCCATCAAAGCGCATAATGAACCCATGGGCACATTGTTTCGCGATGCACTAACAGAACGCATTAACTGGTTTAAAGAGCCGGATCGTGCAGCATGGGAATTGGCGCTTGCCGATGCTTACTTCGAACGTCATGACTATGTACGCGCTGTAATTTATCTTTATGAATCTTTTGTTACACGTGCCGTACTGGAGCACAAGCTCAATCCGAATGATTTCTCGCAGCGTGACGAAGCCTGGAAAGAGGCTAAGCAAGGCAACAAACAAGTCAGAAAGCTTGAGTACTTGCGTAACGCTTTAGCGCATGGCATTAAATCCAATGATAATGAAATTACAAGCCTTGTTAATGACGAAAATCGTCTCGTCACTCAAATCAGAAAGTTCCGCCGTACCTTATTTCACCAATAGTGAACAGCTTCAATAAGTCATGCTGTGGGACAAAACGATAAGCCTTCTCCCATGGTACAACTACTCCAGCCTCACGAATATCCGCGTCGCATTCTGTTATGTGTCACTGGTATGTCACCGCAAATCGTTACAGAAACGCTGTATGCCTTAGCTGTGACAAAAACTCCTCCGTTTCTTCCAACGGAGATACATCTGCTTACTACGGTTGACGGAGCACGATTGGCAAAAGCAGCTTTGCTGCATCCTGATGGTGGTCATTTCCACGCATTATTAAAGGATCAGCCGAAGATTGGTTTTCCTCGTTTTGATGAGGATTGCATTCATATCATCCGCCATAATCAACAAAAACTTGCTGATATTCGTACATCGGTTGAAAACGCTGCAGCAGCTGACACGATCATGGCACTTGTTGCTCAATTTACCACTGATGCAGATGCCGCATTACATGTTTCAATTGCAGGTGGGCGCAAAACCATGGGTTTTTATCTCGGCTATGCTTTTTCATTATTTGCTAGACAACAGGATAATCTTTCTCATGTCTTGGTTTCATCGCCCTTTGAAGGACATCCGGATTTTTTCTACCCACCTCGTCAACCTCGTCGTTTGGTAACACGAAATGGATATCATGTTGATACTGCTGAAGCCGAAGTAACCTTGGCTGAAATCCCTGTAGTACGATTGCGGCACGGCCTGCCTACAGCATTTATCAATGGTCAGGCCGGGTTTGGTGAAACCGTTGCTGCCTTGCAACAAAGCTTTGCACCGCCGCATTTGCTGATTGATCTAGAGCAGCGGAGTGTTATGTGCGGTGCGATTGCAGTTGCTTTGAAACCACAATTGCTCGCATGGTTAACATGGTGGGCCATGCTTGCCAAACGAAAGCAGCCAGAAACAACCTGGCGTGAAGCTGATGTCAAATTGTTCCTTGATATTTATCGATTCGTCATTGGTATAGATGCTTTTAATTACGAAAAAACTGCTGAACTGCTCAGCAATGGGATGGAAAAAGAATTTTTTCAGACCAAGAATTCCAAGATGGAGCGTACATTAAAAAATACACTTGGCTTAGCAGCAACACCTTATCTATTGGTCGCTGTCGGCAAGCGCCCCCACACCCGACGTGGCCTATCATTATCGCCTGACAATATAACAATCATTGGAGCCAGCTTTGCATAAAATGTAAAACCTATTGTCCATCACTAGTTATGATCCAAACCAATTAATCTGTTCATGATCTTCCACCATAAAATCAGATGAAGATCTGATGAATTGGCCGAATACGAATTTCATTCTCCTTGTATTCAATTTGAAACTCCACATTAGTTTACTCATAGGTCAGATCTGCTGGATTTCTGACTATTCAGGAATTCCTATTTTTAAAAACACGTGTTTTTTGCATACAAATCCTTAAGGTACATATGATGCGTGTCTTTGAGTGACTTCCCAGAAAACATATCGTAAATAAGGTAATAGTGAGCAAAGATTACTAACCAATCGCGACTAGATAGCTTTAACTCTGCAGATTTCTCGATAACAATATCTTTCTGGACACCAGAAGGCAGTTCGCTTCATGAATTTTGAACGTGCCTTTGGAGCATTACTTACACATTTACGGGTACTTGGCGCGACAAGCTTGCCGGCACACAGCAGATACAGAGCAAGTTCTACAATGTTGCACATGAACCGAAACCTGTATCTCGTCGCTTATGATGTCTGCAATCCACGCAGATTGTATAAAGTTTGTCGCTACCTTAAACGTTATAAGGTAGGAGGGCAGAAATCTGTTTTTGAATTGTGGATCACACCTGCAGAGCTGCGCACTATTCGTGCTGATCTGGATGAACTATTGGATGCACAGGAAGATCGCCTGCATATTCTTAGTCTTGATCCGCGCATGAAAACACGTTGCTATGGCAAGGCTAGCACATTTACGGCACAGTATTTCTGTGTCGTCTAAAAAGGGAAAATATGACCAGTTTATTTGTTGATCGTCGTGGCATAACACTCGAGTTGGAGTCTGGTGCAATTGTTTTTCGCGAAAATGGCGAACGTATTGGTACAGTGCCGATTGCACCATTAACGCGTGTTTTTCTGCGAGGTGATGTCAGATTACCAGCCGCCCTGCTGGGAAAACTGGGGGAGCAGGGAGTAGGCGTTGTTATTTTGAGTGGACGAATTGGTCGTCCCAGTTTGTTATTGGCTCGTCCTCATAATGATGCAGCTCGGCGAGTTGTTCAGATACGCTTGAGTTTTGATAAACCGTTCTGCTTAATGATTGGCAAAGCACTCATCGAACGTAAATTGACACAACAAATCGAGTGGTTTTCTGAGCTGCGCGAAAGCAATATGCAAGCTCGTTACGAGTTGACTCACGTTTTGCGTGGACTGGAAGAACATCGTAATCGTGTTGGCTATACCAATAACACAGCCAGCTTGCGAGGTGTAGAAGGTTCAGCTGCTGCACGCTATTTTTCCGGCTTGCAGACTGTCGTCCCAGATTCGCTGCATTTTACTGGCCGCAATCGTCGCCCACCACGCGATCCTTTCAATGCTCTGCTTTCACTCACCTATACGCTATTACATAGTGAAATTGCTATTGCACTATATGGCGCCGGGTTTGATCCTTATGTTGGTTTTTACCATCGCTTGGCTTTTGGTCGGGAATCACTCGCCTCCGATCTACTGGAACCTCTGCGCCCCCTGGTGGATCAATTCGCTCTTGCACTGATACGAAAAAAAACATTGGAAAAAGATCATTTTTCAACAACAGAAGCAGGTTGTTTGCTTGGCAAGGCTGGCCGTGTGCGCTATTACGCTGCTTATGAAAAACACAGTGAAACTTTGCGCAAAGGTATTAACCAGGAAATTGAGTGGTTAACAGCACAGATAAATGAGGTTCTAACCGCGACGGAAGATGACATGTCACCGGATAACAACTTTGAAAGGATTAGTTAAGAATAAACGATGAGCGATTTTATCATCTGCTATGACATTACCCATCCGCGCCGCCTGGCACGTCTACATCGCTATTTGGTAAAACGTGCTGTTCCACTGCAATATTCCGTTTTTTTATTCAATGGCGATAATCGTCAACTTGAGAATTGCATGCAAGGAGCAATTGAGCTGATTGACGAGAAAGAAGATGATTTACGTGTTTATCCATTACCAAGTCGTGGATTGAAGGCTCGTATCGGTCAACCGGCTTTGCCAGAAGGTATCCAGTGGAGTGGGTTGCCCACGACATGGTAGCGTTGTTTATTTGCCGCTAAAATGGGCAATCATTTGAAGAAAGAGCAAAAACAGCCGCAGTTCACACTTATAAATATGATAAAAGCGTTCAAAATACAGGAGAATAATCTTGAATTATTCGAATTTTATCAATAATGAAATTTGATCTACAGAAGATACCTTGCAACACTGCGCCAATTTTCCGCTAAGCCCTTTGCAATCTATTGATTACAAAGAATAAAATGATAGCGATCGGTGACACTAATGCCCTGATTTCAAAGGGATTGAGACGATTCTTTCTATTTCATCTGCCAGGTCTATGATGTGACACTAATGCCCTGATTTCAAAGGGATTGAGACACTGTTCAAATTTAAACATGATGTTATCTCCTTTAGGTGACACTAATGCCCTGATTTCAAAGGGATTGAGACAGGCCTAAGTTGACTTCTTCACCCTGTACTTCTACGTGACACTAATGCCCTGATTTCAAAGGGATTGAGACCTCTCTAACGTGCTGCAGTAGCTGCTTTTGCGCACGTGACACTAATGCCCTGATTTCAAAGGGATTGAGACTTATTAGGCTCTTGGTTGTTGTTGGAATTACTGTTAGGTGACACTAATGCCCTGATTTCAAAGGGATTGAGACCCAGACTATCTAGTGGTATTCCAAGAGGCAACGTTGTGACACTAATGCCCTGATTTCAAAGGGATTGAGACAATCGGTGATTCTTATTCCTCTGAACCCTTCCGGTGTGACACTAATGCCCTGATTTCAAAGGGATTGAGACATTTTCATCTCTATCTCCTTGTGTTGTTGATGTTGTGACACTAATGCCCTGATTTCAAAGGGATTGAGACGATTACGACTTTACAAGGTGCGCCGCTTTCACTAGTGACACTAATGCCCTGATTTCAAAGGGATTGAGACGACATTTATAAATAATGATGCACAAGTATTATTAGTGACACTAATGCCCTGATTTCAAAGGGATTGAGACCAGAACAATTTATATCGCCATCGGCCAATGCGTGACACTAATGCCCTGATTTCAAAGGGATTGAGACCCGCGCCGGTACTCATGTATTTGGGAATCTTCGCAGTGACACTAATGCCCTGATTTCAAAGGGATTGAGACGTGATGAACAACAAGTTGGTTCATTGCGCTGCTACGTGACACTAATGCCCTGATTTCAAAGGAGCTGAATATGACGTACTTGCTGATAAACAAGGGTGAAATATGTCGATAACGCCAGATCGTTACAAGGTGTTATTCACCGGATGTTTTCATCTGCTGTCAGTGAGTGTATGGTGCCAATCAGGGTAAACAGCCAGACCAGTAAGGCGAACCAGCACCAGTAAAAGGAGATGGATTCAAGAAAATAATAGCCGCTGGTGTTTGCCAGGGAAAAGGTGCATGCCGTATACATGCCGGCGGGGAACACTCTGCTCCATGCTTCGATGGTGTAAATGCGATATTTGCCGCGATATGCTAATCGTATCCAGGGAAATATTGTTATCCAGAGAGGAACGCTCTGCTTTCCAGCAAGTTTCTGTATATCCATGACTAACAGATAAGGAATCCACAAGGTACCGAGTGCCCATGCAAATAAGCTGATTGTCAGTGTGATTTGCTTCAGGTTGACACCCAGGGAGCGAGGTAAATGTGCGAGCAATTCCGAACCGGCAAGTGTAATAATGGCAAGCGCGCCCATGCAGATCCAGTAGGCAGGATGCCAATCTTGTGCAGCTGGGTGATTGAAAAACAGCTGGTAAATAATGAAGCAAATTACAAATAGATAGAGCATGCAGCTTAATAGCCATATGCTCCACAACAGCAGTGAGAATATTGGTGCGTCTGCACTTGTAGCGCTAGATAAGTAGCTGGCAGGCAAAACAATGGATGCGGTGCTTACTGTTAGAGCCCGTTTACGATCTCATCATTATTCCTTACGATACGTGGATGAAGAGAACAAAATATGCCGGTGATATTAGCAAAGAGAAGTTTGCCGAGATAGAGCCGCTATTGCGTAGCGTGAGGCGCAGCACCAAACCCACGACAATAGATTTGTATGAAGTATTTTGTGCTGTGCTGTATCTGCTGCGTACTGGTTGCCAGTGGAGATTTTTGCCCGGAGAGTTTCCCAAATGGCAGAGTGTATATGCCTATTGGCGCAAATGGAATGAGCCTGACCAGCACGGCGTGAGCGTGCTGGAGCAGGCATTAAAAAAATCAGGTTGGCGCGGCCCGAGAGAAACTGGGGCGCAACGCTTGCAGCACGTTCTTGATTGTGGACGCGCAAAGCGTGAAGAATACAGACACGGCTGACCAGAAAGGCTATGACGCCGGCAAGAAGGTGTCGGGCATCAAGCGCCATATCGCTGTTGATACCTTGGGGTTGCCGCACGCCATTGCAGTGACGACAGCGGAAGTGACTGACCGTAACGGTGCATTGCAGGCCTTGAAGCGTTGCAGATCGAGTTTAGGGCAAGTACAAGGTTTGCTGTGTGACGGTGGCTATACTGGAGCACCATTTGCCGAAAGTGTGCAAGAAATTCTGGGCAAACCTGTCACCGTGCAGATCGCCAAACGCAGCAAACTGCATACCTTCAAGGTTATGCCCAGGCGCTGGATAGTGGAACGTAGTTTCGCCTGGCTGGAAAAGTGCCGAAGATTATGGAAAAACTGCGAACGTAAACTTGATACCAGCTTGCAGCTCATTCATTTGGCTTTCTTGGCACTATTACTCAGAAGATCGTAAACAGGCTCTTAGCAGAAGTGTTGCGCCATTAGTAGAGCTAGCAATCGCGTGGGCTGGCGATGCCTTCAGAAGATTAAAAACAATGTAGCTCATACACACAAACCATGCCAGAAATGCACCGTGCCACAGTATGTTTGCCAAGGTGCTAGCCTGAGCCAAGGTAATCAATTGCACACCAAACGTATTGGTGCCAGCGGCAAAAGCCAGAAACAGATAGCTGTGCGCCAAGGCGCGCAGTTCCAATATCAAATCTTGTCGGAAAAATATAATCCGTGTTGCCAATAGCAAGCAGAATACGCCATAGAACAAGCTATTGAGGGCAAACAGGGGTCTTGCTATGGCGGTGAAGTCGAGTAGGTCAAATGCGATGGATACGATTCCGGTCGCCATCACTATCACAAATGCAGAGGGCTGGAAATGTTTGATGCTGTTGCGCAATAAAGCAAGATAAAACGCCGTACGAGTTGTATTCAATTTATTCACATTAATTTGTCACGTTTTGGGCAAATTTCGATGGCCATGTATTTCATTGCATAGTGGAACGCAGTATTTGCTGTGCTACTGATTTTTTATGCTCAGATTTTGTCCAAAAATTGCTTGGCGAATTGTGTATCTGATGTGTGAAAAGCATAGCCCACAAGCCATTAGTCTGGTTTTGATCGTACGCTTTTTTTCTTTTAGTTGACAACAATATTACATTCCCCAGCACAATTAGTAGCGTTTATTAGTAGCATGTAATACAATATCTTGTGGTTTGTATTATTTACAACAAGCTGTTGTTTTTGTTGTAATAGCTTGTTTCTAACCATTTTGCAACCAGCAATTCAATTCGATTGACCAGGAGAAATTCATCATGCAGCTTGCTACAGATACCCTTTCACCCGCTCCTACTCCTCAGAACGATTTTTTGAAAACCATGACTGATTTGCCAGTGGCAAAACAGGATTTTTCGCAATACAAGGTGATTCGCCGTAATGGTGCGGTGGTGGCTTTTGAACCGATCAAAATTTCTATTGCGATGACCAAGGCATTTATCGCGGTGCGAGGTGGGCAAAGCGCAGTTTCATCCAGTATGCGCGAAATTGTGGCACGGCTGACTGATGAGGTGATCCATGCGTTGACGCGCCGCCGCCCGGAAGGAGGCACGTTCCACATTGAAGATATTCAGGATCAGGTGGAATTAGGATTAATGCGTTCGGGCGATCATGATGTAGCACGTGCTTATGTGTTGTATCGCGAAGAACGGGCACGCGAGCGCGCTCGGCAGAAGAAGAAACAGCCGGATGTAACTCAGTCGGTGCTGCATATTGTAGAAAATGGCCAAAGGATTCCGTTAGATCCTGCTCAATTGACTGCTCGTATTGAATCTGCTTGTCAACAATTAGGTGAAGCGGTGCATGCTGAAATCATTGTTAAGGCAATGTTGCGAGATTTGTATGATGGCGTGCCTGCGGAGGAAGTTAGAAAATCTGCCATTTTATCTGCGCGTGCGCTCATTGAAAAAGAGCCAGCTTATAGTTTTGTCACCGCGCGCTTGCTGCTGGATGATATTCGTTATGAAGTATTGGGTGAGGAGGTTTCACATGAAACCATGCGCGCACAGTATGCGGATTATTTTCCGGGATTTATTCAGCGTGGCATTGAGGCTGGGTTGTTAGATGAGCGTTTAGGACAGTTTGATCTGGCGCGACTGGCGGAAACATTAGTGGCAGATCGCGATTTGCAATTCAGCTACCTTGGCTTGCAAACTTTGTATGACCGCTATTTTCTACATATTTCTGAGCAGCGTATTGAATTACCTCAAGCGTTCTTTATGCGGGTCGCCATGGGGCTGGCCTTGAACGAAATTGACCGCGAAGCGCGCGCCATTGAGTTTTATCACTTGTTGTCAAAATTTGATTTCATGAGTTCGACGCCAACCTTGTTTAATTCCGGTACTCGCCGTTCACAGCTTTCTTCCTGCTATTTGAGTACCGTGCCGGATAGTTTGGATGGTATTTATGAAGCCATTAAGGAAAATGCGCTACTTTCCAAATTTGCAGGCGGGCTGGGTAATGATTGGACGCCGGTGCGAGCGATGGGTGCGCGTATCAAGGGTACCAATGGCAAATCACAAGGGGTGGTGCCGTTTCTCAAGGTGGTATCCGATACAGCAGTGGCAGTGAATCAGGGCGGTAAACGCAAGGGAGCAGTATGTGCTTACCTGGAAACCTGGCATCTGGATATTGAGGAGTTTCTGGAACTGCGCAAGAACACCGGGGATGATCGTCGCCGTACTCATGACATGAACACAGCGGTTTGGGTGCCGGATTTATTTGTCAAACGCATGCTGGATGATCAGGAATGGACGCTGTTTTCACCTTCTGATACGCCAGATCTGCATGAGAAATATGGCAAAGCATTTGAAGAAGCTTATATTGCCTATGAAGAAAAGGCGGCACGGGGCGAGTTGGAGTTGTATAAGCGTATTCCAGCCAAGCAGTTGTGGCGCAAGATGTTAACCATGCTGTTTGAAACCGGTCATCCGTGGATTACTTTCAAGGATCCGTGCAATATTCGTTCACCACAAAATCATGTGGGTGTAGTGCATAGCTCCAATTTGTGTACAGAAATCACGCTTAATACCAGCGACAAGGAAATTGCTGTATGTAATCTGGGTTCAATCAATCTGCCAGCGCATGTGATTGATGGCCAACTGGATCTGGCTAAACTCAAGCAGACCATTACGACTGCTATGCGTATGCTGGATAATGTGATTGACATCAATTTTTACGCAGTAGCAAAAGCACGCAATGCTAATTTGCGCCATCGCCCGGTTGGATTAGGCATTATGGGGTTCCAGGATAGTCTGCATAAACTGGGCATTTCCTATGCCTCTCAAGAAGCAGTGGAATTTGCTGATCGCTCCATGGAAGCTGTGGCTTACCATGCTTACTGGGCATCTACTGAGCTGGCAGAAGAGCGCGGTACTTATGCTACTTATCGTGGCAGTTTATGGGATCGTGGCATCTTGCCACAGGATTCGTTAGCGCTTCTGGCAGAAGAACGCGGTGGCCATCTGGAAACAGATACATCATCCACACTGGATTGGGCACCATTGCGTGAGCGCATCAAACAACACGGCATGCGTAATTCCAATTGTTTGGCGATTGCACCGACAGCCACTATTTCCAACATCATCGGTGTTTCAGCCAGTATCGAGCCGACTTATCAGAATTTATATGTCAAATCCAATCTTTCTGGTGAATTTACGATTGTCAATCAGTGGCTGGTAGACGATCTAAAAGCGCAGGATTTATGGGATGAAGTCATGATTGCTGATCTTAAACATTACGATGGCGCAACCAGCAAAATTGATCGCATTCCCGAGGATCTGCGTGCTCAATATATAACCGCATTTGAGATTGATCCGCGCTGGCTGGTGGAAGCCGCCGCCAGAAGGCAAAAATGGATTGATCAGGCGCAATCACTCAATCTATATATGTCAGGCGCATCTGGCAAAAAAATGGATGATTTGTATCGGTTAGCCTGGTTGCGTGGTTTGAAAACAACCTATTACTTGCGTGCACTGGGTGCGACAACCGCCGAAAAATCAACTGTACATACTGGCGCATTGAATGCTGTACCTGCACAGCAGGATGGCTATGCTGCCATGAATCAGTGTGCTATTGATGATCCGGAATGCGAGGCATGTCAATAAGCAATTAAACAGATTCCAGCGAATACGAAAATATCAAAAGGAGCAAAAACCATGTTGAATTTTGAAGATGAAGTGCTACAACCCAAAAATATTCCAACCTCTATTCCGCAGCAAAAATTGGGAAGTGAACAGGAACAGCACGCGCTTTCTGAGAACGAGGCATCTACTGTTGCTCATAGACGGGTGTCAGTAGAAGATAAACAGATTATTAATTGCAAGGCGGATGTTAATCAGCTGGTGCCATTCAAATACAAGTGGGCATGGGAAAAATACCTGGCAGCTTGTGCTAATCACTGGATGCCACAGGAAATTAATATGACGCGTGACGTTGCTTTGTGGAAAGATCCTAACGGTTTGACGGAAGATGAGCGCCGTATTGTTAAACGTAATCTCGGTTTTTTTGTGACCGCCGATTCACTGGCAGCCAACAATATTGTACTAGGCACGTATCGGCATATTACTAATCCGGAATGCCGTCAATATTTGTTGCGTCAGGCATTCGAGGAAGCTATTCATACCCATGCCTATCAATATATTGTTGAATCTATTGGTCTGGATGAAGGAGAAATATTCAATGCCTATCGTGAGATTAAATCCATTCGTGATAAGGATGAGTTTCTGATTCCATTTATTGATACGTTGACCGATCCTGAATTTGAGACAGGCACTTTGGAAACGGATCAACAGCTATTGAAAAGTCTGATCGTATTTGCCTGCATTATGGAAGGATTATTTTTCTATGTTGGCTTTGTACAAATTCTGGCTTTGGGCCGACAAAATAAGATGACCGGTGCCGCTGAGCAATATCAATATATTTTGCGTGACGAATCCATGCATTGCAATTTTGGTATTGACGTTATTAACCAGATTAAACTGGAAAATCCTCACTTGTGGACACGCGAATTCCGCGAAGAAATCACAGCATTAATGCACCAGGCGGTGGAACTGGAATATCGTTATGCGGAAGATACTATGCCGCGTGGTGTGCTGGGATTGAATGCGCCCATGTTCAAGGAATATCTACGTTTTATTATCAGTCGTCGCAGTCATCAAATTGGGTTGGATCCACTCTTCCCTGAAGCCACCAATCCTTTCCCATGGATGTCGGAAATGATGGATTTGAAAAAGGAAAAGAATTTCTTTGAAACGCGTGTAATCGAGTATCAGACAGGGGGGGTATTGAGCTGGGATTGATTGCTCAAAAATTCACAATATTTTTCTTGATTGGAGCCTTGAGCAGATTCTGAGAATTTGTTCAAGGAATTTCTGAACAACTTGTTGTTTTTATGTTGCAAATCAGCGTAAGGCGTTTATTTATAAAGCATAATTTTTTACTTTTGTTGATGTTAAAAGGAGATTTTTCATCTAATCGGCCAATGATAGATTGAAAAATGAGTTAAAATAACAGCGGGCCGGTTGGTTTACTTAAGAATTAAAAATAGAATTGTGACCAACCTTTTGTCTTCATAAAATTATGTGGGCACTTTGTTCACTTCAAATTCGGCATGAAGAAAAAATCAAATCCCTTATTGATACTAACAACAATCTTTATATTTGCATCTTCTCCTGTTACGGCGCTAGCAGAAAAACCTTTAGAAAAAAATGATCATCTTGCTGTTCTGGAGACCAAGCCTTATGAAATGCAAGCACCTGTCCAGCAAGATGATTTATGGGCGCGTATTCGATCAAAATTTTCTTTGACTGCTGCATCCAGTCCAGAAATCAAGTTTCATGAGCAGGAATTCAGTAAAAGCCAGCGTTTTTTTGATCGTATCGCTGAACGTAGTCAACGCTATTTGTTTTATATCATTGAGGAAGTCGAACGCCGCGGTATGCCGGCGGAGATTGCATTATTACCAATCGTTGAAAGTGCTTTTGACCCCGATGCTTACTCGCATAAACACGCAGCAGGGTTATGGCAGTTCATTCCTACTACTGCCAAAGCGTTTGGATTAGAGCAAAACTGGTGGCACGATGAACGGCGCGATGTCATTGCCGCGACACAAGCAGCACTGGATTATCTGCAAATGTTGCACAGAATGTTTGGTAACTGGAAGCTCGCTTTTGCTGCGTATAACTGGGGACAAGGCGCGCTTAAAAAAGCAATTGATGAAGAGCATGGCGGAAATAAATCGGTAAGTTATCGCCACATTAGTTTGCCCGCGGAAACCAAGCACTATATCTCCAAATTGATCGCTATCAGAAATATTATCGCAAATCCTCGCCGCTACGGTATTAAGCTAAAACCCATTCCCAATCGACCTTACTTTGAACAAATTACCATTACGCAGCAAATTGATGTGCAATTAGCTGCGAGATTAGCGGGTATTTCTGAAAGCGAATTCAACGCGCTCAACCCAGCCTATCATCGCCCAGTTATTAAGGCAGAAGAATCGCCTCGCACGTTGCTGTTACCTGCTACCAAAATCAAAACTTTTGTAGACAATCTGGAAAGTTATGACAAAACACTGGTTTCCTGGCAGGCTTATCAAGTGCAACCAACTGATACATTGCAAGATTTGTCGAGCAAATATCGTATCTCCGTTACAAAATTGGCGCGAATTAACGATCTCTCTGTACAAGCCAAATTGAAATCAGGCCAAACGCTGCTAGTACCACGCAATGGTAATAGCATCAGGGAGCGAACCTATTTAGCACATAACTTGCTAAAAACATCGGTAATACAACCAGCGAAAACAACAGAAACAACAAAGCATGTTATCTATACAGTTCGAAAAGGAGATACGCTTGCGGCAATCGCAAGACGCTATGGTATTGATATCAATGCGATTCGTTCCTGGAATAAAGGCAGTGATCGCCTTTCTATTGGGCAGAAACTGCCTCTCAAACTAACTAAACCTTTCAGCGATCTTTATCCTTCTTGAGGATATTGTTGTTGTGCCGCGCTCAAACAGCTTATTAGCGTGGTAGTGTGGCTTTGCAGCTAATCGTGAACGGTTAGCTTGTCTGGGTAATGTCTACCAATCTTCTGAAGTGGTGTTGCGCTGTTTGTTTTTGAAATTTTATTCAAGATTGTAGCGAATACGTCAATAACGGGCAAAATTGAGCGGTAAAGCAGAAAAACATACTATAAATATACGGACATCGATTTTAACGCCTTAAAACGCTTTTATAAGCGAGTTTTATTATGCAGAGCTTATAGTTTCGCAAGAATTCCATCCAGCTGTTCCAAGCTGGTGTAATGTATCACAACGTTGCCAGCACCTTTTTTTCCCTGTTTGATTGTCACATTGGCTCCTAAGCGAGCAGAGATATCTTCTTGCAAGCGCAATAAATCTCGATCAGGAGAAGATGGTTTTCTGGTAGGCGATACTTGGTTGATTCGTTTAATCAGATTCTCGGTTTCACGTACAGACAACTGTCTTTGTATGATCAACTGTGCAATGCTTATTTGTTTTTCAACATCAAGTGGGAGCAGCGCCCGCCCGTGCCCCATGTCAATTTTTCCTTGCATAATCAATTCTTGTACCGGAATGGCTAGGTTCAGCAAGCGCAATAGGTTGGAGATGGCGCTGCGAGAATAACCCAGTGCTTGGCCGGCCGTGAGATGGGTCATGCCAAATTCTTCAATCAGGCGTTGAATACCAGCTGCCACTTCTAGTGGATTAAGATCTTCACGCTGGATATTTTCAATCAGTGATAATGCTAATGCTGATTCATCTGGTATATCACGTACAATCGCTGGAATTTGTTCCAAACCAGCAATTTTGGCAGCACGCCAGCGCCGCTCTCCAGCAATAATTTCATAGTTGCCGACAACGAGTGGCCGTACCAGGATCGGTTGCATGATTCCTTGTGCCTTGATTGATTCAGCCAAATCTTGCAATGAAGCTTCGTCCATTTTGGTTCTGGGTTGATATTTTCCTGATTGCAGTAAATTTATTGCTAGATTCTGTAGTGAATCTGTTTCTTGAGAATTATCTGCCAGTAACGCGTCTAATCCTCGTCCGAGTCCTTTAGGTTTTGCCATAGTAATTACACCTGCTTAAAAATATTTTCAGAGATTTTTGGGAATTTGTTCAAGGTTTCATGCAAGAAAAAACGGCACCGGATGAAATTGAGTGGAGAAGCAGAGCGTGTTCGTTGAAGCGTGTAATGAAAGTATTTGAGGTTCAATTTTAATGTCGTTGTGCGTCTTTCGGTGAAATATTGAACAGATTTTCAGTGATCTGTATGGTGATTATTGGCCATAGCTAATTAGTTGCAGTCAGAATTTCGCTGGCTAATTCCAGATATGCTTTGGCTCCTCGAGATCGTGGATTGTGATAAAGCGCCGGCATTCCGAATCCAGGTGCTTCCGCTAATCGGATATTACGAGGAATGATTGTTTGGTAGACCTTGTTGCTAAAATGCTGTTTTAATTGATCAGATACTTGCTGTGACAACAGATTACGCGGATCAAACATGGTGCGTAGCAAGCCTTCGATCCGAATAGCTGGATTCAGACCTCCTGTGCGTACTCTTTTGATCGTATTGACTAGATCGCTTAGCCCTTCCAGTGCATAGTATTCACATTGCATGGGGATGATAACAGCATGTGCAGCACATAATCCGTTTAACGTTAGCAAGTTGAGAGCAGGTGGACAATCAATCAAAATGAAATCATATTCGGTCTGAATAGATTGCAAAGCTTGTTTGAGGCGAAATTCACGTTGTTTCAGCGCTACCATTTCCACTTCTGCACCTGCCAGATTACGATTGGCAGGCAGCAGATCATATTGACCTGGTTGAGTGGATACACGTACATCAACGAGTGCTCGTTCGCCTAGTAAAACCTGGTAAACACTGCCATCAAGCTGATGCTTGTTGATGCCACTACCCATGGTTGTGTTGCCTTGTGGATCTAGATCTACTAACAACACACGCTTACCTAGTTTGACCAAGCTGGCCGCCAGGTTGATGCTGGTAGTTGTTTTACCTACTCCTCCTTTCTGATTAGCGATTGCGAGTATCTTGGCCATTAAGCTATCGAGCGGTTTGAATCCAAAATTAGCGATCTTTTAATTTTCATTTGGATGATGGCGCATGACAATCAGATGACGTTTTGCTTTCAAACCAGGAACAGTAACAGCAATAATGGTTTCAACTACAAATTCTTGTGGGAGTTGCATCAATTCCATATCTGGAAATGCTCCTTTCATTGCGACAAAGCGGCAATGAGCGTCGCTTGCGCACAAATGCTTGGATAACTGCATAAAGCGTTCTAAATTGGAAAATGCACGTGAAATAACCGTGTTGGTTTTATTTTCTAGAGTTGTTTTTTCTACGCGTGCAGGTTTGATTGTGACGTTTGACAAATCAAGCTCGATGATAGCTTGCTGCAGAAAAGCAGCTTTCTTTTGGTTGCTTTCTACTAATGTTACTCGCCATTGCGGTCGCGCCAGTGCGATGGGAATGCCTGGTAAACCGGCACCGCTGCCAACGTCCACTATATTTGGCCCGTCAATATGTGGTAGTACTGCTAAGCTATCCAGCATGTGACGTGTGACCATGGATTCCGGTTTTCTAACCGAAGTCAGGTTATGGGTGCTATTCCATTTGGTAATGAGCTCAATATAACGCAGTAATTGGCGGCTTAATTGTGTCGTATCTGCGGCTAATTCGGGGATTGCTTCCAGTCCTTCATGCAACTGTTTTTCCAGATTCATATGTTTTTTCCTGTTTGGTGATTAGGCGATGTGCGCCGCCTCGCTTCATGTGTACCAGCAATAGTGAAATAGCAGCAGGTGTCACGCCAGAAATTCGGCTGGCTTGTCCGATGGTTTCCGGTTGATGTTGACCTAGTTTTTGTCGCACTTCATTGGAAAGCCCATGCACCGTACTATAATCCAGATCTCGAGGCAAAATCATCGCTTCATATTGCGCTTGTCGCTTGACCTCCTGTTTTTGACGCGCAATGTAGCCTTCATATTTGACATCTATTTCCACTTGTTGGGCTACCTGATCGCTTATTTCCGGTTGTTCCGTAGCAGATGATGATAATAATTCCCGATAATGAACACCAGGACGTCGCAGCAATTCATATAGAGAATAAGAGCGATCATCCGACTGTTCAGAACCAGTTTGTGCTGTCTGTAGTTTATGAATAACAGCAGATGACACCCAAGTGTGTCGCAATCTTTCTTTTTCAATCTCAATTGCTTCACGTTTGGCGTTGAAAATTTGCCAGCGTTCCTCATCGACCAATCCCAGCTGATAACCGATCTCAGTTAATCGCATATCGGCATTGTCTTCTCTGAGCTGCAACCGGAATTCAGCGCGACTGGTAAACATGCGGTAAGGTTCTGTGACACCACGTGTCACCAGATCATCTATCAGCACACCGAGATAGGCTTCGTCACGACCAGGGCACCAAGGAGCTTGTCCTTTCAGTTTAAGGCTAGCGTTTAAGCCGGCGAGCAATCCTTGCACTGCTGCTTCTTCATAACCGGTAGTGCCGTTGATTTGTCCAGCAAAGAACAATCCGTCAATTGCTTTGGTTTCTAGCGATCTTTTCAGTGCGCGTGGATCAAAATAGTCGTATTCGATTGCATAACCTGGGCGTGTGATATGTGCGTTCTCCAGGCCTTTAATGGAGTGAACCAATTCAACCTGTATATCAAAGGGCAAACTAGTTGAAACGCCATTGGGATAAATTTCACTGGTGCCTAACCCTTCCGGTTCTAAAAAAACAGTATGAGAATCACGCTCGGAAAAACGCACGACTTTGTCTTCAATAGATGGACAGTAACGCGGGCCAATACCTTCTATTTGGCCAGTATACAAAGGAGAACGATCTAAACCAGTGCGAATGATTTCATGGGTTTTTTCGTTGGTGCGTGTTAGCCAGCATGATACTTGCTGTGGGTGTTGTGTTACCTTTCCTAGAAAAGAAAACACTGGAGTGGGCTCATCTCCTGGTTGTTCGCGTAGTTCCCGAAAATCGATCGTGTTGGCATCTATGCGAGGAGGAGTGCCGGTTTTAAGTCTGCCCACCGCCAGGTCTATCTCGCGTAAACGTTGTGCAAGTTTGACTGATGCAGGATCTCCCATTCTGCCGGCTTGAAAATTGCGATCGCCAACATGTGCTAATCCGCCCAAAAAAGTGCCGACTGTTAACACAACTGCGCGTGCTGCAAAGGTAATACCAAGGTGCGTGACCACACCAACAATTTTGTCACCTTGTAACAATAGATCATCAACAGTAGATTGCAGTAAAAGCAAATTAGGTTGAGCTTCCAACCGTTTGTGTATCGCCTGGCGATAAAGTATTCGATCAGCCTGAGCACGTGTTGCACGTACAGCGGCGCCTTTGCTGGAATTAAGGGTGCGGAACTGTATGCCGGCCTCATCAATTGCCAGCGCCATGGCTCCTCCCAATGCATCAATTTCTCTGACTAGATGGCCTTTGCCAATGCCGCCGATGGAAGGGTTGCACGACATTTGCCCGAGCGTATCCAGGTTTTGTGTCAGAAGTAATGTTTTTTGTCCAAGGCGTGCTGCCGCTAATGCTGCTTCTGTGCCGGCATGTCCTCCGCCCACGATAATAATGTCGAATTCTTTTGAAAAGTGCATGGTTGTAGCTTATCAGTGATGTTGTGGTGACGAAACAAGTTTAGAGCGGGTGCTGTACAACTTGTTGATAGTATGGTTTGTATTTTATATGAAATTACTGCAAACAGCAGGTCGCGCCACTTAAATGATGGTGCTTTGTCGCTATTCTGTGTTTGTTTGCAGATTAGAATGCGAACAAACTTTGGCGATTAAGTGAGAATTAGGAATGTTTCACGTGAAACATTCTGGCAAAATAATTGAAGATATAAGATATTTGAATGGACTCAAACAGAGATGATGGCGCTGAGGCGATGGGTTTTAGGTTATTTGCCCTTTGGGATTATAAAGCGCTGTATGTCCCGTCATATCGCGTAATGCGCCAAGTGTCTGCTGTGCGTGGCGTAATCGAGTGGAAACGATGCTGGCGTTTGTTTGATTCAATTGCTGAGCACGACGAGTCAGAGAAAGTAACTCTTCCCATTTGTGCGCAATTGTCGCATCTGATTGATTGGTCGTAATCCAATTTTTTATGCCTTGAATACCTTTGGAGAAACCAGCTGTGGCTAAAAGCTGGTTGATTTGCACATCCAGTTGCGCAAGCTGAGAAACGATTTGTTCCTTATCTGCAATCAACTTGGATAGACTTTCCAGTTCTCCTGAGGCCAGCAGTGCTTGTTCACGTTCAAGTAAACCAAGAAACAGGCGTGTATTCTCGAGTTGATGCTGTAAAACAAGCTCTAATATATCCTTTTGTTGCGAATCTTCTGTGCCCAAATTTTTGTTCATACTATGTCGAACGTTTGTTTTGGATCAATTCTTTGACTGTTTCTAGCAGTCGGTCTGCTACTACATCGGAGTTCACTTTGAAACGACCTTCGCTGATGGCTTGTTTAATTTCTGCAACTTTGGCTGCATCTACGATGCTCGCACTGGCATCTGATGTTCGAGCGCCGGATGAAAGTGTGCTGAGATGCACATGTTCATTTTTTGTGGCTGCTCCCTTTTTGGAATCATCTGCTCGTTCTATTTTTTTTTGAGCCACACCAGCAGCAAGTTCTGTGCGTCCTGGTGATGTTCGATTTATTTTCACAATAAAACCCCTTTTGAAATAAATATTCGCGAATGTTAGGCACGTCTAACGGCGCATAATTTCGTAACTTTAGAAAAACTTGATATTTTAATGTCATTTTTATAATGCTATGTTTTTATCACAGTTTATCTGTGAAAAACAATTAATTAGATCAAATGATGTTTTTTGTTCCATTTGTGGATCAGTGTTATTGATTGTCTCCGTTACGCTACAATAGCGCGTTATTACTGTTGAAATCTCAAATCTGATTACCATGTCTTTTCAACCTATTGTGCTCTGGACAGACGCACTCATTTATTCACTCGTGATAGTGGGTGTTGTTTTTGTTATTTATGCCCGGCGACACGAACATATGCTTGCTTCTTGGCGTAAGGTCATGCGTAGTGCAAGTGGTATGTCCGCACTCACCATTTTGGCGTGTTTTTTGCTAATAGGATTGCTAGATACGATCCATTTTCGCCCGGTTTTGGAGCAAGTTGGTACGGCTGATGAAAAAATTTACAGTGCCGAGGTGCTGAGTGTGTTTGATGTGCTGGTGACGCCATTACGCACGCAAGTGGAAAAAACCTATTCTGCGCCTTTGTCCGCATATTTATATACCAAACAAATGATTCTTACTGCTGAGGGAGAGCGAGTATGGGATTTTGCTCGTTTAACCTTTGGTGGGGCGCATTTGGATGACCCGGAAACTGAATTGATCGGCGATGTGAGTTGGCGATTCTCTGTTGGTGCGGGGATAGGATGGTTGGTTTGGTTAGGATTGGTATGTGTTTTGGGTGGTATCCAGGCAAGGCGTTGTCATGTTTCGTTTGTGGCCATGCAGGTTATGATATGGCATGGCAAAACATTGGTTCCTTGGCGCGCAATATGGATTACATTAGCTGTTATTTTAGTATTAAGTGGTGCAGTAGCTGCCTTATCCACGCATTATCATGTTTTAGGAACAGACAAAGTCGGGCTGGATGTTTTGTATTTGGCGCTTAAAAGTGTGCGTGTTGGATTGATTATTGGCACACTGACTACGCTGATCATGTTGCCGTTTGCCCTGCTGCTAGGAATCGCGGCCGGTTATTTTCGTGGCTGGGTGGATGACGTTATTCAATATATCTATACCACGCTCAACTCTATTCCTAGTGTATTGCTGATTGCGGCCGCAGTGCTCATGATGCAGGTTTATATTGAGATGAATGCGGATTCGCTGGATACCACTGCAGCGCGTGCCGATCTACGTTTGTTATTTCTTTGCATGATTTTAGGCATTACCAGCTGGACTGGATTATGTCGATTGCTGCGAGGTGAAACCCTCAAATTGCGTGAAATGGAATATATCCAGGCTGCGCATGCGTTTGGTGTGTCGCATTGGCGTATCATTACGCGCCATATTTTACCCAATGTGATACATATCGTATTGATTACAACTGTAATGGATTTTAGTGGTTTGGTTCTGGCAGAAGCGGTGCTTTCCTACATTGGTGTCGGTGTGGATCCTTCTACCATCAGCTTTGGCACTATGATTAACGCTTCTCGATTGGAGATGGCGCGTGAACCCATGGTTTGGTGGACGTTGTTCGCTGCTTTTACGTTTATGCTGGCTTTGGTATTAAGTGCCAATTTGTTTTCGGATGCAGTACAAGATGCGTTTGATCCACGTAGTTCGGCTCATAACAAGCACACGGACAACGCCGTTCAGGCAGAAGATGACGCAGCATCCCTGACTTCCCAAAGTAACAGCACAGAACGCGCATGACAGCATTACTTGAAATTGATGCACTCAAAGTGCAGCTTCACACTGCCCAGCAACCTGTACGTGCTGTGGATGGATTGTCGTTGACTATTCACCCGGGCGAAACCTTTGCACTGTTAGGGGAATCAGGTTGTGGAAAATCCATGACCGCACTATCAATTATGCGATTGTTGCCGGATGCTGGCAGGATTACGCATGGCAGTATTCGTCTAAATGGCAATGAGCTGCTTGCTTTGCCGGAATTCGCCATGCGCAGAGTGCGTGGCAATCGTATTGGTATGATCTTTCAGGAGCCGATGCTGAGCCTGAATCCAGTGATGACGACTGGTGAGCAAATTGAAGAGGTATTAATACAGCACACCAGTTTGCGTGGTGCAGCTGCGCAAGCGCGTATTCTGGAATTGCTGCAGCAAGTTGGCATTCCTGATCCGGTGCAACGTATCAAAGAATATCCTTTTCAGTTTTCGGGAGGAATGAAACAACGCGTCATGATTGCCATGGCGTTGGCAAGTAAACCAGCATTGTTAATTGCAGATGAGCCGACTACCGCACTGGATGTTACCATTCAGGCGCAAGTGTTGGCGCTCATGCGATCGTTACAGCAGCAGGAAAATATGGCCATTTTGCTGATTACGCATGATCTGGGGGTGGTGGCCGAAATGGCGCAGCGTATTGCTGTCATGTACGCAGGTGAAATCATTGAAACAACGGATCGTGCAACCTTCTTTCAAGCGCCAGCTCATCCGTATTCTCATAAGTTATTTTCTGCACTGCCCACCCGGAAAAAACGTCACCAGGAATTAGTAGTGATTCCTGGCAATGTACCACCACTTTCACATGCTTTTATCGGTTGTCGCTTTGCTGATCGTTGTGATTTTGCCTGGGAAAAATGTCATCAAGAGATTCCACCTTGGGTAGAAATTGCTCCCCAGCATCATGTCCGCTGTCATCTTTACCCAGATCAAGCTGACAAATTCTTGTCTGGTGTGACATCTGTGCCAGCTGTTAAGCATCCTGTGAAGAATTATGCGGCTGATGCCAGTACAGATCAGTTGTTATTGAATGTGCAGCATCTAAAAGTGCATTTTCCGATTCGCAAAGGATTGTTCAAACGAACGGTGGGGTATATCAAAGCAGTTGATGGCGTATCGTTGCAAATTGCTCATGGTAAAACGCTAGCGTTGGTGGGAGAATCCGGCTGTGGCAAAACCACAGTGGGCAAAGGAATTATGCAGTTGATTCCAACGACAGCCGGCAGTATTCGCGTACAAGGTGATGAGCTATCCGAGCTAAAACGCCAGCAGTTATTAAAAAAACGAGCTGAATTTCAAATTATCTTCCAGGATCCGCATGCTTCACTGAATCCACGCATGCGCATTGTTGAAATCATTGAAGAAGGCATTCGTTCACTCGGGCGTAATATTGGTAAATTGCCATCCAAGGAAGCGGTTGAACAACAGGTGGACGATTTGTTGCAGCAGGTTGGATTGTCATTGGAAGCCAAATGGCGTTATCCGCATGAATTTTCCGGTGGTCAACGGCAAAGAATTGCAATTGCACGTGCACTGGCAGTTAATCCACAATTATTGATTTGTGATGAGCCTACCAGCGCGCTGGATGTGTCGGTACAAGCACAAATTTTGAATTTGTTGAAAGCGCTGCAACAGCAACGAAAACTTGCCTATTTGTTAATTACACATAACATTGCAGTAGTAGATTATCTGGCGGATGAAGTGGCTGTAATGTATTTGGGAAGAATTGTAGAAAATGGCGATACTGATGAAGTGCTGGATGCGCCTAAGCATCCCTATACGCAAGCATTGCTGTCGGCAGTACCAATGTATGAATCTGATGCGCAACAACGAGAAGTGATTGCTTTGCAAGGTGAACCTCCTTCGCCTGCCAATGTGCCACAAGGTTGTTATTTTCATCCGCGTTGCCCGCATGTCATGCCGATTTGTCGCGAAGTATATCCACCGGTTAGCCGTTTTAGTACGGTCCATACGACGCATTGCCATCTTTATCCCCCTGTTAATCAAGAACCATAGGATCTTCCATGACGATTGAGCACGAGGTGAAACGTCGCCGAACGTTTGCCATTATTTCCCATCCAGATGCGGGCAAAACTACCTTGACAGAAAAATTGCTGCTGTTTTCTGGCGCAATTCATATTGCAGGCAGCGTCAAAGCACGTAAAGCAAGTCGTCATGCTACTTCTGACTGGATGGAAATCGAAAAACAGCGCGGTATTTCCGTGGCTAGTTCCGTCATGCAAATGGAGTATCGAGATTGTGTTATTAATCTACTGGATACCCCTGGCCACCAGGATTTTTCCGAAGATACTTATCGCGTATTGACCGCAGTGGATGCGGCTTTGATGGTGATTGATGCTGCCAATGGTGTGGAATCACAAACTCTGCGCCTGTTACAGGTCTGTCGTGCACGCAACACTCCGATTATTACCTTTATTAACAAATTGGATCGTGAAGTACGCGAACCATTGGATTTGATTGATGAAATTGAAGGTGCGCTGGGGATGGATGTGGTGCCATTTACCTGGCCGGTCGGATCTGGCAAACGATTTCACGGCGTGTATGATTTGCGCCATCAATTGATGCGTGTTTTTCAAGCTGGGTTGGATCATGCCGAACAAGAAAGCACGACAATTGTTCGTGATTTGAACACATCGGAAATCAAACAGCGTTTCGGTGCACCGCTGGAGCAAGCTCAGCAAGAAATTGCGCTCATTGATGGTGCAACCGCAGAGTTTGATCAAGCCGCATTTTTGGCTGGACAACAAACGCCGGTATTTTTTGGATCGGCCATTAATAATTTTGGTGTGCAAGAAGTACTGGATACCCTGGTTGATTTGGCTCCTCCTCCAGGAGCACGTAGTGCTATTCAGCGTGAGGTATCGCCCACAGAATCGAAGTTTTCGGGAGTGGTATTCAAAATCCAGGCCAATATGAACCCAGCTCACCGGGATCGTATTGCTTTTGTACGCATCTGTTCCGGTGAATTTAAACGTGGCATGAATCTCAAGGTGGCACGCAGCAGCAAAAGTGTCCGGACCAGTACTGTGGTTTCCTTCCTTTCTCAGCGACGTGAGCTGCTGGAAACGGCTTATGCTGGTGACATTATCGGTATTCCCAATCATGGCACCTTGCAATTAGCTGATACCTTGACGGAAGGAGATGAATTGCAATTTACGGGCTTACCTTTTTTTGCACCTGAAATTTTTCGCACAGTTGAAATTGCTGATCCATTGCGCAGCAAGCAACTTAAGCTAGGGTTAACTCAGCTGGGCGAAGAAGGCGCTATTCAGGTATTTCGTCCACATTTGGGCAGCATTTTGTTACTGGGTGCTGTCGGTGTGCTGCAATTTGAAGTGGTAACTCATCGTTTGAAACATGAATATGGCGTAGAGGCGCGTATTGCGCCAGCTAAATATCAGTTAGCACGCTGGGTAACGGCTGAAAACCCACGAGAATTGCAACGCTTCATTGCTGCTAATACCCATCGCATTGCTTATGATGCAGTAGATGCTCCAACCTTCCTTGCCTCTTTTGCGGCTGAAATCAGCGTGGCTGAAGAAAATTGGCCTGCCATTCGTTTTCACAAAATGCGCGAACATTCCGGCTTGATGTTTCAGACGGACAGATAATGCCGGGTGGTTGTATGTCGTTGTTATATATATTGGCATGGTCCTATTTTGTTAGAACCTGTTCAATATCTTACTGAAGGACGCATTACGGCGTTGAAATTGAACTCAAAATGCTCACATACTTCAAGTATGCTCCGCTTTCTCGGTCAATTTTGCCTTGTACTTCATTCCTTGATCGAAATCTTGAACAGGTTCTCAGATTTTCTCACCATGAGCAGATCATTTACTCATCTTGCCGATATTTTTTAGAGCCCGTTTACGATCTCATCATTATTCCTTACGATACGTGGATGAAGAGAACAAAATATGCCAGTGATATTAGCAAAGAGAAGTTTGCCGAGATAGAGCCGCTATTGCGTAGCGTGAGGCGCAGCACCAAACCCACGACAATAGATTTGTATGAAGTATTTTGTGCTGTGCTGTATCTGCTGCGTACTGGTTGCCAGTGGAGATTTTTGCCCGGAGAGTTTCCCAAATGGCAGAGTGTATATGCCTATTGGCGCAAATGGAATGAGCCTGACCAGCACGGCGTGAGCGTGCTGGAGCAGGCATTAAAAAAATCAGGTTGGCGCGGCCCGAGAGAAACTGGGGCGCAACGCTTGCAGCACGTTCTTGATTGTGGACGCGCAAAGCGTGAAGAATACAGACACGGCTGACCAGAAAGGCTATGACGCCGGCAAGAAGGTGTCGGGCATCAAGCGCCATATCGCTGTTGATACCTTGGGGTTGCCGCACGCCATTGCAGTGACGACAGCGGAAGTGACTGACCGTAACGGTGCATTGCAGGCCTTGAAGCGTTGCAGATCGAGTTTGGGACAAGTGCAAGGTTTGCTGTGTGACGGTGGCTATACTGGAGCACCATTTGCCGAAAGTGTGCAAGAAATTCTGGGCAAACCTGTCACCGTGCAGATCGCCAAACGCAGCAAACTGCATACCTTCAAGGTTATGCCCAGGCGCTGGATAGTGGAACGTAGTTTCGCCTGGCTGGAAAAGTGCCGAAGATTATGGAAAAACTGCGAACGTAAACTTGATACCAGCTTGCAGCTCATTCATTTGGCTTTCTTGGCACTATTACTCAGAAGATCGTAAACAGGCTCTTAGAAGTTTTCTGAGGTTGTTTCATATAAGTTCCTGCTAATTCAATATAGTTATCTCTCGTCATCCGAAGCGATTAATTCATTTTTTGCGACGGGGCGGTGTCTCTCATTTAGAGCGTTTTTCTTTTAATTAGAATCACTGGAATTCCCCTGTACGTTAAAATAAGAAAGGATAGGAGGTGAGAGATGCCGAAAGCTTATTCAGAGGATTTGCGCTGGCGGGTAGTGGCGGACACAGAAAAGGGTCTGAGTATCAGGGCCGTGGCCGATAAATATTCAGTCAGCCCCTCATTTGTATCGAAGATAACCTGCCTGTGGAGACGGGAAGGGAGCGTTTCCCCGCGCAAGATTGGAGGTTACCGGCGTCATGCGTTGAGCGCCCATGCTGCAGAGGTCAAGGGCAAGCTTCTGGAGGATAAGGACATAACGCTTGCGCAGCTGCGCGATTGGATTGAAGAGACTTTGGGGGTTCGTGTCCACGTTTCCTCGGTTGACCGATTTATCCGCTCGCTGGGATACAGTTATAAAAAAAACACTGAAGGCCAGCGAACAAGAGCGTGCTGACGTGGCGGCGGCAAGGCTCATTTGGCGAGACTGGCAAAAGACCTGCGATCCCGCTCGCCTGATCTTTCTCGATGAAACGGGAGCAAGCACGGACATGACGAGGCAGTATGGCCGCTGTCCTGTGGGAGAGCGATGCTATGACCATGCTCCCGGCAGTCACAAAACCATGACTTTCGTTGCCGGATTGCATCTTGACGGTTTGCTTGCGCCGTGGTGTCTGGATGCGCCCATGAATGGCGCAGCTTTCCTGGTTTATGTGGAAACCCAGCTCTGCCCTGCACTCAAGCCAGGTGATATCGTCATCTGCGACAACCTGAGCAGCCACAAGGTTGCCGGTGTCCGGGAGATGATCAAGGACAAAGGTGCAGAAATCCTTTATCTGCCGCCTTATTCTCCCGACCTCAACCCCATTGAACAGGTCTTCTCCAAAATCAAAACCCTCCTGCGTAAAGCCGCCGAACGATCCTTTGATGCTCTCTGGACCGCTATCGGCAGCATCATTGAAACCATCCGGCCCCAGGAATGCCGTAACTACTTCACCAACTCCGGCTATGTATCTAACTAAACGAGAAATGCTCTAAAGCCAGATAACGGCTTTTCCTGAAAATACTGTTGGCATATTTGCTTCTTTTTCCTTGCTTTTCTCTGATTGAAATTATTTGATTAGTCGCCTAATTCGTTGTTTGTTTACGACATCAATTGCCGTGTAAATACGGATAATCTCAGTCATTACGAGGAATTGACTATGGCTGACGATAACGATCTTGAACGTACTGAACCGGCTTCCCCCAAGCGTTTGCAAAAAGCGCGGGAGGAAGGACAGGTTGCACGTTCGCAAGAACTCACCACCTTTGCCCTGTTGATGGCTGCTTCTGCCAGCTTGTGGGGCATCGGTTCGTTCATCATTCAGAAACTGACTGTCATGCTGGAAAGTGGCTTGCGAGTGGAACGAGAAGTAGTGTTTGATCCGGCGTTACTGGCACCCAGATTCTTTAGTTTAATGTTGGATGGCTTGCTGGCCATTGCTCCCTTGCTGGGATGCTTATTAATCGTAGCGTTGCTATCTCCTATGTTATTGAGCGGTTGGCTATTCAGCACCAAAGCACTTGTTCCTGATTTTAAGCGACTTAATCCAGCTAATGGGTTTAAAAGAATTTTTTCATCGCGTGGCTTGGTTGAATTGATTAAAGCAATTGCCAAAGCGGCGGTGATTGGCGGTGTTGCTGCCGCTATCATCTGGAGCCATAAACAAGATGTGCTGGATCTGATTGGCATGTCAATGGATAGCAGTTTGGCAGGAATTGGCAGATTGATCGGTATGACTTTTATGCTGATTGTGGGAGCGATGGTGTTGCTGGTGCTAATTGATGTGCCCTTCCAACTTTGGAATCACGCACGGCAATTACGCATGTCCAAGGAAGATTTACGCAAAGAAAACAAAGAAGACGAAGGTGATCCTCAGATCAAGGGGCGTATTCGGAGTATGCAGCGTGAAATGGCACGTCGTCGCATGATGGCAGAAGTGCCCAAGGCTGATGTTGTAGTCACAAACCCAACTCATTATGCGGTTGCCTTGAAATATCAGGATCGCTCCATGCGGGCACCAAAAGTGATTGCCAAAGGCTCGCAATTGGTTGCTGCTCGTATCCGTGAACTGGCCACTGAACACCATATTCCGATACTGGAAGTTCCGCCGTTGGCACGAGCGCTGTATCACCATGTGGAGCTGGATAGTGAAATTCCTGAAACCTTGTACACCGCAGTCGCACATGTATTGGCTTATGTATTCCAATTGAAACGTTATCAAACAGTGGGAGGCAATGCGCCAGAACTATCGTCGGATATTAGCGTACCTGCGGAATTGGATAGCGCTACAACCTGATTTTTTGCTCAATAACCAGTCATCGCCATTAATGAAATGAACCATATTTTATCGCTTACAAATTTAGCACGAGACGGCCAGCTGCGCAGCCTCTCCGGCCCGATGCTGATCATCATGATCTTGTCGATGATGGTGCTGCCGTTGCCGCCATTTGTGCTGGATGTGTTGTTCACTTTCAACATTGCATTGGCCATCATCGTGTTGCTAGTCAGTCTTTATTCACGCGATGCGCTTGAATTTGCAGCATTTCCTACTATTTTGCTGATTACGACATTGTTGCGTTTGTCACTTAACGTTGCCTCAACACGGGTGGTGCTAATGCACGGTCACAATGGTCCAGATGCTGCCGGTAAGGTAATCGAGGCATTTGGTCATTTTCTGGTAGGGGGCAATTATGCCGTAGGATTGGTGGTGTTCACCATTTTAGTGGTGATCAATTTTGTGGTGATCACCAAAGGTGCAGGCCGTATTGCTGAAGTCAGTGCGCGTTTTACACTAGATGCGATTCCAGGCAAGCAAATGGCGATTGATGCCGATCTGAATGCGGGACTAATTCGGGAAGATGAAGCACGACAAAGGCGTGAACGTGTTTCACAGGAAGCAGATTTTTACGGTTCCATGGACGGTGCCAGTAAATTTGTCCGCGGGGATGCTATTGCCGGCATTTTGATCATGCTCATTACCGTAATTGGCGGGCTCATCGTGGGTGTGTTGCAACATGATATGGCATTTGGAGATGCTGCCAAAAATTATACTTTGTTGACCATTGGCGATGGGCTGGTTGCTCAGATTCCAGCGTTGATTATTTCTACTGCCGCTGGTTTGGTGGTCAGCCGAGTCAGTACGGATGAAGATCTTGGTCAACAAGTAGCAAATCAGCTGTTTAACCGTCCACAAGTACTATGGCTGACAACAGGTATTTTGGGAGCATTGGGTTTAGTGCCGGGAATGCCACACTTTGTTTTTCTACTGCTGGCAGGCATGATCGGTATTCTTGCCTATTATTTGGGCGATCGCGTTGCAGTAACGGATGCGCAGCCAGAAGAACCAGAGATTGTGACTCCAGAAACACAGGATGCCAGCTGGGAAGATGTGGTGCAGGTCGATATGTTGGGGTTGGAGGTTGGCTATCGCTTGATTCCGATGGTGGATAAGCTTCGCCAGGGAGATTTGCTCAAGCGTATTAACAGTATTCGCAAGAAATTTGCGCAGGAAATCGGCTTTCTACCCCCCGTTGTACATATCCGTGACAATCTGGAGTTAGCGCCCAATAGTTACCGCATCACCATGAAAGGCTCAGTTATCGGACAGGGGGAAGCTTACACCGGCATGCATCTGGCGATTAATCCTGGCCAAGTGACGGCCGCATTGCCTGGTAATGCTACCGAAGATCCGGCATTTGGATTGCCTGCAGTTTGGATTGAAAACGGGCAACGTGATTTGGCGCAAACCAGCGGCTACACCGTGGTGGATGCTAGCACTGTAGTCACCACCCACTTGAATCATTTGATGCGTATGTACGCCTCCGAGTTATTAGGGCGCGAACAATTGCAAAAATTACTGGATCATCTGGAGCGCAATATTCCCAAGTTGACAGATGATCTGATTCCTAAATTATTGCCATTGGCAACGGTGCAGAAGATTTTGCAGGGCTTATTAGAGGAAGGCGTCAATATTCGTGACATGCGCACCATCATTGACACACTCGCAGAACATGCCGGACGCACTCAGGAGGTAAACGAGTTACTAGCCTGGGTGAGAGTAGCGTTAGGCCGCATGATTGTCGAACAGTGCTTTCCATCCGGCGCAGAAATGCAGGTGATGAGTTTGCATCCCGAATTGGAGTCCATTCTGTTGCAGGTTGTACAGGCCGACCCAGCAACTAGCGGTGGTATCGAACCAGGGTTGGCCGATACGTTGACGCGTGAAACCAGTGAGGCTGTGAATCACTTGGAGCAACTTGAATTACCTACCGTGTTGGTGGTGCCCGATGCCATGCGGTTATTGTTATCGCGTTTTTTGCGACGCTCTTTACCGCAGTTAAAGGTGTTGGCTCATTCTGAAATTCCAGATACGAGAAAAATCAAATTTATATCAATCATTGGAGGGAATAAAAGATGAAAGTGAGGAAGTTTTTAGCTGCAACCTCCCATGAAGTGTTGCGCAAAGTTAAAGAAGAATTAGGAGCGGATGCCGTTATTTTGTCTAATAAACAAACGCCCAATGGAATTGAAATCATGGCATTAGCCAGTCGGGACATGACTAGATTAACGGGGGATGCGCCTCGCGAAGCAGCGACGATTACATCTAAACAACAACCTGTTACTGAAACCAAACAGACTGTAGCGACGCCCAAACGAGCTGAAACAGCCCCGCCCGTGGCAGATCATCAAAGCGAACATATTATTCAAGAAATCCAGGCGATGCGTCAGATGCTGGAGGAGCAATTGGCCACGATGAGCTGGAGCAATTTTTCTCAGCGTGATCCGGAGGGCACCAAGGTATTGCGCACTTTATTGGATGCAGGATTCAGCCCGTTGCTATCACGTCATTTACTGGAAAAATTACCCGGTAATCATGATTTTGAACAAAGTCTCAAGAAAACCATAACGTTACTGACGCTTAATTTGCGTACCGCTACCGGCGATGAAATGATTGAGCAAGGCGGTGTGTATGCGCTAATCGGTCCTACTGGTGTCGGTAAAACCACCACCACTGCCAAATTAGCTGCGCGTGCTGTTATTCGGCATGGCGCAGATAAGGTCGCATTGCTGACGACAGATAGCTATCGTATTGGCGGGCATGAGCAACTACGCATTTACGGCAAATTATTGGGAGTGCCAGTACGTAGTGTCAAGGATATTGAGGATTTGCAGCTGATATTGCACGAACTGCGTAACAAACACATTGTGCTAATTGATACCGTTGGCATGAGCCAGCGTGATCAAATGCTGGCGGAACAGATTGCCATGTTGAACCAATGTGGTACCGAAATAAGACACTTGCTGCTGCTTAATGCTACCAGTAGCAATGATACGTTGGATGAAGTAATTTCCGCCTATCAGCAGCATCATATTTATGGCTGCATTATTACGAAAATGGATGAGGCGGCCAGTATCGGTATTGTGTTAGATGCGATTATTCGTCGCAAATTGGTGTTGCACTATGTGACAAATGGCCAAAAAGTGCCGGAAGATTTGCACGAAGCCAATTCACGCTATTTATTACATCGTGTATTTAAACCAACACCGAACAATTCACCCTTCTCGCTGCAAGATCCGGAATTTGCATTGATTATGGCTGGTAGCCGTACTAAGCAATCAGCTGGCAGCCAGTCAGCGCGTATTAAAGTTGATCATGACTAGGATGAAAAAAGATCAGGCATCCGGTTTGCGCGAGTTATCTGCACTCACCTCTAACACAGGCGTACGCGTGTTTGCCGTGGCTGGTGGCAGAACGGGGGTGGGCAAAACCTGTTCTGTGATCAATCTGGCAGCTGCACTGGCGAAAATGGGCAAACAGGTATTGATTCTGGATGAAAATCCACGACATAAAGATATCAATGCCAATCTGGGTTTGAGCGCACGCTACGATCTGCAGCATGTTATTAATCAAGATAAAACACTGGAACAGGTCATGACACAAGGGCCAGATGGTGTATTGGTCTTGACAGCCATGCGCGGCATCCATTCACTGGCCAAATTGTCGCTGGCAGATCAGGAACGTCTGATTCAGTGTTTCAGTGAATTATCGCAGCCAATCGATGTGGTGCTGATTGATACCGCTATTGGAAAAAGCAGTCAGGTGGTACCGCTTAGCTTGGCTTCACAGCAGGTGTTGATTGTGTTGTCTGCCTCTGGGACGGCCATTACTGATGCTTATGCACTAATTAAGCTGATTAGCCAGGAATATGCCCGTCGTCACTTTTTGATATTGATCAACAAAGTGGAATCGGAAAGTATGGGGCGCGATATTTTCAACAATATCGCCCATGTTGCCCACAAGAATCTTGCCGTTGAGTTGGAGTGGACAGGTTGTATTTTGTTAGATGACAAGCTGCATCGTTCGACACAATTATGCCAGCCGGTGGTGGGTGCTTTTCCGTCTTCCCAATCAGCTGCGAGTTATCGGCAGCTGGCTGAGAAGCTGTTGCAATGTACCGGTGCCTGGGCAGATAACGATGAAGTGGAAAATTTTATACGCAGATTAATCCGAACCAGTCATCTTGATGCAGCAAATTTTATGGTGTGAGCGAGTCTATGTATACCGAATCAGGAACTATTGATAAAGATCAGTTTGTGGTTGAATTTACCCCGCTGGTCAAACGCATTGCTTACCACATGATGGCCAGATTGCCTGCCAGTGTGCAGGTAGATGATCTGATCCAGGCCGGTATGATTGGATTACTGGATGCTATTGGTCGTTATGAAGGTTCGTATGGGCGTCAGTTCGAGAGTTACGCTGCCCAGCGTATCCGCGGTTCCATGCTGGATGAGTTACGAGGTGCGGATTGGTTGCCGCGTAGCTTGCGCAAGAAAATGCGCCAAATTGAAACCGCCATGCGTACGCTTGAGCAGCGTTTGGGTTATTCGCCCAGTGAGCAGGAAATTGCAGACGAGCTCGAGGTGTCATTGAGTGAGTATCAGGAAATGTTGCAGGAAGCCGGTGGTGGGCAATTGATCTATTATGAGGATTTTCAGGAAAGTGAGGAAGATCATTTCCTCGATCATCTCTGCAATGATCAAAGTAATGAGCCATTAGAGCAATTACTGGAAAAAAATCTACGAGAATTATTGGTGGATGCCATTGAGAAATTACCCGAAAGAGAAAAAATGGTTATGGGTATGTACTATGAGCAGGACATGAATCTACGTGAAATCGGAGAGGTTTTGAGTGTCAGCGAATCACGCGTCTGTCAGATACATACCCAGGCAATCTCACGCCTGCGCACCCGGTTACGAAATAAATGATCGTTGTTCGTTCCAAACAATCTATTGCTATTGTTGATTTAATTACGATAATTACTCCTGCTCAATTTTATAGTTAGCGGTGAGTTTGACTTCACTATTTGGCGGGATATGAGCGCGATCAGTCGCAGCATTGGTGGTTTCCACACAAATGAAACGTAGATAATCCTCATCTCCCAGATCAGACATAGCAGCAGAGCGTTTGGCCCATGGATTCCACACCACTGCTGTTCTGTTGCCTTTGGACGTAATCCGAATACGACGTTGCCAAGCCTGATCATGAATAACCAGATCACTACTGCCCACCGCCTGATAAATCCGATCCACCTCAGCATCGATAGTTACTGCACCCAATTGTTCCCTTTCCATGTTATCACTGACCTTATCGATATAGCGCGTGTTTTCCAAACCCGTCACACTGGTTTGGCGAATATCGCCCACCTGGAAATAAGGATGAAAGGCTTGTGTGATAGTACACGGTTGCGTACCAGTATTACGCGTAGTCAACTCCAGATTCAAGGTATCTGCAATGGTGATCTCCAACTGCAGTGCAAAAGCACGTGACCAGATCGCCCGGGTCTCTGCCGTATCCGTGGCTCCTAATACAATCTGTACCGCACCTTCCGGTGTCAGAGCAGTGGAGATAACCTCCCACATACGATTGCGCATAAAGCCATGCGCTGGTCGCCCTTTACCTTCCAAATCCGGACCAAACCACGGCCAACAAATCGGCACCCCCCCCTTAATTGCCTTGCCGGGCTGATAATAAGCTTGCTGGCTGACAAACAATAACTGCTGCTGCGCATGCGCTGGCTGAAAAGCCAAGACTTGTCCCCCATATACTGAGATAAGCGCTTTGGCCTGCTCGTTATTCACCTGGATAACTGGCAAGCCACCTTTGCCCTCGCTAAAGACCACCTGCTGACCGATACCATATTGTTGATTGAGCTGTTCGCTATTCATCATACTCCTATCAAATACATCAAAAAGCGGTTGTGCTGGCCTCCCAAGTCAATACTTGGTGCCAGCCAGTGGCAAATGATAAACTCAAATGATTCATCGATACATACAAAATCGCTGCCAAGCGCTCACGCAAGGAACTGACATGGCTCATAATTTATTCAACAGTTTACGTCCCCTCACCCTGGCAAATGGTACCACTGCCCAGTTTTATGCTCTGTCAGCACTGGAGGAAGCTGGGTTAGGCAAGATTACACGGCTGCCTCTTTCCATTCGTATCGTGCTGGAATCAGTCCTGCGCAATTATGATGACAACAAGATCACCCAGGCGCATGTTGAGCAACTGGCTGGCTGGCAACCCCAAGCAGAACGCACCCATGAAATTCCATTTGTAGTGGCCCGCATTGTCTTACAGGATTTCACAGGCGTACCGCTGCTGGTCGATCTGGCTGCCATGCGTAGCGCTGCGCAACGATTGGGTAAAGATCCTGAACAAATTGAACCACTGGTCCCCGTCGATCTGGTGGTCGATCACTCCATCCAGGTGGATTATTACGGTGATAGCCAGGCATTGGCACGCAATATGGAAATTGAATTCCAGCGTAATCACGAGCGCTATCAATTCATCAAATGGGGTATGCAAGCATTTGACACCTTTGGCGTAATTCCCCCAGGCATTGGCATTGTGCATCAGGTCAACTTAGAATACCTGGCGCGTGGCGTACATCAAAAGAATGGCTTAATCTATCCTGATACCCTGGTCGGTACCGACTCACATACCACCATGATCAACGGTATTGGTGTAGTGGGTTGGGGCGTAGGCGGCATTGAAGCTGAAGCCGGCATGCTGGGCCAACCAGTGTATTTCTTAACGCCAGATGTAGTTGGGGTGAATCTAGTGGGGCAATTGCGAGAGGGAGTGACTGCTACTGACTTGGTACTAACTGTGACAGAAATGCTGCGTCAAGCCAATGTAGTAGGCAAGTTTGTAGAATTCTTTGGCGAAGGCACCGCTTCACTGAGCCTGCCAGATCGTGCCACCATCAGTAACATGTCGCCAGAATATGGCGCCACCTTAGGTCTATTCCCGGTAGATGACACCACCTTAGATTACTTTCGCTACACCGGGCGCACAGCAGAGGAAATCGATGCACTGGAACGCTACTTCCGCGCTCAAGGTCTATTTGGTGTACCGCAGCTGGGAGACATTGACTACAGTCAAGTCTTAACACTGGATTTGGCCACCATTGAGCCCTCACTAGCTGGCCCCAAACGCCCGCAAGATCGCATTGCATTAGAGGCACTCAAAACCACCTTTACAGAGCTATTTAGCCGACCGGTGAAAGATAACGGCTTTGGTAAAGCAGCGGAACTACTTACGCAAACCTATCACACCCGCGATAAGCGCGCCCAATCAGAATTATGTGTCGCCCCTGATCGCAGTCAAAATGAATCTGCTGTCACCCCAGGTGATGCACGCAATGCCACTGAAATGACTGGCAACCGTCCTACTCCGCGGATTGGCGCACATCCTGCAGATAATGCGGCAATCCCGGCAGCCATTGATTTGCATCACGGCGATATTCTGATTGCAGCGATTACCTCCTGTACCAACACCTCTAACCCCAGCGTATTGATTGCGGCGGGCTTGCTGGCCAAAAAGGCAGTAGAAAAAGGCTTGACCGTACAACATCACATCAAGACATCGCTTGCCCCTGGTTCACGCGTAGTCACAGACTATCTGCAAGCAGCGGGTTTGCTGCCCTATCTGGAGCAACTAGGCTTTAGCTTAGCTGGGTATGGTTGTACCACCTGTATTGGTAACTCTGGTCCGCTGCCAGAAATTGTAGAAGAGACCGTCATCAAAGAAGATCTGGTTTGTGCTGCCGTGCTATCCGGTAACCGCAACTTTGAAGCACGCATCCATTCCAACATCCGGGCCAACTTCCTGGCTTCCCCACCACTGGTCGTAGCTTATGCTATTGCCGGCACCGTGTTAAAAGATCCCACCCGTGAACCATTGGGGACAGGTAAAGACGGCCAACCAGTTTGGCTGCGTGATATCTGGCCCAGCAATGCCGAGATTGCTGCCGTGATGAACTATGCCACCCAAGCGGATACCTTCCGTCGTCTGTATCGTGATTTCACCAAAGATCATGTCTTGTGGAATAACATTACAGCGGCCACTGGCAAATCCTATGATTGGCCCGCTTCCACCTACATTGCCGAGCCGCCCTTCTTTGCAGATTTCCCACTGGATATCCATCAAGTTGAACAACCTACCGCTATCCAGGGTGCTCGCGCCTTGGCCGTATTTGGAGATTCCGTCACCACCGATCACATTAGCCCAGCAGGCGCCATCAAAGCAGCTTCCCCAGCAGGTGAATACCTGCTAGAGCATGGCGTAAAACGACTGGATTTCAACAGCTATGGTTCGCGTCGCGGCAATCATCATGTCATGATGCGCGGCACCTTTGCTAATGTCCGCATTAGAAACCTGATGGTGCCAGGCAGTGAAGGCGGCGTGACCTGCTATTACGCGCAAGGAAATGACAATGGTGGCGAACAGATGAGTATCTTTGATGCCGCCATGCGTTATCAACAAACTGGCATCCCTACCGTGGTATTGGCTGGCAAGGAATACGGCACTGGTTCCAGCCGTGACTGGGCAGCTAAAGGCACCCAATTATTAGGCGTTAAAGCCGTGATTGCCCAAAGCTATGAGCGCATCCATCGCAGTAACTTAATTGGTATGGGCGTGCTGCCACTACAATTCCAGCCTGGCGATAGTCCAACTTCATTAGGCATCACCGGTAATGAGCAGTTTGATATTTTAGGATTAGGTCAATTGCAACCGCAACAAACCGTCACACTAGTCATTCACAGACGTGATGGCACTCAGCAAGAAGTAACGCTACGTTGCCGTATTGATACTGCCATTGAAGTGGACTACTACCGCCATGGCGGCATCCTGCAATACGTACTCAGAAAAAATTATGCGTGAATAGTGAGATAAAAGCTTGTTTAAAGTCTCTGGAAACATGAGAACTTAGTGTAAATGACGAATAGCTGCCAGATATCTTTTTTAAATTTTGCAATTTGCATATTTTAAAAAGAGAAGATAATGTGTCTCAGGTTTTTCCTGATTATGGTGTTGATTTTGAGTGTTACTTGTCGTTTTGCTGAATTATAAAGAAGCAACTAAGGCTGACGACTGTTAATCAGAAAGAGGGTATTGCGAGTGAGAATGAGCAATCTACTCAAATTAAGATGAGAAAAACCAAATCACAACCCATCTAGGAAATTGGTGTAAACAAAAAATCTTTAATAATCAATTTCTGTGGGAAATATATCTGTAAATTCAACAATATATAGAAAAAAGGCAATTTATGAAAAATAAGATGTTGATAAATCTGGCTTCGATAGTCTTTGCAGGCAGTGTAACTGTTGCAGTTTCTGCTCCGCCTGACTGGTCCTATGAGGAAGAGCCATACTGGGGTGCGCTTGAAGATGCTACTCAGCCGGTACCACTGAGCTATCCTTATGCAGAGTGCAATCTAGGGAAACATCAGTCACCAGTGGATCTAGCTGATGAGAAGATTGTAAAGTCTAGGTCACTCAACAGACTTGCAGTACAGTATGGTACAGATATGCCATCCTTTATCAACACAGGGCACGCCATACAGGTGAATATTTCCCAGAATTTTAGAGGTGGATTAAAAGTTGGCAAAGAATTGTTACCGCTGACTCAATTGCATTTTCATGAACCTAGTGAACATGTTTTTGGTAATAAAAAATTTCCTGCAGAATTACATTTTGTGCATGTTAGTAGGGATGGAAAAATTGCAGTATTGGCTGTAATGATAAATATCGGAAAAGAGAATACCGTATTTCAAACTATCTTGGATAATATGCCCTATAGAAGCGGCGAAGAAAATTCAACTGCTAGAGTCTGGCTCAAATTGAAAAAATTGTTACCGTCAGGCGTGAGTACGAATAATCTTAAATATTTAACACTGGCCGGTTCGTTAACAACGCCACCCTGTAGTGAAGGTGTGCAATGGTATATCCTGAAGGAATCAATCACAATTTCAGAAGCTCAGCTGGAGTATATGAAAACTTTTTACAGTAATAATGCTAGATCTACACAGGATTTAAACGAACGATCGATCCTTTCGAATTAAGTGTTGTAGATCATTCTGCTCTAGATCTGGGTTAGAAGGGTAGTTCACATAAAGTAGCGAGCAAGCCATTCAACCTATTGAAAGTATTGGTTTTTATCATAAATACAGCCAAAATGTTAAGTTAAGCCCAATATTGTCAACTCTCTGGACAGGTATTCTAGGAGTATAAGCCGCAAAGCGTAAAGATAGAATCTTTACACTTTCAGCGACAGCGCCTGATCAACTCAGGCGGCTCCAACACCCAAAATTAAAAAAAGGCGGGTCTTGGAAGACTGGCCATTTCTAAAAAAATTGGATCGCATTCTAGCAAGATCTATGTGAAATAAAATCCATTTCCCTCTCTTACCAGCAACTCTATGCCAAACCTTGATATTTGCACCCGTTTTCAAGCCATCAACAGCTAAGGGCACCTCAGACCAAGGGCCAATCCAGCAGACTGCTGCACGATTTGAGGTTTGAGATAGAGTTACCTCAAATTACACACAATTACGCGCCATATGCGTAATTACGCAAACCATGCGTAACTCCGCGTAATTCGCTAGTAATCCCAGTTGTTGTGCGCCAAGGGCATTCGGTTTAACAAATCACGGCGCTCTCGCCAATCGGGAAGTAGCCTGTCCATATACCCCTTGAAGCGTTCATTGTGATTACGCTCAAGCAAGTGCACCAATTCATGCACTAGGATGTACTCCAAACACTCCGGTGGCTTTTTAGCAAGTTCTAAATTCAGCCAAATACGCTTGGCCTGCGTGTTGCAGCTGCCCCACTTGGTTTTCATCTTTTTAATTCCCCAATCGGCAGCTTTAACGCCGATCTTATCTTCCCAAACAGGCAATAACTCAGCGATTCGCGCTTTAAGTGCATCTCGATAATATGAGTTCAGTACCAGTGCCTTGTTCTCAAGCGTTGTTGCGGGATTGACATATAAATGCAATCGACCACGACCTAGCTTGATTTCATGCTTTCCGGAACGCTCAATAAGATTCAGACGATAACGCCTGCCCCACAGGTAATGAGATTCACCGCTAACCATTTCTCGATCAGATTGGCGAGGTTGTTTGGCAAAATCACTCTGCTGTTTCTTGATCCAAGGAATGCGGCTGATCACTGCCATACGGATTGCGGTTTCTGTCATAGATTCAGGAGCAGAAACACGCACACGCCCATCAGGTGGCAACACGCTGATATGAAGGTTTTTAATTGCCTTACGATTTAACTGCATCGCAATAGAACCAATTTCTACCTTAGGCATCAGTGGTACTCTTTTTGCGCTTTTGCCAATTCCATTACACCCTGAATATCCACATCATACCCCATCGTTTCTTCTCGCACCGCATTGGCAATTTCTCGCTCCTTAAATCGATCTCCCACCCAATCCGCTTTTTTGGTATAACGAATGGCACTATCTATTTTGGTAGCCAGCACTTCATCTTGACCAAAATTATCGTAAAACGCGCGTTTTGGATTAGAGTCCATCGATGGCGGATAGTTAGCCGCTGTCTGCTCCGGACGTATAACCTTACGAGATAGCTCGCGGATTTTTTCCAGATACTCTTGATATTCAATCGCTTTTTGGCGACGAAGCTCGATCAGCTCATCCAATAACACCGACATTTGCTCGTAATACTTAGGGTTAACCGGGTTTTCATCAACGATGGTTTTACGCACGTTATTTTCGATGGTTTCGGCCATGGCTTCCTGATTCTTACGAATACTTTCAGGCAAAGCCTCTATGGCATCAGCACCTTTTTCGACAATGAGCTCAATTAGCCCTAGCTCTTCAAAATCCATCAGTACTTCGCTGTCATCCGCACGAATATACATATCTAACAAATGGCGCATGGCAGGCTCAAAGCGTTTCATTTCTACCAAATCGCCACTGGCCAGTTTTACTTCGTCACGGACTTTTTCAAAATGAGCCACTTCAGCTCTTATCAAGTCTACATCTTGCACAGAATAGCCTGCATCAGGCATTTCATTGGCGATATTGGCGAACGCACGCAGCAGTTTGGCAACGTTCTGATAAAGCGTTAAACGCAGTGTTTCTTTATCGGTGAGCTCGTCTTGGTTCAGACCTGACTTACCACAAAAATAATAAATGTAGTCTTCCGTATTGCGTGGCACTTTTACCGGCTCACACAAGGCGCGCACCATTTCCAGCGCATTATCCAAATCGAGCTTGGCTTGCTCTAAACGATCTTTCAGCAGCCCTGCAACGTCTTCCTTGTCATAACCATCAAATGCGCCTTGAGTATAATCAGAAACCGCTTTATCCAACGAGCGGAACAGATCTTTGTAATCAATGATGTAACCGTATTCTTTATCATCGCCATCCAAGCGGTTCACGCGGCAAATGGCCTGAAACAGATTGTGATCAGCCATCTGTTTGTCGATATACAAATAGGTAGCCGAAGGGGCGTCGAAGCCAGTCAGCAACTTATCGACCACGATCAGTAAGCGCATTTGCCCTGGCTCATTAATAAATTGCTTTTTAACTTCTTTTTCAAACTCTTCAACTCGGTTAGCGGCCTTGTCTTCCGGTTGCTCGAAGTAATCCGCAAGCATCTTGCGGTAAATACCGTACTTAAAGAGCTTTTCCGTTAAACCCTCACCGGTTTCTTCCCCTTTAATGCTTGCAGCAGTCGGCTGAAAACTGGTGACAATAGCCACCTTACCGGCTAAATCTGTTTGGCTGAACATTTCATAAGCTTTACAAGCTTGATAGACACTAGAGCAGACCAACATGGCATTGCCGTAGCCATCCATCAGGCGTGGCTTAGTGTCCATATCCAGCAAGATATCGTTCACAATTTGCTGCAAACGCGATTTACTGGACAGCACCTTTTGCATGGTGCCCCATTTCTGTTTCAACTGGGTTTTCGCTAATCGAGATAAGCCGCGAGTTTTGGCTTCAAACCATTCATCGACCTTTTTCTGCGACGTGACATTTTGGTCGATGTCTCGTGCTTCGTAGCGTAAATCGAGCACCACACCATCGGCCACAGCTTCATCAAACTTATAGGTGTGAATGTAAGGGCCAAATACCTCAACCGATTTTTTCTTGTCTTTCTTCATCAAGGGGGTGCCGGTGAAGCCAACAAACATGGCTTCTGGCAGAATGGACTTCATCGCTTCGTGCAACTTGCCCGATTGAGTACGGTGGCATTCATCAACAAATACGAATAGGTCGCCTTTGGCTTTAAAGTCCGATGGTAGGGATTTTTTTAACTCGGCAATAAACTCATCCGTCGCGGTATCGTTTTCCGAATCAGACTGCCGACCAAATTTATGGACTAAAGAGCATACCAGCCAAGGGTTGGGCTGATTGAGCGTCGCCACCAAATCAGCACCGCTTTTGGTGCGATAAATATCCTCCTCGACACCGGTGAACACTTTTTCAATCTGTTCGTCCAGCTCAGTACGGTCAGTCACGATCAGCACACGAGCGTCTTTGACATTCTCACGTATCCATTTGGCCAACCACACCATAGTGAGGCTTTTGCCAGAACCTTGCGTATGCCAAATAATGCCGCCTTCCCGCCTTGCGATATGACGTTTTGCCGCTTCAATACCAAAGAATTGATTGTGGCGACAGGTCTTTTTTATACCCGCATCGAAAACAATAAAATCATGGATAATTTGCAGCAAGCGCGCTTTGTTACAAACGCGGCTCAGGTGAAAATCGAGTTTATGTTCGTATGGGTTGGTGCAATCTTCCTTCCACTCAAGGTAGTGCTTTTCTGGTGTCTCAATCGTGCCGTAACGCAAGCCTTGCGTATCGTTACCCGCCATCACCAGTTGCATGGTGGTAAAGAAGTTACGGATAAAATCTTTCTTCTGATTATCGAGGTTCTGGCGAATCCCTTCAGAGACAGACACCGAAGAGCGTTTCAGCTCAATCACGCCCACAGCAATACCATTAACATACAGCACTATGTCTGGGCGCTTTTTGTTTTCACCCTTGATAGAGACTTCTTCGGCAATGGCAAAATCGTTTGCTTCTGGATTTTTCCAGTCAATCAACCATACAGTTTCGTTTAAGTGACCTGCGCCTTCTTTATCTTTCACGCCGTAACGCAGCAGGCGATAAACCTCTTTGTTGGCGTAATAGAGCTTTTTACCTTCGCCCAGCGCTGCTGCCGTATCCAATTGGCGAATGGCACGATTGATCAACGCCTCGCTGACACCGCGTTTTTTTAGCCAATCAACGAGGATATCCACTTCAATATTTTTATTATTAGCGCGATCCTGCCAATCGCCTAAATAGCGATAGCCTAAGTCAGTTTGAAAAAACTGAACGATACGATTTTGGGTAGCGCGCTCACGCTGACCAACGTTACTCATTTTAACGTCCTTATTCTATGCGTCTCTTGATAATGGCTTTAAATGTATTTCCAGCCCTGTCGTCAACAAACTCAATGTCTGGATAGGCTTTTATCGCTCGTTTTATGCCGCTCCCCAAGCCCCGATATGGAAACACTTTTGGAGCAAACGAGGCCAAAATTGGGTTTCTAACATTCGAGTTACCCATTTTGATATTTTCTATCGTTAAATTATTGGGCAAGTGACCAGGGCTCACGATTTCAATTCTATCAGCAAACACCAAAACCTTAATCGGAGCGGATACAAAGTAATCACGATGAATAAGCGCATTGGCAATAAGCTCTTCAAGCACGATTCGCGGAATTTCTGGTTCACCCACTGAGTTGATGCTCTGTTCATTTTGCACATGGCGAATGTTAGCCAACACAAAACCCAGAACCTTTTGGAAAACATCCGATAGCTTGCCGTTAATATCCTGGCTGTCGATATAGTGCTCGTCTTCGATATCAACACCCGGAAAAGCCACCGCTTTTACAATAAAAACCGGTAAGCGTATTTGTGGGCGTGATGCAAACAACAAGGCGCCGCAGATGTTAAGCTGCCCGTTCTTTGCCAAATTCATGTTTTCAAGCAGTTGAACACGAGAAACCTCTTGATCTTCAACTCGTTCGCCGTATTCCCTTTCAAAAAATGCGTCAAAAAACTCTTGGTCTATGTCCACAACTGAACTACCGCCAACAGGGATTTCATCAGCGTGTATCAGTGCAGCTTCTTGAAACATTCTTTGAAGTTCTTCGCGTGCGGTCACTCTGCGTTTGTCAGATCCACTTTTAACCCAGATATACCCATTAGTATCCATGTACGGCTTGTTTAAACCCGCCTCAACGGTGACTAGCAGCACCTTCCCAGCTGGCAAAGTGAAATTCTGAGTCATTGGGTTTATGGCTGGCCTAATGTTATTGGATGCAGCATTAGAGATCCGATTATTAATCTCTCTAATATTTTCGTCTGTCAAACCTGAAATAGTCCCATCGTCGTTTACACCAACGAGAATGTAGCCGCCTTTAGAGTTGCAAAATGCGGCCATTTCAGAGGCCAATGAGTTCTCATTATTAATGGTGGCTTTAAACTGATGCCTTGAGTCTTCACCGTTGGCAATAATGGCTAAGAGTTCTTCGGTTTCCATGCTTCATATACCTGCTTACGTTTCTCGAAGGCTTCGGCACCACCTTCCATAATACTTACAATACGTTGCTGAACGTCAGCACAGTCAATGCTGCCGTTAACTAACGCGATATGGTCATCTTGATACTCACAGGCAATCACCTGTTCAGCATCACCCAGCACCGGAATATTGGCGTTGTGTGTCGCGAAGATAAACTGGGTAAAAGGCTTAAGCTCTCTAATCAACTTGATGACATCGTCATAGATAGTTTGGTTGTCCAAATCATCTTCTGGCTGATCAATGATCACCACGTCGTTTTCTTGCTGACTTAACACAAACAGCATCAACGCCGATGCCCGTTGCCCCAACGAGTGGTGCGCCAGTGCTTTGCCGTGATACTCGATAGTAAATACATTCGGCACTTGCCAGGTTAACAAGGCTTCTAGGTTGTCTTCAAAATACTGCCAGAAGGTATCAAAAGACCCGCTAAGCGTGCTTTTCAGCTTTTCAACGTCGCGATAGGCCGATGCGAAATCACTGTATTCATCCACCACACTTTGCAAGGTTGCTTCACGAATACGGCTCCCGCGATACAAATCTTGAATGTGCTTAAGCATGGCAGCCTTATTCGCTTTAAATTGCGGCACAATTTTAAGGGGCGAATCAACCCGATTGATTTTGTTCAGTACCTGCTCAATAGTGCGGTACTCCTCCAGCCATAAATCATTAAGCTGTGCTAATTCACGCTCTAGGGATTGATTCAAATCTGCATACTGCTGCTCGCTTTTTGCGAGTACGGCGAGCATTTGCTCGGCTTGATCTAACAAGCTTTTAAGTTGTTTAAATTCTTGCGGGCTAATCGCCTGAGCACCTGCTTGCTTAAGTTCCGTAGCCAGTTTTCGCTCAATCTCAGCAAACTCTTCCTTAAGCGCCTGCTTTTGTTGTATAAAGCCTGACAACTTCTGTTGCAATTGGGCAATAGTGTTTTGACCGTTGAGAACCGTTTGCTTGATGCCATCAAAGCCGGTAATCAGCTTCTGATAGGCTGCAAAAAATTCATCAAAAAACGCCTGATTCTGGGCAGACTTATACAACGCCTGATTTTTCAGCTCATCCTCAAAGCTGGCTACAAAACTATTGAGTTCGGAAAGATAATGCTCAGCACCTTGAATGACTTGTTGTGCTTTTCGTTTATCCCGCTCAAAGTCAATTTGCTTTTGTAGCTTAGCTTCAACACCGTGTTGCTGATAGAACTTGAGCTTAAATTCGGCATCTTGCTTTTTCTGCAACCATTCTTGCTTTTGCGTTGCCGCTCGGGTAAGACGCTTAATCTGATTAATCGCATCCACCACCCGCTGCCGGCCCTGCTCAATTTTTTGTCGAACGGGCACCAGCGCTTCGCCAAGCAACTTTTCAATCAAATCTTTTTCAAAGCCAGCGCCTGTGCTGGAAAGATCTTTCTGGCCAAAGTAAATCGGCTGATGCAATACCGTTTCACGCACCGACACACCGGGTTGCAACTGACCATTCACATACACATCGGGGCGCTCACCCAAAATGCGGCGGATTTGATAGGGCTGACCACGGCGGTCAATGGCGTCGATGGTAATTTTGCCACCACTACGCAGTAAGTGTTTTACCAACCCCTCTTTGTATTCCACATCCGACGATTTATCACCAAAGGGAATATTCAGCGCGTAACGCACCCCTTCCAACACAGATGATTTGCCACTACCTCGAATGCCAATCAGGGTATTAAGCTCAGGCGAAAGACAAATTTCTGTGCCACCTAAAGTACCCGCCCCTTCAAAGCGGATTTTTTGAATATAAGAATGTCTATAGCTAGGCAGCTCGGCGCGGACTCGGGAAGTTTTATCACGCAACGCAAACTTAACCGCCTCAAAGCTGAATGAGCCAAGCTTTAAGTAGCTAGCCTCTTTACGGGCCGCCATATCCGCAAGGTTCTTGGCATCACAACCTTCCACTTCAGCCGGATATAAATGACCTAATGCCTGCTGGATTTTCGTGCGCTCATCGCGGGTGCGCACTTTTTGAAAAGCCAAGGCTCTGCGCCTTACTGTCGCGTTATCAAATAAATCCTTTATTCGCCCTGGTGCAAGTTCTTTCCACAAACCTTTTGGCGCTTCGACGTGAGCAAAAATGAGAAAGTAATCTTTGTGAAATTTATCCAGCTCTCGCACGGTTTCGACAATATCGTGGTTCGAGCGCGCATTTTCATCTTCGAAGTTGGCAATACCCGCGAAAGTCAGGCTGAGAAACGTTTGAATATGGTTAGTCTGTTCTTTGTTGCTAAACCACTCATCCGAAAATACCACTAAGGTATGCACACCTGCCTGACCATCCTTGATGGATAACTCAATGCCCGGCAACAAGCCAATGCCTGATTTTTTGGCTTTTTTGCGTAGCGCCTTAAATTCATCTACATCAAATTTATTGTGGTTGGTGATCACTCCAAGACCAATGCCCGCATTCGCAAGCGCTGCAACATACTGGTTTGCAAAGTCGTTATCTTCACCACTATAGGTAAACTCTTTATCGGCGCGAGTATGGAGGTGGAAGTCGGCTTTTAACCAACGACTTCCGTATTCAAATACAGATTCACTCATGAATAACCTCCTTTGATGGCTTGATTAATCGCGTCTTACCCGTCAGCAGTTCTTGCATCATGCCTTGTTTGATTTGGCGGGTTTTGCCAAGGCGTTGTTCCAGTGCCTGAATCTCTGCGTCCATATCGGAGAGGATAGTGGCGATGGCGGTTTGTTCTTCTTTTGACGGAAATGCAAATTCAAACTTAGCCATATCACTACCATAAAGATGATAAACAGTTGAGCCTGTGACTAACTGCATAACCTGATCGCGTAAGACATTAACCAGATACGAAAAGAAAACACCATTTAGTTTTTGCTTATCAGATCGAATAATCAGGATATCACCACCGAGGGTTACTCCTGTTTCAGTTATACAGCTAGCTGTCGCTAAGCCATTTGGCGTTACATCCGATGTAGGCATAAGCACATCATTTTCTTGTGACGTTACAATCCCGACGTTTTCGGTTCTCGATATGACCCTGTCAATTTTTGGCCCATAAGTTGTAAATAATTGTCCATAATGGATACATTTTATTTTCCCACTTTCAGATAACTCACTTTTGGGCAGACCAGAACCTTTAAAGAATTTTGCCAAGTGACCAAGTCTCATTACCTCCCAATCCTCCGGTATTTCCCCCAACTCACTTGGCTTTGTGCCTTTGGGCGTGCCGTCTTCACGTAGGGCAAACTGCGGCAGGCGGGTGCGGCCGGTGAGGAGTTGTTGCATGGTGGCGGTTTTGATGGCCTGTTTTTTGGCGATCAGTTTTTCCAGTTCGCTGATCAGGGCATCAACATCGGATAGGGCATTGGCGATGGTGGTTTGTTCTTTTACGGTTGGGAGCGGCACTTTTGCTTTTCTGATATCTGACGTGCCAATATTTGCCTGCACTCCTAACGAAGCAACACCCTTACAATACGTTTTCCAAACAGGTAAACAGCTCAAAAAACTAAAGTATCCAGAATAAGCAATTTCATTTTTAAGCCTAAGCAAGCCAACTCGTTGGTTTAGAAGTGCTATGCCGTCTAACTTTGCAATTGCCATTTGACCGATAAGATTTTTGTCTGGAGTCACATCAGTCATCGCTATTAGGAGATCACCGTCTCGAACCCAAAACTCCTTAAGCGAATCCTGTTGTTCCGAATCCCATTTATTCACCTTGGAGATATCAAATTGAAATGAGCCTGAAAGACCAATCTGAGCCATAGTAATGATTGGTGTTCCAGTTGACGCGTATCCACTTGCTGAGAAAGCATACCCATTTCGAAATTCTTTCAATGCACTGCCAAACTCCACCACCTCCCAATCCCCCGGAATCACCCCCACTTCCGTTTGTTTATATCCAACAGGAATACCGTTTCTAGCAACATCCACCAGATATTTAGGACTCGCTTCTGCTACACCGCTCATAACGCCCACTCCAAGCCCATGGCCTTAAGGTGACCCGCCACTTTATCACTCAGGTTTTCAACGGATTGGGTAAGGGCAGGCAGCGGCTCGCTGTAGCGCTCTTCCAACTCTTTGACACGATTGGCCAGTTGCTGGGTAACTCGCTCGATTTCCGCGACGATATTACTTTCAAGCGTTGCCAGCCATTTGTCGCCCACAATCAGGGATTTGATCTCATCGGTGCTGAGTTTGGGGTATTGCTTAAACACCGCTAAATCGAGCGCTTCTTGTGCTTCTTTTAGGGCTTTTTTGGCATCGGCCTCGGCATCAAAGAGTTTTTTGGCTTGTTTTAGCGCGGCTTTTTCATCTGGGTCGGTGGCGATTTTCAAACGTGCCGTGACTGTGGCTTTGGTGACTTTATCTTTGTCGTTCAGCGCATCATTCAGAAAACCGTCTTCGCCGCTGTTTTCTTCTATAAAGCTTTCTAACGCTTGGTTGGCGCTATCAAGTAGCGATTGCAGGCTATCCACTTTGGCTTGTTCAGCGGCAAAAAAGCGCGCCACGATGAGCGCCGGAGGAATAAGTTCGGCTTTGTATTTGGCTTTGCCGATGGTTAGGTCAGGCGTTTCTTTAAGCTTTTCACCTTTTTTAACGACCAACTCACGCAGCACTTTTCCCGCTGGCCAGCCGTCTTGCACTAGCACGTACACATCGTCTTGCATCACCTCTTCCCAGTAGTCCATCAGGATCTGGTAGATGTCGTATTTACTCAGCAGTGGCGTTTGCGCATAGCTTTGTAACAGGTCTTCGCTGATACGATGGATAATCTGTTTTGGCGATTCATCTTGCGCTATGGCGTGGAGGTTTGAACGCTGCGCCCATTCTGTAAAGGGCACTAGGCTTTGTGCGGCAAAGGTTTTGAACTCGTTATGGTTAAGGATGGTGCTTTTCACCTCGGAGGCTTTGACCAAGGCTTTGCTGTAACCTTCACGGGCAGGCTCAAACAAGGAGGCGCGAATACTCGGGAAGACTTGCCAGAAGCGCTCTAAGGCATCGATGTCGCGGTTTGGAATACCGCCTTGCAGATGGGCGCTTAAATCGTGCAGGTCTTCCGGTTCGCTGGAGTCGATATAACGCGGAATATTGAGGTTGTAGTCGTTAGTGGCGATTTCACTGAACGGCACCATACGCGAATAGCGCGGCAGTTCTAGCTGCTTGGTAAAGACATCAACGATTTTATGAATATCTTGGCTGCGCAGGCGGTTTTTATTGCCGTCTTTGATAAAGCCTTTGCTGGCATCGACCATAAAGATGCCGCTGCGAGCGTTCGCGTGCTCTTTATCAATCACGATAATACAGGCAGGAATCCCGGTGCCGTAAAACAGGTTGGCCGGTAAACCGATTATGCCTTTGATATAACCTTGCTTGATGAGGTTTTCACGAATACGGGCTTCGGCATTGCCACGGAACAATACGCCGTGAGGCAGAATAACCGCGCCTTTACCGGTGCTTTTTAGGCTTTTAATGATGTGCAGTAAAAAGGTGTAGTCGCCATTTTTCTCGGGTGGAATGCCCCACACAAAACGGCCAAACTCGTCGTCGTTCGGGTTAATGCCGCTGGTCCAGTTTTTATTGGAAAACGGCGGGTTGGCCACGGCGAAGTCAAAGGTCTTAAGTTGGCCGTTTGCCTCTTTCCATTGCGGGTCAGCAATGGTGTTGCCTTTCCAGATTTTGGCGGTGGCGTTGTTGTGCAGGATCATGTTCATACGCGCCAAGGCACTGGTGGCGTTGTCCATCTCCTGGCCAAAAATACTCAAGCCACGCGGCGCTTCATCACTGGCTTTTAGCAACAGCGAGCCTGAACCACAGGTTGGGTCATAAACAGTGGCATCTTGCGGAGTATTGCTATCAATACCAATGACTTTAGAGAGGATGCGTGACACTTCCGATGGCGTATAAAACTGTCCTTTGGACTTGCCCGATTCAGTAGAAAAGTGGCGCATTAGGTATTCGTAAGCATCACCCAGTAGGTCATCGCCATCGGCGCGGTTGGCAGATAGGTCTAGCCCTTCAAAGATACCGATCAGCTTAGACAGACGGTCGATCATCTCTTTGCCTTTGCCGAGCTTGTCTTCGTCGTTAAAGTCGGCAACGTCGATGACACCTTTGAGGTCGTTTTCTTCGGCCAGCGCGCTGATGATTTTATTGATTTTATCGCCGATTTCTTTGTCGCCTTTCAAGGCAACCATATCGTCAAAACTGGCACCTTGTGGCACCACGATCATGCCGTAAGGGTCGCCTTTGTATTTATCGGAGACGTACTTCATAAAGAGCATGGTCAGTACATAGTCTTTGTACTGGCTTGCATCCATACCGCCGCGTAGTTCATCGCAGCTGGCCCAAAGGGAGGAGTAAAGTTCGGTTTTCTTAATGGCCATGGTTGTTCCTTACAGTACCGAGCATTGGTCCGGCACGATTAAATTTGAGTTGTTATAGCTTGGCTGTATCGAGCCCGGCCGCTTTCAGGCGCTGAGTCAGATTGCGCATTTTGCTAAATTCGGTACCGAAGCTACTTCGCAAGCCGACTCCTTCACAGAACTCTTTCGCTGTAATGTTCTTCAACTCGTCAGCATACTTGATCATTTGCAAGTGGAGCTCAGCGGTGTACTGGTTACGAGGTGCATCTAACAAGGCTTGTTTGATGTGTACGTAAATTTCGCATTCGTTCATTTTTTAGCCTATGGAATTGTGACTGCTATATAATTTAGCTAAATTATATAGCAAGTCATAGAATAGCAATTCCTTTTTACATCATGCCTTTAGATCCTCCCGGATGGCGGTATCGCTTTATCAAACAGCCGGAGAATCTGCGCGGTTTCAGTATTCGAGGGCAAATCAGCCCCTACTGGCGGGGCTTTATCAACGCTTGCCATCTGTATGCCTTTCTGCCGCACATGAAAAGCGACTTGCTGCCAGCGGCGCAGCCATTGCTCTTCCTTTCGCTTGTAGGCCTCTAGCTCCGCCTTGAGGCGATCCACCTCTACCTGAAGCTCTTCGGCCTTTTTAGTAGCCTGTTCTTTGGTTTTCACCAATCCGCCCGACAGTGCTCGTTTGGCGTTGTCATAGGCGGCCTTGATCTCAGATTTAGCCTGGAGCGACTGGCGACTAAAGCCAAAGCGTTCTTCTAGCACAGCCCAGGTTAGTTTTGACCCAAGCTCGCCCAGTGCCCAGCGATCCAAGTCAGCAACGATTGTATTGATGTCGCTGTCGGACATGCGTCTGAAGCGCTTAACCATGCTCTACCTCGTGTAAATATTGTTCGGGATCAAAGTGCTCCACCCCATTGGCGGCCAGTTGGGACGCCAGTGTTTTTAGTTTTTTATCGTTGTGTGCTAGCCAGTCAGCACTCTTTTTCGGCTTAGTGCTATCCAACTGCTTTTCAGCATTTTTTCGTGCGAGCGCAGTAAGAGCATACTGGCGCTTCTGCTCGTCCAGACGCCCCTTATCATCCTTAGCCCACACATAGTCTTTGCAGTCCGCCGAGCATTGCAAATGGCGCTCGCAGGGTGTCTGAGAGAAATTGTGGATACAGATACCCGTGCCGACATCATGTACGGCCTGAATTCGCGCTTTCAGAATGGCATCCTGGACTTCTACCGGAACCACTTTGATTTGCTCAGCTAACTGGCCTCCAACCAAGCCTTTTTTGATGTCTTCACGGAGCATCAGTGCTCGTTTTTCGCGGGATGTATGCTGATAGGCTTTGGTGTCTCTTGGGTTGGTTCGACCAAACCATTCAGTTTGCAGCAGGTCACTTAACCCGCCCTCATCAAGCAGAGTATTGAGCGTATGGCGGAAGTGATGACTGGTGAAGCCCACCTCGATACTGCTGGAGGCGTATTCGGCGGCGAGCGCAGGGAAATAGCGGAGAAATGTAGTAAACATGGACTGGCTACAACTTGTGGCCAGCCAATGAGCGTAGCTTCCGCTGGAAAGTCCAAGAGAACGAATGAATAAAAGATCTTTTAGGTAGTATTCTTTGCCAAATTGATCCGTATGGAGAGCCGATAAATATGCTTCCGAGAAATCACGGAAACAGTATTCAACCAATCCACTTTTGTAAGTGTAAAAAATGGGGTTTGCAGGCTTAATTCCCTGCTTGGTTAACGCGCTATGATCTGGCCACGCAAGGTTTTGCTTCCTGAGCCAGCCAATTGTGCCCAAAAGAGTATGACTGATCCCCAATTCAGTTAAATCAGCCGCATATAGCTTTTTATCTTCCGAGATGCTGTCCAAAAACCTTAGGTCAGGCCCCCCAGTTTTTTGCATTTCTTCTGCTGTCGCCCGCTCTTTTGCGGTAATTTCTGCTATCTCAATGAGCACATCGCCAACAATAGAGCTTACCTCTGACGGCAAGTACAGCCTACGCTTTGGCGTAAATACATCTCCTCGGCTAGCTTTCCTCGGGAAGTATTCGATATAGGCGTTACCATCTTCATCAGAAGACAATTGCTGATTTGGTAATAGTGAAATCTCACTGAATCGCCTTCCTGTGCAAGCAAGTAGCGTCAACATCAGAATATAGAAGCGATACTTATGCTCTTTGGGAACGTTTAAGTAGAGTTCGCCCATGACTCGAAACACAGCGGGATCGACAAGTTTGTCCGACCTCGTCTCCAGAACCTCAGGATCATCTAACCTTTTATGATTTATTCCCCCCGTGCTCGCGGGACGCTTCATTTTGGCGTATTTGTACTGAAATAAAACCCGACATAGACCATTCGAATCACAATGCGCTGCGAACTCTGCAACATGCTTGTGAAGGTTGTAGGCAGTGGTTTCACTGTAGTGTTTTGAAATTAAACCAGACGCATTATCCAGAGCCTCTGGCGTAAGCCCAACTAATTCCTGCCCTAGCTGTTTAGCTGCAAATGAGACATATCCAATAGCGGTAATGAAACTGCGCTGATTCGGTGCTGATTGATATTTTCTGTGGAACCTGAGAACAAACAATGCTTTGGCAACCAGCTCCCAGCAACCGTCTAATGGCGCTGAACCCAGCTTCGGAGATAGCGAAAAACCAAAAGAGGCTGATTTCGTATTTTTACCAGTTAACTTGACTAGGCGACCTGCATCGACTTGCCACTCGGGGTCCTCCCAAACAACCGACTCAAACCCTTCCAGCTTCATTAGCTTTGCTTTGCTGACTAAAGATTTGAGGTTTTCATTCCTGTCACGCTCCAGACGATCAACGAAAGAGACGACCTTGGCCTTGCGATTAGAGCGACGATCAGACATTGCGCCCCCCTTCCTCACAGAGTTTGGCTACTTGTGCAACCGCAGCGATCACCTCGTCAAGCTGTATCCCTAATCGCGCATTCTCGTACCTTTTTAAACGCTCTTCGCGACCGGCCAGCAGGCATTCCAAGACATGCTCATGATCAGCATGACGATATGGCTGAAACTTGGGGCACAAATAACACGAGTAAGGGGGATCAAGATGGCAGACACTGGATTCACCACATATACCAATATCCGCTTGATCGACAGGGTTTTGATCATCTACAAACGTCAGATGCTTGTCATCTCGTTCACCATTGACGGCATCTTCATCACTATCGATTAGCCTGCCTTTGAAAAAACTGAGGTACTTCGAGAAACCTTTCGCTGTTGCTTTGTCTAGGTGTTCAACTATTTTTCCAGCCATCTCAAAATAGACATTCACGTGCTGGGTATCTGTATGGTCCAGTATTCTGGCCAGCTCACGCTTACTGATTCCCTCAGCAGCCAGCCCAGTTGCCAAGGTATATCGCAGCCGCCTTGGCGTGACATGCAATAATTCGCCAGTAAGCGGCGAGATAATATTGTGACGTTTTATAAAAGCTTTCACAAGGTTCGCTATCCCAGTGGACAGCATGTTATAAGCCTCATCCCAACGCTTTGAATCAATCGCATAAGCATTTTTTCTGGGGTTTATAAATAGAGGTCTGGTGACTTCTACTGCCTTTCCATCTACCTCAATTAGAAGCTTCCTATGCTTGGACGCATCTATAAGCTCCAAAACGTGCTTTGCGATCTCAGGCTCTAAATACTCATCGATCATGTCATCCCTTGGAGCCAACTGCCTTTTCTTTATTCTTGGCATTTTCAAGACATAACACGGTGGCGATGAACCCGGTGTCAGGTTAACTAAATCAGTTTCTTTTAAAAATGTTAAATTCGCGGGGTTTCGGCCAAAAGCTATAGATAGAGCCACAGCTGTTTTTTGCTGCAAATGCTCGTAGACTTTACTTTGATCCTGCTTAAGCGCATTGATTATAGGCTGAAGCTCCAGCGTCCTATGCAATGGCCCACATTCTGGATCTTCCTGACGAACCGCCTCACCCTTAGGGTTGCCTGGAACTTCTAGAGAATCGAGCTCTTGTGCATAGGCTATCGAGAACCCGAGCTCCGAATAGTTTTCAGAGCACCAGATGTACCACTGAATTGGCCGGTACAACGCCCACAGCCTGTGCTTATTTCGCGCCTGACTGATTGCCTCTTCCATTACAGCAATCAGACGTTCTTGAAATTCATCAGCGGAAATGTCGGGCAACAAAGAGTGCTTTTTTTGGCAAGAGACTATTGCAGCGGATATATCACTCCAGTACTGGCACCCTGCATGAGTTGACACCCTTGATGCCTGATCAATAATACAGCGCTTAATCGAAGTTTTAAGCGTGTCGTTTTCAACTCGAGAAAAATCAAGCCTGCTATGCCGATACAGAAGAGGAAATGTCCATCTATCACCAGTAATCTCAACTTTTACACCCTCTCGAGTAAAAAATTGAGAGGGTAACTCTAGCGCAGAGTCAGAAATCTGGGGCGCTTTATGCAAGAGCAATTTCATTTATTCAACCCTGCAATCAATTTCTTTTGATAGTCACATAGCGCCCGACGAGCCTGCTCTTCAACCTCTTGAGCAATGTACACGGATTGGGACTCCAAACTTGAATCTCCCCGCAATATAGCTAAGGCCTGTTTCCTTCTCTCCTCTTCCAAGCCTGCCGCCCTGAGCGCCTGCTCCATACGGCTAGAAAATGTATGCCTCAAGGATTTAGGTGTAAGAATTTCCGGAAGCGAACCAGAATATTCACTCCGCAGACGAGAAAAAAGTTGCGTAAGGGACGAATGAGACAGAGGGTCGCCTTCATCACTTAAGATCAAATAGTCGGTTTCTTTACTCGATTTCTGCTCCAAAACCTCCCTCCACTCAACTATGTAGCGATCAAGCATTCGTACAAAGTGATGTCCTTCTAAAGGCAATACCCTGCCATTGCGCTTGACACTGGGCCTTGGCTTTCTCTTGTCGAGCGGGTCCGGGGATCTTCTTTTAACAGTCACCGACGAGATCGAGCCAATCTGAATATCCTCTACACGCAAACTAAGCAATTCCCCAGGGCGAAGTCCGCAATTAAGCATCAGAGACACCGCCGCGAAGTTTCTAAATTTAACAGGCTCGAAATGCGCAAACGAATCTGGACTTTCAGGATTCAGACACTGGAGTAAGAACTCGGCTTCGTCATTGGTTAGAGACTTCCTCGAAATACTTCCAGCCCTTGGAGTATTTATAAAGGCTCGATCAATCCATCCCATTAGGCGCTTCCTTGCAGCCTGAAGAACCTCATATTGGGAATCACTTAGTGGTAAAGATGAAATATAAACATCGAGCTCCCATACGAAGTACTGTCGGATCGTTGCTAATCGATTATTGAATGTATGAGGCGAGACAACCTTATCTTCAGATTCCATATCTTTTCTTAGAACCTGTTCAAAATCTTTTTTTTGGTAGATACTCTCTGGATGAGAAAATACTATCCTAGCGACATTAGTCGAGAACAATTTGAGCAGGTTCGCCTGTTGTTGGAGGGTGCGAGGAAGAAGACACGTCCGCGCACCGTGGATCTGTACGAGGTGTTTTGTGCGGTGCTATATTTGCTCAAGAGTGGCTGCCAGTGGCGTCTGTTGCCGGACAGTTTTCCGAAGTGGCGCACAGTGCACTCGTACTGGGCCATCTGGAGTGAGCCAGATGCGGAGGGAGTGAGCCTGCTGGAGCGGGCGTTAAAAAAAATCCGTTGGCGCGGTTCGTACCAGACAGGGGCGCAGCGCTTGCAGCACGTTCTTGATCGTGGACGCGCAGAGCGTGAAAAACACGGACACGGCGGGCCAGAAGGGTTATGACGCTGGCAAGAAGATCTCTGGTATCAAGCGTCACATCGCAGTTGATACCCAGGGCTTGCCGCATGCCATTGCGGTGACGACGGCAGAAGTGACTGACCGCAAAGGGGCGTTGCAAGCCCTGGAGCACTGCAGACCAAGCTTGGGAAAAGTACAAAGTCTGCTGTGCGATAGCGGCTATACCGGAGAACCATTTGCTGAAGGCGTGCGAGAAATTCTAGGAAAACTGGTTACGGTGCAGATTGCCAAGCGCAGTGAATTGCATACCTTCGCCGTTATCCCCAAGCGTTGGGTGGTGGAGCGCAGCTTTGCCTGGCTGGAGAAGAATCGACGGTTGTGGAAAAACTGCGAGCGTAAACTCAATACCAGCTTGCAATTCATTCAGCTGGCATTCCTGGCTCTTTTGCTTAAAAGATTTTGAACAGGCTCTTAGAAACTCTATCAGACCACCACTGAATTCAGCCTCTGTGAATAGTGTGCCAATTTTCAGCCTTGCTCTCAGATCGATTTGTCTGTCCTCCAGCCATCGATACAAAACAGACAACTCTCGAAGATTCCTGATTAGCGTGTTTGTACTTAAGTTTCTTCGACTCAACAGAAATTCATTTGGAGAGGGAATCGGCAAACCATCACCATCCAAAAGTATTGGCAACAAATCACCTGATCTATGACTTACCGTTACGATTCTCATTCAAGCCACATCTTTACAATTACAAAACTTAAAAACCTACAAGTTTACAAAAATAATAATATGCGAATTCTAATAATCACACATTTTTCAGGCAATAAAAAGCCCTCTAGTATCTTTACAGACAAAAGAGGGCTATTTATTAACTTAACCTATTAATTTATATGTCTTTTTTAAAACAAACCAAACCTAAAAGATTACAAATTAATATTTATCAGGGCTAAAACGGTATATCGTCTTCCATATCATCGAAGCTGGTATTGCTGGCGGCAGGTTTGGCTGATGTTGCCGTTGTACTGCTGCCGCTGGCGTAGTTGTTGTCCTGATTGATGTCAGGGTCATAGGTGGTGCCGCCTGATCGACCACCTAGCATTTGCATGCGGTCGGCGACAATTTCAGTGGTGTAGCGTTCTATGTTGGATTTATCGGTCCATTTGCGCGTTTGTAAGCGCCCTTCAATATAGACTTGTGAGCCTTTTTTCAGATATTCGCCCGCAATTTCAGCTAGTTTGCTAAACATAACCACGCGGTGCCATTCGGTGCGTTCTTGTTTTTCGCCACTTTTATCTTTCCAGGTATCTGTGGTGGCGATGTTGATTGTGGTGATCGCGTCCCCACTGGGCATATAACGCACTTCAGGATCACGGCCCAGGTTGCCAATTAACATTACTTTATTTAATGCAGCCATTTATATTGTTCCTTCCAGTAACTGAATGACTTGTTGTTCGTCAAATTCTTTATCTACTTTCAAATAAGCTACTTGCTCATGAGCTAGCACCAATGCTTCGTATACTCCAGGTAAAGCAGTTAGCTTACGTGATAAATCGTTCGCCTGCTCGGCATTCATTTCTTTGACTTGATACATCCTGGAGCGAACAGCAGCAGGCGCTTTCATGGTGATGGCCAGTATCAACCAAAGAATCAGCAAACCACTGCACATGGCCGCCATGGTATAAAAGCCAAAATGCTGGAATAAATAACCACCCAACCCAGAACCGACGAATGCTCCTAGAAATTGAGTACTGCTGTAAACACCCATGGCTGTGCCCTTGGCGCCAACCGGAGCAATTTTTGAAATAAGAGAAGGTAAGGTTGCCTCCAGCAAGTTAAATGCCGTGAAGAAAACTAGGAGTGCGAAGACTAATCCCCAAAAGGAGGTGTTAAGCAGTGCCAGTAAAATTTGTGCCAATAACAATAAGGCAACTGCCGCAATAAATACCGGTTTCATTTGTGCTTTTTTCTCAGCATAAATAATAGCAGGTACCATCAGCACAACTGCACCGATCATGACAGGCAAATATACTTGCCAGTGATGCGCTGCAGCCAATCCAGTTTCTTTAAGCGATACCGGCACAACTAGCCACAATGCCATTAAGACTGCATGCAGCGCAAAAATACCGTAATTCAGACGCAATAATTGTGGATCGCGCAAGACATTGCTGAAACGGCTGCTGGTGACTTCGGTATCCGAGTGAAAGCGGCTGATCGTAGGATTGGGCACAATTTTGTACATGACTAGCATCGCCAAAATAGCCAACACACCGGTCATGGCAAAAATACCAGGTACCCCAATCCATTGATCCAACACAGGAGCTGCAATCAGGGATAATGCAAACACGCCGCCAATACTGACACCGATCATTGCCATGGCTTTGGTGCGATGCTCTTCGCGTGTTAGGTCAGCGGCTAATGCCATCACGGCTGCGGAAATAGCGCCTGCGCCCTGAATAACGCGCCCAAATATAACCCAATAAATATCTGTGGCCATGGCGGCGACAAAACTGCCCAGTGCGAAGAAGACTAGCCCCAGGTATACCACTGGTTTGCGCCCGATACGATCAGATAACCAGCCAAATGGAATTTGCAGGATGGCTTGCGTTAATCCGTAGGCACCCAAGGCCATACCAATCAGTGTGTAATTATCTCCGCCTGGCAATTCCTGTGCGAAAAAGGTAAAAACCGGCAGGATAATAAACAGACCAAACATGCGCAGTGCGTATACGCCTGCCAGACTGATCGAGGCGCGCAGTTCTGCACGGGACATTTTGCTGGAGGATTTGTTTGTGGTGTTTGATGCAGAAGTTGCAGACATGAAACGTAACCGTGAATTGTGATAAAAGCGGGAAGTTGGGTATATTATCAGGTTGACTCTTTCTTAGGTAGCCGATGGAATTTATCAAGGTCCGTGGTGCACGGACACATAATCTTAAAAATGTAGATCTCGATTTACCGCGTAACCGCCTGATTGTGATTACGGGGTTATCCGGCTCCGGCAAATCTTCGCTGGCCTTTGATACATTGTATGCAGAAGGGCAGCGGCGTTATGTGGAATCGCTTTCTGCCTATGCGCGCCAATTCTTGCAATTGATGGAGAAACCAGATGTGGATGCCATTGAGGGCTTATCTCCCGCCATCTCTATTGAGCAAAAAGCCACATCGCATAATCCGCGCTCTACCGTTGGAACAGTTACTGAAATACATGATTATTTGCGCTTATTGTTTGCACGCACGGGAGAGCCGCATTGCCCGGAGCATGGCATTGCGCTGGCAGCGCAAAGTGTGTCGCAAATGGTCGATCAAGTATTGGCATTGCCAGAAAATACTCGCTTGATGATTTTGGCACCGGTCATCACCGAACGCAAAGGCGAACACCTGGAGTTGTTTGAACAATTGCGCTCGCAAGGTTTTGTACGCATCCGGCTGGATGGCGCGATTCACGATCTGGATGAATTACCTAAACTGCACAAAAACAAGAAACACACCGTCGAGGTGGTGGTGGATCGTCTTAAAACCACACCTGAAGCGAAACAGCGTTTGGCGGAATCTTTTGAAACAGCCTTGCATTATGCAGAAGGCAAAGCCATTGCTGTGGAAATGGATACAGACAAAGAATATTTGTTTTCTGCTAAATTCAGTTGCCCAGTTTGCAGTTATGCCCTTTCCGAACTTGAACCGCGTTTGTTTTCTTTCAATAATCCTGCTGGCGCTTGTCATCGTTGTGATGGATTGGGTCAAATTACGTTTTTTGATCCAGTGCGGGTGGTAGCGTTTCCCTATTTGTCGCTGGCAACTGGCGCCATCAAAAGTTGGGATCGGCGTAACCAATTTTATTTCCAGATGCTGCAAGCAGTTGCCGCACATTATGATTTCGATCTGGAAATGCCCTTTGAGCAATTGAGTGAAACAGCGCGACAAGTGGTGCTGTATGGTTCTGGCAAAGAAAAAATCACCTTTACTTATTTTAACACCCGAGGAAAAACACACCAGCAAACGCATACGTTCGAGGGGGTGATTCCCAATTTTGAGCGGCGCTATCAGGAAACAGAATCGCAAGCCGTGCGTGAAGAATTGGCCAAATTTATTAATGCGCGTGTCTGCCCGGAGTGCGAAGGAACACGTTTGTGTCGTGAGGCGCGCCATGTCACGGTCAATGGTGAAACCATTTTTGCTGTGAGTGCCTGGCCATTGCGACAAACCAAGCAGTTTTTTGATGAGATGCAACTGGAAGGCCACAAACAAGCCATTGCTGAACGTATTGTTAAGGAAATATCCAGTCGCTTGCAGTTTCTTAATAATGTCGGGCTGGATTATCTGTCGTTGAATCGATCGGCTGATACTCTTTCTGGCGGAGAAGCACAGCGTATCCGACTGGCCAGCCAGATCGGCTCTGGTTTAACCGGAGTCATGTATGTACTGGATGAACCTTCTATTGGCTTGCATCAGCGTGATAATGAGCGTCTGCTGGAAACGCTCAAACACCTGCGTGATATTGGTAACAGCGTGATTGTGGTTGAGCATGATGAAGAGGCTATTTTATTGGCAGATTATGTGGTGGATATGGGGCCGGATGCCGGAGAACATGGTGGACAAATAGTTGCAGAAGGTTCGCCTGCTGATATTCAAGCTAACCCTGCTTCACTGACCGGCCAATATTTATCTGGCCAGCGTTGCATTGCCATTCCAGCCACGCGCAAGCCACCTGATCCAGAAAGAATGCTGACCATACAGGGTGCTGCTGGCAATAATCTCAAGCAAGTTGAGCTGAATTTGCCAGTCGGGTTATTGGTATGCGTGACAGGCGTATCAGGCTCAGGAAAATCTACATTGATTAACGATACTTTGTATCGTGCTGTTGCCCGGCATTTGTATGGCAGTTTGACGGATCCGGCTGCTTATCAAGCAATTGATGGTTTGGGTTTTTTCGATAAGGTGATTGATATCAACCAAAATCCAATTGGTCGTACACCGCGCTCCAATCCTGCTACCTATACTGGTTTGTTTACACCGGTACGTGAATTGTTTGCCGGTGTACAACAAGCGCGGGAGCGTGGTTATCAACCTGGGCGTTTCTCGTTTAATGTCAAGGGAGGACGCTGTGAAGCATGTCGGGGAGATGGCGTCATCAAGGTTGAAATGCATTTTCTGCCGGATATTTATGTCGCTTGCGATGTGTGTCGTGGGCAACGCTATAATCGCGAAACGCTGGAAATACAGTACAAAGGCAAAAATATCCATGAAGTGTTGCAAATGACGGTGGAAAGTGCCTTTGCCTTTTTTGAAGCGGTGCCGGTTATTGCTCGCAAATTGCAAACTTTGCTGGATGTGGGGTTAGGTTATATCAAGCTGGGACAATCTGCTACCACCCTCTCAGGGGGGGAAGCGCAACGAGTGAAGTTGTCGCTGGAATTATCTAAACGTGATACTGGCCGCACTTTGTATATTCTGGATGAACCTACCACCGGGCTACACTTCCAGGATATTGATCTGTTGCTGAAAGTGCTGCATTGCCTGCGGGATAATGGCAATACAGTGGTTATCATCGAGCATAATCTGGATGTGATTAAAACAGCTGACTGGATTATTGATCTGGGCCCGGAAGGAGGTGCGGGAGGCGGCGAAATTATTGCCGAAGGGACACCGGAAACGATCGCAGCTATGCCCGACAGCTTTACTGGTCAGTTTCTGCAACCATTGCTAATAGCCAACAAGAATAAATAAGCCTTTTCCAATTATTGATTGTTGTTTGCTTGCAAGCATCGTGTTTATCCATACACCAATGCCAATATGAATCCCTGTGAACTGCTGCTCGATAGCTTTTATACTGCAATTGATGCTGCTAATCCGTTAAAAATTGTTCCACACCACTTACCCGATCCACCGCAAGGCAATACCTTAGTAATTGGTGCAGGTAAAGCTGCTGCCGCGATGGCACACGCAGTGGAAGAAAGTTGGCCAACGGGTCATCCATTGGAAGGCATGGTGGTGACACCGTATGGGCATGGATTGGCCACCCAGAGTATTGTGGTGATTGAAGCCAATCATCCCCTACCCGATACGCAGGGAGCCATGACAGCACATGCCATGCTGGAATCAGTGCATATGCTTACCCCGGATGATTTGCTATTGGGATTATTCAGCGGTGGCGGTTCCAGTTTATTATCTGCACCAATTTCCAGCGTTACATTAGAAGAATTGCAGGCCATAAGCCGTCAATTGTTGCGCTGCGGTGCGTCCATTCAGGAAATCAATATTGTACGCAAGCATTTATCTGTTGTGCTTGGTGGCAAATTGGCGGCGGCCAGTCGCGCGCCGGTTTATAGTCTTCTGATTTCAGATGTTACTGATAATGATCCTTCCTCCATTGCTTCCGGGCCTTGTGCGCCAGATCCTTCCACTTGGCAGGAGGTATTGGCGTTGATTGAACATTACGCGCTGACAATTTCTCCATCCCTGGCAACCATGTTGCGAGAAAAGACTAATAGTGGCCATGATGAAACACCTAAACCAGGCGATACCGTGTTTAGAAATGTCAAAAACAAAATTATCGCTACGGCACGTCAATCACTGACCGCAGCTGCACAATTTTTCCGGGATCGGAACATCACGCCATTGATGCTGGGTGATACTATTACAGGAGAAGCACGGGAAATCGCGAAAATGCATGCAGCAATTGCGCGAGAAATACGTCATTATCATCATCCTTTTAAACCGCCGGTGGCACTGATTTCTGGCGGTGAAACTACAGTTACAGTTAAAGGCAAAGGGCGTGGTGGGCGCAATGCGGAGTTTCTGTTGTCACTAGCCATTGCTTTAAATGGCATGGAAGAAGTGTATGCCTTAGCAGGCGATACAGATGGTATTGATGGTAGTGAAACCAATGCTGGTGCCATAATTAAGCCAGACACGCTGAATCGAGCGCAGCATATTGGTGTGAATCCAGCAGCGCTGCTAAATGCGAATGATGCCTGGACTTTCTTCAATCAACTGGACGATTTGGTGATTACGCAACCCACACGCACAAATGTCAATGATTACCGAGCCATCCTTATTATGTAATGTTGGATAAGATTGTTGCTGGATCGCCGCAGCCTTATCAGGCTTCGCGATGACGGTGCCACTTTGTCAATTCTTCTGGATACCACGTCGTGTTGCTCTTCGTAATAACAGTGGAGAGCTTGTCGAGCTGTGTGGTTACTAGCGAGTTAAAAAGCGTATTTTGGCTGAAAAACAAGGATGTGTTGCAATAACACAACATAATTTAAGGAAAAATGCATAAAATTCCGCTTTAGTGTTGCACAACGGATTCTGCTTGTGCACAATCCGTCCAACCCTTCTGATCGGAGAATGATGTAATTAATATCATCTTCGGCTAGGCAGGAACAGAAGTAGTAAAAATATAGATGCATAAACAAGATCTGTTTTAGTTGATCCAGGTATTTATCTTTAAGGAGAGTTTAAATGAATAAAAAACTAATGGCATTGGCAATTGCTGGCGTAATGGCAGTTCCACTGACCGCTGTTGCTGACGGTACTCATGTGACCATTTTCGGCCGTTTGCAGGCTGAATATGCAACAGTGGACGTAGATGGCTTTAATGCACAAACTGCTGTTGCGGATGATGCGCTGCAATCCCGTTGGGGATTACAAATTGCTGAAGATCTCGGCATGGGTTTGCAAGCAATTGGTCGTATTGAGTACAACCTCAATCCTGGTACCGGTATGGGTTCTGGCGCACGTGAACAATGGGTAGGATTGCGTAGTGATCAATGGGGTGAACTCAAATTTGGTCGCGTTCAGTCTGTTCTGCGTGATTTTGCGGGTGGCCACAGCATTGATCCATTTGCTGATACCAGCTTGCATGCAACCGGTAGTGGTGGCTTGATGGTTTCTTCTGCCAATGGTTATGGTTCCGGTGATGATGGCTTTGTTAACAGCGCAATCCGTTTTGATTCCCCAGTAGTGGAAGGTTTCTCAGTGGCTGCTTTGTTGATGCCGGGTGATGCTGATAAATACGATCCTGCATTGGGTTCACTGGGTTCTACTGACAGAGGCAACTTCGATGCAGCGGTGAATACGTTAAACGCTAATAGATGGGGCGGCGGTAACAATCTCACTCTTGCTAATTTAGGCCAGGCTGGTTCACAAAAACATAGTGGTGGTCAAAATGGTGAATGGGACTTCCAGGTTGGTGCCAAATACAGTGGCCAGTTTGATAACGTTGGTGTAGATATTTTCGGTGCCTATTCACGTGATCGCACCAGCAAATGGGAAAGAAGATTGTGGACAGCTGCTGCCAATGATTATCTGAAAGATGAGCAAATCTGGCGTGGTGGTGCTACCGTTACCGTGGAAGATTTCCGTTTGCGTGGCCAGTATGAATATGTGTTCGATGCTAATCCATTTGGTGGTGCTGCCAGCTGTACCAGCGCTGCTGCCTTTGGTGATGCAGTAGGCTCTTACACCATGGATGGTGGTCGTGGTCAGTGTAATTCTGCTATGAACCCTGGTGGTAATGGTTATCTGTGGATGTTAGGTGCTGACTACACCATTGGTAACACCATGCTGATTGCTCAAGGCGGTATGAAAAGAGCTAAGAAAACCAATAATGATGATGGTATATCAATCTTTAACAAACAGAATGCTGAAAATATCACTGTTGGTGTGATTCATAACCTGAGCCGTCGTTCCAGCCTGTTTGGTGGTTATCAACGTGTATGGGTCAATGATAAAAATAGAACAGCTATCGATGGTGATGCAGATCGTAATGTTTACTCAGTTGGTATCCGCCACGATTTCTAATAGTTAATGATTAGTTAATCAGGCACTACACTAAAAGGGCAGAAAATTCTGCCCTTTTTTATTTCAGCAATGATTTTCAGCGCTTGTGCAATTTTGTACAGCATTATTTTTCTTTGATTGAAATCTTAACCAGGTTTTGCAACAAAAAATTGTTCGCTATCAAGATGATGCATCAATTCATCTTTTCTAATTTTAACGAACCAACCACAAAGGGCGTAAGTAGGTAATACATAAGCGATAAATAAACGATATCGTAGTAGTGAGCTTTATACAATGCGGGTGGAATGGTAGCATGGTAGCCTTTTGATCATTAGAGGTAAGGAATGGCTGGTCATAGTAAGTGGGCCAACATCAAGCATAAAAAGGCCGCACAAGATGCTAAACGTGGAAAGATTTTTACCCGTCTGATTAAGGAAATAACAGTTGCTGCTCGGTTGGGTGGCGGTGATCCGAACAGTAATCCTCGTTTGCGATTGGCGATGGATAAAGCCTTTGGTCACAATATGCCAAAGGATAATATTGAACGCGCTATCAAGCGCGGTTGTGGTGAGCTGGAAGGCGTCAATTACGAAGAGATACGCTATGAAGGCTATGGTGTTTCCGGGGCAGCAGTCATGGTGGATTGCATGACCGATAATCGCACTCGCACGGTTGCAGATGTGCGCCATGCCTTCACGAAGCATGGTGGCAATTTGGGTACGGATGGTTCAGTTGCTTACTTGTTCGCGCATTGCGGACAATTCATGTTTGCGCCTGGTACTGATGAAGCGAAATTAATGGAAGTGGCGCTCAATGCAGGTGCGGAAGATATTATTGATAATGACGATGATGATAGTTTGGAAGTGATTACCAGCCCAGAGGCATTTGTCGCTGTCAAGGAAGCATTGGAACAAGCTGGTTTAACCGCTGAATTGGCTGAAGTCACTTGGCGACCGGAAAATGAAATTGTGCTGGAAGGAGATGACGCAGTAAAAATGCAGAAGCTGCTGGATGCGCTGGAAGAAATTGATGATGTGCAGGATGTATACACAAATGCCATTATTGATGATTAATCTCGTCAGAAACGAGTAGCAGAATGCGAATACTGGGCATAGACCCGGGGTTGCGTATTACCGGTTTCGGCATGATTGAAAAAAACGGCAGCTATTTGACTTATCTGGGTAGTGGCTGCGTGGTAACTGAAAAAGCAGATTTGCCAAGTCGGCTGAAAACAATTCTAAACGGATTGAGCGAAATTATCGCACAGCATCAACCACAGCAAGTGGCAGTCGAGCAAGTGTTTGTCAATATTAATCCCAAATCTACCTTGTTACTTGGCCAGGCACGTGGTGCAGCCATTAGCGCAGCTGTTTTGTGCGATCTGGCTGTATATGAATATACTGCTTTGCAAATCAAGCAGGCGGTGGTAGGTAATGGGCATGCTCATAAAGAGCAAGTGCAGGAAATGGTAATGCGCTTGCTGAACCTAGGAGAACGTCCTCGCCCGGATGCAGCCGATGCGCTGGCTTGTGCTATTTGTCATGCTCATGGTGGCACGGGTTTGATGGCATTTAATACGCGGCGTGGAACTCGTCGTAGACGGCGAGTAAGTAGATGATCGGCAGCATTACCGGGTTGTTACTGGAAAAACAGCCACCACTGGTGCTAATTGATGTCAATGGTATTGGCTACGAAGTAGACGTACCCATGAGTACTTTTTGCAAATTACCTGCGATTGGTGAAAAAGTAACGCTGCGTACTCATTGCTGGATACGGGAAGATGCGCAATTATTATTTGGCTTTATGACTGAATCAGAGCGCGCATTATTTCGCCAATTGACAAAAATTTCTGGCATTGGTGCCAAAACCGGGCTGGCCATTTTATCCGGTTTAAGTGTGAATGATTTGCAACAAATTGTGTTGTCGCAGGATGTAGCGCGCTTAACCAAAATTCCAGGCATCGGCAAAAAGACAGCGGAACGATTATTGCTTGAACTACGCGATAAAATCGTGCTCTCTACGACTGTAGCCGAAGAAACAACCGCAACAGTTGGCATGAATACCAATAAAGACATCCTCAATGCTTTGCTAGCGCTTGGCTATAATGAACGGGAAGCCAATAAAGCGCTGGTGCAGCTGGCAAAAGATGTGTCAGTGTCAGATGGCATTATGCAATCGCTCCGATTGCTATCCCGAGTGAAATAACCTGGTATTTAGCATGATTGAAACGGATCGCATCATTACAGCTGCTCCCGCTTCTTCTCAGGAAGAAGCGATTGAGCGCGCGTTGCGTCCGGTTCAGCTGGATGATTATATTGGGCAGGAAAAAATTCGTGGACAATTACAGATTTTCATTGAAGCTGCCAGGCAGCGGCAAGAAGCTTTGGATCATGTGCTGTTGTTTGGCCCGCCGGGTTTGGGCAAAACAACCTTGGCCCATATTATTGCGCGGGAGATGGGCGTAAATTTACGGCAAACTTCCGGCCCAGTGTTGGAGCGGGCAGGTGATCTGGCTGCGTTGCTGACTAATCTGGAAGCCAATGATGTGCTGTTTATTGATGAAATCCATCGTCTTTCACCGGTTGTAGAAGAAATTCTTTATCCGGCGATGGAAGATTATCAGCTGGATATCATGATTGGCGAAGGCGTTGCCGCCAGATCAGTCAAGATTGATTTGCCCAGTTTTACACTGGTGGGCGCAACAACACGTGCGGGGATGTTGACTAACCCGCTGCGGGATCGTTTTGGCATTGTTTCGCGACTGGAGTTTTACACGGCAGAAGAGCTTGGCAAGATTGTGACGCGTTCTGCTGGTCTGCTTGAAGTGGATATCACCGCAGATGGCGCGCGTGAGATTGCGAGCAGATCGCGTGGTACACCGCGTATAGCTAATCGCTTATTACGCCGGGTGCGCGATTTTGCTGAAGTGCGAGCAAATGGACAAATTGATCATCAGGTGGCCGATGCCGCATTACAGATGCTGGATGTGGATGCAACAGGTCTGGATATGTTGGACAGAAAATTGTTGTTAGCGGTGTTGGAAAAATTTGCTGGTGGGCCGGTTGGTGTAGATAATCTTGCTGCTGCCATTAATGAAGAGCGTGACACCATTGAAGAAGTATTGGAACCTTATCTGATCCAGCAAGGTTTCTTGCAGCGCACTCCCCGTGGGCGGGTAGCCACGGCAATGACCTATCAGCATTTCGATATTATTCCATCCTCCCAATCTGCTGCACCCCATCTGTTTGATTCCGAATAAAACAGGTAATATTCACAAATCATAAATTTCCATTTTTCCCAGAGGATGCTTATACAAATGGCAGCAACTTTTGCTTATCCCGTGCGGGTTTATTATCAGGATACGGATACCGGTGGAGTGGTATATCACGGATCGTATTTCAATTTTATGGAGCGGGCGCGCTATGAGTGGTTACGCGACCTGGGATTCACAGTGGATAATATGCTCCAGTCGCATAAAATGATTTTTCTGATTCGCTCCTTGAGTATTGAATACTTTAAACCGGCACACCTGGATGATTTACTGGATATAACAGTGGGAGTGATGGAAATAGGCAGAAGTCGAATTACGCTTCAGCAGCAAATTTTACGGGAGCAGAAGGTTTTGGCTGAAGCTACTGTGCACGCAGTTTGTGTGGGCGCTGAGACTCTGCGGCCAATTAGTGTACCTGCTGCACTTCGTCAGCAGATTGCAGAGAGCAAAAATCAGCATGAATAATACGATCACTCAAGATTTGTCGCTTTTGACCTTGGTTGGCAATGCCAGCTTACCGGTGCAACTAGTGATGTTGCTGTTATTGGTGGCTTCGTTAGTTTCCTGGTGGTTTATTTTCAGGAAACTGTTTGCGCTTCGTCAAGAAATCAAGCAAACGAATGAATTTGAAAGTGTATTTTGGCGCGGCTCAGATTTGAATATACTCTATCAACGTGCTGCCAGTGCACGCCATGCAATTGGTAGTATGGAACGAATTTTTGAAGCCGGTTTTCGTGAATTCACCAAATATCAGGTGGGCATTGATATTGGGCCGTTGATGGAGAGTACACGTGGAGCCATGCGGGCTGTTTATCAACGGGAAATGGATCGGTTAGAATCTCATTTGTCATTTTTGGCAACGGTAGGGTCAGTCAGTCCTTATGTTGGATTGTTTGGAACAGTATGGGGAATCATGAATGCTTTTCGTGAATTGTCCAACGTGGGGCAGGCAACTATTGCACATGTTGCGCCTGGCATTGCTGAAGCGTTGATTGCAACTGCAATGGGGTTATTTGCCGCTATTCCGGCGGTAGTTGCCTACAATCGCTATGCCAATGATACAGCGCAGCTCGCAACTCGCTATGAAAGCTTTATCGAGGAAGTTTCCAATGTGTTGCAACGGCGAGCGGCGAAAACCCGTGATGGGAAAAATTTCTGATGAATCAGCGTCGTAACAAACGTCGATTTATGAATGAAATCAACGTTGTACCTTATATTGATGTGATGCTGGTGCTGTTGATTATCTTTATGATTACCGCACCACTTATACAACCCAGCCAGATCGAATTACCAGAAATTGGTCAATCTTCTGCTCCACCTGTAGAACCTTTGGAGATCATCATTGCTGCCAATGGCAAGCTGGCATTGCGTGATCGTGCTGAAACAAGTGAAGAACAACCGGTTGAGCACGAGCAGTTAATAGAGTTAGTGCAAGCCAAGCAGGCACAACGAATCAATCAGCCAGTTGTCATTGCAGCGGATAAAAATGTGCGTTATGAAGAAGTTATTCGTATTATGGATTTGTTGCAACAGCATCGCATTCATAAAATTGGACTGTTGACGCAATCGAAGTAAATGAAACAGGTTATGTGAACAATGGTTCAGCTACCACAACATAACAGTGAACCGGGCAAAGTACGGGCGGCTGTACTTGCTGTGCTGGTTCACGTGGTATTACTGGTTATTTTGGTGTTTGGGGTAAATTGGAAGAACGAGGTGTCGGAAGCAATATCCGTCGATCTATGGGCAGAGCTACCTGCTTCCGCGCCATCTACACCAGTACCTGCGGTGACAAAAAAAACGAGCCCACCATCCAAAACAGAAAAAGTCGTTCAACCAGAACCAGAACCAGAACCACAGCCGCAGCCTGTGCCGCAAACGCCCACGCCGTCTGCCACGCGCAAACCTGATATCGAACTGAAAGATGATAAGGAAAAATCAGCGCCCAAGAAAGAAGCTAAAAAATCGGAACCAATCAAAAAAGAAGCGCGGCTAGAAAAACTTGTTAAGAAACCCGCACACAAACCTGTGCGGCCTGTCGCTAAAGTTAAAGAGGAAGTTAAGCAGCCTGATCCGGTTAAAAAAATTGAGCCGAAGGCGGAACAAAAAGAGATGGCTCAGCAACCAGCGGAAATAAAACAGCAGCCAACGCAGTATAAACAAGATAGTGCCGCTGCGGCTGCCCAAGCTAGAGCTGCTGGTGAAATTGAGAAATATAAGGCCATGATTCAAGCCAAAATCCGCAATCGAATTATCATGCCACCTGATCTTCCAGGTGATCCTGCGGCTGAATTTATGGTTACTTTGTTACCAGGTGGAGATGTTCTAGCGGTAACATTGCGCCAATCAAGCGGCTATCCCGTGTTTGATGAAGCGGTGGAAAGAGCTATCTATTTGGCTAAACCATTGCCTTTACCACCCGATGCAGGATTGTTTAACGCCTTTCGTAATTTGAACCTTACTGTTTACTATCATGAAAAGTTCTGATTCATCTGTTGCTTCTTTTTACTCGATACGGTTATCCGTTTTTTTTGTTGGCTTATTGCTGTGGTTAATTAATATGCCATCGCAGGCCGCACTGGATATTGAAATATTCGGTGGAGGGGCTAACAAGATGCCAATTGCTGTTGCGCCATTTACGGGTGAAAGAAGCTTACCGCAAGATATTTCTACCATCGTGGCGGCTGATCTAAAACGCAGTGGCTTGTTTAAACTGATTGATCCATTAGGCTTAACTTCACATGAGCCGGTGAGTTATGTTGATTGGCTGGGACGAGGTGCCAATACAGTGGTAGTAGGTAACACAGAAACATTGCCAGATGGACGAGTAGAGATTCAGTTTCGTTTGCTGGATGTAGTCAAACAAACTCAATTGACTGGATTTGGTGGAACGGTTACGCCTGAGCAATTGCGCGCTTTTGCCCATCGTATTGCTGATATTGTGTATGAAACCTTAACAAATGAACCTGGTGTGTTCAGCACAAGAATCGCTTTTGTTAAAAAGCAAGCAGGAAAATATGCGCTGCAAGTGGCGGATTATGATGGGGCAAATGCGCATTCGCTGATTGAATATACCGAGCCAATTATCTCCCCAGCCTGGTCACCGAATGGCAGCAAGATTGCTTACACTTCTTTTGAAAACAAGAAACCGGTAATTTATGTACAGGCGCTAGCTACCAGTGAGCGCAAAGCTGTCGCAAATTTCAAAGGTAGCAACAGTGCACCGGTTTGGTCGCCAGATGGTAGCAAGCTGGCGGTGGTGCTGACCTTGCATGGCGGCTCACAACTCTATTTGATTAATGAAGATGGTAGTGGTTTGCAGAGAATTTCAAATAGCCAAGGAATTGATACGGAGCCCAGTTTTTCTCCCGATGGCAAATGGCTGCTGTTTACTTCTGACAGAGGAGGGAGCCCGCAGATATATCGCATGCCAGTCACAGGAGGAGCTGCCGAACGCTTGACTTTTGAAGGAGATTACAATGTAAGTCCACACTATAGTCCGGATGGCAAATGGTTCGTTTATATCCATAGAAATGCAGGGCGATTGAATGTTGCTGTGCAGGATTTGGCAACTCGCCATATGCAGGTATTAACTGATTCCAGCTTTGATGAATCTCCCAGTTTTTCGCCTAATAATCGTATGATTCTCTATACAACAGAAATAAGTGGGCGTGGTATATTATCCATCGTTTCCAGTGATGGTCAGGTAAAAAGCCGTTTTTCACAAGAAGCAGGTGATATTCGGGAAGCAGTTTGGGGGCCGCTGTTGAAACAATAGTTGCGAGGGGAAAATTCCTGTCTCGAGTGTGAGTTGATTATTTATTTATAGTTGGTGAAAAATGAAAAAAATATTGATTGTTTTGGTAATTGGCCTGCTGTCAGCTTGCGCTAGCGATAATATACAGCATTCTTCTGATGTTGAGGATCATTCATACAACACGGGGAGTGAAAGTATGCGAGGCGGTGTAGGGTCAGATGGATTCGGTATGAATCCGTTGCAAGATCCTAGTAACATCCTGTCCCAGCGTAGTATTTATTTTGATTTCGACAGTTATATGGTGAAAAGTGACTATCGTAATCTGGTATTGGCACATGCTGCTTATTTACGTGATAACGCCAACGCTCAGGTGTTGCTGCAAGGGAATACTGACGAGCGTGGCAGTCGAGAATATAATCTCGCGCTCGGACAACGGCGTGCAAATAGCGTAAGGGATATTTTGTTATTATCCGGTGCGCGTGATCAGCAAGTTGAAGCAGTTAGCTTGGGTGAGGAAAAACCGCGTGCACTGGGTGATGATGAATCATCCTGGGCTGAAAATCGGCGTACTGATATCTTGTATCAAGGGGAATATTGATGATGCTGCGCGCACTCCTGCCTGTATTTTTGTTACTTGGCAGCAGTATGGCACAAGCTGCCTTGTTTGGTGATTCTGAGACACGTGAGCAGATGGATGCGTTGCGTGCAAAAGTATCAGAAATGGAGGCGCGCATGCAGCGCACTGAGGAGGTGTTCATGGGTCAATCGCTGATTGAGTTACATTCTCAGGCGGAAACTCTGAAAGAAGAACTCGGTAAATTGCGTGGAAAAATTGAAGTGTTAGAGGATGAAAATCGTTCATTGCGCAAGCAGCAAAAGGATTTTTATCTGGATCTGGACAATCGTTTGCGCCAGCTTGAACCAGATTCAGCAACTTCCGCTCCTGCATTACCTCCTTCTGAAACTTCGCTTGCTGTACAGGAAGAGAAGATTAATCAAGACAATACTGCTTCGCCATCTGCTTCTGCATCCAAGGCAGCACCGGTTGTGCTGCAATTGCCTAATACGGAACAGCGCAATCAATATGATGCTGTCTATGCCTTATTCAAGGATGGCGATTATAGTAGCGCTATCACTGGATTTGAACGTTTTTTGACACAACACCCACAATCTGCTCTAGCACCTGCAGCTGCTTATTGGATAGGCAATGCACACTACGCAATGCGAGATTTTGACAAGGCAATTGCAGCACAGCAGCGTTTGCTTGATGTGTATCCAAATAGCTCCAAAACACCAGATGGGCTGCTTAATATGGCCAGCAGCCAAGTTGAAGTTGGTCAAAAAGCGGCAGCCAAAAAGACGCTGGAAGAACTCATCGCTAATTATCCTACTACTGAGGCAGCAGAAAAGGCTAGGCGTCGCTTTGGATCTTTAAAGTAAGTTGTCTGCTGACATTGCGCTCACTGCTTTTTTCTGAGGAACGGCGCAGCCCGTTCGGTTTTATTCAAGATAGATGTTACGGGTAACAGAAATTTTCTATTCTCTGCAAGGAGAAACCAGCCGTGTCGGGCTGCCAACGGTGTTTATCCGATTAACAGGCTGTCCGTTACGTTGTGGCTATTGCGATACTAGTTACGCGTTTTCTGGCGGGAAGCGTATGCATCTCGATGAAATTATGCATGAAGTCGCTTTGTTTGCACCGCACTATGTGACACTGACTGGGGGCGAACCGCTAGCGCAAACCAATAGCTTGGCGCTATTAACGGCGTTATGTGATCAAGGCTATGCGGTGTCGCTTGAAACAAGTGGCGCATTGGATATTTCACACGTAGATACGCGCGTATCCAGAATTTTGGATATTAAAACACCGGGTTCTGGTGAAGTAGCAAAGAACCATTGGCGCAACATTGATTATTTAACAGCGCAAGACGAAATAAAATTCGTGCTGTGTGATCGTGCTGATTACGATTGGGCGGTAGAAAAATTGCGAACACTTAAACTCGATAGCCTTTGTCCGGTGTTGTTTTCCCCTGTTTTTAACCAACTTGATTCCGCAAAATTAGCTGATTGGATATTACAGGATCGCTTGCCGGTACGTTTGCAACTGCAGTTGCATAAATTACTTTGGGGAGAAGAGTGTGCTGGGCGCTAAATTGCCAACAGACTCGATTAATGAAAAAAGCAGTTGTACTCTTATCCGGCGGACTTGATTCCGCGACAGTGCTGGCCATTGCCAAGCAAAGCGGTTTTGCCTGTTATGCCTTGAGTGTTCATTATGGTCAGCGCCATGCAGCAGAATTAGTAGCAGCCAAGCAGATTAGTCAAGCACTTCAAGTTCATGAACATCAAATATTCGAGTTGGATCTATCTGTTTTAACAACTTCCGCATTAACTAATTCTGCCATTGCTGTACCGACAAACAACAATGATCAAGGAATCCCCGTGACATATGTACCAGCTCGCAACACTATTATGTTGTCACTGGCGTTAGCTTGGGCGGAAGTGCTGGAAAGCCAGGATATTTTTGTTGGTGTGACCGCAGTGGATTATTCAGGTTATCCTGATTGCCGTCCGGATTATATTGCTGCATTTGCAACCATGGCCAATTTAGCTACCAAGGCGGGCAGAGAAGGAAAAACACTGACCATTCATACGCCTCTAATTGATTTACCCAAGCATGAAATTATTCGTCGTGGCACGGCGTTGGGAATAGATTACAGTATGACTGTTTCATGTTATCAAGCAGATGATGTTGGACGAGCTTGCGGAAAATGTGATGCTTGCCGTATTCGTAAAAATGGATTTACAGCGGCTAATATGGCTGATCCAACGCGCTATCAACAGAACAGTTAAATCAGCAAACTAATGATGTGATTGGCTGCGCTCGATACAAATACCCAGTTGTTTCACGCCTGGAATGACATTCAGTTTGGCCGCGCTAATTTTTACCCAGGGAGAGCCAAATTCATTCAGTATCATTTGTGCGATATGTTCTGTTAGCGTTTCAAGCAAAGAAAAATGCTGTTGCGCAAGCATTGAATTGATTTTGTCGACAACTTTTGAGTAATCTAACGCATCTTCAATGTGATCGGTTTGGCTAGCTTGCTGGGAAGGTAAGGCGATTTCAATATTTAATTCAATTGTTTGTGGAATTTTCTTTTCCCATGGATAAATACCAATTAAAGTTTTTACTCTAAATTCCTTGAGAAAGATAATATCCATACGTTGAACTTGCTTAAAGTGAAGAGACAGAAAAATCTGTTTGTTGTGTGTTAGCTGTGTACAAAATCGTACAAGTGTAATGGATTAGAGAATCTTTGAGAAACATTGGTGAAGCTATCAGCCCAAAGCAAGATCAATGAAAAATAGAATTTGTGCGTAATAGATAGGTTAAGTTACACAACTAAGATAACCTGCCAAAAACTCCTTTGGAATATGAAAATTTAGATGGTTACAATTATTTTAATTATTGCTGCCTATCTGCTGGGCTCGGTTTCCTTTGCTGTTGTTGCTAGCTGGCTGTTCAAATTACCTGATCCACGTAGTTATGGTTCTGGCAATCCGGGTGCTACCAATGTATTACGTACAGGCAAAAAAGCAGCGGCCATTATTACCCTGCTAGGCGATGCCGGAAAAGGCTGGTTGGCTGTGGTGATAGCCAGGTATTGGAGCAATACCGAGGGATTGGGCAATGAAGTAATTGCCGGCATGGCATTGGCAGTATTTTTAGGCCATTTATTTCCGATTTTTCTTAGATTCAAGGGGGGGAAAGGGGTGGCTACTTCAGCGGGTGTATTGCTCGGATTAAATCCTTGGTTAGGGCTGCTGACTATTCTAACTTGGTTAGTGGTGGCGTTGGTTTCTCGTATTTCTTCCTTATCTGCCTTATTGGCAGCATTACTTGCTCCCGTGTATGCCTATTTCTTACTAGAGCAGGAAATATTTGTGCTGACTGTGCTGCTGTTATCCGCCTTGCTGATTATCAAACATCATTCAAACATAGCAAATTTACTGGCTGGCAAAGAAACCAAAATAGGTAAAAGCAGTTCATCTTGAATTTGCGTTATGGATTTATAAATCAGCCAGATTCCAACGCGCTTTAACGGTGAAGCTACCGTTTGCTGGCGGCGGTAGAGTATTAAGTTGTTGTAGCCGTAGCGCACCAGCCAATGCAATCATGGCGCCATTATCAGTACAAAACTCCAATTCAGGAAAAAAAACGGTCACTGCTGTATCAACCAATTGGTGTTGTAATTTTTGGCGCAAACGGCTGTTTGCACCGACACCCCCCGCAACCACAAGTTGTTGCAAACCAGTGGTTTTTAGTGCAGTAACTGATTTCTTGACTAGCACATCAGTAATGGCTTCCTCAAAGGCAAGCGCGACATCTGCTCGTGTTTGAGCATCCATTTCTTGTTTGTTGATGAGTAACGCCGCGGCTGTTTTTAAGCCACTGAAGCTGAAGTTGAGATCATGGCTATGCAGCATGGGGCGTGGCAGTTTGAATCTTTTAGGTTGTCCTTGAGTGGCTAGTTCCGCCAGCAAACTTCCACCAGGATAATCCAATCCTAATAATTTAGCGGTTTTGTCAAATGCTTCTCCGGCGGCATCATCTACTGTTTCACCCAATAATTCGTATTGTCCAATGTCTGTCACGCGCATTAACTGTGTATGACCACCTGATACCAATAATGCGGCAAATGGAAAGGTGGGAGCCGGATCAGACAAGAGGGGAGAAAGTAAATGGCCTTCCAGGTGATGAATGGGTAACGCAGGAATATTGTGTGCAAAAGCTAGTGCATTACCGATACTGGCGCCAGTTAGCAACGCACCAGCCAATCCGGGTCCTTGCGTATAAGCAATGGCATCAATTGCATGCAGCGAGGTTTTTGTTTGTTCAAATAGCTGTGCAATGAGCGGTAGCACTTGTCGGATATGGTCACGTGAGGCAAGTTCTGGTACAACACCACCATAATCACGGTGCATATTGATTTGAGAATGCAGGGTGTGACCAAGCAATCCTTGCTGTGTGTCATAAAGTGCGACACCTGTTTCATCACATGACGTTTCAATACCTAATACCAGCATATATATTTTTGAAATAGAAATAATGATGGGTACCAAACCTTCTTTTGAAAAGAAATGATTGGTGTTAAAATAGCAAACTTTTTCAAAAATAGCTGAAACAGCATTTAGTTTTGAAAAATAAGATTATAAGTATTTGAGACGAGCGTTATAGCTTATCTCTTACCAACAAGAATCGGTTGCTAGTTTATAGCCTGGTTTTGTTGTGGGGCAAACTAGTTATGTTAGTTTGTATGAAAATAATTAAAGGAGACCGAAAGGAATTATTGTTTTATGACTACTGTTAAAGTCAAGGAAAATGAACCATTTGAAATTGCTATGCGCCGTTTTAAACGCGCGATTGAAAAAACAGGCTTGCTGACCGAGCTACGTGCGCGCGAATTCTACGAAAAACCAACAGCAGAGCGTAAGCGCAAACGTGCAGCGGCAGTTAAGCGCACCTACAAACGACTACGTAGCCAGATGTTGCCACCTAAATTATATTAATTTGCAGCTCATTTCGTGAATTTAAGGCAAAAAATAACTGAAGATGTCAAAGCAGCCATGCGTGCGGGTGAGGTCAAGCGCCGAGATGCCTTGCGGCTGCTGCAGGCAGCTTTGAAGCAAAAGGAAGTTGATGAACGTATTGATCTGAATGATGCTGATGTTATTTCCATTATTGAAAAGATGCTAAAACAGCGCCGTGATTCCATTGCACAATATGAAGCAGCACAGCGTCAAGATTTGGCAGAGATCGAGAAATTTGAGGTGTCAGTGCTGCAGACCTACATGCCTGAAATGTTGAGTGATGCAGATTTAGATCATGTTATCAATGAGGTAATTGCCTCTTTTTCAAAAGAAGCTCCACCCAAAATTGGCCAAGTGATAGCTGTGTTGAAACCCAAGCTGGCTGGTCAAGCCGATATGAGCAAGGTTGCTCAATTAGTAAAAGAAAAAATAGCTGCTAATTAAGTGAAGCAGAACAGTGTGGTGCGTTTTCATCTGCATGAGCGCCTCTGAAAAATCGGCTCACAACCGTTTGTTTGATTAATTCAAACCTTATTGCTCATCAATTTCTATTTAAATTAATTTTGTTGCTGATATTTTTTAAAATCAGAGGCAATTTGGCCAACTCAACTTAGAAAAGCATATACTCATCAGCAATCTTTATTGAAAATCATTATCTGTAAATGATTGCGCAATCGTTTATCCAAGAATTGTTGGATCGTATCGATATTGTCGATATTGTCACGCAACATCTTCAGCTTAAAAAGGCGGGTGCTAATTTCACAGCGTGTTGTCCTTTTCATAGCGAGAAAACTCCTTCTTTTACCGTCAACTCGGCCAAGCAGTTTTATCATTGTTTTGGTTGTGGGCGACACGGTAATGCCATTAATTTCTTAATGGAACATACGGGTGCTAATTTTGTTGAAGCGGTAGAAACGTTGGCAGCGCGCGCTGGTATGCAAATGCCTGCTCAGGAAAATACCGTTTCTGCAGCTAGTAACGTCAACAACGACTCAATCAATAAAACGACATCGAAGGTGATTGATGAAAAAAAGCGCGCATTATCTGATTTGTATGAGCGCATGGAACAAGCGGCAAGATTCTATCGTGCGCAACTTAAGCATTCAGAACAGGCAATTGCCTATTTGAAAAAGCGTGGCGTATCAGGGCAAACAGCGTTGCGTTTTGAAATTGGTTATGCGCCTGCTGGCTGGCAGAATTTAGCAGCAGTGTTTACAGATTATCCTGCGCGTAATGCTGAGCATGTGTTGATCCAAACGGGTTTAATTGTCGCGCATGATGGCAAAAAAAATTATGATCGCTTTCGCCATCGCATCATATTTCCGATTCGTAATTATAAAAATAAGATAGTAGGGTTCGGCGGGCGGTCATTGGATAACCAAGAGCCGAAATATCTTAATTCTCCGGAAACACCTTTGTTTATCAAAGGACGAGAGCTTTACAATCTGGCTGCAGCTGGTTTTGCTATCCGGAAAGTCAATCGAGTCGTTGTCGTTGAAGGCTATATGGATGTGGTGATGCTGACGCAACATGGTGTAGAAAATGTTGTGGCAACTTTGGGTACCGCAACTACGCCAACTCACATCCAAAAGCTTTTTCGCTATGCAGATGAAGTTGTTTTTTGCTTTGATGGCGATGCAGCAGGTGTCAAAGCTGCCTGGCGGGCGCTGGAAACCAGTTTACCTAAACTCAAAGACGAAAAAGTTATCAAGTTTCTTTTTTTGCCGGAGCGGGAAGATCCAGATAGTTATGTACGCAAATATGGTACAGATCGTTTTGATGCGTTACTGCAAAAGGCACAGCCATTGTCTGTATTTTTGTGCGAAGAATTGTCTAATCGAGTCAATCTTAATATCAGCGAGGGGCGCGCCCAATTGATTCAGCAGGCAAAGCCATTATTAGCCCAGATCAACGCACCTATATTTGGATTGATGTTGGTTAAGCGTATCGCCGAATTAGCAAGGATAGATCCACAACAATTGATTGCGCTATTGAAAACGGATCAGAGGAATCAGCTTCCCTTATCTGGTGCTCGTGTAAAAAATATGTCGCGCTCTTTGTCAGTTACACCCTATCGAAGGTTGATACAAATCTTGTTGTGTGTGCCAACGTATGTGAATGAGCTGGATATGGCGCTTTTGAAATCAAATGAAGAGCAAAGTGAAGAAAAATCATTGTTGATGTCGTTAATAGATTTTCTTGCAACATTACCTCGCTCTGTAATGGATGAGCTGAATGTGGGGACGATTATGTTGCAGTTTGATCAAGCCACGCAGCGCACTTTGCTGGAGCAGCTCTCTCAAGATAGCCATATCCAGAATAACAGTTGGGATATAGATGCCGAATTTACAGGAGCTGTTGCATGTTTACGTGAAATCAGGCGTAAATCAAGAATAACGGAACTTCATAACCGACCACTTGCCTCACTTACCCTGGAAGAGAAAAAAGAGTTGCGGCAATTAATGCTTTCTTGAATAGTGGTAACGAGTTAGCAAAATTTGGAGGTTTAAAATAGCATGAATTGCAGCATAGTAATCAGGTAATAAACAATGGTTTTATGGTCTTTGTTATAAATATGCGAAAAATTTGATATACTAGCAAGCTTTCGGTTCGTTTTATCTTTAGTTTTAATAGGTGGGTGCTCTGCATGACAAAAGCAAAGGTTTCGGGGTCAACTAAAACAGCTACATCAAAGAAATCGGCAGAAGTAAAAAATAAAAAAACACGCACGACTAGCAGTGTTAGCAGTAAAAAGGCTGGCGTTGCTGTCGACGAGGATTTGATGACTAAACCAGAAACAGTTGTAGTTAAGAAAAAGACGGCTACCAAGAAAAAAACAGTCAAAAAGACGGATCCTATTGCTAAGCAGGACAAAGTTTCGTCGGAGTTGAAAGAAGCTGAATCTGTCAATCTTTCAGAAACAGATAAAGTAGGTAAAAAAGGCAAAAATTCCTCAGCAGAGAAACAGGCTACCGAATCAGCTAAAAGTGCTGCTTCATCCCCTGCCGGCAGTGATGTTGAATCCCGCAAAATGCGCTTGAAGAAGCTGATTATACTCGGCAAAGAACGTGGTTATTTAACCTATGCCGAAATTAATGATCATCTGCCAGACGATATGCTGGATACAGATCAAATGGAAAGTGTCATAGGCATAATCAATAGCATGGGTATTTCAGTGCACGATGAAGCGCCCGATGCAGAAGATTTGCTGATGTCAGACACGGCCACCGCGGTTGCTGATGAAGATGTTGCTGAAGAAACGGAAGCTGCTCTTTCCAGTGTGGATTCAGAATTTGGGCGCACTACAGATCCAGTCCGTATGTATATGCGTGAAATGGGGACGGTAGAGCTACTGACACGTGAAAGTGAAATAGAAATTGCCAAGCGGATCGAAGCTGGGTTACGGCATATGATTCGTGCCATTTCTGCTTGCCCGACTATTATAGAAAATATACTTGAGCTCGCTGCAGATGTAGAAAACGAGAAATTACGAGCAGATGAGCTGGTTGATGGTTTTCTGGATGATGAAGCAGATGACCTGATAGGCAAAAAAGCGGCTAAATCAGATCAAGATTCTGATCTTGAGGAAACCGAGGAAGAACGAATTGCATCAGCCAATGCAGCTATGCTGAAAATGAAGCAGGAAGTATTGGAGCGCTTCACTGTTATTCGACAGACCTACGATGATATGAAGAAGATCATCGATAAAAACAAAGATGGGCGTCGAGACGCAGCGTATAAGCAACTACAGGAAAAAATCTCTGCTGAGCTGATGATGATGCGTTTTTCTGCCAAGATGGTTGAAAAACTATGTGATACGCAGCGTGATATTGTGAGTGATATTCGTGGTTGTGAGCGAAAAATAGCGAATCTGTGTGTTGTGCGAGCAAAAATGCCGCGTAGCTATTTTATCAAGACTTTTCCAGGGAACGAAACCAATATTGATTGGATTGATACAGAAGTCAATGCTGGTCATGCATATAGCCAGGCGTTGGAGCATTTTCGTCCAGTGATTATGGAACAGCAGAAGAAAATGCTGGAGCTGCAGGAACAGGCTGGTATTCCCATTAAAGAATTGAAAGAAATCAATCGCCGCATGATGACGGGCGAAGCTAAAGCACGTCGCGCCAAGCGTGAAATGATTGAAGCCAACCTGCGTTTGGTTATCTCGATTGCTAAAAAATATACCAATCGCGGATTGCAGTTTTTGGATCTGATCCAGGAAGGCAACATCGGATTGATGAAAGCTGTGGATAAATTTGAATATCGACGTGGTTATAAGTTTTCAACCTATGCAACTTGGTGGATCCGCCAAGCAATTACGCGTTCAATTGCGGATCAGGCACGCACTATCCGTATTCCGGTGCATATGATTGAGACGATCAACAAAATGAATCGCATTTCTCGTCAAATTTTGCAGGAAACCGGACAAGAGCCAGAACCAGCAGTACTGGCTGAAAAAATGGAAATGACCGAAGATAAAATCCGGAAAATTCTTAAAATAGCAAAAGAACCGATCTCAATGGAAACGCCCATTGGTGATGATGAAGATTCTCATCTGGGTGATTTTATTGAGGATGTCGCAACCATGGAGCCAGCAGATGCTGCCATCTATGCTGGATTGCGTACGGTGACCAAAGATATTCTGGATTCATTGACTCCTCGAGAAGCGAAAGTATTGCGTATGCGCTTTGGTATTGAAATGAATACCGACCATACCTTGGAAGAAGTGGGCAGGCAATTCGATGTGACACGTGAACGCATTCGTCAAATCGAAGCAAAAGCACTAAGAAAATTAAGACACCCGGCACGATCTGATCGGCTGCGCAGTTTCCTGGATAGCGAAAGTTCCTAATAATATATTTGAAAATTCAATTATAATTAGGCGCTCACAGTAACTCTAGCTTCAGGGTCTGTAGCTCAGTTGGTTAGAGCAGGGGACTCATAATCCCTTGGTCGCTGGTTCAAGTCCAGCCAGACCCACCATTTCCTCTTGGTTAGATTTTTGATGATAGCAGCACAGTACATGAGCCCTGTTGGGCTCATAGCTACGTCGAATTCTTCTAATATCATCTGACAGACAATTATCAGCAGCAACGGGATAATAACTAACTGCTATGGCTGCACTGCCTACATGAAACATAGCATCGAAATCGAGTTGTTGCATATCCACAAATAAATAGGATGAAGTGCTTATAGAGTGCAGCATTTGCAATGCTCTGAGCGTATCACGATTCAAACAGCTTTGTGTTTACATTGCGGCCTTTGTCGAAATCTCACCCCTGAACGCTCCATCTGCTGCAGATGTTATCTGCCCATCTCCACCTTTCGTTTATTAGTACCAGAAAATAGCAGCATTCTTCACTTTGGTTTTTGACCAATTTCGCGCGTAATAAGCTTATTAGTGACTGTGACTGTGACTGTGACTGTGACTGTGACTGTGACTGTGACTGTGACTGTGACTGTGACTGTGACTGTGACTGTGACTGTGACTGTGACTGTGACTGTGACTGTGACTGTGACTGTGACTGTGATTGTGACTGTGACTGTGATTGTGAGGAAACCATTCAAAGTAAATCGAATATTGCGGCTACTCATAAATTCCTGTAGCACAAGTTTTGCTAGTTGCCACAAGAAATAGGTGCTTTTGCCAAAACTTGTTTAACACGTGATGCAAATAATCTTGATAGCTAGAGTAATTCCATCATTATTCTTACGTATGGCTATCTGGACATATTTTTTTATGCTAAAACAATATTGATAATCTTTAAAAATATGGAAGTTTATCGACAATATGATTTATATAAAAATAGTTAGGATAGTTCAGTGGTTTTGCTCCAAGAAGCTCAGTTTGAGTCAATAGTTTGTCCAGAATGTAGGCTTTACTCGATCATACAAATAATTGGAAAATTCCTATAACACTTGAAAGAATTAACGCATGGCTAATAAAACTTCAGAACAACTTGCCCGCGATAATGTTGACCAAATACTGACTGAAGCTGGCTGGGTAGTTCAAAACAAAAATAAAATAAACTTTGCCATGGGCCAAGGCATTGCCGTACGCGAATACCAAACCGATGTAGGCCCCGCTGATTACGTACTGTTTGTGGACAAAAAAGCCGTAGGCGTGATTGAAGCCAAGCCTGAATCCTGGGGCGAAAAAATCACCACAGTAGAAGAGCAATCCCAAGGCTATGCCAACGCCAGCTTAAAGTGGGTACACAATAAAGAACCATTGCGCTTTGTTTACGAAAGCACGGGCGTTATCACGCGCTTTACCGATGGCGCCGATCCCAACCCACGCTCACGCGAAGTATTTAATTTCCACCGCCCAGAATCCTTAGCAAGCTGGTTACGCGAAACCAAAAGCTTTCGTGCTCGCTTGCAAGACATGCCACCTTTGCCCACCGAAGGGCTGCGCGATTGCCAAATAAACGCCATCAGCAATCTGGAACAATCACTTAAAGACGACAGGCCACGCGCGTTAATTCAAATGGCCACGGGCGCAGGTAAAACCTTTACTGCTATAACGGCCAGCTATCGTTTACTCAAAGAGCCCGTGAGCGCTAAACGCATTTTGTTTTTGGTGGATACCAAAAACTTAGGCGAGCAGGCCGAACAAGAATTTATGACCTTTGTGCCTAACGACGACAACCGTAAATTCACCGAGCTATACAGTGTGCAGCGCCTAAAAAGCGCACACATCAGCACCGACTCCCAAGTGTATATCAGCACCATTCAGCGCATGTATTCCATGCTCAAAGATGAGCCATTAGATGAATCACTGGAAGAGCAAAACCCCGCTGAACAACTCACCAAGCCGAAAGAGCCTTTACCCGTGGTGTATAACGCCAAAATTCCCCCCGAATTTTTTGACGTCATTATTATCGACGAATGCCATCGCTCTATTTACAACCTCTGGCGGCAGGTGATTGAGTATTTTGATGCGTATCTCGTTGGCTTAACCGCTACCCCTGATGCGCGTACGTTTGGTTTTTTCCGTAAGAATGTCGTCAGTGAATACAGCCATGAAAAAGCCGTCGCCGATGGCGTCAACGTAGGTAACGAAGTGTTCATTATCGAAACAGAAAAAACACTACAAGGCGGCACCATTACCGCCAAGCAGCAGGTTGAAAAGCGCGAACGCACCACACGGCGCAAGCGCTGGGAGATGCAAGACGAAGAGCAAGCCTACAGCGCTAAACAACTCGACCGCGACATTGTTAACCCCGACCAAATTCGCACGGTCATCCGCACCTTTAAAAATTCGCTACCGATAATGTTTCCTGGCCGAGCAGAAGTGCCCAAAACCTTAGTGTTTGCCAAAACCGACAGCCACGCCGATGACATCATCCAAATTATTCGTGAAGAGTTTGGCGGCAGTAACCAATTCTGTAAAAAAGTCACCTACCGCGTAGCCAACGACAAACTCGATACCGAAGGCAAGGTATTAGAAAAAGGTGAAGACCCTGCCACCATTCTGGCGCAGCTACGCAACGACTATTACCCGCGCATAGCCGTGACCGTCGATATGATTGCCACCGGCACCGATGTTAAAGCGCTGGAATGCTTGCTGTTTATGCGCGATGTAAAAAGCAGAAACTATTTTGAACAAATGAAGGGCCGTGGCACCCGTACGCTGGATAAAGATAACCTGCAAAAAGTCACGCCCTCCGCACAAAGTGCTAAAACCCACTATGTGATTGTCGATGCCATCGGCGTAACCAAATCCATCAAAACCGCCAGCCGCCCGTTAATTACCAAACCGACTGTCGCGCTGAAAGATTTAGCCATGGGCGTGATGATGGGCGCCAGCGACAGCGATACCGTGTCGTCTTTAGCGGGGCGCTTAGCGCGCCTTGATAAACAACTGGATGATAAAGAACGCGCCCGAATAGCCGAAAAAGCAGGCGGCGTGCCTTTATTAACCATTGTTGGCGAGCTATTTAACGCCATCGACGGCGATAACGTAGAGCGCAAAGCCCTAGACATTGCAGGCTTGCCCGAAGGTGCCGATCCTGGAGATGCTAACCGCGACAAAGCTCAAGCTGAACTGGTGGGCGAAGTGGCCAAAGTATTTAACGGCGAACTGATAGAGCTGATTGACAGCATTCGCCGCGATAAAGAACAAACCGTAGTGCATGACGATTTAGACAAGCTGGTAAAGGCCGAATGGGCAGGCGATACCGAGGAAAACGCCCAAGCACTCACCCAAGAGTTTGCCGACTATTTAACTGAGCAAGCGGATAACATTGATGCGTTAACTATTTATTTTCATACCCCCGCACGGCGTAGCGAAGTCACTTATTTACAAATCAAAACCTTGTTGGATGTGATTAAACAAGAGCGCCCCAAACTTGCGCCGTTGCGCGTGTGGCAAGCCTACGCACACCTCGATAGCTATAAAGGCACCACGCCCGTTGCCGAGCTAACTGCTTTAGTTGCCTTAATTCGCCGCGTATGTGGCATTGATAGCAGCATTACGCCGTTTGATGCCACCGTGCGCAAAAACTTTCAAAGCTGGATCATGCAATACCACGCAGGCGATAGAGAAAAGTTTAATGAACAACAAATGGCATGGCTGCGTTTAATACGCGACCACATTACCGACTCCACGCACTTTGAACGTGAAGACCTCGACAATACACCCTTTGATGCCCAAGGCGGCCTAGGGCGCATGTATCAATTATTTGGAGATAAGATGGATTGGGTTATTGAAGTGATGAATCGGGAGTTGGTAGCGTGATGAATCAACTTCCTAAATCATGGTCTTGGGTATCAATTGTCGAATTACTAGACAAAAATTCAAATGGAAAACCTTTCCAACAAGGGTGGAGCCCTCAGTGCCATAATCATCCAGCTTCAGAAAATTGTTGGGGGGTATTAAAAACCACTGCCATTCAAGATGGTGAGTTCTGGGGCCATGAAAATAAGGAGCTTCCAGAGTCAATTGAGCCAAGACCTCACCTAGAAGTAGTTAAAGGCGACATATTGATGACGTGTGCAGGGCCGAGAAATCGCTGTGGCGTCGTGTGCTTCGTAAAAAAAACACGTTCCAAACTTCTGATGTCAGGAAAAATGTACCGTTTCAGACCAAACAGTACGCTTTTAGATTCAAAATATCTGGAGGGATTCATTCGGTCTCATCAAGCGCAGCGCGCCATTGATTCTATGAAAACAGGGATTAGTGATAGCGGCTTGAACCTTACGCATGGTCGCTTTTCTGAATTAATGGTTCCATTGGCGCCACTTTCTGAACAAAAGCGCATCGTTGCCAAAATCGAAGAACTCTTTTCAGAGCTCGACAGCGGCATTGCCTCCCTAAAAACCGCCCGCGAACAACTAAAAATCTACCGCCAAGCCCTACTCAAACATGCCTTTGAAGGTAAGCTCACCGAACAATGGCGCAAAGACAACGCCGATAAACTAGAAACCCCAGAACAACTCCTCGCTCGCATCCAAACCGAACGCGAAACCCGCTACCAGCAACAATTAGAAGAATGGAAGCAAGCCGTTAAAGACTGGGAAGCAAAAGGTAAAGAAGGCAAAAAGCCGAGCAAACCGAGGGAATTTAAAGAAATTGAGCTCAGTGATCATGTTTTTAATGAAGGTTGGCTAGCCGTGAATCTTGGCGGAATATCAAATGTAACGGGTGGGCTCACGAAGAATCAAAAGCGAAACTCATACGGTATACAAATTCCTTACCTACGAGTTGCCAATGTTTATGCTAACGAGCTGCGATTAGATGAGGTCAAAACAATTGGCGTGACAGTACAAGAAAGGGAAACAATTTTCTTAGAGAAAAACGATCTTTTGGTTGTGGAAGGCAATGGAAGCATTGAGCAAATTGGAAGAGTAGCACTGTGGAATGGTGCTATTCAAGAATGTGGCCATCAAAACCACCTAATCAGAGCAAGGCTCCACAATGCTTCTTATGCAAAGTTAATTTTATACTTTTTGCTTTCACCTGTTGGACGCGATTTTATTGTTAATGAGGCCAGCTCAACCTCTGGTTTGCACACATTGAGCTTAACTAAGGTATCAAACATCTTAGAGCCTGTTTACGATCTTCTGAGTAATAGTGCCAAGAAAGCCAAATGAATGAGCTGCAAGCTGGTATCAAGTTTACGTTCGCAGTTTTTCCATAATCTTCGGCACTTTTCCAGCCAGGCGAAACTACGTTCCACTATCCAGCGCCTGGGCATAACCTTGAAGGTATGCAGTTTGCTGCGTTTGGCGATCTGCACGGTGACAGGTTTGCCCAGAATTTCTTGCACACTTTCGGCAAATGGTGCTCCAGTATAGCCACCGTCACACAGCAAACCTTGCACTTGTCCCAAACTCGATCTGCAACGCTTCAAGGCCTGCAATGCACCGTTACGGTCAGTCACTTCCGCTGTCGTCACTGCAATGGCGTGCGGCAACCCCAAGGTATCAACAGCGATATGGCGCTTGATGCCCGACACCTTCTTGCCGGCGTCATAGCCTTTCTGGTCAGCCGTGTCTGTATTCTTCACGCTTTGCGCGTCCACAATCAAGAACGTGCTGCAAGCGTTGCGCCCCAGTTTCTCTCGGGCCGCGCCAACCTGATTTTTTTAATGCCTGCTCCAGCACGCTCACGCCGTGCTGGTCAGGCTCATTCCATTTGCGCCAATAGGCATATACACTCTGCCATTTGGGAAACTCTCCGGGCAAAAATCTCCACTGGCAACCAGTACGCAGCAGATACAGCACAGCACAAAATACTTCATACAAATCTATTGTCGTGGGTTTGGTGCTGCGCCTCACGCTACGCAATAGCGGCTCTATCTCGGCAAACTTCTCTTTGCTAATATCACTGGCATATTTTGTTCTCTTCATCCACGTATCGTAAGGAATAATGATGAGATCGTAAACGGGCTCTTAGTGCCCGTAATAACACAAAAGGAAGCCGATAAATTGGTAATAATACTCGAAGAAAAACTCTCCATCATCGAACAAAACGAAAAAGAAATCGAAAGCGCTTTAGCCAAAGCAGAACTACTACGACAATCGATACTTAAAAAAGCATTTTCGGGAAAGTTAACTTTAACAAGAGAGAGCTAAATGTCATTCACCTTCGATAATCTTAGATTTGGTGTGGCAGAGGAAAACGGTCAGATGTTGTGCAGCACTGCTGTTTAATTATATTGGGTACGCAAACTCTTGTAGCGAACAAAACAAATAGTTTAGGTTTTTATGAATATCTCACTTCCTACTTATGACCAGTTTATTGAACCTATCTTACGGATTTTGCAGCAGTATCCTGAAGGGTTACGCGCTGCTGAAGTGCATGATGCGGCTGCAGATTATTTGCAATTAACGCAAGAGCAGCGCTCAGAGTTATTAAGCAGTGGGCAAGCCGTTTACAAAAATCGTTGCGGCTGGGCACATGATCGACTAAAGCGCGTAGGCTTATCTTTTAGTCCTCGCCGTGGTTTATGGCAGTTAAGCAAAGAGGGGGTTGTTTATATCAAGCAAAACTCTGGAGCTATTGTAGAAGATGAAATACAGCGTATTGCCAATAGCTACTACGACGGCCTTTCAGCAGCAGAAGATAATAAAGCGGCCGTTTTTGATGAGCCGTTAAGTGGGCAAGCCAGCCCCGATGATCAATTAGAGCAAGCTTTGCAAGCATTGCGACAAGCCACCGCAGGCGAGTTATTAGAGGTATTGCTAGCCGTCACACCCAGTCGTTTTGAAGTCATTGTTTTAGATGTGTTGCATGGTTTGGGCTACGGCATTAGCCGACAAGATTTACAGCGCGTTGGCGGTAGTGGTGATGCAGGTATTGATGGCGTTATTTCTTTAGATAAGCTGGGTTTAGAAAAAGTTTATGTACAGGCAAAACGCTGGCAAGGCACGGTCGGTCGTCCAGAGCTGCAAGCTTTTTATGGTGCGTTAGCGGGTCAAAAAGCCAAGCGAGGAGTGTTTATTACCACCTCTGCTTTTACTGCGCAGGCGCTAGATTTTGCAAAATCTGTTGAAGGTATTGTGTTAATTGATGGTGAGCGTTTAGTGAACTTGATGATGGACACCGAAGTGGGTGTAACATCACGCACCTTAAAAGTACCCTCGCTTGATTCAGATTATTTTGAATAATTCAGTGAGCCGTCGTTATCGTAATCGCCGCATTGGCGAGTTTTTAAAAGAGCTGGATTTAACCGAAGGCCGCTCCACTGGTTTACCGAAAATATTTGAAAAAATGGCACGCAACGGCTCGCCTAAACCTATCTTTGAAACCGACGAAGACCGCACTTATTTTTTAATACGCTTACGCTGCCAAGCGCTAAATTGCACATTAAGTTACGCTTTTCGTCACTTGGTGTATAAATTCAGTCTTTCACTAGACGCGCCACTCATACTTCGTTTATATTAAGATGCAATCGTAAATCACACGCAATTTATTATGTATATTCCTCGTCATTTGCACAACAGGCTTCGTACTTTGATGCAGCAATTCCCTGCGGTTTTGGTGACTGGCCCTAGGCAAGTGGGCAAGTCGACCTTGTTGCAGCATGTCGCTCAAGATTATGTGTATGTCAGTTTTGATGACCCTTTGTTGCTTGCTCAAGCTAAGCAAGAGCCGCAGTTATTTTTATTAAACTATCCCGAGAACGTCATTTTGGATGAGGTGCAATACGCCCCAGAACTGTTCTCGCTCTTAAAATTAGCCATAGATAAGCAACAGCGAAATGGCCTGTTTTTGCTGTCGGGTTCGCAAGCGTTTGAGCTAATGCAAAATATGAGTGAAACCTTGGCGGGGCGTGTGGCCATTTTAAAGTTGTCGGGTTTATCTTTACGGGAAATAGAACAAAACGATTTTGCTTTGCCTTTTATTCCTAGTGCCGCGTATTTGCAGCAACGCGAGCAATGCCCGCTTAAAGCCCATGCGCTGTGGCAAACCATTCATCAAGGTTATATGCCAAGGCTGTATCAGCAAGAAACTGATTGGCACACTTACTATGCGTCTTACGTTGCCACTTACATTGAGCGTGATGTGAGGCACATAGCCAATGTTAGCAGCAGTTTAGATTTCACCCGCTTTATGGTGGCCATTGCCGCACGCAGTGGCGAGCTGCTTAATTACAATAAAGTAGCGCAGGATGTCGGCGTATCGGTGGATACCATCAAGCGCTGGGTCAATATTTTACAAACGTCGGGCATTATTTATTTGTTGCAGCCTTATGCCAATAATCACCTTAAACGCGCCATTAAAACGCCCAAGGTTTATATGCTGGATACCGGTTTAATGGCGTGGCTGACGAAATGGTTAACGCCTGAAACAATACAGCAGGGGGCAAAAAGCGGGCAGTTTTTTGAAACCTTTGTGGTAAGCGAGATTATCAAGTCTTTTTACCATCAAGGAAAAGAACCCCCGCTTTACTTTTATCGCGATAACGATCAGAAAGAAATTGATTTAATTATTGAAGATGGGCGTATCTTGTACCCTATTGAAATAAAAATTACTGCCAACCCAACTAAAAAAATGGCTAAAGCGTTTGATGTATTGCGCAATCACCTACCCGCCGACGAGTTAACTATTGCTCATGGAACATTAATTAACCAATATCCGCAAAAGCTTTGGTTGGCAGAAAATTTAGTCGCTTTGCCTTTAACCTATTTGTAGAGAACTAACCAAGAGATTTTGACATGAATACCGCTTCCATCGTTTCCCGTGTTTGGAGTTTTTGTACCACCTTGCGTGATGACGGCGTGGGCTATGGCGATTATTTAGAGCAACTCACTTACCTTATTTTTTTGAAAATGGCGGATGAATATAGCAAGCCGCCTTATAACCGCGATGTGGGCATACCTGCGCGTTATAACTGGCAAGCGCTAACCAGCAAAAAAGGCGCCGAGCTGGAAGTGCTGTATGTGGAAATTTTGCGCGAGCTAGGCAAACGCCAAGGCATGTTGGGGCAAATATTCACCAAAGCACAAAATAAGATTCAAGATCCCGCCAAGCTGTTTCGCTTAATCGACATGATTAACAGCACCAGTTGGCTGGTGATGGGCGCTGATGTTAAGGGCGATATTTATGAAGGCATTTTAGAGCGCAATGCCGAAGATACAAAATCGGGTGCGGGGCAATATTTTACGCCACGCTCTTTAATTCGCGCCATGGTGGAATGTGTGCGCCCAGAGCCAAATAAAACCATCGCCGACCCTGCTTGCGGTACCGGTGGTTTCTTTTTAGCGGCGTATGATTTTTTAAGTGATGCAAAAAATTATCAGCTCGATAAAGAACAAAAGCATTTTTTAAAGCACCAGACATTTCATGGCAATGAAATTGTCGCCAACACGCGCCGCCTGTGTTTGATGAATATGTTTTTGCATAACATCGGCGAAATTGACGGTGAAAGCTTGGTTTCCCCTAACGATGCGTTGATAGCGCCTAGCCCGATCAGCGTGGATTATGTGCTGGCTAATCCGCCGTTTGGTAAGAAAAGCTCGATGAGTTTTACCAATGAAGAAGGCGAGCAAGAAACCGAAGATCTCACTTATAACCGTCAAGATTTTTGGGCGACGACCTCGAACAAGCAGCTTAATTTTGTGCAACATATTCGCAGTATGCTAAAAACCACAGGCAAAGCTGCTGTGGTGGTGCCAGATAACGTGTTGTTTGAAGGCGGTGCGGGCGAAACTATCCGCAAAAAGCTATTAGAAAATACCAACCTGCACACTGTTTTGCGCCTGCCAACAGGTATTTTTTATGCGCAAGGTGTAAAAGCCAACGTGTTGTTTTTTGATAACCAACCCGCCAGCCCAGAGCCTTGGACAAAAGAGGTTTGGTTCTACGATTACCGCACCAATATTCACCACACGCTCAAGCGTTCGCCGATGCGCTATGAAGATTTAACCGATTTTATTGCGTGTTATAACCCTGAAAATATTCATGCGCGCACTGAAACTTGGCATGAAGAAAACAACCCCGATGGCCGTTGGCGTAAATACAGTTACGAAGAACTCATTGCGCGTGATAAAACCAGTTTGGATATTTTTTGGCTACGCGATAAAAGCCTAACGGATTTAGATAACTTGTCTGAGCCGGACGAACTTGCTGAAAAAATCGTTGAGCACCTGGAAGCTGGGTTGAGTAGTTTTAAAGAGCTGATGAATAGGTTGCCCTGATTAAATAAACTGAATAATTGAAGTTGATCATAGGAAAGCTATTATTTGTGGAGTTAGTGGAACAGTAACAAAATCAGTAGGATTTATATAGAAAGTATTCACTAACACTTTATGGTTGCGTTCTGTGTGAATGGTTGCTTTGTTTTTGTTCTGGTAGAAAAATTTCGAGCAGATCATTTAGAAATTTTCGTCCGTTGGTTGTTGGTCGGATGCAATCATGTTGCCAGTCGACGAATCCTCTTTCTTCAGCAGTGGTGAGTTGTTGTTGGATGGAAGAAATTGTTAAGCCGGTGTGTGCGTGAAACAATCTTGGGTCAAAGCCATCTGTTAAGCGCAGAGCATTCATCATGAATTCAAAGCTACGATCTTGCGAAGTGACGGTGTGTTCGGTGGCGATTAAGTCGTCAAGATGTGCATCTTGTGCCATTACTTGCTCCATGTAATGGCGAGGATGTTTATGGCGCATTTGTCGGATAATTTTATCGCGAAAGCTAATCTTGCTATGCGCACCTGCTCCAATTCCTAGGTAGTCGCCATATTGCCAATAATTCAGGTTGTGCATACATCTTTTTCTTGGTTGCGCAAATGCAGAAGTTTCGTAGTGTTGGTAGCCTTTTTCGGCTAGTGTGTGCTCGATCATTATTTGCATATCCGCAGCAATATCCTCATCGGGCAACTTAGGAGGATGGCGATAAAACCATGTATTGGGTTCGAGAGTTAAATGGTAAGCAGAAAGATGTGCAACGCCCCAGCTGCAGGCTGTGTTGATATCCTGCTGTGCTTCCTCTAGTGCTTGCTCGGGCAGGGCGTACATCAGATCCAGGTTGATGTTGTCAAAATGTGGCTGTGCCTGTTCTATGGCGCGCTTTGCTTCTGTTTCGTTATGAATGCGTCCTAAGGCTTGCAAGTGCTTGGGGTTGAAACTTTGAATGCCGATGGATAGTCGATTAATGCCTGCTGATCGAAAATCTACAAATTTTTGCGCTTCCAGCGTGCCTGGATTGGCTTCCAGTGTAATTTCAATGTCGAGTGCGAAAGATAGCAACATACGCGCATAGGAGAGTATTTCTTCAATGGCAGCGCCACTAAACAAACTGGGTGTGCCTCCTCCAAAAAATACGCTGGTAATAGGGCGTCTCCAGATTAGAGGAAGAGATAATTCCAAATCACGCTTGAGGGCTACAATATACTCAGCTTCAGGAAAGGTCTTGTCAGCATTGATAGCATGCGAATTGAAGTCGCAATACGGACATTTTTTAACGCACCAAGGTAGATGGATATAAAGACTTAAGGGAGGAAGCTCTGTCAAGCGGGGTGATGTTGAGGCAGAAGTAGATAGAGATAACACTGGCGTTGCTTTTTTCATGCGGACAAATGAGTTGTGATCAATCAAATAATAACTAGTTCTTATATTTGATCAGTTGCTGTACTAATTTGGCAAGTGCCTTACCGCGATGACTGATGCTGTTTTTTTCTTCCATGGGCAGTTCGGCTGCAGTTTTACCTAGCTGTGGCAGAAGAAAATGGGGATCATAGCCAAATCCGCCTTGCCCTCTTGGTTCAAGGATGATTTCTCCTTGCCAGGTGGCGTCAACAATTACAGGCTGAGGATCTTGTGCATGCCGTAGCAGAACAATGACACAGTAGTAATAAGCACGGCGATCGGACTGCTGTTGTAATGTGGTGATTAATTTGTAGTTGTTGCGTTCATCAGAACGCGGTTCACCTGCGTAGCGAGCAGACAACACACCAGGTGCACCTTGCAAAGCATAAACACATATTCCTGAATCATCTGCTAGGGCTGGTAGCCCAGTTGCTGCACTAGCATGACGTGCTTTAGCCAGTGCATTTTCTACAAAGGTTGAAAAAGGTTCCTCTGCTTCGGTGACGCCGAGCGATGCTTGAGTGACTACTTCAATTTCTAATGGAGCTAATAACTTTCTAATTTCGACAAGCTTACCTGGATTGCTGCTGGCGATGACAATTTTTTTCAGAGAATCTGTCATTATTCTTTGCTTAAGAAGCTACTGCCGCAAGCACTTTGCGTTGCAATGCAAATAATTCCTGTAGGCCTTGTTGTGCCATGTCCAGCATTGTATTGAGTTCTTGACGGCTGAAAGCAACCTTTTCTGCTGTACCTTGTACTTCCACCAAGCCAAGATTACCGGTCATGACAATATTGAGATCTGTGTCGCAATTGGAGTCTTCCATATAATCCAGATCTAATAGCGGCTGACCTTGCAATAAACCAACCGAAACAGCAGCCACTTGATCCTGAATGGGATTGGTTATAATCGTTTGCTGGGTGCGCAAGTATTCAATGGCATCGTGTAATGCAACAAATGCACCGGTAATGCTGGCGGTGCGGGTTCCTCCATCTGCTTGAATGACATCGCAATCAATCTGGATAGTACGCTCCCCTATTTGTTTCAGGTCCAAAATGGAGCGTAATGCTCGACCAATGAGGCGCTGGATTTCCATGGTGCGCCCAGATTGTTTGCCTCTGGCTGCTTCACGCTGCATGCGCTCACCGGTGGAACGCGGCAGCATGCCGTATTCTGCAGTTAGCCAGCCTTGTCCTGCTCCTTTGAGAAATGGCGGGATTTTTTCTATTACGCTGGCAGTACAGATAACTTTAGTTTCACCATATTCAATTAGCACAGAGCCTTCTGCGTGACGTGTGTAATGGCGAGTTATGTTGATCGGGCGCATTTGCGTCGGGGCGCGATGATTATGGCGTGACATAAGTAGATAAATAGGTATTTAAGGTGTTAGGTTGAGAACTGGTAGTCTGGTTTGGCTGGCGTACCTGCCGATACCGTTAATACTTCGTAACCGGTATCAGTAACCAGTATGGTATGTTCCCATTGGGCGGATAAACTGCGATCTTTGGTAACAATTGTCCATCCATCTGGGAGTGGTTTGATCGCTGCTTTTCCTGCGTTAATCATGGGTTCAATAGTGAAGATCATGCCTGGTTTAAGTTCAATACCAGTACCAGCGCGTCCATAGTGCAGTACTTGTGGATCTTCATGAAATTTTGCGCCAATGCCATGCCCACAGAATTCTTTAACAACACCGTAACCATTTTTCTCGGCCAGTCGTTGGATGGCATAACCAATGTCGCCTAGGTGTTTGCCCGGTCCTACTGTTTCTATACCGCGCCACATTGCTTCGTAAGTAAATTCGCACAATCGCTTAGCTTGAATGGAAGGCTCACCCGCATAGTACATACGACTGGTATCACCGTGATAACCCTTATAAATAACTGTGATATCAAGATTGACGATATCTCCATTTTTTAGTTTCTTTTCGCCTGGGATGCCGTGGCAGACTTGATGATTGACAGAAGTACAGATAGATTTGGGATAGGGGCGGTGGCCTGGTGGTGCATAATTCAAGGGGGCAGGAATTGTATTTTGTACATCCACCATATAGTGATGACATAGCTCATCCAATTCGCCTGTGGTAACACCTGGTATAACATGCGGCTCGATATAATCCAGTACCTCAGATGCTAATTTTCCTGCAATGCGCATGGTTTCTATTTCCTGCGCTGTTTTAATATGAACAACCACGCTTACTCCAACTTACTTGAATCATCATGATAAGTATTTTAACTAATTTATAAAAGCAGCAAGCTGCAACTTTTTAGTGAGACATTTTCTGAAAATCACTTACTTTGCTGGTTATTTAGGTGATTTCTTGGTTTTGTTTGTGCGATTAAAACCGATTCGGCTCGTCTTTATAAACGGCTACATTCGGTTGTTTTAAGCCGTGTGCTCGGAAATTGCTGAGCGAGCTGCTGAATGCTTTTAGTCATTTGTTCGGTTGGGTTACGAATAATAAAACTGGATTGTGCAAGTGTTTGCTCGCTGCTTACCACATGTTTTATTCCTTTGTCTGTCAACTCTTCTACAAGCGCAGCAGCTTCAGTACCTTCTGTTAGAATGGCTAAGGAAATTGCATTATGCCACGGGTTATCCTGGTTTTCCTGAATATGCTGATGAATGATGTCTAAATTCTCTAGTTGTGTCATGCGTCGAGCGGTTTCATAGGTGCTGCGTATGGGGGGGATATGTACCCAATGAATAGTTATTTTTTTTTGAGGAATTTCAGTGATGCGATTTTTTTCGGTGCCCCACTGAGAAATTTCCATTCTCGCTAATCTGGCAATTGGTTCCACTAGTTTATCCCATTTGAGGCAGGTAATTTTAATGGGTAAAAGTACTATTTCTTCAGGATGAAACTGGGAGGGCGGCACCGTAATATTATTCTCAGTTTTATCATAGAAATAAAAGATGGCGCCGATATTTATCAACAGCAAAAAAAGAGCAAGTTTTTTCATCACACAGTTGGATAGAGATGGATAAAATGGGAGCGTTTACTGTAACCGGCAAATCTTGCTAGAATACGCATAAATTTGTGTCTTTTATTAAAATGTAACCTTTATAGCCTATACAATCATGAAATTCATTGGAACTACTGTAGCAGCAATCGCACTCACATTTTCCGGCCTTGCGTTTGCTGAATCTCCGGCCACGGGTGATATTGAGAAAGGCAAGGAAATAGCAAGTGGCGTGTGTGCAGGCTGCCACAATGTTGATGGTAATAGTGCTATTCCCATTTATCCTATTCTTGCTGGTCAGGAAGCAGGATATACAGCCAAGCAACTGAATGATTTTAAGGTGGTAGATGGAGAGGAGACCAAGCGTAGTAGTGAAATTATGGCACCTATGGTAGCAATGTTAAGTGCAGACGATATGACCAATGTTGCTGCTTATTACGCGCAGCAAACACCAAAGGCGGGTGTGGCAAGTGATGAATCTTTGCTCGAAGAAGGAAAAAGGCTTTATCAAGGAGGTAATCTAGAAGATGATATTCCGGCATGTTCTAGTTGTCATTCTCCTAATGGACAAGGTATTCCCCCACACTATCCACGAATTGATGGTCAGCATCCTGGTTATACCTTCTCTCAGCTACACGCTTTCCGTCAAGGAACACGTAAAAACGATACCAATGATGCCATGCAAATGATTGTTTCTCGCATGAGTGAACATGAGATGAAAGCGGTCTCTGAATATATTGCAACGCTCAGATAATTTGTAATCGATTATTAGTAGCCAAGAAAAATATCCAAACAGGAGGGGCCATCTAGGTTAACCTCCTGTTTTTCATTGTCCATTGTCTACGGTTATTTCTCTGCACTGATAGTGCAATTGTAAAATTAACTCGTATCGTATTTGCCCAGCAAATGCCCTATTTTAAAATTTCTTAATATCACTGCTGTTGTAGTGATTTCTCTTTTTTCTTCGGAACATTATTGCATTGCAATTTTGTGGATACAGCTCGGCAGTTGCTATAAATTTATTATCTGTTGATGCAGCACAGTATAATCAGTCAATTATGTTAATTGCATTGTTGGATCAATTTGGCTGGTGCAAAAAAACATATCAAATTTTTAGATAGATCTTGTTTCCGGGTTCAGTTTTTTACTTGATTAAGCTGATTTGGGTGATAGTCTTGAGGATGCTAATTTGGTCATCAATATGACAGATCGGAAAAATGGCATATATCAATTATAAAAACAGATTGATCATTAATATTTAAAGCTATGAAGATTGCGGTTGTTGGGGTAGGTTATGTTGGATTGTCCAATGCGATATTGTTGGCACAACATAATGAAGTTATAGCGCTTGATATCGTTCCTGAGAAAGTGGCACAACTTGAACGCAAAGAAGCAACAGTTGAAGATGCAGAGATAGAGGATTTTTTAAAGAATAAGCCATTGAATTTTCGGGCAACGACGGATAAATATGAAGCATATCAAGAGGCTGAGTTTGTCATTATTGCCACCCCGACAGATTACGATCCTGAAACTAACTATTTCAATACTAGTTCCATTGAGAAGGTTATCCATGATGTGATGGCGATCAACCCGGACGCGGTAATGGTAATAAAATCTACCGTTCCAGTTGGTTATACAGCCAAGACACGTGCAGCATTAGGAACAGACAATCTCGTTTTTTCTCCAGAGTTTTTGCGTGAAGGCAAAGCGCTTTATGATAATTTGCATCCTTCGCGCATTGTGGTGGGGGAGTGTTCCCATCGAGCAGAAGTATTTGCCGGATTACTCAAACAAGGGGCCATCAAGCAAAATGTGCCAGTGTTATTTACTAATAGCACTGAAGCAGAGGCGATCAAATTATTCGCCAACACTTTTCTTGCCATGCGCGTGGCTTATTTTAATGAGCTAGATACCTATGCCGCAATACTTGATTTGGATACGCGCCAAATAATTGATGGCGTTTGTTTGGATCCACGTATTGGCGATTATTACAACAATCCAAGTTTTGGCTATGGTGGTTACTGTTTACCCAAAGATACGAAACAGTTATTGGCCAATTATCGCGCTGTGCCGCAAAATCTGATTCGTGCCATTGTTGAGGCTAATACGACCCGCAAGGATTTTATCGCTGATGAAATTATTCGGTGCCAGCCTAAGGTTGTCGGAGTGTATCGGTTAATTATGAAAGCTGGTTCAGATAATTTTCGCTCGTCTAGTATTCAAGGCATTATGAAGCGTATTAAGGCCAAAGGAATCGAAGTGATCGTTTATGAGCCGGTGCTGAATCAAGCTGAGTTTTATAACTCGCGCGTAGTTAATGATTTATCCGCATTCAAACGAGAGGCGGACGTTATCATCGCGAATCGAAAAACGGAAGCATTGGCAGACGTTGCGGATAAAATTTATACGCGTGATTTATTTGGGAGTAATTAATTGAAGGTACTAATTACAGGTTCAGCTGGTTTTATTGGTTCTGCATTGACGCTGCGCTTGCTTGAACGTGGCGATACCATCATCGGTATTGATAATCACAATGATTATTACGATCCACAGATCAAAGAAGATCGCCTGGCGCGTTTTGCGAAGCATCCTGCTTATACACATATACGTCTTGATCTGGCAAATCGCGAAGGCATCTATGCTTGCTTTGAAATGCATCAACCGCAACGAGTCGTAAATTTGGCTGCCCAAGCTGGAGTGCGTTATTCCATCGAAAATCCACTGGCTTATATTGATAGCAACATTGTTGGGTTTGCCCATATTCTTGAAGGCTGTCGTCATAACGGCGTAGAGCATTTAGTATATGCCAGTAGTTCCAGTGTCTATGGCGCCAACACGACTATGCCATTTTCCGTCCACCATAATGTGGATCACCCACTGAGCCTTTACGCTGCCAGTAAAAAATCTAATGAACTAATGGCGCATACCTATAGCCATTTGTATCGCCTTCCAACGACAGGTTTACGTTTTTTTACCGTTTATGGTCCTTGGGGACGGCCAGATATGGCTTTGTTCAAATTCACCAAGGCGATTCTGGCAGGAGAAAAAATACCAGTATTCAATTATGGACATCATCGGCGGGATTTTACTTATGTCGATGATATTGTGGAGGGCGTGATTCGTGTGTTGGATCGGCCTGCGCAGCCTGATGCCAGCTGGAGTGGAGCGCAACCGGATGCTGGAACAAGTTTGGCGCCTTGGCGTGTGTATAACATCGGCAATAATAGCCCGGTTGAATTGATGGATTATATTGCGGCGCTGGAAAAAGCGTTAGATAAAAAAGCTGATATGGAAATGTTACCTTTGCAGCCAGGTGATGTGCCAGATACTTATGCAGATGTTTCTGATCTGGTTGAACAGTTTGATTATAAGCCTGCCACCCCAGTTGAACAGGGCATAGCCAATTTTGTGGCATGGTATCGCAGTTACTTCAATTTGTAGGAGAAAATATGCAGCTCCAGGATATTAGATTAGCCGTGATTGGACTGGGATATGTTGGCCTGCCATTGGCTGTTGAATTTGGCCGTAAGCGTTCTGTCGTAGGGTTTGATATCAACGAACAGCGAATTGAAGAACTCAAAAAAGGGAACGATGTTACGCTGGAAACTTCCCGGGAAGAATTGGCTGCCGCACAACAGTTGGCATTTACTACTAATGTGGATGATTTGCGTGCCAGAAATTGTTACATTATCACTGTGCCAACACCGATTGATGATTATAAGCGCCCTAATCTTACTCCTCTTATTCGAGCTTCTGAGACAGTAGGCGAAGTACTGACAAAAGGCGATATCGTTATTTACGAATCAACGGTGTACCCCGGTTGCACGGAAGAAGATTGTGTGCCGGTATTGGAGCGTGTTTCCGGTTTAAAATTTAATCAAGATTTTTATTGTGGTTATAGCCCTGAGCGTATTAATCCTGGTGATAAAAAACATCGTGTCACCAATATCAAGAAAGTGACTTCGGGTTCTACCCCAGAGGTTGCGGAGTTGATAGATGATCTTTACAACGAAATTATTATAGTTGGTACCCATAAAGCAGAAAGTATCAAGGTGGCTGAAGCGGCCAAAGTAATTGAGAATACACAGCGAGACGTGAATATTGCGCTGATCAATGAGTTAGCGCTCATTTTCAACAAAATGGAGATCGATACAGAAGCTGTGCTGAAGGCTGCGGGTAGCAAATGGAATTTTTTGCCTTTTCGTCCTGGATTGGTAGGAGGTCACTGTATCGGAGTGGATCCTTATTATCTCACTCATAAAGCGCAGGCCATTGGACATCATCCGGAAATTATTCTGGCTGGGCGGCGATTAAACGACAGTATGGGCGTCTATGTGGTCGCGCAGTTGGTTAAGGCAATGACCAAGAAGCGCTTGCAGGTAGAAGGTGCCAAAGTGTTGGTGATGGGGTTGACCTTTAAGGAAAATTGTCCTGATTTACGCAATACTCGAGTGGTAGATATTGTGGCTGAGTTGAAAGATTATAATTGTGAAGTGGATGTATATGATCCGTGGGTAGATGCGGCAGAGGCACAGCATGAATATGAAGTGACTCCGATTAGTGCACCCAAACCAGGCAATTATGATGCAATTATTCTGGCAGTTGCGCATCAGCAATTCAAAGAGATGGGCGCCGCCGCTATCCGCGCCCTGGGAAAACCCAATGCAGTTTTGTATGATCTTAAATATGTGTTGGATCCGCAAGAATCAGATTTACGTTTATAAGAATCTGTCTAATATCTTAACCTCACTAACGAGTGCGTCAGGAAATAGTATTTAATGTCCATGCACTGTGTATAAATTTCATTTTGTCAATTTTTGCTTGGGCTGGTTCGCTAGCGTATCAACATTTCTCACTTGGATAAGTGATAGGGTTATTCGAATGCTATAGTGCGGTAGACCATATCTATATTCAGCAAATTTGACTATACTCTTCCTTTATTACTCTTATTTCAAGCATTAGGTTTATCTGGATATTATCCAGCGCACACCTAATTCTTCTGAATCATGTCTCAAGTTTATTTTGATCATAATGCTACCACTCAAGTGGATGAAGCAGTGTTGGAAGCAATGTTGCCTTATTTTCGTGAAAATTATGGCAACGCTTCCAGTGGCCATTCTGTTGGATTAGCTGCCCGCAAGGCGATTGATCGAGCGCGTGAGCAAGTGGCACAGGCGGTTGGTGTTCAGCCAGCGCAAGTTATTTTTACTAGTGGTGGTTCCGAAGCAAACAACCTATTTATTCGTGGTGTGACAGATAGTTTGCCAATTTCAGCATTGGCGGTCAGCGCTGTTGAACATCCCTGCGTGCTCCGCACGGCACAAGCGCTAACACGAAGAAAAAATGGCGAAAATTGGCAATTGCATTATCTAGCTGTAGATGCTGCTGGACAAATAGAGGTTGATGAAGCAGTTAAAATATTGACGGCGGAGAAACCGGCGTTAGCGTCCGTCATGTTGGCCAATAATGAAACGGGTGTCATTCAGGAAGTTGCGGCAGTTACTAAGGCGGTGCGAGAGAAAGAGCAAACAACCTGGATCCATACCGATGCAATTCAGGCATTTGGTAAAATACCAGTTAATTTTGCTGAGCTTGGTGTGCATGCTATGACAATCTCTGCTCACAAAATCTATGGGCCTAAGGGCGCAGCTGCATTGATTATCGATCCACGTCTACCAATTAAACCGCTCATTTATGGTGGCGGACATGAAGATGGATTGCGCTCTGGCACTGAGAACGTCGCTACTATTGTTGGATTTGGTGTGGCATGTGAGCTTGCTGTATCCCGATTAGCTGCATCCATGGCACATACGACGCAGCTGCGTGATACGCTCGAGCAGGGGCTGTTAGCGTTGGGCGCTACGATATTTGGATCAGGCGCTTCGCGTTTACCTAATACTTGTTATTTTGCTTTGCCGGATATCGAAGGAGATACCCTGGTTGTTCGTTTGGATAAACAAGGTTTTGCCGTTGCTAGTGGCGCAGCTTGCTCCAGTGCGACGCCGGGTAAAAGCCATGTGCTGGAAGCCATGAATGTGCCGCCTATTTTGGCACGTTGTGCAGTGAGAGTGAGTTTAGGACCGGATAATAGTGCTGAAGAAGTAGATGATTTTTTGGCTGCCACTAAACGTATTGTTGATGAATTAAGAAGTATGAGTATGTTATTGAATGTATGAGAATATTAGGAATCATCTTCCATTAAGAGAAATAACAAATGACTGGAAAGATGAGCAATTTTCCTACTAAAGCTATTATTTTAAGTGCCGGACAAGGTAGGCGTTTATTGCCGTTAACTGAAGAAACTCCTAAGTGCCTGCTATCCGTTGCAGGTAAACCAATTATTGCTTGGCAAATCGATGCTTTACTAGCGAATGGTATTCAGGAAATTGTAATTGTTGCTGGTTTTCAGGTTGATAAAGTTGAGCGGGTACTGGCTGAACGTTACCCAGAACATGCAGCTATTCGAGTTGTTTTTAATCCTTTTTATGAAGTGGCGGATAATCTAGCCAGTTGCTGGATAGTACGTGAAGAAATGGATGCCGGCTTTCTGTTGTTAAATGGTGATACGCTGCTTGGAGATAATTTGTTGCCAGGTGTGTTGCATGTTCCGGATGCACTGATTACGCTCTGTATTGATTTCAAGACGGCATTTGATGATGATGACATGAAAGTACAACTGAGTTTACAGGGAGCGGTCAAACAAGTCAGCAAGCGATTGTCTGCTGAAGAAACAGATGCAGAATCAATTGGTTTGATTCGTTTTAGTGAACAGGGAGCTCACCTTTTCCGCCGCACGATAGAGCAAACGTTGCGTTATCCAGAAAAACTGCAATCGTGGTATCTGGCTATTATTAGCAACCTGGCACAACAAGGCATGGTAACAAGTCATTCGGTTGCCGGTAACCGCTGGTGTGAGATTGATTTTATTCAAGATTTAAAAAAGGCGGAGAGCTATTTTGTTGCTGAAGCAGCAGATACCGTGACCGAGCCGTAAGCCTAAACGCTTGTATGTGAAACTTGGGTGTTTTGGAGAAAAAATCTAGTGACTGTAAAAATATTCAACAGCACCATGCAAAAATTTGGTGCGCCTGCCACGGTTATTCATCAATTTCAGCATTGGAGCGTGTTGCTTCGCCCGGCTCAATTAACGCTGGGTGCTTTGGTATTGGTGGCACATGATCCAGTACAAAGTTTTTCAGAGTTAAGTAGTGCCAGTTTTGCGGAGTTACAGCTCGCCACTAATCAGCTGGATTCTGCCTTAAAAAAGTCATTTCACTATGACAAGCTAAATTATATGATGCTGATGATGGTGGATCCAGATGTACATTTTCATGTAATTCCTCGTTATGCTCAGAGCAAGGAATTTGCTGGCCAATCTTTTCATGATGCTGGTTGGCCAAGTGTGCCTGATTTCAAAAAAATCAATGCAACCGATGTGAATGTTAATCAACAGATAATTGAACATCTGATTTCCAACTGGAAATAAATTTTGGCGATTTTTTCCTCATTCTCCATTTCTATATGGCCGCTGATAACGATACGACCACACAAACTCATTTCCCTTTGTACGAGGCACGCGCATTGGTGCGTGATCTAATGATGCCTAACCCAGTGATTTATTGGGCAGATTTTTTATTCCACATCGTATTAGGCTGGGGAGCATTTGTTACAGTGTTGGATACACCGTGGCTGTCTGTTGGGCAAATAGTGGCGTATTGGGTGGCAGTATTTACTTTTTATCGTGCTGCTATCTTTATTCATGAACTCGTGCATTTGAAGCGCGGAACATTTAGATTATTTCGGTTGGTGTGGAATCTAACATGTGGTATTCCATTTATGATTCCATCGTTTACTTATGATGGTGTGCATTATGATCATCATAAACCAGCGGTATACGGTACATCGCAAGATGGCGAATATCTTCCTTTTGCCACACAACATCCAGCAAATTTGGTGGGGTATGTTTTGCTTTCACTTGTTTTGCCGCTGTTGCTGGTAGCGCGATTTTTACTACTTACACCTATTTCGTATCTAATTCCGCCCTTGCGTAAAATAGTTTGGGCGCGAACCTCCTCGTTGACTATTAATCCTGCCTACATTCGTCAGAAAGATGCGGTACGTAATGATCATGCCTGGCGTGTACAGGAATTTGCTACTTTTTTATTTGCAGCAAGCATCATTACTGGTGTGCTGCTGGAAATATTGCCCTGGCAAGTATTGGCACTCTGGTATGCAATTGCCGTAGCGATTTTTATCCTGAATTCATTACGTACATTGGCTGCGCATGCATATCGCCATGTAGGAGAGCATAAGCTGACATTAGTGGAACAATATCTTGATTCTGTGAATGTACCTGGTAATTTTTTTACTGGCTTATGGGCGCCTGTCGGACTACGCTATCATGCAACGCATCATTTGTTCATGAGCATGCCTTATCACAATCTTGGCCGTGCGCAACGAAGGATTGCGCAGCAATTAGGAGCTAACGAATTAGTACTGCAAACAAATCGCAGTGGATTGTGGTCTGCATTGAGGCAAATCTGGCAAGAAGCTGCAACTGCATCCGGAAAGAGAAAGAATATTCAGCATTAATTTTGTCGATCTATTAACTATTCCTGTCTATTATTTGTAACTACTTGTGAGTGGAACGAAGAAATTAATTCGCCTGGTGTTGCTGCGCCATGGGCAAAGTGTATGGAACCAAAACAGGCACTTTACCGGTTGGAGCAATGTTGCACTGAGTGCTCAAGGGGAAGAGGAAGCTCGCCGCGCGGGTCAGCTACTTAAACAAGCAAATTTTGATTTTGATATATGTTTTTCTTCAGAATTAAAACGTGCGCGTGATACATTGGCAACAATACAATCTGAAATGGTATTGGAACACCTGCCGACGCATCGAAGTTGGCGTTTGAATGAACGCCATTATGGTGCATTGGAAGGACTACGCCCTTGGCCAGCTATGCGTAAGTTTGGTATCTGGCCAGTACTAAAAACGCAATTTTATTTTGATGCCAGTCCACCATTGTTGGCAGCGGATGATCCACGTGCACCAGCTAATCAACAACGTTATGCTTCGGTTGACCCATCCCAACTACCACTGGCAGAGAGTATGCGCCAGGTATCAAAGCGCGTGCGGCCCTTTTTGCACAATACGATTCTTCCCGAAGCCAAGCAGGGAAAACGTTTGTTAATCGTGGCACATAAAGGAATTTTAAGGGTGCTGATGATGCAATTGGAAGGGTTAACAGGTGCGCAGGTAATGCGTTTATCTGTTACAACTGGCCAACCAATTTGTTATGAATTGGATGAAACACTTGTTCCAGTTAATCGCTATTATGTGGGACAGTAAAAACACTGTAGATCGAATTACTTTACTACAACTTACATTGAATAGAAGAAGATACGGCGATTATTGATTGTTGTTTTTATCCTTGTCGTTCTGGTGTGTAATTCCAGTGATAACACCTGTGGATATTTTGTATAGTAAATCAGCTGTCATTTGGGTGAGTTTTATCCCTGCATCCAATTGTGCTTTACTGGCAGAAGTCATTTGATGCGCAAGCACTGCTATTGTGTCTTTGATTTGACTGCCTACTGCGGTGCCATTATGTTGCGCATGAGTTAGCATGTCCTGTAATGTCTCGGAAAATAAACCTTGGGCAGCTGTGGCAGTTCGTTTTAGCGTGTCCATGAAAATGCCTTCCAAGCTTTCCAGATCTTCTCGTGTTTGAGTCAGTTCATTATCTGAAAATCGTTTCGCCTTGCTAGTTGCTTCTTCTAAGGCTAGTTTGGAAGCACCTGCTAATTGAGCAAAGGCGCTATCTAATCCGTGTACTGCATGGGTAATTTGCGCGCGCGCAGCCTGTGATTGTCCTTCGGCGCGTGTCATTTTTTGCTGTGCGCCAGTTTGTATGCCTTCCATGACTGCGGTCGCGATTTGTTTTAGTGAATCAATATCGAACCCGTTGGAATGTATCGCTTTCAGGGTAAGGTTTCTAACGGCTTTTTCTATATCCCCTTCCTGTTCAATTGCCTTTTTGACCTCCGTAGCAAGTTGAGCCACATCTTTGTTGGTATGAGCAGTATGGTCAGTTTGCATCAGTATCTCCTCAATATGTTAATACATGTGAAATTAGTATTATTATAGGCTGATTTGTTCAAGCTCTCCCATATATGGCCGCAAAATTTTAGGAATAGTGACGCTGCCATCTTCATTTTGGTAGTTTTCCAAGATAGCGACTAGTGTTCTTCCTACTGCCAATCCAGAGCCATTTAATGTGTGGAGTAATTCTGGCTTATCTTGTCCTTGGCGAAAGCGTGCTTGCATGCGCCGTGCCTGAAATGCCTCACAGTTACTGCATGAAGATATTTCTCGGTAAGTTTGTTGTGCGGGTAACCATACTTCAATATCGTAAGTTTTGGCAGCAGAAAATCCCATGTCTCCCGTACAGAGCAACATGATTCGATACGGTAACTCAAGTTTTTGAAGAATTTTTTCAGCGTGATTGAGTAATGTTTCCAGTGCTTCATAGGATTTTTCTGGGTGCGTAATGTGTACCAATTCAACTTTATCGAATTGATGTTGGCGGATTAATCCACGGGTATCTTTACCATAACTACCTGCTTCAGAGCGAAAACAAGGGGTGTGAGCAACAAATTTGAGTGGTAAATTATCTAATGGAACGATAGTTTGACGCACAATGTTGGTCAGTGGAACCTCAGCTGTCGGAATAAGATGCAGCTCTGTGGTGTGAGTTTTGGCCAGGTGATCAGCTTGATCTGCGGTATCTGCATTGGATTGTATGGAAAAGAGATCTTGCTTGAATTTGGGGAGCTGCCCTGTTCCACGCAAACAATCTGCATTAACTAGATAAGGCACATACACTTCGGTATAGCCATTTTCTTGGGTGTGTGTATCAAGCATAAATTGAGCGAGAGCACGATGCAAGCGTGCTACATCATTTTTCAGTACGCAAAATCGTGCGCCACTTAACTTGGCAGCAGTTTCAAAATCAATTTGTTCAAGATTTTCACCGATAGTAGCGTGGTCCTTGACCTCAAAGTTAAAATTTTTGGGCGTGCCCCAGCGACGTATTTCGATATTATTCTCTTCGTTTTTGCCTGCTGGAACACTGTCATGCGGTAAATTAGGGGTTTCCAATAATAATTGTTGCAATTGGATTTGAATGAATTCAAGTTGACTTTCCGCTTGCTTGAGTTCATCGCCTACGTTAGCAACTTCGGCCATGATGTGACTCACATCTTCGCCACGCTGTTTGGCGATGCCAATTTGTTTGGAAGTAGAATTGCGTTTTGCCTGTAGAGTTTGCGTCAGAGTTTGTACAGATTTACGCTGATTTTCCAGTTGCTCAAATTCAGATGCAGGAAATTCATAACCTCTTTGTGCTAATTGAGCGACGATGGCGGGTAGATTGTTGCGTAATTGTTGAATATCTAGCATGTAAAAACTCCACAGCAAGTTGGCAGATCGATTGATATTAAAGTATAGAATCTAATCTATAAAATTCATTTGCCATCATTTTCATATACATTCGAATTGATAAGAATATTCGAGAGGCTTGAATGATAAATCATGGAACGACAGCTGATTTGCTATCGATGTTAACACTATGATGTTTGGGTTTGAGCGAGGATTAACTGTTGGTATATTCGTTTAATCCAAATAATATCTGAGCTTGTTTCAATATTCCATTGAATGATGCGGCGTTACGGCATTAAAGCTGAGCTTAACGTGTCCACACATAGTTCAAATATGTGCACTACCTGCTTGTTCAGTTGTATCTTGTACTACCCTTTAATTGGAACTCCGAACAGTTTTTTAAAAGCATCTGTTTAGTTGATGTTCTTCAATGGTTTCCGCAGTGAATCTAGCAGCAGTCAGGAGTGATTAATCGTTAAAGCTACAGAGCGAATGTAGTTGATGGCCTTGTTGGCGTAGGCGTTGACTGCCACCGACATTGGGCAAGTCAATAACGAAACAGCACTCGATAATGTCAGCACCCATTTCTTGTACTAATTTAATGGCAGCCTCCATAGTGCCGCCTGTTGCAATCAGATCGTCAATCATGAGTACACGGTCGCCCTGATTTATTGCATCGGCGTGAATTTCAATTTTGTCACAACCATATTCCAGCTGATAATCGCAACTGATGGTTTCGGCGGGCAATTTTCCTTGCTTTCGAATAGGAACAAAACCGGCTCCCAGTGTGTAAGCCACTGGTGCAGCAAAGATAAAACCGCGTGATTCAATGCCAATCACTTTGTCAATTTTTTGTGGTCGATAACGTTCAGTAATGGTATCAATTGTTGTGCGTAATCCAATCGGATCTTTCAGCAAGGTGGTGATATCTCGGAACATGATTCCCTGGCGCGGATAGTGTGGGATAGTGCGGATACACGATTTGATAGACATATCGAAGATAGTGGCAAAAATCAGGATGAGCTGGCAGAATTATCAGAATGATCCGAGCAAAGCAAGAATCGGAACTAAGTCTTATCCGGACGCTGATACAAACCAATTAACTCGGTTTGGGCAATAATGTGACCTTGCATGGCTTGTTCCAGCGTGGTTTTAACTGGCTGGTTTAAATCGGGCAATATCGTATCCAATGCGTACAATTTATGAAAATAGCGATGTGTGCCAATAGGGGGGCAGGGACCACCATAACCCGTTCGCTTCCAATCGTTGGTGCCTTCCAGTGTGCCGGCAGGCAATTGATCTACGGTAATTTTTGCCGGTAATTTATTTACATTGGGTGGAAGATTGTAAAGTATCCAATGTACCCATGTCATTTTAGGTGCTTGTGGATCAGGTGCATCTGGATCATCTACAATCAGTACCAAACTTTTGGTGTGGCCTGGGATACCACTCCATATCAATTCTGGAGAAGAATCTTCGCCATCACAAGTGTACTGTGCTGGAATGAGTCCTTGGTGGGAAAATGAAGGGGATGTCAGACTAAATTTCATATCACTGAGTAAGCAAAAAACAGGTTAAGCATATCCTTTTTTATCTGCTGGATAGCTGTTTGGTTAGGAGTCTACTAGATATTTTTACAGCACGAGCTGTAGAGTACTAGCGTAGTTAGTTCTTTTTACTATGTTTGGGTGAGAACATTTCTAAAAACCTGTCCGAAGTTCCAATGAAGGGTAGCAGTGCTAGATAAAATTGACTAGGAAAGCGAAGCATGTTTTCGAAACGTATGAGTATGTTGCGTTCCGTTTTAGTGCTGTAATGTACCTCAGTGAGATATTAAACAAGTTTAAAAAATAGCTGTTGTTTTACATCTTGCACTTCATTCAAATTGAAACCCGGTTTTTTTAGAGATGTCCTCACGATTGACGATAGTTTAAGCTTCTTTGGACTCTTTTTTGCGCGTAAAAATATAAGCACCCGCTATCGCTACGCCAATTAGTAAGATGATTTCTATGGTGCCAAAACTGCCACCGTGATCGTGGCCACCGCCTTCCCCGATGTGTAGTGGAATATTGACGGCTGTTTTAACATTGCCAGCACCGTCATCTGTTTCCAGCTGAATATTATATTGCCCTTTATGTTCCAGCTTTGCTGCAACAGTAATAATGCCAGATGTATATTTTTCTGCAGGCGTATACAGTACCTCATGAGATCCGTGTTCACTGCCCTCGTGTCCTTCCATCAATACCCGAACGGCGATAGGGATTTCACGTGTTTTTGCGTCTGCAAATTCGACGGTCACGTTAATGGTGCCGGTATTGGGAACATGCTGGCAGTATGAATGCATAGGAGGCATACCACCCTCTGGAACTTCGTAAACACTGATTGAAATAGGAAAATCACCATCCTCAATTTGGCACCCAGCTTCATCATGGTGCCCTTCGTGCGCGAGCATTAATACAGCTGATGCAGGTAGGGATATCAGAAGGGTTGATAATGTAAGACATAACCCTGCAAGAAACTTATTACAAAAAATCTTGTCCATGTTTTCTCCACTGTGTAGTTTAGACTTTTGGTGTTATTTCGACCCATTTCCGTTTGACGGAGTCGGTTTTATTGTAATCCGGCTTTAAATTGGGCATAAATTTCTGGTGTGAAATACAAACCACTGCAAGATTGTATAACAAAAAACCAGCCTTGCTGCATTGCGATTTTTATGGATGAGTAGATTACATCGCTTTTGATATATTGATGGCAACTTCTATGGCGATAAATACGTAAGAGCTTTATTACTTTTTTATCAGGTCATTGTACTTGTTTGATCGATTTAACTGTAATATTTAAAAATATCCAGTGGATAGTGTTTTCCTGTTAGATAATCTTCTATACATCGCATGACGAGTGGTGTGCGGTGGCTTGTTTGTCTTGCGCGAATTTCATCGATATCAAACCAGCTTGCTCGGACGATACCTGTGTCGAGTTCTCTGGTGGGATCAAAATCGATGATTTGGCCAGCAAAAGTAAACCGTACATACGTAATGCCATTTTCAGTGCAAGTCCAATGATAAATACCTGTTAATACTTCGGGTTGAAAAGAATAACCCGTTTCTTCTAATACTTCTCGTTGGCATGCTTGAATGATAGATTCTTTTGCTTCCAAATGGCCAGCTGGTTGATTGAGTTTGAGTGTATCGCCTCTAGGAGTTTCTTCTATTAACAGATATTTTCCCTGTTGTTCGATTACAGCAGCAACAGTCACATTTGGCTTCCAGGTCATATATACAAGATAATTAAAAAGTTGTTTGTTTGGCGCAAGGAAATGTTTGAAGATCAGTGAAAAGCGGTTCAAATAGTTTCTTTAGTGGCTTTTCGAATTGTAATTAACTAATTATGGCATTATGTTTCGCAAAATATATACTAAATTTTATAAACGAATAGATGATATACAAATATCTTTTATTGTTCCGGCATTCAATGAAGAGTTATTAATAGAGCAATGTGTGCGCTCTATTATTGATGCTGTGGCTATCAACCAAACTTATGGCTACGCGTATGAAATTATAGTAGTGAATAATAATTCAACTGATATGACTGCGCAGTTGGCCGAGCAGGCGGGTGCTAAAGTTGTATTTGAGCCAATTAATCATATTGCGCGCGCCAGAACAGCAGGAGCACATGCTGCTCAGGGAGATTGGTTGATATTCGTGGATGCAGATTGCCGAATGAATGCTGGCTTGATCACAGACATCTTTGAGTTGATTAAGCAAGGCAAACATGTTGGGGCGGGCAGCACAGTGTATATGCCGAATCAACCTTGGTGGGCAGAGCTGCTATTACGAATATGGACGTTGTTATCAGTATGGCTGAAATGGGCAGCAGGCGCATTAATTGTGTGTAATGCGGAAGCATTTAAAGCGGTAGGCGGGTTTAATTTAACGTTGTACGCAGCGGAAGAGATTGAGCTGAGCCAAAAGCTTAAGAAATATGGACGCCAGCATAAACTGAAATTTACGATTTTAAGTGCTCATCCACTAGAAACCTCTGCCAGAAAAACTCAACTTTATAGTAGCAGGGAAATCTTCAAGCAGTTTCTCTATCTTATCCTGTCGCCACTAGGTGCTTTGCGCAACAAGAAAAAATTGCCAATGTGGTATGACGGCAAACGCTAATTGATTGGTTGTACAGTTTGCTATTAACAGACGGCATCTGAAAATTTTACTTCACTAAAGCGCGCGCCTGGTGTTAATACTTCCAGTTTGTTGAGTGTGATTAGTTCAATTTGCTGGGATCCGGAACTTGTTTCTAGTAGCAAAAATTCACGTTTTTCAGCATCGGTCACGATATCTTTAGCTTTGCCTTCGATGGTAGATTGATCCTTTAAAATCAATCGCACCTGGTAACGATACATACAAGCCACTTCGATGTAATCGTGTAATTCACAAGCAATGTGTTGAGTCATAAAAAATCCTGATGATAAAAATAAATGTAGTTGTTACTGTATCTTGTATCTGTGATTTTATGAAGTGGAGAGATATAACGCAACGTAGCAAATGTTTTGTGTTTGAGTGCGATTTACTTGGTTCAACTATGCATGATGGTGCCAAGTGCATGTGTAGAAACTTCTTAATTTCATCTAAAATAATCAGATTGTCATGATTTATTGTTGTTCAAAGAGTGGGCAGGTAATGATTTTCGTAAAAAATATAATGTTTCGTCTGTTGCTGATTGTTTTGGCGACAAGCTGCTTTCAGCTAGCATGGGCTGAAAAAGCATCCGGAGAATTTACAGCTAAACAAACTTGTCCAGCATATGTATCCAAGAATAAAGCAACTAATCCAGACAAGGTGTACGTGCTGCCGGGCTATGAGTATGACATTATCGAAGTTTTATCCACCAATGCGTCTTGGTATCGAATCATTGTTCCGCATGCCAATCCAAAACAACGTTGGGTTAGTGCTGATTGTGGGGAAGCGCAATTGATCAGCTCGCCAGATAATTCTGGTAGTGCACGTTGTGATATTGACGGACAGGCCGATAGTTACGTGCTGGCATTATCATGGCAGCCTGCTTTTTGTGAAACCAAGCCCGATAAAGCAGAATGTGCCATAAGTGATCCTAAGGCTTATCAAGCGCGGCACTTTACGCTGCATGGCTTATGGCCAAATAAGAACAGTTGTGGCAAAAATTATGGTTTTTGTGGTGAGGTTAAAACGCAGAAAACCGATTTTTGTGACTACCCAGCAATTACTCTGGCAACGGATTCCGAAATCTCCCTAGCTGAGGTCATGCCAAGTGTCAGTGCAGGTTCTTGTTTGGAGCGGCATGAATGGTACAAACATGGTACTTGTGCCAACAGATTGATCGATGATTATTTTGACTTATCTGCGGATCTTACGCGCCAGTTTAATGATGCTGGGATGGCTTATTTTATGAATCGAAAAATTGGCCAACAAGTACGTGCCCAGGATTTTATTGATCGCGTCGGTGCGGTATTAGGAACAGCTACCAAAGAGCGTATCAGCCTTATTTGTGAGCAAGATATGCTAGTGGAAGTGAGATTGAACTTGTCACATGATTTGATCTATGGTGACGATTTGGAGAAGCTAATTTCCGGTGCACCTTTATCGAGCCAATCAACTTGCGGTGAGACTTTTTTGATTGATGCAATTGGTCAATAATAAGGTAATAGGGGGGGGGTGAAAACTGCCGATGCTGCTTTTTTCAGTTCAATTTTCTTGGATTAGCTGCCTGCTGATTTTTCAGAAATCCTTGACTGGTAACTCAAAGTTTATTGTTGGCATTGTAGACAATAGAAGGTGGAACGTTGTCCTTGGCGGATTTTGTTGATCAGCGCGCCGCATTGGCGGCATGGCTGATCATGACGACCGTACACCCAGTATTGTTGCTGAAAGCAGCCAGCTCTGCCATTGCAGTCAGTAAAATCACGTAGACTACTTCCACCCGCTTCAATTGCCTGTTGCAAGGTTGTTTTGACAGCTTTAACCAATGCTGCACAACGCGTTTGGCTAAGGCTGTTGGCAGCGCTCAAAGGGCTAATACCAGCATGAAACAATGCTTCATTGGCATAGATATTGCCTATTCCTACCACAATATGCTGATTCATCAGCGCTTCTTTGATGCTCACACGGCGATCGTGGATTTTTGTGTGTAGATAGCGAGTGTTGAATGCATCAGAGAGTGGTTCAGGACCTAGCCTTTGAAAAAGAGGATGCTGCTGAATAGCACCATCCCACCATAAAATAGCGCCAAATCGGCGTGGATCACGATAGCGCAGCATTTTTCCACTATCCAGCCAAAGTTCGAAGTGATCATGAAGCAGGGAGGGTGTGGTCGTGGGCAAAATTCGCAAACTACCTGACATGCCTAAATGTATGATGAGTGTGCCTTGATCACAATGTAGCAGCAGATATTTTGCCCGCCGAGTGACAGTAGTGATGCACTGGTCTGGCAACAGTGTGGTGAGTGTTGATGGAATTGGCCAGCGTAGCGAGGCGTTACGAATAATAACCTGTGTAATATGGCGGTTAGTGAGATAAGCGCTGATGCCACGGCAGGTTACTTCAACTTCGGGTAGTTCTGGCATGATTTAGATAAAGGTTTGTAACAAGCAGGTAGTGGTAATCATTAAATCATGCATCATCGACGCTTGCGGTACCAGCTGATGAAAAATCCGCAAATTAAAAATATAAGAGGCAAAACAATAAAAGTGCTCGCAGCAATTAGGGTAAGTTGCTGTTCACTCAATGTTAGTTGGCTATCGATGGTGGAGCGTGGTTGAATCGAGATAAATGCTTCATCACCAGCCAGCCAATTAATCATGTTGATCCCTAGATCCAAATTGCCGCCATTGCCAAGATAGCTATTCGCCAAGAAATGTCCGTTACCAACAACGATAACGCGTTGCTCACGATCCCCTATTATCCGCGTTAATGCAACAGCAATGCTGATTGGACCGGCCACATCATTTTCTTCATCAAAATTAACTTCATTTTGTTGTTCGGTTGATAGGTTGGTTTTTACCCATCCTTGGGCAGCTACCTCTGTCAAGATGGTGCTGTGCCAGCCATCTTCTTCAACAATTAATTGGCGAGCAAAAGGAAATACCGTGATGTAATCAAAATTAGCAGTGACTGCGTGTGCGCTGTAATGCGTTCCTAATGCGAATGTGAGGGGTAAATTGAGTTGCTCAGCTTGTGGGTCAATAACAGCGCCAGGCGTAAAGACTATGCCAAGTTTCTCGGCTAATGGCTGTAATCCATGTAAGGATCCTGTATCAACCAGCCATAATAAATTTCCTCCCCTAGTAAGATAGTCCAATATTTGCGCTACTTCTCCTTCCAGTAATGCCGTTTGTGGAGAGGCAATAACCAATATGTCAGTATTGAGGGGCGTTGTTTGATCAATAAAACTCAATGCTTTGCTTTCAAAACCAACTTCTAACAGTTTGTGATTGAAATTTCCTAGGTCACGTTGCGTGACACCATTTATTTTTCGCTCGCCATGATTGGTTAACGCCAACAGTTGTTTTTTGCTGGTGCGTGCTAGTCGCATTAGTGCATTGGCAAAAGATTGTTCATTAATTGTTGTAAGTCGTTCTGTGCGATCTTCAAAGCGCAGAATGATTTCGCCATTGAGTTTAACGCCAGCTTTCTCTGCTTGCTGTGGTTGTTCTATTGGATCAATAAAATCCAGTATCAGATCAGATTTGAAGCGCTGATATGTACTGATAAAGGTGTTGATGATGCCGCGAATATCCCCTAATTGTAGATCTTGTTGAGTGGCATAGACTGTGACAAATAACGGACCATCAAGTTGGTTAAGCAAATCAATACTGGTTTGGCTCAGGCTATTACGGCTATTCTGGCTGAGATCCCATTGAGTACGAAATTCTAGTGATAGATAGCCCAGTGTTCCTACTAGGGTGAAAAGCAGGAGGATAAATAGCCCATATCGCCAGCGGCGATGCAGTTTTGATTGGTGAGTAGGTGTTGTCATAAATTGGTCAAATAAACACTTAGCCGCTTAATCGTTCTTCTTCTAGGTGTCGTATGGTCAGTATCAAAAAGGTTGCAATGAATAGCAGAAGAAAAGATAGGCTGAAGGTATCAATCAAGCCAATACTGAAGTTTTCGATATGACCAAACACAGAAAAGTAGCGGATGGCACTATCTGCGTCGATGGAGATGATATCCATCACCCACAAACACAGTAATGCGCCTAAGCTGCCTAATGCTGCAATAGTAGGGTGGGCTGTTAAGCTGGAGATATACATTCCTAATGAAGCAAAGCAACCAGCTAACAATGTTAGTCCGATGAGGTTACAGGCCAGTAATCCAAAATCTAATGTGCCACCTACTGATAAAGATAGCGACAACAAAAGAATGAGTAGAGGGATGACGCTGAAGAGCATCATAAGCGCCAAAAATTTACCGAGCACAATAGCGGATAAAGGAACTGGTGCAGAAATCAGCATAACTAAGGTTTGATTGCGGCGTTCTTCCGCAAAAACACGCATGCTTAACACTGGCGTAATTGCTAGAAGCGCTATCGCAGCGATAGAAAATACCGGTGTTACGATAATCTCCGTAATGCCAGGTGGATTAGCCAGCTGAATTAATTGCGGCTGTATTTCTAAAAAAGTATTTAATCTGCCGAGAAAGATCCAAGCTAGCACGAGTTGCATGATTGCCAGAAAAACCCATACCAGCGAGGAGACAAACAACAATTTGAGCTCTTTGTTTACGATAGTCAGGATAGTCCTCATGCTAATTCCTGGATAGGTAAATTGTCTGTTGTCAGCTGGGTAAATAGATTTGCCAAGTTAATATTTTGTTGTTGCAAATCGCTGATGCTGCTATTAAACACCAATTTGCCTTGATGCATAATTTGTACGCGATTACACACGCTCTCCACTTCTGACAAAATGTGTGAGGAAAGGATGATGGCACAAGTCTTGCCAAGTTCGCGAATCAGTACCCGTATTTTTTGTATTTGGTTCGGATCCAGTCCGACAGTTGGCTCATCCAATATAATCAGCTGCGGACGATAAATAATCGCCTGAGCAATTGCTACGCGTTGTTGATAGCCTTTTGACAAGATGCCAATCAATCGCTTCCCAACATCATTTAATTCGCATTGTTGCTTCACTTCATCCAGCGCGTTTTTTGTTGCCACAGTAGAGAGGCCATGTAATCGTGCAGCAAACTGCAAATACTCATCCACAGTTAGTTCTTTATAGAGGGGGGGTATTTCAGGTAAATAGCCAATGTAGCGTTTGGCTTCAAGTGGATTTTGCAGTAAATTGATACCGCAGATCTTGATGTTGCCGCTGCTGGGCGCAAGATTACCTGTCAGCATCCGCATGGTTGTACTTTTGCCAGCACCGTTTGGTCCTAGAAATCCGAGAATATCACCACGAACCAATTTGAGATTGACATCATGGACGGCAATATGTTGTCCGAAATTGCGCCTTAAATTGTTTACATCAATAACTGGTTGCATATTATCTGGTTGGTGTTGTCGTGCTATCTGCCACATGTATGCCTGAAATTAGTTAGCTTGCTAGTAAATCGGGGCGCAATTCAATTGTTTATCAACATTTTAATACGATAACTAAGGGAATTATTGTGCCTTTACTACTTCGTAGTTATATATACTTGCTTGGATATTCAGAATATTTTTATTAGATTGACATATTATGATACTTGCTTCATTAAATTTAGGTATAAAAAGCTGCTTTGGTTTTTGTAATAATTGCCGTATCCCTCATAGAGTTTGTCGCACCAAAATCAACTCATAAGCCAAATTCCAAGAAGATTATTTGGTTTGCCACAGTGTTGTATAAAAGACACATTGTGGTTTGACAAAGATAAAAGGAACAACTCATAATCGCGCCGGTAATATACGAATGATATTGATCTGATTACGATGGGAGGACAAGGCGTAACAGCATGAATAATCGTATAAAAATGATAGCGAGACTGCGGTAGGGATTTTTCACATATTAGGAATAAGGACAAGAGCATGAAAAAAATAACACGAGCCAGGAAGTATTTAATAGGAGCTATTGTATTGCCAGGTTTATTAGCATCTGGTGTTGTAATGGCAGATTCACATGCAGAGCAAAGGCAAGGTTTTAGTGCTGCGGATAAAGCGGAAGCCTATGCGGTAGATGACAACGGGGTTGTTGCTAGAAACTCAACTGGCTTATGCTGGCGTACTGGTTTCTGGACACCTGCCAAGGCCATTTATGAGTGTGATCCAGATTTAGTTAAACAGCCAGAGCAAGTGGTTGAAGCGCCTCCTGCTCCTATCGTAACCGAGCCAGAAAAAGTTTCTTTCTCTGCTGACGCCTTATTTGATTTTGACAAAGCTGTGCTTAAGCCAACCGGTGAAGAAGCATTAGATAACTTTGTTAATAATCTGGATGGTGTTAGTTACGATTTAATTATTGCAGTTGGATACACTGATCGTATTGGGCCAGATGCCTATAACAAGAAACTTTCAGTAAGACGTGCAGAAGCTGTTAAAAATTATCTGGTTTCCAGAGGCATTGAAGCTGATCGCATTTTCACTGATGGTAAGGGTAAGGCTAATCCGGTAACAGGTGATTCTTGCCAGAATTCAGGTAGGGCCTTAATTAATTGTCTGGCACCGGATCGTCGTGTTGAGATTGAGGTGGCGGGTACAAGGGAAATAATTAACTAAGCTGTATTTAAGCAAACCTACGCAAAAGGCCCTGTCGTAGTACAGGGCTTTTTAACGCCAGCACTACACATTAAAAGATTTGTTCGATATTTAACTGACGCTGCTCTTTGATTGAAGCTTGAGTAGATTCTAAGAACTTGTTACTCTGTTTTGCGGGTAAATATGGCCTGACAAGGCTTCTTTTTTGGCTAAAAACCTCAGGTAAAAATATATGAAAGATGATGGCATTAATGCGGATCCAATGGAGTTGGAGAAATTCAGTCAGCTTGCTCATCATTGGTGGGATCCGAATAGTGAATTCAAGCCATTACATGAAATTAATCCACTTCGATTAAATTATATCGATGAGACCGTTGCAGGATTAGCGGGCAAAACAGTGGTAGATGTCGGTTGTGGTGGTGGTATATTGTCTGAATCTATGGCTGTGAGAGGTGCCAAGGTAACGGGTATCGATTTGAGCGATAAGGCATTAAAAGTTGCGAAGCTACATCTGTTAGAAAGTGGCCAACAAGTTGACTATCGCAAAATAACAGTGGAGGCACTCGCAGAGGAACATCCGCAACATTATGACGTAGTGACTTGTATGGAAATGTTGGAGCATGTGCCGGATCCTGCGAGTGTGATTCAGGCATGTGCTCGCCTTGCTAAAAATGGAGGATGGGTGTTTTTCTCAACCTTGAATCGCAATCCTAAGGCTTATCTCTATGCGATTATTGGCGCCGAATACATCTTGCATTTGTTGCCGCGTGGCACCCATGAATATGCAAAATTCATCAAACCTTCTGAGTTAGCTCATATGGCGCGTGCGGCTAATTTAATGGAGGCTAAGATGATCGGCATGACCTATAATCCGCTCACAAAGACCTATGCGTTGGAAGGCGATACCAGTGTTAATTACATCATGGCGTTCACGGCCTGATCCATAATAACTAAGATTATTGATGACTGGAAAGGCTGTATTATTTGATTTTGATGGCACAATTGCAGATACTGCGCCAGATCTTGGGCATGCACTCAACCGTCAACGGATCGCACGTAATCATCCTCCTTTACCAATCGAATTAGTGCGTATGGTTGCTTCTGCCGGCGCACGTGGTTTATTAGAGCTTGGTTTTGGCTTGAAGCCAGAGGATCCTGATTACTCGGCTATGCGAGAAGAATTTCTTGATTTTTATACAGAACAGTTCTATCGAGATACTTGTTTGTTTCCAGGCATTGCGGAACTGCTGGAGCACTTAGATAAACAAGCTGTTCCTTGGGGGGTTGTTACTAATAAACCTGCGAAATTTACACAACCGTTAATGCGTTTACTTGGTTTGCATCATCGTGCAGGCTGCATTATTAGTGGCGATGATACAGCGCATACCAAACCTCACCCAGAGCCATTGCTTGCTGCTTGCCGACAAATGAATGTATTGCCAAATCGCTGTATTTATCTGGGGGATGATATTCGCGATGTTCAGGCAAGTCTTGCGGCGGGAATAATCCCTATTGTGGCGCTATATGGTTATCTAGGAAACGGTGCCCCGCCAGATACCTGGGGGGCAGCTGAACTTATCGATCATCCCAATGATCTATTGTGTTATTTGTAATCTGCTACAATTTGCAAATAGAACTTTTTAATTAATACGAACTCTTATTTTATTCGTTGTAAATTGCTTGGGGGCGATCCGGTTTCGACGTGGGTTGCAAAGCAGCGCAGGGCATACCGAGATTCAGTATTCTCGTAAAACGGCTGAAACAAAATAGTCGCAAACGACGAAAACTACGCTTTAGCCGCTTAATCCGGCTAAACTCCATGCCAGTGGGCCTCAACGCTGGGTCTGGTAACAGACGATGGAGTCATTAACGAGGATCGCGTTTTGTAGGGTTACTTTACGAAACGTTAAAAAGTAGGTAACTCGCTTGTCATCAACTTGCCGGTTGGTGGGTGGCAAGTTAAATTAAACAACATGGCTAAGTATGTAGAATTGTCTGTAGAGGACTTGCGGACGCGGGTTCAATTCCCGCCGCCTCCACCATATACCCAAAACCCAGCCATTCTTGGTTGGGTTTTTTTCTGCTCGTTACTCTGATACTGACATGGATTTGAGTTCGGTTAAGTTGTTGAATAATAGGATTGCATGAACGAGTTACGCCAATCTATGTTGCGCGATATGATCTCCTATCGCAATCTGGTAAATTATTCTGTGATACGGGGTGCATAAAATGAGCTGGTTTTATCTTGCGGTGGCAATCGTTGCAGAAATTATTGCTACCTCTTTGCTCAAATCTAGCGAGGGGTTTACTCGCCTGTGGCCTTCATTGGTCGTTATCGTTGGTTACGGTTGTGCTTTTTTCTTTCTTTCCTTAACGCTGCGAACAATTCCAGTTGGTGCGGCATATGCAATTTGGTCGGGTGCGGGAATTGTTCTGGTCACATTGATTGCCTGGTTAATTTTTGGACAAACAATTAGCTTGCCTGACGTGATTGGTATCGGATTAATTATTGCGGGTGTTATTGTTTTGCGATTGTTTTCTGAGACTGGAGAATATTAATCGTTGATGCAATCTGTGTTTGTGTCGTATACGTCTCTGTAATTTACAATCTATGCAGAGATAATTTTAGCGTCTAATCGTTTTCTTTCCTTCTCTTCCCTCCTTGTTCATGGCTTAACTTGCCACGCGAATTCATTGTTTCATTTCTTGTTTTTTACCCTGTTTTAGGCGATTAGCATTTTTGGCATCGCTATAGTTTACCTAGCAAAGCTAAATAAATAGTTGTGTGAGATTGATGTCAGTTTTTTTGGAAATTTGATCTTGTTTAGATGTTGCTGGCTAGATTTTTGATTGAATTTTATGCATGACATAAGGATATTTTATGACTTGACCCTAAAATTTTTATTGAGTAAAGTGGGTGGAAGTGGTGAAATATGCAAAATTGTGGATGATGGTGGGATAAATGAAAGGGAAAGGATGTTTCGTGGTTCCACTCAATTAAATCTGGATAGTAAAGGTAGGCTTGCTATTCCTGCTAAATATCGAGATGAATTACTCGGTAAGTGTGATGGTCACATCGTTGTGACGGCGGATCCTTCCAGATGTTTAGTGATTTATCCTCAACCTGTTTGGGCACCAATTGAGGCGCAATTAAACAAGATGTTTAGCTTAAATGAGCAGGTTCGTAGATTACAAAGACTGGTTATTGGTAATGCCTGTGAAGTGGAGATGGATAGTTCTGGTCGGATTCTGATTGGTCCTTATTTGCGACAATTTGCTGGATTGCAAAAAGAGGTAGTGCTGGCTGGATTGGGAGAAAAATTCGAGCTTTGGGATATGGAAAAATGGAATCAAGAGAACGAGGCTGCCACAGAATTTATCGAGGGAGAGATTCCATCCGAGCTACAAGGTTTTTCGTTGTAATGCCTTAGTAATACTGTGCATATTCCTGTTTTACTGGAAGAAGCTGTTAATGCCTTAGCGATTAAAGCAAATGGCATTTATGTGGATGGGACATACGGACAGGGGGGGCATAGTCGCTTGATTTTGTCGCGATTAGGCAAATCGGGGCGTTTGATTGTTTTCGATAAAGATCCCGCAGCTATTATTGTGGCCCAATCTGTTGTAGATAGCAGGTTTCAGGCGATACATAGCAGTTATGCCGGGATGCAAGAAGCGTTACAGTTGTTGGGCGTTGATCAGGTGGATGGAATTTTGTTGGATCTGGGTGTGTCGTCGGTGCAGCTTGACAAACCTTCACGTGGATTCAGTTTTCGTCACGATGGACCTCTTGATATGCGTATGAACTCCAATCAGGGAGAAACAGCAATGGAATGGTTGGCTACTGTATCAGAAGCGGAATTGAAAGAGGTGATTAAAACCTATGGCGAAGAGCGTTATGCCGGGCGGATTGCTGGCGCAATTGTGAAAGAACGAGTGTATCAACCTATTCAAACGACACTTCAGCTGGCTGAAGTTGTTACAGCAGCTGTAAGTAGTAGTTATCGAGCACATCGATTACATCCAGCAACGCGTACTTTTCAGGCAATACGTATTTATCTTAATCGAGAATTAGATGAGCTGTCGGCAGTATTGCCGCAATGCGTTGAGTTATTGAAGACAAAGGGGCGATTGGCGGTGATTAGTTTTCATTCGCTGGAAGATCGCATTGTCAAACGTTTTATGCGTAAACAGGCAAGTGCGAACACTTTGCCAAGGAAATTGCCGATTCGAGAGCAGGAAAAATACTTACATACGCAACAACAGCTAAAAATTATTGGAAAAAAAATTTGCCCGAATACAGATGAAGTGGCTGTCAATCCACGTGCGCGTAGTGCTGTTATGCGCGTGGCTGAGAAGTTAGCTGTCGATGATCAGTAGGATGGTAAGCAAATGATCAGATTAAATATTTTTCTGTTTGTCATGTTGATGATCTGCGGTTTGAGCATCGTAACTGCCCGACATGAGGCGCGCAAGCTTTTTATGGAACAGGAAAGAGAGCAGAGATTGACTGAGCAGCTGGGAAATGAATGGAGCCAATTGCAACTGGAGCAAAGCACATTAGCAACATCTGCCCGTATCGAGAAAATTGCACGTGAGGAGCTTGATATGGTTGCACCGTCGTTATCTGGAAATGTTCTGGCGATTCGCCCTGATTACGATGAGTACAATTGAATGAAAATTCTATTCAATCTTCCACGTAAAAAACCTTCTCCTAGTATGGGGTGGCGTTCATACCTTGCGCAAATACTCTTGTTGATTTGTTTGGGAATATTGGTTTCTCGAGCGATTTTTTTGCAAATTCTTGATAAAGATTTCTTGCAACAGCAAGGTCAATCGCGCTATGAGCGCATTGTGAACCAAAATATGCAACGTGGCAGTATCACAGATCGCAACGGAAAAATATTGGCGGTTAGTGCGCCGGTGAAATCTGCCTGGTTCGAGCCGCATAAAGTAAATGTTACGCCAGAACAAATCAAGCAATTATCGAATTTGACAGGTGTCAAAGAAACAGTCATTCAAAAACGTCTCAACAGTGATAAAAAATTTGTTTATCTGAAAAGAAAACTTCCGCCTGAGCTGGCAGAACAGATCGCTGAATTGAATATAGAGGGTATGCATCTTAAGCATGAGTTTTATCGCTACTATCCTGCGCGTGAACAAGCTGCACATATCTTAGGTTTTACTGATATAGATGGTCGTGGGCAAGAAGGTATTGAGCTGGCGTGGCAGGATAAATTAACTGGCGCAGATGGAAAACGGCGTGTAATAAAGGATCGAGTCGGGCGTATTGTAGAAGATATCGAGCTGATTCAATCACCCAAGCCGGGACAAGATGTTGTGTTATCCATCGACAGCAAAATACAGTATCTGGCTTATCGAGAATTGGCACGCGCTGTAAAAAAACAGCGCGCGAAGTCTGGCAGTATTGTTGCTCTGGATGTTCAGACAGGAGAAATATTGGCGATGGCCAATTATCCAGCCTTTAATCCTAATCGGCGTGCCAGTATTAATTACGAAGTTATTCGCAATCGTGTGTTAATTGATACATTTGAGCCTGGCTCGACGATCAAGCCATTTACTGTCGCTGCTGCATTGGAAGTGGGGCTGATTGAGCCAAATATGCGAATGGAAACAGCTGGGGGCAAGCTGCAAATAGGCAAAGCAACAATACATGATGTAAGTGATAAGGGTAATTTAACGGTTTCTCAGATTATCCAGACGTCAAGTAATGTCGGAGCGGCAAAAATAGGTTTGCTACTTTCTCAGCAAACTTTTTGGGAAATGCTCAATCGTTCTGGCTTCGGCGCAGTAACCGGGGTGGGTTTTCCCGGTGAGGCACGTGGCAGATTGCGCGCATATGATACATGGCGGCCTATTGAGCAAGCCACAATGTCTTATGGTTATGGTATTTCCGTTAGTTTGATGCAGTTGGCACGTGCTTATACCTTATTTGCGACTGATGGTGAGCTAAAGCCGATTACGTTGTTGAAGCGAGATATGCCTGCAATTGGTCAGAAAATTATCTCGCGTGAAACTGCTTATTCTGTGAGAAAAATGCTGGAGTTAGCGGTTCAGCCTGAGGGTACGGGTAATAGTGCTCGGGTTAACGGTTATCGAGTGGCGGGCAAGACAGGGACAGCGCATAAACGCCTCGATAGTCAGAAAGGGTATGCGACAAATCGTTATATTTCTTCGTTTGTCGGGTTTGCGCCTGCATCTGATCCCCGTGTCATTATCGCTGTCATGATTGATGAACCTTCCAATGGTGATTATTACGGCGGTACAGTTGCCGCGCCTGTTTTTGGTCAGGTGATGGAAAGTACCTTGCGTATGTTAAATGTACCATTTGATGAATCACTGGGTAATTTGGTTGTGTCGCCCACTGCAACAGAACTGGAAGGCCAGGGATGAATGCTTTATCACGCCCAGGAGCAGAAGAAGTTTACCTGGCTGGTTTACTTGATCGCTTGAGTGTCAAGATACAGCACTTGGTAGCGGATAGTCGCAAACTGAGATCAGGTGATACTTTTTTAGCCTGTGTTGGTGAGCAGCATGATGCACGTAATGATATTCCGCGCGCCATTGCATTGGGCGTTAATGCAATTATCTGGGAAAAACAAGGATTTTCCTGGAAGCCAGAATGGAAAATACCCAATCTTGGGGTGACGGGGTTGCGTCATGAAGCTGGCAAGATAGCGAGCCAGGTTTATGGGTATCCTTCCAGATATTTGCGATTGGTGGGTATTACAGGAACCAATGGTAAGACCACATGCAGCCATTGGTATGCACAAGCTATGCAAGCGTTGGGAGAAAAGACTGCTGTCATTGGCACATTAGGACATGGTTTCCCGGGCGCATGCATCCAAACCAGCTGTACAACACCAGATGCAGTATACCTACAACAGCTGATGGCTGAATATTTGCAGTCAGGCGCTCGTTCTTTGGTAATGGAAGCTTCTTCACATGGTTTGGCCCAGGATAGGTTGGCCGGATCAGAATTTTCAATTGCGGTGTTAACGAATCTGACTCGTGATCACTTGGATTATCACGGTAGCATGGATGCGTATGCCGCTGCCAAGGCTAGACTTTTTTTCTGGGAAGGGTTGCAGCATGCGGTACTCAATCTGGATGAAGTATTAGGTGTGGAGCTGTCGCAACAATTGACTCAGAAAGATATATCAGTGATTGGTTATGGCTTCAGACAACCTTATGATCGCGTGATATATGCGCCAAACAATCATAAAATATTGTATGGCAGTAATGTGCGTTTTACCATGCAACACATCAGTTTTGATGTTGAATTCGACAAACAACAAGCCAGTTTGCATTGTCATGTTACAGGTCGTTACAACGCATACAATCTGTTGGCGGTACTAGCCACGTTGCTTGTTAGTGGTATTGATTTGCAAGATGCCATCACCGCTTTGCAATGCGTGCGTTCCATTCCGGGGCGTATGGAAAAATTGGGAGGTGAGCATCAGCCCATTGTTATTGTGGATTTTGCGCATACACCAGATGCATTGAGCGAAGTGCTAACTGGTTTGCGTGAAACATTGACCAATACCCACAGTAAAAAGGGAACTAGAAAAAAACGGGCAAAATTGGTTTGTGTTGTGGGGTGTGGCGGAGAGAGAGATCGAGGTAAACGCCCATTGATTGGTGAAATTGCTGCGCGTTTGGCAGATGAAGTCATCATTACCAGTGACAATCCGCGCCATGAAAACCCGAAAGAGATTATCGATGACATTATGCGCGGCGCACATGGCAAACACTGTTCCTCTGAAGAAGATCGTGCTGCTGCTATTTATCGTGCTATTCATAGTGCGCATCAAGGCGATATTGTATTAATTGCAGGTAAAGGTGCAGAAACTTATCAGGAAATACAGGGCAAGAAATATCCATTTGATGATCGTGAAATTGTGCGACAAGTGCTGCATGATCTGGCCGGTCCAAAATTGCAGGCACGCGGATGATGACCATACAAGAGGCTGCCTTGGCATTGCGCGCACAATGGTGTGGCGATAATTTGATGTTTACAGGGGTGAGCACAGATAGCCGTACATTAAAACCAGGTAATCTTTTTGTTTCATTAGTGGGTGAACAATTTGACGGACATCGTTTTATTGCAGCAGCTATTGAAAAAGGAGCAGTGGGGGCAATGATTGCTTCAGATGCAACCATCTCCCCAGTTAAGTCTGATTTTGGTTGGATTCGGGTTGATGATACTCGTCTTGGTCTTGGTCAATTGGCAGCAAATTGGCGACAACGTTTTTCATTACCTTTGGTCGCCGTCACTGGTAGCAATGGTAAGACAACCGTCAAAGAAATGGTTGCAGCCATTCTCAGGCAGGAGTTCGGAGCAGAGAAGGTGTTGGCAACAACAGGCAACCTGAACAATGATATTGGTGTGCCGCAAATGCTACTGCAACTTGCTGCTAAGCATGCGTGCGCAGTAATTGAAATGGGCATGAATCATGCCGGTGAAATTGCTTATCTAAGTCAATTGGCTGCTCCTACCATTGCTGTGATTACCAATGCCGGTACGGCGCATATCGAGTATTTAGGTACCACACAGGTGATTGCTCAGGCCAAAGGTGAAATTTTTAGCGGCCTGAAGACAGAAGGTATTGCAATTATTAATGCGGATGATACACATGCCCAATTATGGCAACAATTGGCTGAGAGCAGGTCCGTATTGAGTTTTGGTATGCACTCTTCTGCTGCAGTCAACGCGCAATGTATGCCAAACACTTATGATGCAGCTTCCTGGTTGTTGCAATTACCTAATGATCAGGCAGTCATCACGTTACAAGTGCCGGGTCGCCACAATATTTATAATGCGCTGGCTGCGGCTGCAGTCGCGGTGGCAATGGGAGTGAGCACAGCTTCTATTGTCGAGGGGTTACAAGGTTTTACCGGCTTTCCAGGACGGTTGCAAAAGAAAGTGGGATTACGTCAATCTACGCTTTTTGATGATACCTACAATGCCAGTCCAGATTCTATGCAAGCTGCGTTACGTGTGTTGGCGGAAACACCCGGCAGGAAGATATTGATCATGGGGGATATGGGAGAACTAGGTGGCGATGCGGCAGCACTCCACTACGCTATTGGTCAGCAAGCAGCAGTAGCTGGTGTGGATAGATTATTGGCACTAGGAGAGTTGAGCCAGCAAGCTGTGACAGGTTTTGGTAGTCATGCACAGCATTTTAACGACTTGGACAGCCTGCTGGAAAAGGCACGCACTTATCTGGAACAAGATGTAGTTGTGTTGATTAAGGGTTCACGTTTCATGCACATGGAACGTGTCGTTGAGCAATTGCAGGAATCGTAATCGTAGATGCTATTGATAATTTCTCAGTGGATGGCAGAAGATATCCGTGCTTTCAATGTATTTGGTTACATTACATTGCGCACCATGCTGGCGGCACTAACTGCATTGAGTATCTCTTTTTTGATTGGACCAATGATGATTCGCAGCTTGACTGCACACAAAGTGGGTCAATCAGTGCGTGATGATGGCCCTCAATCACATTTGGCAAAAGCAGGTACACCCACTATGGGCGGCGCGTTGATTTTAATGGCGGCGCTGATTACTACACTGCTATGGGCAGATTTAAGCAATCACTATATTTGGCTGGTGTTGCTTACTACGTTGGGATTTGGTGCAATCGGCTGGGTAGATGATTATCGCAAGGTGACGCAACATAATTCCAAAGGAATTTCTGCAGCAACCAAGTTTTTCTGGCAATCGATTATTGCATTACTTGTGGCTGGGTATCTTGCTATAACCGCCGAGTTGCCACAACACACTGACATGATTGTGCCATTTTTCAAGGAAATTGTTATTCCATTGGGCACGTTTTTCTTCATTGTACTGACCTATCTGGTTATTGTTGGTTGCAGCAACGCAGTTAATCTGACTGATGGATTGGATGGCTTGGCCATTATGCCTACTGTCATGATTAGTGGTGCGTTGGCCATTTTTGCGTATGTCGCTGGCCATGCCATATTTGCTAAGTATCTTGGTATTCCCCATATTCCCAATGCGGGTGAATTGGCTGTCTTCTGTGGTGCACTGGCTGGAGCAGGATTGGCATTTTTATGGTTTAACGCCAATCCGGCAGAAGTATTTATGGGAGATGTTGGCGCACTGGCGTTAGGAGCGGCATTGGGTGTTATTACAGTGATTGTGCGCCAAGAAATTGTGTTGATGATCATGGGAGGCGTGTTTGTAATGGAAGCACTTTCTGTGATGATCCAGGTGGCTTCTTTTAAGTTGTTTGGTCGACGCGTTTTTCGAATGGCTCCCCTGCACCACCATTATGAACTGAAAGGCTGGAAGGAAAATCAGGTGGTGGTGCGATTTTGGATTATTACCATCATTTTGGTATTGATCGGCTTGTCAACATTGAAATTGCGATGAATTACGCTGGCAAAAATGTGTTAGTTCTAGGAATGGGAAAAACTGGCCTTTCTATGGTCAAGTGGCTTTCCCGCATCGGTGCACGTGTATCCGTGGCAGATACGCGTACGGCCCCACCTAATATCGAGCTGTTTCAACAATTGATTGCGCATGAAGCCATTGTTTGCGGTGCATTAAAACCAGAATTGCTTGCAGGAATAGATGTGGTTGCGCTTAGTCCTGGTGTGGCAATGGCTGAACCACTTGTACAAATGGCGTTACAGCAAGCTATACCCGTCACTGGCGATATCGAATTATTTGCTGAGGCGCTGGAGCAATATGCGCCGCAAGATACAAAAATCCTGGCGATTACCGGTTCCAATGGAAAAACTACTGTGACGACTATGGTAGGGGCGATGGTTAAACAGGCTGGGTGGGATGTTGAGGTGGCAGGTAATATTGGCTTGGCCGCATTAGATGCGCTGATGCTGCGTATCAATACAGGAAAATGGCCACGTTTGTGGGTGCTGGAATTGTCCAGTTTTCAACTAGAAACAACTCGTAGTTTACGGTCGGATGCTGCCACCATATTGAATATTAGTGAAGATCATCTGGATCGCTATCACACGATTGAAGATTATGTGGCTGCGAAAATGCGAATATTTCCCGATTCATCCGATCGCTGTGTACGGGTGCTGAATCGAGATGATGCGCGAGTGTATGCAATGTGTGATGAAAACGGTAAATATCTTACCTTTGGTTTATCTGCGCCGGCATTTGATGATGAATTTGGTATATCACCCAATGGGACAGGGTTGTGTCTGGCACAAGGCAATACTTATTTGATGAAGTTGAGTGAGTTAGCTGTTGCAGGTTTGCATAATGCAGCTAATGCATTAGCGGCGTTGGCATTGTGTCGGGCGATTGACTTGCCCTTTGAGCCATTGTTGCAAGCCTTGCATGCTTTCAAAGGATTGCCGCATCGCATGCAGAAAGTAGCCAAGTTTAATGGAGTGATTTTTTATGATGATTCTAAAAGCACCAACGTGGGCTCTGCAGTTGCAGCATTAAATAGTTTTCGCAGGAATGTTATTTTGATTGCGGGTGGGGATGGTAAAGGACAGGATTTCTCACCGCTGATACAACCTGTCAGTGAACATGCACGCAGCATCGTATTGTTGGGAAGAGACGCTGACAAGATTGCACAAACAATCCAAGGATGTGATGTACCCATACATCATGTAGCAAACATGGATGAAGCGGTTCAATTAAGTTTTTTGCTTGCGAAACAGGGGGATATCGTGCTGCTTTCTCCAGCTTGCGCTAGTCTGGATATGTTTGATAACTATATTCATCGTGCCAAGGCATTTGTGGCTGGTGTTCAGAGAATTGAGCAACAATTTGTATATTCAACACAAACATGCCATTGACAATACGATGAGCTCAACAGTCACCCATCATCAATCGCCGCAACTGGAACTGGATTGGTATTTGCTTTCAGCTGTTTTATTGTTGCTGGGATTAGGATTGATTATGGTGTATTCCGCATCCATTGCGGTTGCTGAATCAAAATATGGTGAGAACAATATTTATTATTTTCTCATCAGGCAAATATTTGCAATTATATTGGGCGCAATGGCTGGCATGGCAGCTTTTCGGATTTCACTGCGCCAATGGCGGGTTTGCTCCCCTTACCTGCTCATAATAGGGTTGGTGTTGCTGCTGATTGTATTGATTCCTGGTATTGGTTTGGAAGTTAATGGCAGTCGTCGTTGGTTGCCGCTAGTAGTATTTAATTTTCAACCTTCCGAGCTAATGAAGCTGCTTATTCTGCTGTTTGCTGCAGATTATGTGGTACGTAAAAATATTCACAAAGATCATTTTAGCAAGGGTTTTTTTCCCATACTGCTACTGCTAGGTGTGGTTTCCCTGCTGTTACTGGGAGAGCCAGATTATGGCGCGATGATTGTAATAGTGCTTGTTGTTTCAGCCATTATGTTTATTGGCGGAATGAATTTAAAAATATTACTTGGGCTGTTTTTCGCCATGCCAACATTGTTTGTGACTCTGATTATGACCAAGTCTTATCGGCTCGATCGGCTCCTGGCTACTTTGGATCCATGGGGAGATCCATTTGATAAGGGTTATCAACTGACGCACGCGCTGATGGCATTCGGATTGGGTGAATGGTGGGGGGTTGGTTTGGGAGGCAGTGTTGAGAAGTTAAATTATCTGCCCGAGGCGCATACAGATTTTATGTTTGCCGTGTTGGCAGAAGAGTTTGGGTTTGTTGGCGTAGCAACAATTATCGCATTATTTTCTTTTTTGTTGATTCGCGCCTTCAGAATCGGCCGTGGCGCGGCTATCTTGGAAGATCAATTTGGGGCATTAGTGGCGCAAGGAATCGGTGTGTGGTTAGCGACGCAGGCTTTTATCAATATGGGCGTCAACATGGGGATAGTGCCGACGAAAGGTTTGACATTGCCATTCATGAGTTATGGCGGCAGCAGCATTGTGATTAGCTGCATAACAATTGCCATATTGTTACGAGTCGACTGGGAGAATCGGCAAAGGCGTAGAGGGTTTAGTGTATGAGGCACCTAATCATTCAATTAATCACACATGTTTATTAGAGGATACCTCACTTGCGTAACACGATTATGATCATGGCAGGAGGAACCGGTGGACATGTTTTTCCGGGGCTTGCAGTGGCGCATGCAATGCAAAACCTGGGTTGGCAAGTGGTGTGGCTGGGGACGCGTAATGGCATGGAAACTACATTAGTCCCTCAACATGGTTTTACTCTTGAATTGATTGATTTTTCTGGATTGCGTGGCAAAAAAGTGATGAGTTATTTGCTACTTCCTTGGAGATTGGTAAAAGCTTGCTGGCAAAGTTTGCGGATTTTACAGCGTCGACGACCGCAGGTGGTATTAGGGATGGGAGGATATCCAGCGTTGCCTGGTGGAATTATGGCATTTTTTTCTGGAAAACCATTGTTGATTCATGAACAAAATAGAATTGCGGGATTAACTAACCGAGTGCTAGCTAAACTTGCCAAGCGTGTTTTACTCGCTTTTCCTGGTGCGATTCAGGATCAAAAAAATAAGGTGCAGGTAACTGGTAATCCAATTCGAACAGAGATTGTGCAGCTATCCGCTCCGGAACTTCGTTACAACCAACGAACAGACCAACTAAAAATTTTGGTTGTGGGTGGCAGCCTTGGTGCACAAGCACTCAATACCGTGTTGCCGCATGCTTTAAGCATGATTCCGGAAAATGAGCGTCCGATCGTGACTCATCAATCTGGGAAGGTGCATCTGGCAACGTTGCAGCAGACTTATGCACAGTATGGTGTTACTGGTAATTTGTTGGCGTTTATTGAAGACATGGCTTTGTATTACGCAACAAGTGATCTGGTGATTTGTCGTGCTGGCGCACTTACCGTTTCTGAGCTAGCTGCCGCAGGCATCGCCAGTATTTTAGTGCCCTATCCTTATGCAGTAGATGATCATCAAACTGCCAATGCGCGTTTTTTGAGTGAGGGTAATGCCGCTGTTTTGTGGCCACAATCCGAGTTAACTGCTGATGCGTTAGCGCACTGGCTAAGAGCATGTACGCGCGAAAAATTACAAACAATGGCAATCAATGCACGCAAACTGGCTTTACCAGCTGCAACACAAAGTGTCGTCGCAGCTTGTCAGCAATTTAGCAAGGTAAATATATGAAACATAAGATCAAACATATCCATTTTGTGGGCATTGGCGGTTCAGGTATGGGAGGAATTGCGGAAGTATTAATCAATCAGGGATATCAGATTAGCGGCTCGGATCTGAATCGTAATGCGACTACTGAGCGTTTGCAGCATCTAGGGGCAACTATCTATAGCTCACATGCAGCTGAAAATATTCAATCAGCAAATGTGGTGGTGGTTTCGACGGCGATTCCATCTGATAACCCGGAAGTTTTGGCAGCACGTGAACGCCGGATACCGGTTGTGCCGCGCGCGGTCATGTTGGCAGAGTTGATGCGATTGCATAAGGGAATAGCCATTGCTGGTACCCATGGTAAAACTACCACCACCAGTCTAGTAGCCAGTGTGTTAGCAGAAGCAGGGATGGATCCGACTTTTGTCATAGGAGGCAGACTCAAAACAGTGGATAGTCATGCCAAACTAGGTAAAGGGGAATTCATCGTAGTTGAGGCAGATGAATCAGACAGCTCGTTTCTTAATTTGCAGCCGGTGTTGACTGTCGTGACCAACATCGATGCAGATCACATGGGGACTTATAAGCAGGACTTTAGTCAGCTTGAGCAGGCTTTTATTGATTTCATCGAACATTTGCCTTTTTATGGTGTGGCGGTGTTGTGTGCGGATGATCCACATGTGCGCACCATTATGCCAAAGCTGTCTAAACAGGTGATTACGTATGGTATTGCTAGTGAAAACGCACTGGTGCGCGCAACAGATATTCACCATGATCAATGCAAGATGCATTTTTGTGCTCACGTTGGTTTTAATGGCTCTGCGCGCACACTGAATATTACGCTGAACCTTCCTGGGGAACACAATGTTCTGAATGCATTGGCAGCAATTGCAATTGGCAGTGAACTAAATATTCCTGATGAGGCAATTGTGCGAGCTTTAGCAACTTTTGAGGGAGTGGATCGACGTTTCCAACAATATGGTGAACTATGTTTGCCTGGCCGGAGAACGTTTGCGCTCATCGATGATTATGGCCATCACCCCGCTGAAATTGCGGTCACGATGGCAGCTGTGCGTAACGCCTTTCCTGGTCGACGTCTGGTTTTGGTGTTTCAACCACATCGTTACAGTCGTACACGTGATCTCTATGAGGATTTTGTTCGGGTGTTGTCTGCTACGGATGTGTTATTGCTAACAGAAGTGTATTCAGCAGGTGAAGAACCTGTTGCTTCTGCGGATAGTAAAGCGCTGGCATGGTCAATTCGAGTCAAGGGCAAAGTTGAGCCTATTTATATTGAGCATGTTAGCGAACTACCCTCTGCGGTAGACACGGTGGTGCAAGATGGGGATGTTGTGCTTGTCATGGGAGCCGGATCAATTGGTAAGGTGGCTTCCGAGTTGGCAGCTATGGCAGTGAAGTTAACATTGGTGGCAGGTTAGCTAGTTATGCAATTGGGATCGGACAATCTATCGTTGATCAATACGGATATGGATATTACGAGGATGCAGCATCGTGCACCAGCCATTGATGTGTCCCGATCACGTGGAAAATTACGCCAGCATGAATCCATGGCGCGCCATGTTTCCTGGCGAGCTGGTGGTCAAGCAGCTTATTTTTACCAACCGGCTGATTTGGAAGATCTCAAAACATTTTTGCAGCTTTGGCCGCAAACAGAACCTATTGTGATGATTGGTTTAGGCAGTAATTTGCTTGTGCGGGATGGGGGATTCCCAGGAGCAATTGTCTCATTGCATGCTAAGTTGAATGATTTGTTGTTGGTTGAACAAGATGAATATGGTGGTGTGGTTTATGCAGGGGCAGGCATATCTTGTGCAAAATTAGCCAGATTTGCTGCTTCACAACACTTAACCGGCGCAGAATTTTTGGCAGGTATTCCTGGAACGGTAGGAGGCGCATTAGCCATGAATGCAGGATGTTATGGCTCGGAAACCTGGCAATGGGTAGAGCGTGTCCAGCTCATTGATCGTAATGGCATGCTACATGAGCGAACACCCGAAAACTATCATATCGCTTATCGACAAGTTGAGTTACGTGCCGCTGCTCTATCTGAAACACCGGATAACTGGTTTGTCGGTGGATGGTTCAGATTTCATGCGGGCCAACAGGAATCTGCGCGCCAAGCAATTAAAACCTTATTGAGTTCGCGTATTAAAGCGCAGCCATTGAATTTCCCAAGTGCTGGATCTGTTTTTCGTAATCCACCTGGCGACTATGCTGCGCGCTTGATTGAACAATGTGGTTTGAAGGGATTTCGCATTGGTGACGCAGTGGTTTCCACGTTGCATGCTAATTTCATCAATAACTGTGGACAGGCTACTGCAACTGAAATTGAAACGATTATCGACACGATACAAACAACTGTTTATCAGAAAACAGGCATTAATCTGATAAAAGAAGTGCGCATCATTGGACAACACGCAGGAAAAAATCATGAATAAACATGATTTTGGAAAAGTGGCGGTGTTAATGGGCGGACGTTCGGCTGAGCGCGAGATTTCACTGAAAAGCGGTCAAGCGGTGTTGGCAGCTTTACAGCGCAATCAAATTGATGCGCATGCTTTTGATCCGAGTGAGCAACCCTTGGAAAATCTGCTGACACAGGGTTTTGATCGGACATTTATTACGTTACATGGTTGTTACGGTGAAGATGGCTCTGTGCAAGGCGCATTAGAGCTAATGAATTTGCCTTACACCGGTAGCGGCATTCTTGCCAGTGCATTGGCGATGGATAAATGGCGTACAAAAATGATCTGGCAAACGGCGGCTATTAGCACACCTGATTATGTGATGCTGAATGCAGATAGTAATTTCCAAGAGGTGGCTGACCGATTGGGATTGCCGCTTATTATTAAGCCCGTGCGAGAAGGTTCAACAATTGGGTTGAGTAAGGTAAATCGTGTAGAAGATATACAATCAGCATATGAGGTTGCCGTACAATACGATCCATTTGTCATGGCAGAGCAATTTATTCAAGGTATTGAGCTTACTGCAGCTATTTTGGACGATGTGCCACTTCCCTTGGTGCGGATCGATGTAACAGATGGTTTGTATGATTATCAGGCGAAGTATTTTTCTGATAACACGCGCTACACTTGTCCAAGTGGTTTGTCGGAAACATTGACAACTCGTATACAGGAGCAAGCTTTATCTGCACATCAAATACTAGGATGCGCAGGATGGGGTAGGGTGGATCTTATTCTAGATAAAGAGGAACGTCCCTTTTTTCTTGAGACGAATACCTCACCAGGGATGACTGATCATAGCCTGGTACCGATGGCCGCCCAAGCTGCTGGTATTGCTTTTGATGAGCTTGTGATAAAGATTTTGCAATTAAGTCGTGTGCATATTGAGCAGCGGTCAGAAAAAGCGGAGTCAAGTTGAGGTGATAGCCAAAGTATATGTGGAACAATCATCGATCTTTAAACTTTCTGAGTAACGTATTAATAGCTGGAGTTGTATTTGCGGTTATATATGTAATTGGCATTAGAGTTATGGCATCACCATTTTTTTGGTTGCAACAAGTACGAGTAGAGGTAATGGATAGTCAGGCTAGCAACAGGAAGCAGTTGACACATATTACTCGAAATCAGGTTGAGCAGATTGTGCACAATCTGGCATATGGGAATTTTATGCTGATTGATTTGAAGCGCCTGAAAAAAGCTTTTATGGAATTGCCATGGATGCGATCAGTCGAGATTTCTCGTGATTGGCCACCCGCATTGAATATATTGTTTGAAGAACATAAACCATTTGCATATTGGGGTGAAACAGCACTGGTGAATACCAAGGGTGAAGTATTTCATGCAGCTGTAGAGAATACAGCGCTACCAATTTTTACGGGACCAGCTAAGAGCAGTCAGCTGATTACGCAACAATATCATGTGTTTAGCAGGTTATTGCGACCAACCGGCTATTCGATTACAGAAATTGCGTTAACGCCACGTCATGCATGGCATATACGACTGGATACTGGTATTTGGCTCAAGTTGGGAAAAAAACAGATAAAGCATCGCTTACAGCGTTATGTAGCAGTTCACATGCAGCATAACGAAGATATGCAAGCGTATGCTGATTCAGCTTATGTGGATTTACGTTACTCGAACGGGTTTGCTGTTCGCATACATTAAGTGAATAGATTCGATTCAAGATAAACAGAGCATCATAACTATGAAAGCAGGGAGATTTTCAAATGAGTAAAGTCAAGGAAGGCAAGGACCTAATTGTCGGTCTTGATATCGGCACATCGAAAATCGTAGCCATCATTGCTGAAACTAAGCCTGAGGGCGGATTTGAGATTATTGGTTTAGGTAGCCATCCGTCACGAGGTTTAAAAAAAGGCGTAGTGGTTAATATTGAAGCAACGGTTAATACCATTCAGCGCGCGCTTGAAGAAGCCGCGCTAATGTCTGGCTGCCAGATTAGTGAGGTACATGCCGGAATCGCCGGAAGTCATATCAAGAGCTTTAATTCGCATGGCATGGTAGCAATTAAAGGCGAGGAAGTGACCCAAGCAGATGTAGATAAAGTGATGGAGACCGCAGAAGCTGTCAATATTCCTACAGATCAACAGGTGTTACATACTCTGCAACAGGGATTCATCATTGATGGTCAGGAAGATGTACGTGAACCGGTTGGGATGAGTGGCATTCGACTGGAAGTCAAAGTGCATATTGTCACAGGAGCAGTATCTGCAGCCCAAAATATTATTAAGTGCATTAATCGTTGTGGACTGGAGGCGTATGGCCTTGTTTTGCAGCCGCTTGCTTCGGCCACAGCTGTTTTATCAGAAGATGAAAAAGATTTAGGGGTTTGTTTGGTAGATATCGGAGGGGGTACGACTGATATCGCGGTGTTTACTGATGGATCCATTCGCCACACTGCGGTTATTCCAGTGGCCGGCGATCAGATTACTAACGATATTGCGGTGGCATTACGTACTCCCACAAAAGATGCAGAAGATATCAAATGTCGCTATGGCACTGCTTTACGTACATTGGCAGATATTCGTGAGATGGTCGAAATACCGGAGGTTGGTAATCGCGGTACGCGTTCATTGTCGCGACAAGGCTTGGCCGAATTTATCGAGCCACGTGTAGTAGAGATTTATGAATTGATTCAAGAGGAATTAAGGAGGAGTGGATTCGAGCAATTGCTTTCGTCAGGTATTGTTATTACAGGCGGGAGCAGTTCCATGTTAGGCATGGTTGAGTTGGGAGAGGAAATTCTTCATATGCCTGTGCGACTTGGGTTGCCAACTTATAGCGGTAGTTTGGAAGATGTTGTGCGAACACCACGTTATTCCACTGCGATAGGGTTGGTGATGACTGGCATGGAGGCACATTTACATCACTACCAAGCGAAACTGAATGGTAGTTCTACCAGGCAGATTTTTGAAAGAATGAAGAGTTGGTTCCAGGAAAATTTCTAAATTAGTTTAAAAATGTTCTATCGAGCAGAACATTGTTTGAAAATTCACCACGCAATAGGAGAAAGGTAATGTTTGAGATCGCAAATAATGAATCATTGGAAGCTGTCATCAAGGTTATTGGTGTTGGCGGATGTGGTGGTAATGCCGTAGATCACATGATTCTCAATGAGGTAAAAGGGGTTGAGTTCATTTGTATGAACACTGATGCACAAGCATTGCAAAAGAACCTCGCACAAACCTCCGTACAACTGGGTACTAATGTAACCAAAGGATTGGGAGCAGGCGCCAATCCGGAAATTGGCAAGGAAGCGGCGCTGGAAGATCGCGATCATATTGCTGAAATTGTCCAAGGTGCTGATATGTTGTTCATTACAGCTGGAATGGGCGGAGGCACGGGAACAGGCGCGGCACCTGTCGTGGCACAGATTGCCAAGGAAATGGGTATTTTGACAGTGGCGGTTGTCAGTAAACCATTTTCTTTTGAAGGCAAGCGTTTGAAAGCGGCACAAGTTGGAATGGAAGCATTGGCTGAGCATGTGGATTCGCTTATTGTGATTCCCAATGATAAGTTAATGAAGGTGTTGGGTAATGACATTAGCATGTTAGATGCTTTTAAAGCAGCCAACGATGTATTGTACGGTGCTGTGGCTGGTATTGCAGAAGTGATCAATTGTCCAGGTTTGGTTAACGTTGACTTCGCAGACGTTAAAACTGTCATGTCTGAAATGGGCATGGCCATGATGGGTTCTGCAGTAGCAGAGGGAGTCGATCGTGCTCGTTTGGCTGCAGAAGAAGCAGTTGCCAGTCCATTACTTGAGGAAATTACGTTAACTGGTGCACGTGGTGTATTGGTTAATATCACTGCTAGTTCAGCTATGAAAATGCGTGAAGTACAAGAGGTGATGGATATCGTTAAGAAAATGACTGCTGAAGATGCAACTATTATTGTTGGAACAGTGATTGACGAAAATATGAATGAAGATTTACGAGTCACGTTGGTTGCAACAGGGTTGGGCAATGTTATGCAGCAATCTCAGCGACCCATGACCATCATTCATACTCGCACCGGTACAGATGATAGATCATCTGCTCATCAGGTGGATGAGCCTGCCGTGATGCGCACTGGTCGAAGAAATGCAGCAGTCACTGCGATGCAGCAAGCGGGCATGGATCCAATGGATATCCCAGCGTTTCTTAGGAAACAAGCAGATTAATTAAGATGGCGATGAAGAGACATCTTTAATCTGTAGTTACCCACTGTTTAGCCATATATTGGGATGTTCTTAGCAAAATATCCAGATTATGGCTAAATAGTAATCTGAAAATTAACCTGTTTTTTTAGAAAATTGATTACTATGAAGAGATTGACATATGTGAATCTCTTTTAGTTTGTCTAATTCTTGAATGGCTTCAAACGAGAATCCTGTTCGACTGCGCCCTTTTTCTATGACCAATAATTTGTCTAAATAAAGTGCGAGTTCAGCATAACCCCATAGCAATATTATTTGATCAGCTACTCTAGGGTAATCTCTATCAAGTACCGATTCTTGCTCTCCCATAAATGCAGCAAATTCTTTTATTGTGTTTTTTAGTGGCATAACATCCAACTCCTTTCGGATCCTAACTAATAGCTATTTTGCTGTATCGGCTCAAATCTGTTGTAAGTTTAGCTATCATTTAGAGCATTTCTCGTTTAGTTAGATACATAGCCGGAGTTGGTGAAGTAGTTACGGCATTCCTGGGGCCGGATGGTTTCAATGATGCTGCCGATAGCGGTCCAGAGAGCATCAAAGGATCGTTCGGCGGCTTTACGCAGGAGGGTTTTGATTTTGGAGAAGACCTGTTCAATGGGGTTGAGGTCGGGAGAATAAGGCGGCAGATAAAGGATTTCTGCACCTTTGTCCTTGATCATCTCCCGGACACCGGCAACCTTGTGGCTGCTCAGGTTGTCGCAGATGACGATATCACCTGGCTTGAGTGCAGGGCAGAGCTGGGTTTCCACATAAACCAGGAAAGCTGCGCCATTCATGGGCGCATCCAGACACCACGGCGCAAGCAAACCGTCAAGATGCAATCCGGCAACGAAAGTCATGGTTTTGTGACTGCCGGGAGCATGGTCATAGCATCGCTCTCCCACAGGACAGCGGCCATACTGCCTCGTCATGTCCGTGCTTGCTCCCGTTTCATCGAGAAAGATCAGGCGAGCGGGATCGCAGGTCTTTTGCCAGTCTCGCCAAATGAGCCTTGCCGCCGCCACGTCAGCACGCTCTTGTTCGCTGGCCTTCAGTGTTTTTTTTATAACTGTATCCCAGCGAGCGGATAAATCGGTCAACCGAGGAAACGTGGACACGAACCCCCAAAGTCTCTTCAATCCAATCGCGCAGCTGCGCAAGCGTTATGTCCTTATCCTCCAGAAGCTTGCCCTTGACCTCTGCAGCATGGGCGCTCAACGCATGACGCCGGTAACCTCCAATCTTGCGCGGGGAAACGCTCCCTTCCCGTCTCCACAGGCAGGTTATCTTCGATACAAATGAGGGGCTGACTGAATATTTATCGGCCACGGCCCTGATACTCAGACCCTTTTCTGTGTCCGCCACTACCCGCCAGCGCAAATCCTCTGAATAAGCTTTCGGCATCTCTCACCTCCTATCCTTTCTTATTTTAACGTACAGGGGAATTCCAGTGATTCTAATTAAAAGAAAAACGCTCTAAAATAACTTTTTATAGTGAGCTAAATACTAAAAATAGTTAATACGGAACAGCAATACCGGTAATTTTTCAGCAATTTTCTAAAATTAATAGTCACTTCAAATGTATTGTTGCAGCCACTTATCAAGTGCAGGGCATAACACTTCAATGGGGCGATAGCCAGTACTCAGTAAGTAGCGTTTTGCATCATGTTCGATAATGAGCGTTGGAAAACCATTGACTCCCCACTGAATTGCGCGTTGAAAACCGGCCAGGGTATGTTGTTTGGTGCTATCAGATTGAAAATCTGCTATAAACCGTGCTGTAGATATACTCAGATTTTCTGCCAATTTGGTTAGCACGGAAGATTGCGTGACATCTTGCTGTTCTACATAGAAAGCATGTTGTATAGCGGCGAAGAAAGAAAACGTTTGTTCTGGCTTGATCTGAGAAACGCTGTTGATGCTACGACAAGCCGGTTCAGTATCATAAATAAAGTCTTCTGGCAGTGCTTGGTCAAAAGTAAAAGGTTGGCCGGTTGTCGTGTGTACGTTATGCCAGTGTTGAAGAATTTGCGCTCTTTTCTCTGCTGGGAAGGGCACTTTTGTCTTCGGGCGTAATCCTCCCGGCAGCAATTTGATCGTAAAAGTTGTAGAGTATTGTTGTTTGATTTGCTTGATGACAGGCGCAAATCCCCAACACCATGAGCACATAGGATCGGCAACGTACCATAGAACTGGTTTATTCATGTGGGTGTGATTGCAAGGTTTCAGATGGTTACTGCGCGACTGGCTCGTTTACGCTCATGTTCCAGTAGAAAACGCTTGCGGATACGAATGCTTTTGGGTGTAATTTCAACGAGCTCGTCATCTGCAATAAATTCAATGGCAGATTCCAGCGTTAATTGAATAGGAGGTGTTAGCACAACTGCTTCATCATGCCCGGAGGCGCGGATATTGGTTAGCTGTTTGCCTTTGATTGGATTCACAACTAAATCGTTATCTCGACTATGGATGCCGATCACCATCCCCTCATAGACAGGGTTCCCCGGGCTAACAAACATACGCCCACGTTCCTGTAGTTTCCATAGCGCATAAGCAACGATTTCGCCATGTTCTGCTGAAATAAGCACTCCATTCTTGCGTGCGGCAATATCAGGGCGCATGGGAGCGTATTCGTCGAAGATATGGCTCATGATGCCAGTGCCACGGGTCAGTGTCATAAATTCGGATTGAAACCCGATGAGACCACGTGCGGGAATACGGTAATCCAGCCTGACTCGGCCCTGTCCATCAGAGATCATGTCCAGTAAATCGCCACGCCGTGTACCCAACGTTTCCATGATTGCTCCTTGATTGGATTCATCAATGTCAACCGTCAATATTTCAAATGGCTCGCATTTGACCCCCTCTATTTCGCGAATGACTACTTTGGGACGAGACACAGCCAATTCGTAGCCTTCTCGCCGCATATTTTCTAGCAGAATGGTGAGGTGCAGCTCACCGCGTCCAGAAATAAGAAAGGAGTCAGTGTCATTGGTTTCTTCTAAGGTTAAGGCGACGTTAGTCAGCAATTCTTTTTCCAGGCGTTCGCGCAACTGGCGACTGGTCACAAATTTGCCTTCTTTGCCTGCAAAGGGAGAGGTGTTGACCTGAAAAGTCATGGAGAGGGTTGGCTCATCAACCTGTGGCATGGGCAGTGCCTCTGGATGATTAACATCGGTCAAGGTTGTGCCGATGCTCAGCTCGTCAATGCCACTGATGAGCACAATTTCACCCGCAGCAGCTTCTGTTAAGGGCACTTGTTCCAGGCCACGAAATCCCGAAACTTGATTAACACGTGCCTTTTTTGGGGTGTGTTCCCCTGTAATGACCATAACTTCCTGGCCTGATTTCAGGCGCCCACGATTGATACGACCAACCCCGAGACGGCCAACGAAACTTGAATAGTCCAGCGCGCTGATTTGCAGCTGCAAAGGTTGATCTGCATCTCCTTCTGGAGCGGGCACATGCTGGAGAATCGTATCAAATAGTGGGCGCAGATCGCTGCTAGGTTGCTTGAGATCCAGTGTTGCATAGCCATTTAGCGCAGATGCATACACTACCGGAAAATCTAATTGTTCTTCGGTCGCATTGAGATTATCGAACAGATCGAAGGTTTGGTTGATGACCCAATCTGGTCGAGCACCCGTGCGATCAACTTTGTTGATCACCACAATTGGACGCAAGCCAGCGGCCAGCGCTTTGCGAGTAACAAAGCGTGTTTGTGGCATGGGGCCTTCAACTGCATCTACTAACAATAGTACGCCATCCACCATGGATAAAACGCGCTCAACTTCGCCGCCGAAATCGGCGTGGCCAGGTGTATCTACGATATTGATATGCACATCATTGTAGTCGATGGCACAATTTTTGGAGAAGATGGTGATGCCTCGCTCGCGCTCAATATCATCAGAATCCATGACGCGCTCGGCAATAGTCTGATGGGCAGCGAAAGTACCTGCCTGGTGTAACAGTTTATCTACCATTGTGGTTTTGCCATGATCCACATGAGCGATAATAGCGATATTACGAAGCGAACGTGTCATAATTGACAATCCCTTGGAAATCAGTATCTGGACGATTCCAGATGAACCGTAAATTATAACAGCGATCAAACCCTTTGATTCATCAAGGCGTTATCTGTTGCTAACAGATTCTGATCAAGTTTATTCAAACACTCAAAAATATGTTTACAGGCATTATTGAAGCAGTTGGGCGTGTGCAGCGTGTTAGCCCTAAAGAAGAAGCTGTGCGTATTCATATTGATACTGATCAAATAGAGCTGAACGATGTGGCGTTGGGGGATAGTATCGCTGTCAATGGAGTGTGTTTGACAGTGGTTGCGTTTGAGGAAACAGGTTTTTCTGCTGATGTATCTGGCGAAACTTTAAGTTGCACTTATGGTCTGGATATACCCGATCACCCAGTTAATCTGGAAAAGGCACTGCGCTTTTCTGATCGATTAGACGGCCATCTGGTTAGTGGTCATGTGGAAGGCGTGGGTGAAGTTGCACAATTTATCCAAACGGGAGATCGTTGTCTATTGGCAATACAATTACCAGCACATTTGTTGCAGTATATTATTCCCAAAGGATCAATTACGGTGGATGGGGTGAGTTTGACTATCAACCAGGTGCTCGGTGAGCGGATTGAAATTAATCTGATTCCCCATACATTGACCCATACAACATTTAAATACTTCAAGCCTGGTAGAAAGGTAAATATAGAGACCGATATGATCGCGAAATATGTAGCACGTTTACTGGAACAGGCACAAGGCAGGCAATCATGACAATCGCAACAATTGAGGAAATTCTGACAGATTTCAAACAGGGGAAGATGGTCATCCTTGTTGATGAAGAAGATCGTGAAAACGAAGGAGATTTGTTATTAGCGGCTGATTTCATCACACCGGAAGCGATCAACTTTATGGCGAGATATGGCAGAGGATTAATTTGTCTGACCTTGACGGAAGAACGTTGTCGTCAGCTTCAGTTGCCGATGATGGTGACGGATAATCATTCGCCCTTAGGGACTAATTTTACTGCTTCCATCGAGGCTGCTAGTGGTGTGACAACCGGTATTTCTACCGCTGATCGAGCCCGTACTGTGCAAGTGGCTGTCCAAGCGGATGCAAAGCCGGAAGATCTTGTGCAACCAGGCCATATTTTTCCGCTCAAGGCACAAAAAGGTGGCGTATTAGCGCGCGCTGGCCATACGGAAGCAGGTTGTGATCTAGGCCGTTTAGCTGGTTTGACTGAAGCAGCAGTTATTTGTGAAGTGCTAAAAGAAAACGGCGAAATGGCTCGCTTGCCGGATTTAATTCAGTTTGCGAGCGAGCACCAGCTCAAAATCGGCACCATTGCTGATTTGATCCATTATCGTCGTCGTACTGAAAGTTTAATTGAGCGAGTAGCTGAGCGCCCTGTGCGAACAACCTATGGAGAATTTAGGCTCATTACTTACCATGATAAAATCACCGATGTCATGCATCTTGCCTTGGTGAAAGGCGCCTGGAAATCTGGTGAAGAGGTGCTGGTGCGTGTGCATGAGCCGCTAACAATCATTGATTTGCTGGAAATTGACGACTCCACCCATTCTTGGAGTATGCACGATGCTATGATAGCCATCGCACAAGCTGAGAAAGGTGCCATTGTATTGCTGCGTCGTAAAAATGATGCTGATGTACTGACTGAACGGATTATGCAAACTGCCCCACATTCATCGGATAAACCGGTGTCAGATCTGCGTCACCACGGTATCGGTGCACAAATCCTCAAGGATCTGGGTATCAGTAAAATGCGTTTGTTGGCAACACCTCGCAGAATGCCTAGTATGACGGGCTTTGGTTTGGAAGTTACCGGTTATTTGGAACCCCAAAATTAATCGTCATATACAAACAAGCTGTTTTTCTATCGAGTTTCAATGCAAGGCCAATAACCAACCTTTAAACTGAAGAGGAGAGGTGCTTTTTATGTCTTACTATGATGATATCCTTGAACTAGATGCAAATCTTGATGGTAACGGGTTGTGTATTGGTGTTGTGATGAGCCGTTTCAATCTTGATATAGGGGAAGGTTTGCTTGACGCTTGCGTAACGGAGCTGACCAAACTAGATGTGCAAAAAGCAGATATTGTATTAATCACTGTACCTGGCGCATTGGAAATTCCGATTGCGTTGCAGAAACTCGCTGCTTCTGATCGTTTCGATGCTTTAATTGCTTTGGGAGCGGTGATCCATGGTGAAACATATCATTTTGACGTGGTGGCGAATGAATCTGCCCGTGGTTTGATAGCAGTTGGATTGGAATATGATATTCCAATTGCTAATGGTATTCTCACCACAGATGACGAAGATCAGGCAACAATTCGCATGCGTGAAAAAGGTGCAGAGGTGGCACAGGTTGCGATAGAAATGGCTAATTTAGCCTTGACATTGGATGAAATGGATCAATCTTCCTCTTCATGATACCGACAGATGCTGTTCCACCCTCAAAATCTACGCATAAACGTAAAGGCAGAGGTAAAAATCGTCGTCGCTTATCACGTGAGCTGGCTTTGCAAGGAATTTATCAATGGCATTTGGCCGGTGGTAATGCTGCAGAAATTGACTTGCAATTACAACAAGTCAATTTTTATGGTAAAGCGGATGGTGCTTACTTTTCTGAGTTATTGCAAGGAGCTCTGCAACATGGCACTGAGCTGGAAACGCAAATTCAGTTGCATCTTGATCGACATCTAGCTGAACTGAGCCCGGTGGAATATTCAATTCTGCTAATTGGTACCTATGAAATGATGCACCGTCCTGAGATACCTTATCGAGCAATCATTAATGAAGCAATTGAATTGGCGAAAAGCTATGGTGGCACGGATGGGCATAAATATGTCAATGGTGTATTAGATAAATTGGCAGCTCAGCTACGTACTGTTGAATTTCAGCATGCACTATCCATGCGCAAATCATATTAATCGATCATCCTGTCTCGAGCAGGTTTAAATTGAATGGTTTCTAGTCGAAATTGTTGTTTTTTATTATTCACTTTTTACAGCTATAAACATTTATAGCTATCAGTGATTCAAAATAAAATTTCTGATCTTGTCGGATTGGAAATTTTCTTCCACTTTGCCATACAATATCTTATTTGTTTGTATACAGTTTTACTGCTAATAGTACGCAGTTGTAGAGGAATATCTTTTTGATGCCGCATTACTTGATAAGTATGCGGTTATTTGTTTTGGTGGTTTTATATTGAATTGCTTTATCATGCTTTTTAGTAGTGTAAATCAATAGCTTTCTCAATTTATCATAAAGGGATGTATGCGATTTCTAAAATTTTTAATCATATCCTGGTTAATTTTTTATACACAGTGGGCGTGGGCTTTTTTACCTATTCAGCATTGGCAGACAGCAAATGGAGCACAGGTCTATTTTGTTGAAAATCATGATTTACCAATTCTTGATCTAAGTATTCAATTTCCAGCTGGTAGCAGTACAGATACCGCGGCAACTTCTGGCCGTGCCAATTTGGTGAAACGTTTAATGAACATGGGGGCGGGTGGATTATCAGAAGATCAGATCGCTGAATCATTAGCAGATGTTGGTGCAGAATTGGGAGGGGTATTTGATCTGGATCGTGCAGGGTTATCATTGCGGACATTGAGTGCTCAACAGCAACGTGTGCGTGCTCTGGATGTGTTAGCAAAAATTATTCAGCAACCAGAATTTGCGGATGCAATATTAGAACGAGAACGTACACGTGTTATTTCTGCGCTGAAAGAGGCTGATACCAAACCTGGAGTGATCGCTGATCGAGCATTGATGAAGTTGCTGTATGGTAATCACCCTTACGGTTTACGGGGCTCTGGTGAGCTAGATACGCTGGCCAAATTGAAGCGGCAGGATTTGGTTGAATTTTACCGTGCACATTACACTGCTGGTAATGCAATTATTGCGATGATTGGCGATATTAAACGCGATGAAGCAAATGCTATTGCTGAAAAACTCACAGAAAATTTACCAAGCGGAACAACGCACAATATATTGCCTGCAGTAGTGAAACCAGAGCCGATTACTCAAAAAATTGCTCATCCAGCAACACAGAGTCATATTCTGCTGGCATATCCTGGGCTAAGCCGTAAAGATCCGGATTATTTTCCTTTGCTGGTTGGTAATTATATTTTAGGAGGTGGGGGATTTGTATCGCGTTTGATGAAGGAAATTCGTGAAGCGCATGGATTAGCATACAGTGTTTACAGTGCTTTTATGCCTTTTCAGGAGAAAGGTCCTTTTGAAATCAGTTTGCAAACAAAAAAAGAGCAGGCAGACCAAGCTTTGCAACTCACGCAAAAAACACTGCGAGATTTTGTTGAAAATGGACCAACTAAAGAGGAATTACAAGCAGCACAACAAAATATTATAGGGGGATTTCCTTTGCGCATTGATAGTAATCAGAAGATACTGGGTTATCTGGCAGTTATTGGATTTTATGATTTGCCGCTTACCTATCTAGAAGATTATGTCAAAGCAGTGGAAAAAATAACTGTAGCGCAGATTAAAGATGCATTTCAGCGGCGAATTGATCCAGCCGGTATGGTAAGAGTCGTTGTTGGTAGCTCGGAGTAAGAACATTCTTGAGACGTGGGCAAAATTCGTATTATTGGTGGGCAATGGCGTAGCAGATCACTGCAATTTTTGGATGATAAATTACTCAGGCCAACGCCAGATCGTGTCCGTGAAACTTTATTTAATTGGTTGGGACAAGATCTGACTGGCAAAAACTGTCTGGATTTATTTGCTGGTAGTGGCTCATTAGGGTTGGAGGCAGCTTCGCGTGGCGCAAGGCAGATAACAATGGTTGAACACAATGCCAAAATGGTGCGTCATCTGCGTAGCGCGATTGAAAAATTGATAGCATCGCAAGTACGGCTTGTGCATACAGATGCACGTGTGTTTCTTGCGGATAATAGAGTGCGTTACGATGTGATTTTTGTAGACCCTCCCTACCAATCTAATTTATTGAATGAAGTGTTGCCATTATTGCCTGCATGTTTAGCAGAAGATGGTATGGTTTATGTAGAAAGTCATAATACGTTCTTGCCGGATAACACTTGGTCAGTTTTCAGACAAGGACGAGCCAGTCATGTGCATTACGGTTTATTAACTTTGAAATCGAATGGATAAAGTTATTTATCCCGGTACATTTGATCCCATCACGCATGGCCATGAAGATCTGGTGTACCGTGCTTCGAGATTGTTTAATCAGGTAATTGTTGCCGTTGCAGCCAGTAGTGGAAAAATGCCTTTTTTCTCGTTGGAAGAACGAGTAAAAATGGCCAGAGAAGTATTAACTGGCTACGCTAATGTTGAAGTTGTGGGATTTTCAGGGTTATTGATGGAATTTGCACGTCAGCAGGATGCGCATATCATCATACGAGGCTTGCGAGCAGTATCGGATTTTGAGTATGAGTTCCAGTTGGCAGGAATGAATCGTGGCTTGTACCCAGATGTAGAAACAATTTTCGTGACGCCTTCGGAGCAATATATGTTTATCTCGGCCACAATCGTACGTGAAATCGCGCGTTTAGGAGGAGATGTCAGCAAATTTGTACATCCGCTTGTGGTTGAGTGTTTGCATCAAAAGAAGAGAGCAATAATGAATAGTGGAGAGTAACCAAAATGGCACTGATTATTACTGATGAATGTATCAATTGTGATGTATGCGAACCTGAATGTCCTAACCGGGCTATTTCACAGGGAGAGGAAATTTATGAAATTAACCCGGATTTGTGTACTGAATGTGTTGGACATTATGATACGCCACAGTGCGTAGAAGTTTGTCCTGTCAGCTGTATCATTCCCGATCCAGATCGGGTTGAGAATCACACACAATTGCTGGCAAAGTACCAATTTCTTATGGACGGCGCGAACCAAGTTCCTCAGGAATAGCATAGCGACGCGGGCCAAAAATTGCGGTGCCTATCCTGATAATTGTAGCGCCTTCCGCAATCGCGTGTTCCATATCTTCCGACATCCCCATTGACAGCGTATCCAAATCAAAACCTTGCTGCTTGAGTTGTTCATAGATTTCTCGCATTTCCTGAAATTGCTCACGTTGTAGCGAAGTAACTTTTGTAAGCTCTGGTACCGCCATGATTCCGCGTAATTGCAAACGTGGCAATTCGCTAACAAAAGCGGCTAATTCGGCTGCCTTTTGTGGATCAACTCCGCTTTTAGTAATTTCTCCGCTGACGTTGACTTGTACACATACCTGCAAGGGTGGTAGTGATTCTGGTCTGGCCGATGAAAGACGAGTAGCAATTTTTTCTCGATCAATACCGTGCACCCAGGAAAAATTTTCAGCGATCAATTTGGTCTTGTTGCTCTGGATTGGCCCGATAAAGTGCCATTCAATGGGCAAATCTGCTAGTGCGCGAATTTTAACCAGGCCTTCCTGCAGATAATTTTCTCCAAATACAGTTTGTCCTGCTTCCCAGGCTTCTCTTAGTTTGTCAGGTGTATTGGTTTTACTGGCGGCTAGTAAGTGAATGGTTGCTGGGTCGCGCCCCGCATTTTTTGCAGCCTCGATAATACGATTTTTGACATTTTGTAGGCGTGAGGCAATTGTGGTCATGGTAAGTAGTAATTTGAATAAGTTGATGAATACACTGTGTTATAGAGTGAAGTTTGATTGGTGATTTCGAAATATATTTAATTCCGTCCGATTTGATCCGTTCTAATAGTCAGATTGACCCATGATGCGGTCACAGAATGACATTAAATGATTGTCATTGAATCACTAATATCCTACGAGGTAGAAGGAATATATCGGATGAACATAGTAGAACTACTCGCATTTGTGGTCAAGAATAGCGCTTCTGACCTTCATTTATCTGCTGGTATGCCTCCTCTGATTCGAGTGCATGGAGAAATTCGGCGTATTAATCTTCCCGAGCTAGAGCACAAAGATGTACATGACATGATATACGACATCATGAATGATAGTCAGCGTAAGGCCTATGAAGAACATTTGGAATGTGACTTTTCATTCGCAGTACCCGGCTTGGCGCGTTTTCGTGTGAATGCGTTTAATACGCAACGTGGAGCAGCCGCGGTGTTGCGTACGATTCCTTCTAAGGTGCTGACGCTTGAGGAAATCAAGGCACCCAAAATTTTTGCTGAAATTGCGCAGCAACCACGTGGTGTTGTATTGGTGACAGGGCCAACTGGATCCGGTAAATCTACCACACTTGCGGCCATGATTAATGACATTAACGAAAATCAATATGGCCATGTTTTAACGCTAGAAGATCCGATTGAATTTGTACATGAAAGTAAAAAATGTTTGATTAATCAACGTGAAGTAGGGCGAGATACCCATAGTTTTAGCAACGCATTACGTTCTGCCTTACGGGAAGATCCGGACATTATTTTGGTAGGCGAATTGCGTGATTTGGAAACTATTCGTTTGGCAATGACGGCGGCAGAAACCGGTCACTTGGTTTTTGGCACACTGCATACCAGTTCCGCTGCGAAAACAATCGACCGGATTATTGACGTGTTTCCTGCTGAAGAGAAGGAAATGATGCGTGCAATGTTGTCCGAATCGTTGCGTGCAGTTATTTCTCAAGCGTTATTAAAAACAAAAGATGGCAAAGCACGCGTGGCAGCACATGAAATCATGATTGGTACGCCGGCAATTCGTAACCTGATTCGCGAAGGCAAAGTTGCGCAGATGTATTCCGCTATCCAAACGGGTCAAGGTGTAGGTATGCAAACGCTGGATCAAAATTTAACAGATCTAGTGAGACGTGGTGTGGTTTCAACAGTGGAAGCGCGCACCAAAGCGATGAATAAAGACAATTTCCGAGGTTAGAGTAAATATTATGGAAAAAGAACAAGCACTTAAATTCATGCATGATCTGCTGCGATTAATGCTGAATAAAAAAGCCTCTGACCTGTTTATTACAGCTGGCTATCCACCCGCTATGAAAATTGATGGAAAAATGACACCGGTCACGCAGCAAGTGCTTTCTGCCACCCATACAGCTGCTTTGGCACAGGCTATTATGAACAAAAAACAGTTAGCAGAATTTGAAACAAGCAAGGAATGCAATTTTGCGATCAATCCTGAAGGAATTGGTCGTTTTCGTGTAAATGCATTTGTTCAGCAGCAACGGACAGGGATAGTTCTCCGAACCATTACTACTAAAATTCCTGATTTTGATGCGCTTGAGTTGCCGCCAGTTCTAAAAGATGTGGTGATGAGTAAGCGTGGGTTACTCATTTTTGTAGGGGCAACTGGCTCGGGAAAATCGACTTCGATGGCCGCACTCATTGGCCATCGTAACAAAAACAGCTATGGCCATATTATTACCATTGAAGATCCGGTTGAGTTTGTACATGAGCATATTAACTGTGTGATCACCCAGCGGGAAGTTGGGGTCGATACAGAATCGTGGGAAGCAGCATTGAAAAACACGTTGCGGCAGGCGCCGGATGTGATCCTGATTGGTGAAATTCGTGATCGGGAAACAATGGAACATGCGATTGCCTTTGCCGAGACCGGTCATTTATGTATGGGAACGTTGCATGCCAATAGTGCAAACCAAGCTTTGGATCGAATCATTAACTTTTTCCCCGAGGAGCGGCGTGCGCAATTGTTAATGGATTTATCATTAAATATACGTGCGTTGGTTGCGCAAAGACTGGTGCCTAAGAAATCAGGCAAAGGGCGTGCTGCGGCAATTGAGATTATGCTGAATTCTCCGATGATTTCAGATCTGATATTCAAGGGAAACGTGCATGAAATCAAGGAAATCATGAGGAAATCCAGTGAACAGGGGATGCAGACCTTCGATATGGCGTTGTTTGAGCTTTACGAAAGTGGTGTCATTTCCTATGAAGATGCGCTACGAAATGCTGATTCCATGAATGAACTGCGTTTGCAAATCAAGCTGAATGGCGCTGAAGCGAAGCTTGCACATGCCGAAACAAGTATCGAAAACCTGACGATTACCTGATACAGTAATTGATCGCTTGGGCTCAGTTGTGTTCCTGGTATGCGCAAGATAACAATGAATGATCTTCCGGCTGTTTCTCGTCTGTCAGATTGGCTGCGCCTCCTTGTAAGGATAAGGCAAACGTCATGTAATCACCGCAACCTCTGTGGTTCTTGCGGGCCTGAGAGATGAACAATCCGGCAGCAGAGGAAAAAAGGTGTTGGATTGCCGTGGCCTGCAGGACTGTGCAGTCCATCAGAGTGAATGGATGAAAGCTATTCCGCTCAATAACTGTACTGCATGCTCACCAGAAAGTTACGTGGGGACCATACCAGTTGAGCCTCTCGCTGGTCCCGATAGTCTGATGATGTTTTTTATCAAAGACGTTGTTGACATTGAAGGTTGCAGACCAGTGCTTGTTGAGGCGATATTGTGCAAATAAGTCGACCAGAACAGGTGTGTGATCCTGATCCAATACCAGACTGATGGCATCTAGTTTGAACTCTTTTGTGTACTGCTTTCTCGTTTCCATTGCTTCCTCCAGTTAAGGTTATTTTCTCTTAACTGGAGTGTCCAGATTTATTAAACCACGTCACACTGCAGTGACAGCTGCAGTCAATGCAAACAGATAAGTGCGGCAGTGGGGTTGGGAAATGAATGGCGGAGAAATTTGCTTATGTTTTTTGTTGCATGCCATGGTTAGATCCTTTTTGTTAGAGCCCGTTTACGATCTCATCATTATTCCTTACGATACGTGGATGAAGAGAATAAAATATGCCAGTGATATTAGCAAAGAGAAGTTTGCCGAGATAGAGCCGCTATTGCGTAGCGTGAGGCGCAGCACCAAACCCACGACAATAGATTTGTATGAAGTATTTTGTGCTGTGCTGTATCTGCTGCGTACTGGTTGCCAGTGGAGATTTTTGCCCGGAGAGTTTCCCAAATGGCAGAGTGTATATGCCTATTGGCGCAAATGGAATGAGCCTGACCAGCACGGCGTGAGCGTGCTGGAGCAGGCATTAAAAAAATCAGGTTGGCGCGGCCCGAGAGAAACTGGGGCGCAACGCTTGCAGCACGTTCTTGATTGTGGACGCGCAAAGCGTGAAGAATACAGACACGGCTGACCAGAAAGGCTATGACGCCGGCAAGAAGGTGTCGGGCATCAAGCGCCATATCGCTGTTGATACCTTGGGGTTGCCGCACGCCATTGCAGTGACGACAGCGGAAGTGACTGACCGTAACGGTGCATTGCAGGCCTTGAAGCGTTGCAGATCGAGTTTGGGGCAAGTACAAGGTTTGCTGTGTGACGGTGGCTATACTGGAGCACCATTTGCCGAAAGTGTGCAAGAAATTCTGGGCAAACCTGTCACCGTGCAGATCGCCAAACGCAGCAAACTGCATACCTTCAAGGTTATGCCCAGGCGATGGATAGTGGAACGTAGTTTCGCCTGGCTGGAAAAGTGCCGAAGATTATGGAAAAACTGCGAACGTAAACTTGATACCAGCTTGCAGCTCATTCATCTGGCCTTCCTGGCACTATTACTCAGAAGATCGTAAACAGGCTCTTAGGAAGATTTTTTGAGGTGCTCATTATGTTTTCCGAACGAAAAGGTAAAGCCCGTAATACAAAGTTGTTATGTGTGCTTTACGATATTTGGGGCGATGTGCCAGCATAGGAGTATCATTTTTGATTGTGGATCTTCGTCATATGTATAATGAGACTCGTTTGCGTTTATTTGCTTGGCTCGGCTCGGTGTCAGCGATATAGAACGATTAACTATCCTTGAATGCCCTGTCATTTTTATTAACCCTTGTAAGGAGTTGTGTGATGATCAAGAATCTGTTTAGAAGCACCATTCTGATTGCTTTTGTTACCTTGGCAGGATCAGTTTCTGCTGCGGATTGTGAAGTTACTGTTGAAGCTAATGATGCGATGCAATACAACGTGTCTGAAATCGCCGTTGATCAAAGCTGCCAGGAGTTTACAGTGCACCTCAAACACGTGGGGAAGCTTCCTGCGTCATCTATGGGGCACAACTGGGCGTTGAGCAAGGCCGCTGACGTTGAAGCTATCAGTAATGATGCGCTTGCAGCAGGGCAGGGCGGCGGTTATCTTAAGGCTGATGATTCAAGAGTGATCGCCCATACCAAAATGCTGGGTGGCGGTGAAGAGGATTCAGTAACTTTTGAAACCAGCAAACTGGAAAGTGGAGAGGGTTACGAGTTCTTCTGCTCATTCCCTGGGCACCATGTTTTGATGAAAGGCCATCTCAAGATTTGAGTCTTGCTTTGAGGTGAGGGGTGTTCCGGTAATTGCCGGTGCACTCTCGCAATGCAATCTGGCCGGACGCTGGGTAACCAGCAATACTTTGTTCATGCCAGATGCTTTCACTGGTTGCTTTAGGCGAAAGTATCATCACTTTCCTGTCGCGTGAAGGCGACAGTAATTCGTCGGCTGATGCGCTGACATTGATCAGCAGTTCCCCAGAGTATCTGAATCTGTATGATCTGCCGAGTGGTTATTGCGCTTGAACGGTTACCCAGTAGCGTGTGCGATAGATTATCCGAACGGGTAAGCCAAGTGTGAGGTTGAGCAGCGCAGGATCTGTGTCATGCAGAGGAAATACGTCGGTTACTCGCAGATCAGCGACGGCAGGGTCGCAGCGCAGCAAACCTGGCCGGTAACGACGCAGTTCAGCAACGAAATCTGCGACACGCATATTTTCTGCCACCAGCATACCCTTGGACCAGGCTGCTGCGCTTTCTTGCACAGTAACGGGTGACATCACCTGTTTAACGGAGAAAGTGGTGTACTGTCCGGCATCTATCCGGATAGCGGTATTGATGGCATGTTCGGAATGGATCTCGATGGCTCCTTCGAGCACAGTGACGTAGGAGATATCAGTATCTTGCCGCACAATTTGAAGCGAGTACCGAGTACTTCTATCACACCTTGGCGACTCTGGACGCGGAAGGGGCGGTGGACTGCTGTGGAATCCGGTGCAGTTGTGATCAGTATTTCGTCTGATCGCAGCATAATGCGACGCGCCTGATTATCGAAATATACATCGATAGCCGTAGCAGTATTGAGAATGATACGGGTGCCATCGGGCAGGGCGATTTCACGAATTTCACCCGTCTGGGTGCTGTAATCAGAGGAAACAAATTGCCAGGTATCGCTTTTGCGTACCAGGTGCATCGTACCCCCGACCATGGCGATCAACCCCAGTAATTTCAGTGCTTGACGCTGCGTGGTATACGCCGTGACAGCCGGTTCACGCAGGGCATGGCGTGCAATCTCGCGTGGTATGCCGTGTAGTTTATCTTCCGTGATCTGCAGGCGATTCCATGCTTTTTCATGATCAGGGTGTGCCATGCGCCATTGTTCGCAAGTCGCTTTATCGGCATCGCTGGCTTCCTCTGACCATAAACGTGCCATCCACCTGGAAGCTTGTTGAACGATAGCAGGATCAATGGGAGAATCGCTGGCAGGTGAGCTGATTTGTGGCTGTTGTGAAGCCAATGAGGTTTTTTTCGTCAGTTTTTTGATTCATATAAAGCCTGTAGACCGGTGGCGATATATTTTTCGACTGATGATAAAGAAACATGAAGCCGCTCAGCGATTTCCCGATAGCTCAATCCGTCGAGTTTGCGAAGCAGTGGCGCTGTTCGCACTTTGCCGGGAAGATTATGCAAGATCGTGTCGATTTCGATCAGTGTCTGTCGCCAGAGCACGGGCCTCTTCTGAGGGCACTTCCGGTTCCGGCAATAATTTGATTGCCTCTAGATAGGCGATCTCGATTTGACGGGACGGTACAGATCGATGACCAGGCCATTTGCGATCTGGGTCAGATAGCGACATGACTGTCCCGATGGAGGAATATTGCCCGATACCATGATACGCATGTAGGTGTCATGCGCGAGATCCGCTACATCGAAAGCACTCCCAGTCGCTTGCGCAGCTCGTTTCGTAACCAGCTGTGATGATTGCTATAGAGAACTTCAATGGATTGGACGGGAGAATTGCTGGGCGCAGGCATGGCTGAATGAGCTCACTCAGTGTTATATCTATATATAAATGCGAATCATTCACAATTATATTTCTGGGTGAGCTTTATTGCAAGTTGATCCGAATCTCCTTGGTGAGTGGCTGGCTCGATAGGGCTGTGGCGTGGATCGGGAAGGGGGTGTCATTTATTGTGACTGGTAATTATGCCGCCACCAAGACATACATTGCTTTCATAAAGCACGACTGATTGTCCCGGTGTTACTCCCCATTGCGATGCAGCAAATCCAACTTGGCAAAGGTTGCTATCAAGCTGTGTAATTGCACAAGGCGCATCAGTTTGTCGATAACGGATTTTAGCGGCATACACCCAGTTTTTTTTGGGAGGCGCGCCACTGATCCAGGAAAGATCAGTAGCAGTTAAAGCGGAACTGAGTAGTGTGGGGTGATCATGTCCTTGCACAACATAGAGTACGTTAGTTTGCATATCTTTCTTGGCGACAAACCAAGGTTGTTCGCTGCCATCACGTGTACCTCCGATGCCTAATCCCTGTCTTTGCCCGATGGTGTAGTACATTAAGCCCTGGTGCTCTCCAACAGTTCGCTCGTCTAGTGTACGAATTTCGCCGGGGTTAGCCGGTAGATAGCGATTAAGAAATTCACGAAAAGGGCGCTCGCCAATAAAGCAAATGCCGGTACTGTCTTTTTTGCTGGAGTTAGGTAATCCATGTTCATGTGCAATTGCACGCACTTCCCGTTTATAAAGATGGCCGATGGGAAAAATCGTGTGTGATAGCTGTTGCTGGTTCAAGCGGTAAAGAAAGTAGCTTTGGTCTTTATTGCCATCTTCCCCTTTGTGTAATTGGAAGAGGCCATCTATCTCATGTAGTTGTGCATAATGGCCAGTTGCGATTTTGTCGGCTCCCAGAGCCAACGCATGATCAAGAAAAGCGCTAAATTTGATTTCACTGTTGCACAACACATCTGGATTAGGCGTGCGCCCCGCTTGATATTCCGCCAAGAACAAGTTGAAAACTCGTTCTTGATATTCAGCTGAGAAATTGACTACTTCCAGTGGAATGTCCAGAATATCGGCTACCGAGGCAGCATCAAGGAAATCTTGACGCGCTGAACAATATTCATCAGTATCATCACCTTCCCAGTTTTTCATGAAAAGCCCGATTACATCGTGACCTTGCTGCTTGAGCAACAAGGCTGCAACAGATGAATCTACTCCGCCACTCATCCCAATAACAATACGTAATTTACTCATTTTTCCAACTAAAAAATAGATGAAGCAATTCTACCTTGCTTCGTGATATCTATAAATCAGGTGATTGCTATCTAGCGAGATATAAGTGTGGTATTTAAACCCTATCAGCTGATGCGAACGTTTTAATATCTTGACTTGTCCCTGCTGAGAAAGTAGTCTTGGGCTGCTGTGCTATCTAGCTGTTAGTGAGCAGCTATCTAGAAGCTATATTGGCTGGTTATCTGAGCTATATTCAGATAATTAAGTTTATACACATTGATTGCAAATACCGATAGGTAGATTAAGAAGGAGAGGAGAGAGCATGAGATTACGGGAGTATATGAAGGGTATGCTGCTATGTGCTGGCCTGCTGTTGATGGGTGGTCAAGTACAAGCGGACATCTCGACGGTACCGGACGAGACGTATGAAGCGTTGAATCTGGATCGCAGCAAAGCCACACCGAAACAAACCTACGATGCCTTGGTCAAGCGTTACAAAGACCCGGCACATGGAGCCGGTAAAGGCACGATGGGAGACTACTGGGAACCGATTGAACTCAGTCGCTACATGGACCCCGCCACCTTTTACAAACCCCCTGTTTCTCCCAAAGAGATAGCGGAACGTAAAGACTGCGTAGAATGCCATACAGATGAAACACCGGTATGGGTACGTGCCTGGCAACGTAGCACCCACGCCAACCTGGACAAGATTCGTAATCTTAAATCAGACGACCCGCTTTACTACAAAAAAGGCAAGTTGGAAGAAGTAGAAAACAACCTGCGCTCTATGGGCAAACTGGGTAAAAGCGAAAAACTCAAAGAAGTAGGCTGTATAGACTGTCACGCAGACATCAACAGCAACAAAAAGGTTGACCACACCAAAGACATCCGCATGCCAACTGCAGATACCTGTGGTACCTGTCACCTGAGGGAATTTGCCGAACGTGAATCAGAGCGCGATACCATGATCTGGCCTAATGGCCAATGGCCTGATGGACGTCCCTCACATGCACTGGACTACACCGCCAACATCGAAACCACCGTTTGGGCAGCCATGCCACAACGCGAAGTGGCTGAAGGCTGTACCATGTGCCACACCAACCAGAATAAATGTGACAACTGCCATACCCGTCACGAATTCTCAGCTGCGGAATCACGCAAACCAGAAGCCTGTGCTACCTGTCATAGCGGCGTAGACCACAACAACTACGAAACCTACATGATGTCCAAGCACGGCAAGATGGCTGAAATGAACCGTGGCAACTGGAACTGGGAAGTTCGTCTGCAAGACGCCTTTTCCAAAGGAGGCCAAACGGCACCGACCTGTGCAGCCTGCCACATGGAATATGAAGGCGAGTACACCCATAACATCACCCGTAAAACCCGCTGGGCCAACTACCCATTCGTTCCTGGTATTGCTGAAAACATCACCAGTGACTGGGCAGAAGGACGACTGGACTCCTGGGTAGTCACCTGTACCCAATGTCACTCAGAACGTTTTGCCCGTTCCTATCTTGACCTCATGGACAAAGGTACCCTGGAAGGCCTGGCTAAATACCAGGAAGCCAACGCCATTGTTCACAAGATGTACGAAGATGGCACCCTTACCGGTCAAAAGACCAACCGTCCTAACCCACCGGCACCAGAGAAACCTGGCTACAGCATCTTTACCCAGCTGTTCTGGTCCAAAGGGAATAACCCGGCCTCACTTGAGCTAAAAGTACTGGAAATGGCAGAAAACAACCTGGCCAAGATGCACGTAGGTCTTGCCCATGCTAATCCAGGTGGCTGGACCTATACCGAAGGATGGGGTCCAATGAACCGCGCCTATGTTGAAATTCAGGATGAATACACCAAAATGCAAGAAATGCAAGCCTTGCGTGCACGTGTAAGCAAACTGGAAGGCAAGAAAACCAGTCTGTTAGACCTCAGAGAGGCAGAAGAGAAAATCTCCCTGGGTGGACTGGGAGGTGGCATGTTGCTAGCCGGAGCAGTTGCCCTGTTTGGCTGGCGCAAGCGTAAGCAAACAGCTTGACTACCTCGTTAACCTCCTCAGACCGGCGCAGTTCGCGCTGGTCTGACCGACTCCTCCCGTCACTGGGTATTTTATTAGTGACGGGAGGTTTGGTTTTATTAGCCCTATATGCCTGGCTGAAACTCACGCCAAGCGATCCGCCTTACTATTACCAACTTACCACCACGGGTAATACAGCGGACTTTCCTGATCTGGAACTGGAAGCCTGGAAGGATCTGACGATTAACCAGTATAACGTCATGCTGGCTGGAGCAGATGAACCACTGGCACAAGCCTGGTTTGGCCAACGCGCCGCTCAAGCACCTGTACTGCTGCACTGGAAAAATGAAACCATTGAACCCATCCTGGCACTGGATCAAAAAGCCCTTGAACTGAGTGAATTAGCTGCAGCCATTGATCAATATGCCGCCAAAGATGCGTTGCTACTAAGCTGGTGGGATACCTCCCGTCAACTGGCGTTGTTAACTGGACGCGACGTATTGTTCCATAGCGCACTACATGAACCACTCATCATTCCTGATGAATGGCAAGCCGATGCTCGCGCTATTCGAACCTATGAAGCCAGCCAAACTGAAACAGCTGTTGATCCACAAGAGCATGAACAGTTTCTAAGCTTTACCCAAAGCCTGCTGAAACCACTGGCAGAGGGCATCACAGAACTACGCCAACTGGCAGGAGAACGTGACGCCTACCTCATTGTGCATGTCAGCGACTTATACAAACTAGGGCTACTGTATCCGGAGCAATTTGGCATTGTGTACAAACCTTATCGGCTCACAAGCAACCTGCATGGCATGATTACCCATGTCAAAGCAGAAATGACCAACCAAGGGTATTATGCCTACACCTTACAATCGCTCTCAGATGAACTGATCCGAGCCTTCTTCCTGATTGATAAAGCCAGCTATCAAACATTACTGGCGCGGCTACTGCCTTTTACCAGCCAACCCTCACCGCTGGATCTTGCCTCCCCCCGATTGATTTATCAACAAGGCGGCTATTGGGTGTATCAACTGACAGAACAGTCTACAGCACAACCTGTTACCCCCCATGAGAAACAGATGGATTTAATCCAGCACAGTGATCAGGTACAATAATATTGGCAAGACAAAAAAATCATAACCTATATTTATCTACCTAAAACAAGAGGAGAGACTATGAAAGTAATGAGCGTATGCGCAGTCATTGTTGCAGCTCTGTTTACTATAGTGAGTGGACAAAGCCTGGCAGCAGATGCCCCGTTTGAGGGCCGCAAAAAATGTAGTTCCTGTCACAAAGCCCAAGCATCATCTTGGAAAGATACCGCCCATGCCAAGGCAATGGAATCATTGAAACCCAATGTCAAAGCGGAAGCCAAACAAAAAGCCAACCTGGATCCAGCCAAGGATTACACACAAGATAAAGATTGCGTTGGCTGTCACGTAGATGGCTTTGGTCAAAAAGGGGGCTATACTATTGATAGTCCTAAAAAGATGTTAACCGGTGTTGGCTGCGAATCCTGCCATGGCCCTGGTCGTAACTACCGAGGTGATCACCGCAAGAGTGGCCAAGCGTTTGAGAAAAAAGGCAAGACTACCAAACGTAGTGTACTGGCGAAGAAAGGTCAGGACTTCCACTTTGAAGAACGCTGCAGTGCCTGCCATCTGAACTACGAAGGCTCTCCCTGGAAAGATGCCAAGCCACCGTACACACCGTATACACCAGAAGTAGATGCGAAATACACCTTCAACTTTGATGAAATGGTCAAAGATGTTAAAGCCATGCATGAACATTACAAACTGGATGGTGTATTTGAGGGCGAACCTAAATTCAAATTCCATGAAGAATTCCAGGCCAGCGCCAAAACTACCAAAAAAGGAAAATAGTAAAATTTATTAGATGTAATGCTAGAGCGTGGTCAATTTTAATTGGCTACGTTCTAATAACGTAATTTGCTTACTTTGCTGAAAGTACCTTCTAGGTGCTATTTAATTGTGTTGAATCTACATTAATTCAGATAGAAGATTGATGGTTTTTTAGGTGAATCAAATAAATACAGATGGTTTTATGTTGTAGTAGTCTATTCAGCTATGTAATTCAAATATTTCATTGAATATTTATTCATATCATTCTTTTAAAAAGTACTGTGTACTTTTCCCCTTTTTGTCCGCTTTACAGTCGTCTACCATCTCTATTTTTAACTTCCAGAGAAAATGTGGCTTTTATTTTTAGAGTTATAGAAAATGCTTCGTAAATTTCCAAAGGTGTATGGTGATGTTGTTCATAGAAAACGTGATTATTGGATTGCTGCCTATACATTTTTCTGTGTTGCTGTCAGCCTTTTGCTGGATGCGAATGGAACCCTACTACTACAAAATATATTAGGTGTAATTGCGTGGACCTCCTTGATTTTTATGTTACGCGGAGAAAATCGTGAAATAAAAATGCAAGTGATGATTGCTGTAGCTTTTGCAACAGCGGGAGAGCATTTTGCATCTATTTATATGGGGGGGTATACCTATCGTTTTGAGAATGTTCCGATGTATGTTCCTCCTGGCCACGGCATGGTTTATCTAACAGCGGTGGCGTTAGCACGTTCTGGTTTTTTTATGAAGTACGCTCGAGAAATTGCCATATTTGTGGTTGCGTCATGCGGTTTATGGTCATTATGGGGAATAAGTGAGTTATCTGGCCATGGTGATCAGGTCGGTGCAATACTTTATGTGGCTTTTTTGATTTATTTATTCAAAGGTAGATCACCCATGGTGTATCTGGGTGCTTTCTTTATTACGGTTTGGCTGGAAATAATCGGAACTGCGCTGGGCACTTGGCGATGGGCTGAACTTGAGCCGATATTTGAGTTAACACAAGGTAATCCACCTAGTGGAGTTTCTGCTTGGTATTGTTTGGTAGATTCTGTTGCCATTGGTACTGCTCCTGTATTTCTGCGTTTCTTTGATAAAATTGGAAATTCATTTAAGCAAACTAGAAGTAAAAAAACAGATTCTAAGGTGGTGCTCAATAAAAAATAAATGTGTTTATAGTCAATATTTCTGAGTGCCGCTATTTTTTTGTTGTCCACTGCCAAACAAATCATGGACTGTAATGTGACATTTGAGCAATTAGGTTTATCTAGCGAAATACTGCGAGCAGTTGCGGATGAGGGTTATACTGCTCCAACTCCTGTTCAGGAGAGAGTGATCCCGCTTATTCTTGCTGGCCGAGATATTATGGCGAGTGCGCAGACGGGTACTGGTAAAACAGCAGGTTTTACCTTGCCTTTGCTTTATCGCTTGCAGATGTATGCCAGCGCAAGTACATCTCCTGCTCGTCATCCTATTCGTGCTTTAATTATAGCTCCAACCCGTGAATTGGCGATACAGATTAGCAACAGTGTTAAAAGATATGGAAAGTATCTTGCAGTGCGATCGGCTGTTGTTTTTGGTGGGGTGAGTATTGAACCACAGGTGGCAGAAATGCAGGCAGGTATCGAGATATTGGTCGCCACCCCTGGCCGCTTGTTGGATTTGATTGAGCGGAAAGTAGCAAATTTTTCCAAAACAGAGGTTTTAATTCTGGACGAGGCAGATCGTATGTTAGATATGGGTTTCTTGCCAGATATTAAAAAAGTAATGGCGTTATTACCCTCACAACGACAAAGTTTGATGTTTTCGGCAACTTTTTCTGATGAAATCAAGAAACTTGCGAATGGTTTGTTACAACATCCAGTGCAGGTTGAAGTGGCTGCACAAAATACTGTAAATAAATCAATTTCGCATGTTATTCATCGAGTAGTATCCAAAAATAAATTTGCGTTATTACAGTACCTCATTAAAAAACAGAATCTTGAATCGGCGCTTGTTTTTGTAAAGACAAAGCATGGTGCTTCTCAATTAGCTCGAATGCTTGTTCGTCGTAAAATTCAAGCATTGGCTATTCACGGCGATAAAAATCAATTACAGCGTTCTCATGCACTTTCCGAATTCAAGAATGGAGGTGTGCAGATTCTAGTGGCAACAGATGTAGCTGCTCGTGGTATTGATATTGAGAATTTGTCTCATGTAATTAATTATGAATTGCCAAGTAATCCTGAAGATTATGTGCATAGAGTGGGACGTACAGGGCGTGCCGGTAGTGAGGGTAATGCGTTATCTCTAGTCGGTGAAAATGAAACAGAGCTTCTCGCTAATATTGAGAAACTTCTGCATACCAAATTAAAAGTAGAAAAAGTATCTGGATTTGATGAGGATTTGTCTGTCAAAAATGTTCCAGATCGAAAGAATAAAATATCAGCCGGTACCACTCAAAATTATAATAGTCAGCATATTCGGAATGCGCGTGGTGAGAAAAATGGAAAGTATGCCAATTTTTCATATGATAGAGCTCTAAAAAATAACAAAGATCCGATTTTTACGGAACCTTATGTGCCACAGGTGAATTTAGCGCAATCAGCTAATGTAGAACGAGTGGGTTCTCAATCATTGGGCGTGTATAAGCGTGATAAAAAAATTATCCCTGCATTATTTATGGCGCATACAAGGAAAAAGAACGAGGAAAGCAATTAACAACAGTTGTTGTTATTTATTTTTAACTAATTATAAGTAATTGAGAGAAGAATAGTGCGAATTGTGCAAAGAACAAGACATTTTGTGCTATATTTCTGATTAATTACATTTGTTTATTGTTGAGGAATGATAAACAAATGTAAATTAACTGATTACTATTTTATTTCTAATTTATACGTTAAGGGAGCTGTGTAATGAGTTCTGTGGAAAAAGGTAGTGATGCTGATACCACTAAAAAAATGATATTAGGAACTGTGTTGTTATTGCTTCTAATATTAGGTTGTGTTTCTTTAGCTGTTTATTTAACACCGCCACCTGTTGTTAGCTGATTAAATCAGTATCCCTATACTGGTAATCTCAGTAATATTACTCCACTACTCACATGTAAATGAGAGTAGTGGATAACATTACTGCACCCCTCTCTTCCTGATTTCCCCTACTTTTAATCAATTAGCTGCTGTTTTTGTTTCTTCTTGACGATCCAATTGTATTATTCTGGCTTATGCTTTAGCTTTGTTATTTTTTATCGGATAGAAGAGATGCTCTGATCGGGTATTGGAAGCAAACGGAGCGAGTTCTGACCAAATTCTATTGTAGTTCTCACAAATAAAAATGACGTATTGTTATTGATGATACTTGAATCAATAATTGTTGGTTAGATAGATTAGTAGCAATTATAGATATGATTTGTCTTTACGAAATATGTGGAAACATTTGCGGTAATGCTAAGTAAAGTAAAGAAGCTGTTATATGCAACATTGCTATTGGTGTTGATTGCTTGCAGTAAACAGGAAACAGCAACCAGAACGCCTAACCCACCTTCCGTAAGTGTAACAACAGCCCAAAGCATATCGATGGAAGTGCGGGAAGAATCGATTGGTTCATTGGAAGGTATTATGGATCCAACGATTGCAGCAGAAGTCGCTGGACGTGTTCTGAAGGTATTGATACGTCAAGGGCAACATGTCAAAAAAGGGCAAGAAATCGCCTTGCTTGATCCGGTTAATCATCAACTACAACGGCGTGAAGCATTGAGTGAAGTCGCGCGCTTGGAAGCTTTGTTAGAGAATCAGCGACGCTTGGTTGAACGTAACACGCGCTTGGTCGAACGCAATTTTATTTCTCAGATTGTGTTGGATGATGTCAAAACGCAAGAAATAGCATTGCGTCGTCAACTAGAAGGTGCCAGGTCACGCTTGGCGACGATAGAGCACAACCAATCCAAGACCCGTATATTTTCACCGGTAGAGGGCAAAGTTGAATCACAAATTGTGGTTGAGGGGGATTATGTCAAGGTGGGTGATCCATTGTTGCAAATCATCAGCAATCAGTTTTTGCGCGCCCATTTGCCATTTCCTGAAAGTACTGCAGCGTATATCAAACCAGGACTTGAAGTCAGATTAAGTACCCCTACATCTGACGCTGTCATCATTTCTCGCATTAGAGAACTGAAACCCGCGGTGGGTACGAATAATCGCGCTATTGAAGCGCTTGCTTATGTTGAAAATCAGTCTGGCTGGCATGCAGGCGCTAGTATTAACGGGGTTGTTGTATTAGGGATACGTGAAAATGTTGTAGTGGTGCCAGAACTCAGTGTTGTGCTAAGGCCAGCAGGGCAAGTAATCTATGCAGTCAATGAAACACAAGTGGAACAGCGTGTAGTACAAACTGGCTTAAACCAGGATGGCATGATTGAAATTATAGAGGGTGTCCAAGCAGGTGAACGAATTGTGTTAGATGGCGCTGCTTTTCTAACCGACGGAGCTAAAATCACCATACAAAACGAAGTATTAACGCAGGCAAATTTATGACGCTGCCAGAGCTATCAATCAAGCGTCATGTGCTGGCATGGATGGTTTCTGGGTTACTAGTTTTACTTGGAATAATCAGCTATCAGCGTATTGGTGTAGATCGCTGGCCGTACATTGAATTTCCTATAATTTCGGTGACGACTACACTCATTGGAGCCAACCCTGATATTGTTGATGCCAGTATTACCAGCATTATTGAAACGGCTGTCAACACCATTCCCGGTATCGAACATGTGCAATCTAGCTCTTCTCCCAGCGTTGCGACAACGACCATCACCTTTATCTTGGATAAAGATATTGACATTGCTTACAACGAAGTCCAGGCAAATGTGGGTCAAATTCTGAAGCGTTTGCCTGATGATACTGATCCTCCCATCATCCAAAAAATAGAAACTAATGCACAGCCTGTCATGTGGTTGTCATTACAGGGCGATCGTACTTTGCAGCAGCTCAATCTATATGGATTTAACATTATCAAGAAAAAGCTGGAAACGATTGATGGTGTAGGAGAGGTGCGGCTAGGTGGTCGCCGTGATCGTACCATTCGAGTTAATGTTTTGCCAGATCGTATGGCTTCTTACAATATTGCAGCAAGGGATGTGATCGATGCCTTTCGACGTGAACACATTCAATTACCCGGTGGGTTTCTAACAGCACGGCATTCAGAAAAACTCATCAAGCTGGATCTGGAATTTCATACCATCAAAGAGATGAATAACATGATCGTGGCTTACCGCGATGGAGCACCGATCCGGTTAAAACAGATTGCAGAGGTTGAAGATGCATTGGCTGATTATCGGCAAATAGGCCGATTTAATGGCGAACCTTCTCTGGGCCTAGGGATTGTTAAGGTGGCCAATGCCAATACCGTTGCCATTATTGATGAAGTTGAACGGCGATTGGTGGAAGATATTGTGCCCAATTTGCCGCCAGGTATGAAAATCAGTGTGTCTTCCAGTGATGCGATTTTTATTAAGGAGCTGGTCTATGCATTACAAGAACATCTGGTAGAGGGGACTTTGCTGGCCGCGTTAATAGTTTGGTTGTTTTTGAGTTCAGTACGTTCTACGCTTATTATTGCCACTGCCATTCCGGTTTCGCTCTTGGGTGCAATTGCTGTTATGTATTTTGCAGGCTTCACCTTTAACACCATGACGTTGTTAGCATTGTTGCTACTAATTGGGGTGGTGGTTGATGATGCTATTGTGGTATTAGAAAATATTTTTCGACACATGAGTCGGGAACAGAAGCAATATGGCAAGATTGACCCCGTTGCTACTGCTATTCGAGGTAGCCATGAAGTTGTGTTTGCTGTGATTGCTGCCACACTGGCATTGGTCTGTATTTTTGCTCCAGTGGTTTTCATGGAAGGCATTATCGGAAAATTCTTCAAATCCTTTTCCGTGGTTGTGACCTTTGGGGTACTGATTTCTCTATTTGTTTCACTTACATTAACTCCTATGCTGTGTTCGCGCTATTTGCGAGTTGAGCGCAAACATGGCCGCCTTTATCGCTGGTTGGATAACAGGTTTGCTCGCCTGGATCATCACTATAGGCAATTACTCGCGCTTTCCATGCGTCACCGCTGGAAAGTAATTGGTTTAACAGTGCTCACTGTATGTAGTAGTGTTTTTTTCTTCAATGAAGTAGGCAAGGAATTTTCACCAGAAACAGATGAAGGTGTATTCACCATCACCTTCAGAACACCATTAGGTTCCAGCATTGATTACACAGATTCACGTCTCAGACTGCTTGAGCAGGTACTGGCACAATATCCTTCGGAGATAATCAGTTATCTCGGGATGATTGGTACCCGACAAGATGGCCAGGTGAATAGAGGATTCGTCAACGTACGTTTGTACGATCGTAGCGAACGTGCCATGACTCAACAGGAGTTAATGCGCGAATTGCGAGAGCAATTTGACAAAATTCCTGGTGTGCGTGCTTTCCCTACGCCGGTATCGATTGTGCGTGGTCAGCGCTCAGAAAAATTACAATTCAATATGACCGGTCCCAATTTAGAGGAAGTGGGCCGATTGGCTAAACAAATGCAATCACAACTGGGAGAAATTCCCGGTATGGGTAAGATCGATCTGGATCTTGATCTGGATTTGCCGCAGTTGATTGTCAAGGTGGATCGGACACGCGCGGCTAGTCTTGGTATATCTGCCGCTGATATTGCTACCGCAATCAACATGTTTACCGGGGGAATAGATGTCGATCGATTTAATGATGACCCAGGAGATGGCCAGCGGTATGAAATTAGAATCAAAGGCAAGGAAGATCGTTTTAATAAACTGGAAGATTTAAAGAAGGTTTATTTGCGTAGCAGCGGTAACGAGCTGGTTAGGTTGGATACGGTCGTTGAATTTAAGGAGGTGCTGGGGGCTGCATTAATCGGGCGCTTTGATTTGATGTACGCTGCCATGTTTTATGCCAATCCCACTCTGCCTTTAGATAGAGCGACTGATATTGTTTTTCAGCAAGCTGCTGAAATGTTGCCACCTGGGTATACCGTGAAACTAACTGGCCAGGCGGAGGAATTAGCCAAGACAGTTGAAAGTATTATATTTGTTTTTTCATTGGCGTTGATTTTGCTTTATATGGTGTTGGCCAGCCAGTTCAATTCTTTTTTGCAGCCGCTGATTGTGATGGTGGCACAACCGTTGGCTATTATTGGTGGTATTTTTGCTTTGTGGTTGACAGGTGATTCACTCAACATTTTTTCCATGATCGGGCTGGTATTGCTAATCGGCTTGGTTGCAAAAAATTCAATCTTATTGATTGATCTTACCAATCAGTTACGTGAACAAGGTAAATCGATTGATGCAGCGCTGAAAGAAGCCTGTCCAATTCGTATGCGACCGGTATTGATGACTTCACTTACAGTGATTTTGGCTCTGTTGCCCGCTGCAATGGGATTAGGTGCTGGAGCGGAAACCAATCGCCCGCTGGCGGTGGCTGTTATTGGCGGGATGATTTCTTCAACATTATTAACGTTGGTGGTCGTACCTGCTGTGTATTCTTTGGTAATGCGTGCAGTAGAACGTTGGCAGTTTTCCCGGCAAGCTGTTGCTGAATAGTAGTGACCTGGTCAGGGGCGGCTCAATGCCGTGCCTGAGCGCCGTAGGAATCTCCGGCCTTCAGGCCGGGGAGGATGTCAAATTAGTTACCCTGTTGTCAACTACTTTAATTAGCCTATCAATAAAAACATTTGCCGCATATAGCGCGTCACGTCACATTAACGATTAAACAGAGAGCAAAGGATACCGGCTTGATCAGGAGCTTTAAGCATAAGGGACTAGAGACTTTTTTTAAGACCGGTTCGACCCGAGGCATACAGGCCGAACACGCAGCGAAGCTGGGCCGTATTCTGCGGGCGCTGGACGTGTTGTGGCACAGGCTCCGGCTGAACTGGATTTTCCTGGCTTTCGACTGCACCCGCTCAGGGGCGATTTAGCTGGGTGCTGGTCAATTACCGTTAACAAAAATTGGCAGGTTATTTTTGTTTTCGTGGGCGTCGATACCGATCTGGTTGATTATCTGGACTACCACGACAAATAGGAGAAAAACTATGGATATGATGAATCATCCTCACCCTGGCATGATCTTGCGCGAGGACGTGTTAAAGGCGCTGGACATGGCCGTAGGCGAGGCAGCTAAGCACTTAGGCATGTCGCGTGCATCGATTTCTCGCGTGGTTAATGGGCGCAGCAGCGCTATCAGTTACGACCTGACCATAAGGCTCGAGGCGGCAGGTGTCAGTACGGCCCGCTTCTGGGCGGCATTGTAGTGCGAATACGACCTTGAAAAGGCACGGAAGGCAGCTCAAGACGCAGAACTATTAAAAATAGTGCCACTGGTTCCTAAACACGAATTAAAGCAGGGATAGAAGGTGAGCCTGAATATTTGCGATATTCAGACCTTAGCGAGTCCTCAGAAGACGTAGAGGTAGCGCGAAAAAATCACAAATAGTAGGCGATGCAGATAGCATCGTGATACAATGAATGCTTGTATTCAACAGGGGTTATCAAGCATGGCAACATCTATTCGACTGGCACCGGAAATTGAAAAAAGGCTGGATTCGCTTGCAGCCGAAACCGGGCGAACAAAGGCTTATTATCTGCGTCAAATTATTGAGCAAGGCATTGAAGAAGTGGAGGACTACTACCTTGCCGCCAACACGCAAGAGCGAATTCGTAAGGGGCTAGAAAAAACACACTCGGCTGATACCGTAAGGAAAAACCTTGGTTTGGATGATTGACTATGCCGATTCGGCTGTGTCACAGTTGTGTAAGCTAGATCGGCAAACCGCAAAGCGGATCATCAACTTCATGGAAGAACGGGTTTCGATGGTTGATGATCCACGTAGTACCGGCAAGGCTCTTACTGGTCCATTCAATAGCTTTTGGCGCTACCGCGTAGGCGATTATCGGATCGTCTGTGATATTCAAGATGGTGTACTACATGTTCTTGTACTACGGGTAGGCCATCGCAAAGAGGTATACCGATGAAAGGTGGGCCTGAATACTTCGATATTCAGGCTCTTGTCGTGGACTTGTGAAGGAAAACACGAAAGGCCACAATAATTAATCATGCCTAGAATTATTGGCATGATTAATTGTTATGGCACATTCACGCGACTGACATATTCTTTTCGTGGAAAAAATATTTCGCCGCCCAATACAAGGTTGCCGTCAACCCAACGAGAGAGCGAGACAGAGCCTTCGGCAGCAACACCACGATGTTTGCGCACGGCAGTTCCAACTGCTTTATCAAAGTGATTAATAAAGCCGAAGCGGTACAGTCCAAAAATCAGTGGAACCCGACCGATACAATCATTATCAACGCCAGCATCGACCCAGCCATCGATATTGCGTGCTCGATGGATTCCGCAGTAGTGCTTTGAAGCGCGGCAAACCCTTGCAGACCCGCTGTGACAGTTGGGCCAGAGTATATTAGTACGAAATTGGCTAATGGGCATTCAAAAGAACTATTAAATTGGTATACATTCAACCGGGAAATCCACAGCAAAATGCATACGTGGAACGCTATAATCGTACTGTGCGTTATGAATGGCTGAGCTAACATCGGTTTGAATCTGTTGCTGAGGCTCAGGAGTATGCCGTTTGCTGGCTCTGGACATACAATCATGAAAGACCAAACATGGCAAATGGTGGGCTGGCCCCCATCCAAAAACTGACCAAAGCAGCTTGATTAACTTTCTACTTTTGAATCAGGGTAAAAATGGGTGGATTACCTCCCCGGTTAAGGTTATTTTCTCTTAACAGGAGTGTCCGGTTTATTAAACCATGTCAGTAGAGATTGTTGCTGTGGTTAAACGGTCAGCTTTATTTGCGCTGTTGGGCTAGAATTTGATATCCCCAGGCAGGTAAATCAAAGAAAAAGCGAGTTACTGATTCTGTGTGAAGGTTGGTTGATTTGCTTGTTGCCAGCAGATTATCCCAATGATTACCATTTTTATTAGATTGTGCGCTGATATCGGCATTGCCCCGGATGGGGAGCAAAGTTAACGATAACAAGCTGGCTGTCATGCTCTTGCTGCCATTGATAAGCGATAAAATTCTGCCAAGTATCATTATTCGTATGAGCTGGTAGACATTCTAGCAATTGCCACTTTCCCTGTCGCAATAGTGGATTGTGCAGGATGTGCAATAACTGCTCATAAAAATAGCTAAGTTCAGCATCTGGTTTTTCATCTGGACTTCTGCACAAATGGATGGGTATTGGTATTTGTTTACCAGTTAATTGTCCTGCATGGAAAAAACGCATGCCAGGCGCTAGATAGTTAATAATGGCAGCAGATTGATGTACAGCGGGTGGGAAAACAGCTGCGGCACGTGGCTCATCGTGATTTTCCAGAAAGCGAGCCAATTTGCGTTGATAAGTAATATCTGCGGTTAGATGAGCACGCACCGGTTGAGCTGTTTGATCGCGCAGACGATCATATAATCTTTTGTCATAGGTGTAATCAAATCCTTGCTGTTGCAACATCCATTCCAAATCCCAATAAACTTCTGCTAAAAAAATGAAATCTGAGAATTGCTCGCGAACAATTTTGATTGTAGCTGGCCAGAAGGGTGCCATAGTGCGTTGCCATGTGCGCTCAAACACTTGTGGCAGCAGCAACATTGCCATATCACAGCGCACGCCATCACATAAACTGGCGATGTGTAGTAATTCTTTTTGCATAGCCTGCGGTACAGCGGGATTACTATAGTCCAGTTGTAAGGTATCTGGCCAACCATCGAAGTAGGGATCACGCCCATAAGCAAAAACTTGCTGTTCATCATGCACAGTAAGCGTGGTGTAGTTTTGTGGAGCATGCTGCTGTTCTTCTAGCGTACCAGTAATATAAAATTCAGGATGAGTTTTCACCCAAGGGTGATCCAGCGCGGTATGGTTGGGAACAAAATCAAGCATCAAGCGCAGCCCGCGTTTATTTAGCTTCTGGCGCAATTTTCGCAGTGCTTGATTACCGCCCAGTTTGCTAGCGACTTGATAATGAGTAATTGCAAAGCAAGAGCCACAGATATCAGTTGTGGTTAAATCTGGCAAACTGGTTTTAAAGCTCGCCTGCCAAGCAGCATGATTGCGTGAAACTTGTCGGCCTGCTTGTCCAGTTTCCCATACACCTAATAACCATACCCAGTCAAATCCTAAATCGGCCAGGCGGTCCCATTCACTTTCTGGCCACGCATCCAGGGTAAGCAGTGAGGATGTTTCATGTGCTAGTTCAGCTTGTCGAATACGAGCGTTGAGCTGGTAGAGCAAAGGGTGCGTAGGAGCGGTGACCAATTTTTATATATCAAATGAGAGGGTAATAGCAAATATTGCTTGTTTGCGAATAGTGCGAGCGTGTAGTTGTTAACTAATTTAGCAAGTAGGTAATTTGTTGTTTCCAGCTAGAATGGCTGGTATTTCTTGCATGCCTAGCTCCGCCAGCTCTTCTTCTTCCAAGGAACCAAAGATACTTAACAGAGCCGCCATGGTGCCTGTCCAGCCAGTTTGGTGGCTGGCACCCAGTCCTGAACCATCTTCTGCGTGAAAATATTCGTAGAATAATAGGTGATCACGCCAGTGAGGATCGGTCTGGAATTTTTCAGCGCCGCCAAATACCGGTCGTCTGTCTTGTTCATCGGGTTGGAAAATGCGTAATAATCGTGTTGCAATCATTCTGGCGACTCGGAACAGATTATATTGTTTGCCGGATCGGGTTGGAAATTCTATTTTAAAATTATCACCATAGTAAGCATAGAGTGTCAGCAGAGCGCGAATAATTAAAATGTTGACAGGTAACCACACTGGGCCGCGCCAGTTGGAATTACCGCCAAACATTCCGGTAGTGGATTCTCCCGGTTGATAATCTGCTGTAAAGGTTTGTCCATTCCAGTGAAATTCATAGGGATGTTGCTCATGATATTTAGAGAGCGAACGGATCCCGTAGGGACTGAGGAATTCTTGTTCATCTAGCATTTTTGTTAATATTTTTCGTAATTTCTCCTCGTCGACAATAGCGAGTAATCGGCGTCCTTCTATCCCGGATTTGATGGGACAGAAAATGTGTGCGGTCAAATAATTTCTCCGTTTGACCAGATTATCAAAATATTCTGCGACCTGTGGCAGCTTGTCTAGCGTAGATTTTTCTACAACCGTTACAGCGCACAACGGTAGCAGGCCAACGAATGAACGCACTTTGATGCGAGTAGAATGGCCATCTGGAAAGCGTAATACGTTGTAGAAAAAACCGTCTTCATCGTCCCACATATCGCGGTGCTCATCACTGATATCTTGCATAGCAGCCGCAGTGGCCATGAATTTGTTGAGATAAGACAATACCCGTTGCTCGTATGTTGAATCATGCAAGCTGAGTTCCAGTGCAATTTGCAACATATTTTGCGAAAACAGCGTCATCCAGGCAGTTGCATCGGATTGTTCCAAGTGTCCGCCTGTGGGTAAAGCAGCGCTACGATCAAACACGCCAATATTATCTAGCCCCAGAAATCCACCTTCATACACATTTTTATCGGGTTCACGGTGTGATTCCCACCAGCTGTAGTTATGTTCCAGGTTAGCAAAAGCTGATTTTAAGAACGATAAGTCTTTTTGCTGATGGTAATCCTGACAGATTTGATAAACAACGTAGACAGCCCAAGCGTGTACTGGTGGATTGACATCACAAAAATTCCATTCGTAGGCAGGTAGCTGTCCGTCGGGGTGCTGATAACGATTTTCCAGAAACAGGCTGAGTTGTTGTTTGGCAAAGGTTGGATCAATCATCGCTAATGGGAGCGTGTGAAATGCAGAATCCCAGGCGGCAAACCAGGGATATTCCCATTTATCTGGCATAGAAATAATGTCGTGGCAGTGCATGTGCTGCCAGTCGATATTACGTGCGCTAGTGCGGTGTGTTGCGTCCAGCCAGCGTTTAACGTCATATTCGTAATATTGTTTGGTCCATATCAAACCGGCCAGTGCTTGTCGAAAAATAGCTTGCTGTGTTTTATTTAAGCGGTTTGCTGTTAATTCAGCATAAAAATGATCGGCTTCTTTCTTTCTTTTGTCGATCAAACGATCAAAATCAGTAAAAACAGCAGATATTGGGGCAGTATTAGCTTTGCATAATCGCAATCGAATACTGCGAGTTGCACCAGAAGGAATGTTTAATGTGTAATCAGCTGCTGCTTTGGTGCCACTGTTGGTGGGATTGATCGCGTCAGTTTTACTATGCACGACATAGTCATTAATGCCATCCTTGGTATAGGGTCCTGTGTTGTTGCTGCGGAATAATCGCCAATGGTTGGTTTCATTTTCGCAAAAAAGTAACGTTGGTGCGTCGTCACAATACAGTTGATAACTTCCCAGTTTGTCGTGGTTGGTTTGAATAACTTGATAGTTATCTCGGCTTTCTGCTTGCTGCAAGTGAGGTTTGCTGGTATCAGATTCCCATGACCAGGTATTACGAAACCAAAGCGTTGGTAGTAAGCGTAATGGTGCAGCTTCAGATCCACGATTAATCACCTGAATACGAATGAAGATGTCTTCTGGTGTGTTCTGAGCGTATTCCACGAAAATATCGAAATAGCGGTTTTCGTCAAAAATCCCCGTATCGAGTAGTTCGTATTCCGACTCCAGGCGTGAGCGTTGGCCATTGGTATTAACCAAATCTTCATACGGATAAGCAGTTTGCGGATATTTGTAGAGATATTTCAGATAACTGTGGGTGGGGGTGGCATCTAGATAGAAGTAATATTCCTTAACATCTTCTCCATGATTGCCCTGTGGATTGGTTAGACCAAATAAGCGTTCTTTTAAGACGGAATCCTGTCCGTTCCATAGCGCCAATGCGAAGCAAAGTAATTGCCGATCATCACTGATACCAGCTAAACCATCTTCTCCCCAGCGGTATGCGCGAGCTCCAGATTGATAATGTGAGAAGTAGTTCCAGGCATTGCCATTTTCACTATAGTCTTCGCGTACTGTGCCCCACTGTCGTTCACTTAAATAAGGTCCCCATTTTTTCCAAGGGGATTGATTTTTGTCGCATTGTTTAAGTCGTTTGGATTCTTCTTTCATAGCCGTCTGATGTTTTCTTGAATAGCGATTGATAAGCAAGTAATGCTTGGCTTTCTGTCTGTTTGCTTATGTATATTGTAGTTACGTTATCGTATTGCATCATTAACTCTAGCTGTTGTACACCTGAAGTGTACGATTGTGTTGCTATTTTTAGAGATTTCCAGAATAAGTTAACACTATAATTTATTAAAATGTCATATATTTTTGGTGTTTGTGCAGAAAATTGCTATGGTTAGTGCTATTGTCAACTTATTTTTAACGTAAAAATGAAAGTACAGATAGTGTGTCAGAGTTTATTGGCAGGGAAAAGATAGTGGTTTGGAGATGATACCAATCAATAAAAATTCGGAGCAAATGATGGCACAAACATTGGCAATGTTGATTGTTGGTCATACACTGGATGAGGTCGAGCAAATTCGTGATTTATTAAGCAAACATCAGCTGGCAGTCGAGGTACATCACGTGGAAACGATTGATGTGCTGGTAAACGTATTACAGCAACAAACGTGGGATTTGCTATTAGCGGGTGATCATGCGGATTTGGATGTGCTGCCAGTGCTGAATTGGTTGAAAAAGCTAAAATTGGATGTCACAGTAATTGCGCAGATTTCTCAACCAGATGCAGAATTAACGGCATGTTTGTTTGCTGCTGGCGTGCAGGATGTGCTGTTGAAATCGGAAGCAATGCGCTTGTTGGCAGCCATTCGTATTTGCCAACGGCATGTCGGTCATTTGCAAGCGTTATATGCAGCACAATCTGCTTTGGAGAGGAATGAGGCACGCTTTCGTGCTATTGCGTCCAATTTGCCAGGCTTGGTGTTTCAGTTTGTATTGGAGCCGGATGATCAGGTTTTTTTTCCCTATGTGAGCGATAACTCCAAGTCATTACTCGGGCTTTCCCCAGATTATTTACAGAAAAATCCTGAAGCGTTTGCTGATTTGATTTTGGCAGGAGATGCCTTGGATTACACGCGATCGTTATATGCTTCATGTGAACAGCTATCCGCGTGGAATTGGGAAGGACGCATACAAGCCCGGGGCGATGCTGATATCAAATGGATTAGTGTGCGCGCCACACCACGTCGTACTGCGCGTGGTGCTGTATTGTGGGATGGCATCATGTTGAATATTACGCGTAACAAACAAATTGAGCTGGAAATTGCGCGCTCGCGTGCGCGACTGGAAGAGTTGTCGATGTATTCGCAACGGGTGAAAGAGCAGGAGCGCACTCGAATTGCGCGTGAAATTCATGATGATATTGGTGGTACTTTAACTGCCATCAAATGTGAGCTGGTACCTTGTCTGGATAATTCCAATCGCACCGCAGCGTTTTATCAAAATAAAGCTGCAGCAGTAGAGTCACTGGTGGATATGGTTATTGATAGCACTCGCCGGATTGCATTGGATTTGCGACCTGGGGTACTGGATTGTGGCATCGTGGCCGCAGTGCATTGGCAGGCACGTGAATTTGATCAGCGTACTGGCATTGCTTGTGTCGTGGAGTGCGACAGCGAAGATATTTCACTGGATGGAGAACTGGCAGTAGCGATTTTTCGGGTGTTTCAGGAAGCATTGACGAATATAGCTAAGCATGCACAAGCATCGGGGGTACAGGTGCAGCTATCCGAGCAGGCCAGTGAGGTATGTCTGAGGGTAGTAGATAATGGTTGTGGTATTACCCATTCGGATATGGAAAAGATTAATTCATTTGGTATACGTAGTATGCGTGAACGCTGTCAACAATTGGGTGGTAAATTTCATATTCGGGGCAAACCTACCAGTGGCACTGAAGTCATCATTGCTATTCCGGTCAATGGACGCTCTTTACTTGCTTGTCAGATTGCTGGATGAAATATGCAACAAAGATACTATTTGAAGTTGGGGTAGCAGTATGATCAAGGTGATGATCGCAGATGATCATGCAATTGTACGGCAAGGCCTGAAGCAAATATTGAGTGAAACGAGTGATATCTGTGTAACGGGTGAAGCTGCTAGCGGATTTCAGGCAATGAGTGTTATCCGGCAACAAGATTTTGATGTCATATTGCTGGATATTTCATTGCCGGATCGCAATGGTTTGGATGTATTGAAACAGATAAAAAAGGAACAGCCTGATCTGGCAATCTTGATGTTGAGCATGCATAGTGAAAGTGAGTTTGCGATTCGTGCGCTCAGGGCGGGTGCGGTTGGTTATCTGAATAAGCAAAGTGCCCCTGCACAATTGGTTACCGCTATTCGCCAAGTGGCGTCAGGCCAGAAATACATTACGCCAGAATTAGCTATGGAGCTGGCCAATGCCATTACCTCGGATGTAGATCGTCCTTTACATGCCACATTATCTGATCGGGAATTCCAGACATTGTGTTTGATTGCTTCTGGCAAGGGGTTATCTGAAATTTCAGAAGAAATGTGTCTTAGCCCTAAAACAGTGAGTGTTTACCGTTCCCGGCTCATGGAAAAGTTACAATTGTCTAACAATAGTGAATTAATTCGCTATGCATTGCTGCATCATTTGGTAGATTAAAATGACATGTGCCTCAGAGTGAGTTGAATTGGCTATATTTTGCTGATTTTTCCTTGGATCGATCATCTCGCTTGGGTAGATATTTTAATATTTTGTTTTTGATATTTTTCTGGCGGGTTTCAGAAACTTGTACTATATTGATTGTTTTTCATCTACTACCTTCCATTGCGTGACTTCTTTTTGCCTGTATTCGGGTGTTTCATATTCTTGATTAAAATATCTTAATTTATCGTAGGTATCAGTAAAAGTGTTTTTTGAATGGGTGGTTGATCCTGCTGCTTGGGCAGGATTGGCAACATTGATCATTCTGGAAATTGTACTGGGAATCGATAATCTCGTTTTTATCGCTATTCTGGCGGATAAACTACCAGCAAATCAGCGCGATAGAGCTCGTATCGTTGGGCTATCCTTAGCGCTAGTGATGCGGCTTATTTTGCTTGCTTCTCTTTCTTGGGTAATTACACTGACGACGCCGCTCGCCATTATTTTTGGTATCGATTTGTCCTGGCGTAATATTATTATGTTGCTGGGTGGGATATTTCTGCTTTTTAAAGGCACGATGGAATTGCACGAGCGTTTGGAGGGGCATTCTGAACAAGAAGAAGGCAAGCATGTGCATGCTGTGTTCTGGCAAGTCATTATCCAAATCATTGTGCTGGATGCGGTTTTCTCGCTGGATAGTATGATTACGGCCGTGGGCATGGTCGAGCAGCTAGCCGTCATGATGATCGCAGTTATTGTTGCAGTGGGCGTAATGATTTGGGCATCAAGTCCGTTAATGAATTTTGTTTCAAAGCATCCGACAGTTGTTATTTTGTGCCTAGGTTTTTTGATGATGATAGGTTTTTCATTAATCATCGAAGGCTTCAATTATCACGTACCCAAAGGCTATCTCTACGCGGCAATCAGTTTTTCAATTCTGATTGAAATATTTAATCAGATTGCCCGACACAATAAGGAAAAATTTATCACGACCGGTGATTTACGTGATCGTACTGCTGCTGCAGTGTTGCGCTTGTTGGGTGGAAAAAAGGGCGAGGTGAGTTTAGGAGAAACAGCAGAAGTTATTGCGCAGCAGGTGGCAGAGAACGATTTGTTTGCTCGTGAAGAAAAAGAAATGATCGAAGGGGTGCTGACACTGGCTGAACGTCCAGCAATGTCAATTATGACGCCGCGTACAGATATCGATTGGCTGGATTTGGAAGAAACCAATATGACGATTCGGCGGAAAATAATCGAGAGTGGCCATTCTCGTTTCCTGTTATCACGAGGTGGAGTGGATGAGTTTATCGGTGCAGCTTTTGCTAAGGATTTGCTGCGTGATATGCTGGAAGAAGGCGAGATTAATCTGGAAAAATCATTGCGTCATCCAATCGTTGTGCATGAAAGGGTACCTGTGATTAAGCTGATGGAACAGCTGCGTGATCAACCACTCCAGTTAGCAGTGATTGTAGAGGAATATGGTTCAGTGGAAGGCATAGTGACACCGGCAGATATTCTGGAAGCCATTGCCGGTGAATTTCTGGATGCGGGTGAAGAAAAACTGGTGGCGGAACAGCTGGAAGATGGTTCGTGGTTGATGGATGGATGGATCAGTATTCGTAAAGCTTCTAACTTGCTGGAGTATGACTTGGTTGATGAGGCCGAGCGCTATTCCACGTTGGGTGGTTTTTTGCTGTGGCAGTTTGGTGATATTCCTGTTGCTGGTGAGCAGATCACAGTAGATGACTTCATATTTGAGGTCATTGCTGTGCACAAACATAATATTAGTAAAGTACGAGTACATCGTATACCTTCTGAAGAAGATGAGTAATTCATCTGATAATTTAATTTTTTGAAGAGCTATCGTCGTGAGTCATACATACGCCCACCTGTCGAAATTTTTTACAGTATCTCTCAAGATATTTCTTGGTGATTATCCTTCTAAAAAATTATCTGTAAATATTATTGATATAACAAATGGTTATACACACTGCTGAAATATATTCATTATTGGTGTGATTCTTGCTTGTAAATTAGATAAAGATTTTAATTATTCATAACGTAACAATAAATATGTATATTTATAAAAAATGGTATTGGCTGATCCTGGGATGTTTTGCTTGGCATGCTACTGCGGTATATGGAGTCAGTACGAATGCAGTAGCGGTGTTGGTGCAGCAAGCCCAGCAATATGAACATGGAGAGGGGGTGCCGCAAGACCAGGAGCAGGCAGTTGCACTATATTGTCAGGCTGCTCGTCAAGGATCAGTTGAAGGACAATATGCATTGGGGTGGATGTATGCAAATGGGCGTGGTGTTGAGCGTAATGATCATATCGCTGCCAGGTTATTCAAAATGGCGGCAACCAAAGGACATGTTCAAGCACAGAAGATGCTGCAATTTGTTTCCGCACCAAAAAATGCTCGTGTACAGCTACCAAATTGCTTGAACAAGCGTACTTACGTGCGCACGAATAGTGTTGTGTTAAACAAATATTATGTGGATCAATCGATATCGACGCTGGTAGAAAAACTAGCACCTCAGTATGAACTTGATCCAAATCTTGTATTGGCGGTTATCTCAGTAGAATCCGGCTTTAACACGCAAGCGGTATCACCTAAAAGCGCGCAAGGATTAATGCAGCTTATTCCGGAAACAGCGGCTAGATTCCAAGTGACGGATGTTTTTGATGCAGAAGATAATATCAAGGGTGGCATGGCTTATTTGAGGTGGCTGCTGGCGTTCTTCAAGGGAGATGTGACGTTAGTTGCAGCAGCTTACAATGCAGGCGAAGGGGCGGTTGAGAAATATCGTGGTGTGCCGCCCTATCCTGAAACAATACAATATGTCGATAAGATTTTGGCACGTTACAATAAACTGACACACCCTTATCAGACTGAAATAGTGAATCGTACCTCCTTTATTTTTACCTCAGCGGCGGCTGGGCAATAAAGGCGACAAGCAATCTTTGACAAGGCAAGTAAGCTGCCTGCTTGATTGTTATCATTGAATTGGCTATTTTGTGGATGCTTCTGCTAAATTTTTATGCTTGAATTCGCATAAATCGACAATCAAACATTGTTGGCATAAAGGTTTTCTGGCTTTGCAGGTATAGCGTCCATGCAGAATGAGCCAATGGTGAGCATCTTGGCGAAATTCCTTGGGAACAACCTTAAGTAGTTTTTGTTCGACAGCTAGTACGTTCTTGCCGGGAGCGATGCCGGTACGATTGGCCACCCGGAAAATGTGGGTGTCTACTGCGATAGTAGGTTTACCGAAGGCCGTATTCAAAATAACGTTGGCTGTTTTTCGTCCCACCCCTGGTAATTTTTCTAATTCCTCTCTCGTGTCAGGTACTATTCCAGCGTGTTGCTCGATTAGTAAGTGACAGGTAGCAATAATATTCTTGGTTTTGGTGCGAAATAGGCCAATCCGTTGAATATATGGACTCAAACCACTTTCTTCCAGTTGCAGGATAGCTTCTGGCGTGCCCGCGACCGGAAAAAGTTTACGAGTGGCCAGATTGACGCTTTTATCCGTCGCCTGAGCAGATAGAATAACGGCGACTAATAATTGAAAAGGAGTGGCGTATTCCAGCTCAGTCGTGGGATGTGGATTAGCTTGCCTGAGGCGAGTGAAAATTTCCCGGCGTTTAGCGGCGTTCATTTCTCGAACGGTATCTTGGCTTGTTCCAGTGCGGCACGAGCGCGCTGCATCGCAGCTTGAATGGCTGCTTGTTTTTTATCTGCTGCTAATACAGCGGCAGTGGTCTTTGTTCCTGCTTGCGCAGATATTACTCGTTGTTTTTGTTGTTGCTGGCGTGCCAATCTAAGCTGGCGCAGTTGATAGCGTTGACGTGCTCCGTTTGCCATTTTTTGTTGTTCTTCAGGAGATGGGATGGGGATTGGCACCATGCTAATACAATCAACCGGGCAAGGAGCAATGCAGCGTTCACAACCGGTACATAAATCACTCAAAACAGTGTGCATGCATTTTGCTGCGCCGATAATGGCGTCAACCGGGCAAGCGCGTATGCAGAGCGTGCAACCAATGCATTGTTCTTCGTCAATGATAGCAACTGCCGGTGGTTTGGGGTGGCCGTATACTGTATTGAGCGGTGTGGGGGCAATGTTAAGAATAGCGGCAATAGCGGCTACTCCAATATCTCCCCCAGGCGGGCATTGATCAATATCAGCTTGTCCTTCAACAATAGCGGTGGCATAAGGTTTACAACCATCATAACCGCATTGGCTGCACTGTGTTTGCGGCAGAATAGCGTCAATTTTTTTAATTAATTTGTTTTTATCCTGCATGGGTTGATTGTGGACAAAGTAGCGCTGCTATTTCTGAAATGAGATTAGGGCCACGATAAATCAAGCCAGAATAAATTTGTACCAAACTAGCGCCGGCCTCTATTTTGGTCTGAGCGTCAGTTGCTGACATTATGCCACCCGCGCCAATGATGGGTATGGCCCGCTGAAGTTGTCTGGCCAGTTGATGAATCACCTCTGTGCTTCGTTCTGTGAGTGGTGCACCGCTTAACCCACCTGATTCATTGCCGTGCGGCAATTGTGTAACACCACCACGTGCAACAGTAGTATTGGTTGCGATGACGGCATCTATACGATGTTTCAGTAGCAGTGCAGCAATTTCCTTGATTTGAGCAGGTTCCAGATCGGGCGCAATTTTGATGGCCAATGGCACATAGTGGCTATGCTGATCGCTTAATCGAGTTTGTGCTTGTTTGAGTGCGCGCAGTAATTGCTTCAATGCCACTTTATTTTGCAGTTGCCGCAGCTGTTTCGTATTAGGGGAGGAAATATTAACTGTGATATAGCTTGCATATGGGTACACTTTGCGCAAGCAGATTAGATAGTCATCGACTGCGTTTTGCAACGGCGTATCCGCGTTTTTACCGATGTTTATCCCCAGGATTCCCGGGTAATGTGCTTGTTGGATATTCTCAATTAATTTATCCACACCAATATTATTGAAACCCATACGGTTGATAATCGCTTGTGCCGCCGGGAGACGAAATAATCGTGGCTGTGGATTGCCTAGCTGGGGGCGTGGGGTGATAGTGCCTACTTCAATAAAGCCAAATCCTAGTTGGGCTAATGAATTGATATATGCACCATTTTTGTCCAAACCAGCTGCTAAGCCAATTGGATTGGGGAAATCTAGTCCCATGATGTGGTTTGTCGGGCAGCGGAATGCCCGTTTGGGCCAGACATTGGTTTTTTGTAGTAATGCGAGTGTATCAAGTGTAACGGTGTGAGCTGTTTCAGCATCCAGTTGAAACAGTAAAGGGCGCAACAAGTTATATAACATTCAGGTTGTATTTTGCTGGCATTGCCACTGATTGTTAAGCAGTAATTGTAATGGTCGAAAGTTGGCTTTATAACGCATTTTGGGATTGTTCTTAATCCAATAGCCAAGATAAAGGTAAGGAAGCTGATCTTGCTGACATTGTGCTATTTGCCACAAGATATTAAAAGTACCATAACTTGCTCTGGCGATATTAGGATCGAAAAAAGTATACACCGAGGATAACCCATCTGGTAGTTGATCAACAATACTGACCATGCGTAATTGTTGATCTTCGTGAAATGTTACCAGAAAGGAATCAATTGTACTGTGCAGGAAAAAATTACAATATTGTTCATAACCGTTTTTGTCATCGAGTTCCATGCCACCACCTGGGTGGCGTGATTTCTGATAGCGCTGATAAAGGGCAAAATGTGCTGAATCAAAGTGTAGCGGGTGGCGAGTTGCCCGTAAATTTTGGTGATGTTTCCAGGTTCTGCGTTGCGTACGGTGGGGGTGAAATAATTTGACCGGAATACGCACAGGAATGCAGGCATGACAATGTGCACAATCTGGTCGATAGAGAAAATTACCATTGCGACGATACCCTTTGTGGATCAACCTTGCGTAAGTATCGGTATCTGAACGACTATCAATTGCCAAGACAACCCGAGAGCGAGCAAGTTTTCCTGGTATATAGCTGCAAGGATAATTTTTGGTCGTCTGGAAATGCATGATTACTATTCCATAATGGGTTAGTGAGAATAGGCAAAATCAATCTGCCACTTTTTAGGTTGTTCAGGCTGGGTTGTCAGGGATGCGAGTAATTTAGCAAACTCATCTCTTGAAATTTCGCGTGCACCCATCGACATCAAATGTGGTGTTTTCACTTGGCAGTCGATTAATCCATAACCTTCCTGCAAGAGTTTTTCCACCAGATAGACCAGCGCAATTTTGGATGCATCGGATACACGGGAAAACATTGATTCGCCAAAAAATGCTTTGCCAATAGCAATGCCATATAGCCCGCCAACTAGCTCTCCCGCACTCCAAATTTCAATCGAATGTGCAATACCTAATTGATATAGGGCTGTGTAGGCTGCAATCATTTCGGGATGTATCCAGGTTCCGGTTTGATGTTCGCGCAATGTCGCACAAGCTTGCATGACCTGCGTAAAGGCACTGTCAGCTCGAATTTCATAGTTATTTTTTTTTAAAGTCTTACGCAGTGAGCGTGAAATTTTCAATTCTTGTGGGAAAAGCACCATTCTCGGATTTGGACTCCACCACAGAATGATTTCGCCTTGGCTGAACCATGGAAAAATTCCTTGGCGATAAGCGGAGACAAGACGTTCTGACGATAAATCACCGCCAGCTGCCAACAAGCCATTCGGTTCGTTCAGTGCTGCTTCCAGTGGTGGAAAGGGAGTGCGGGCTGAAAGCACGGGAATCATTGTTTGTAGTATGTTGTGTCCAAAATAGAATTATGTCGCTTTTTTAATACAAATCAAAATTATCATACTAGTGATTGATAGTGTATTGCTAGCAAATATTTTTACGCCATATAAATCAAATACTTATACATGCTATCTTCATATCCAATCAACATTCAATAATGCTGTCTCTATTTGGAGACAAATTATGAGGGTAGGTTATTTATGATCTTTATTCGAGTGAGAATGACTAGAAACATCGCTACCTTGATATAAATCAAAGTATTCCTTTTGGAAGTTAATTAGCATCTTCCATACAACATTTACATAAAAAGAAAGGAGACAGGGGTGAGTCATAATTTATTCGGGAAGAAGATGTTGCTAAATGCAGTTGCGGGTGCATTGGGTGCTTCGATGTTGTTAAGCGCACCACAAGTTTTGGCTAATGGCACTTCAACGCAAGCATTGGAGGAGCAAGTTAGACAACTTGAGTATCAATTGCAGTCTATTCGAGGAGAATTAGACAAGGTGAGATCAGACACTGCACAACACGAGCAGAAAATTGAGCAAAGACTGCAAGCGGTGTCTACAGCTGAAGCGCAGGAACATGAAGCGCATAAGCACATGCTGTTTTTTCGGGGCGGCTTTGCGCGCAGCAATAACTTTCGTAATGGTGTCTCTATCAAGAGTGATGTGGCTCCAGTGGGTGCTCAAGATCAAGCGAGCAAGGATGCTTGGTATGTGGGAGCGGGTTTTGATTACAGCTTGACCAATGATGTGTGGGGATTGATGCCTGGCACCAGTATCTTTGCTGAACTAATGTTTGAATACAAACAATTTAGTAACAAGACTAGAGGTAATGCGCTGGCCAATAACCCGACTCAATTAGCGGGTGGCGCATATAATCCGCGCAAAGTAACGGTAAGTCAGTTCACTCTGACAGCTGCGCCGAAGATCAAGTTTTTGGAAGGTAGTAAATTCAGACCATGGATTATCCCAGCTGGTTTGGCGATTCACGTAATTAGTCCACCTTCTGAATCAATTACTGTGTTAGAGCCAGGTGTTATGTTTGGTGTAGGTGCTGATTACAACATCTGGAAAACTTTATATGTCGGTGTAGATGCTCGCTATCATCTAGCTGGTAAGAGTGACGGTGTAGATGTCAGTGGCTTTACCACAGGTGGGTATCTTGGAATTGGCTTTTAAGTGTTGTATGTATCGATGAAGTTAGTAGGAAATTGTTTTAATTGTAGTTTGTTTTTTTAGTAGTGACGAGTATTTCTCTCTTCTCGCTTCGAGCAAAATCGAAGCCCATGTAGTACAGATTTTGTGACGAAGCCTTTATACCCCGCCTAAGTTGGCGGGGTTTTTTTATGTGCGCCCGGCACGGGCGCACTCTTGGAGGTGAAAGTCCTCCCGTAAGTTGATCACAGCGAACGAAGCGAAGCGCAACTGCATGAGGGTGACCGATTGTGGGGAGGAAGCGTTGACATGGTTTAATAAACCGGACAGTCCAGTTAAGAGAGAATAGCTTAACTGGAGGAAGCAATGGAAACGAGAAAGCAGTACACAAAAGAGTTCAAACTAGATGCCATCAGTCTGGTATTGGATCAGGACCACACTCCATCGGAAGTATCCCGAAGTCTGGGAATCAATGCCAGTATGCTCAGGAGGTGGATCAGAGAATATCAGGCAGATAATACGGGTCAGGCATTCCGTGGCAATAGGAAGCTAACACCGGAGCAGGAGGAAATTAGAAAGCTCAAGATCCAGATAAAGCAGCTGGAAATGGAGAAACGTATCTTAAAGGAAGCGACGGGGATTGAAGCGAAAGAAACGAAGTGAAATATTCGTTTATCACCCAAAGGAAAAAGACCTACCCGGTCGGCTTGATGTGCCGACTCATGGGTGTAAGCCGCAGTGCCTACTATGATTACGTTCGTTGCACTGACAATGGTTCTATCGACCCATGCATATAGAAATACTTAGAACAGTACGGGAGATAGCAAAATCCAGTCATCATAGCTACGGCAGTCGCAGAATCAGAAAAGCACTGAATGCACGGGGTTATCCGGTTGGTCGCTGGAAGGCTCGAAACCTGATGCGAGAAGCAGATGTGCAAGTAAGGTGCCGGAAAAAGTACAAGGTCACAACTAACAGTCATCACAAACAACCGATATTTGACAATAGGCTGAATCGGCAATTTGATGTTGCAGCCCCCAATCAAATCTACGTGGGTGACATTACCTACATTTGGACCCGGGAAGGCTGGTTGTATCTGGCGGTGGTCATTGATTTGTTTTCCAGGAAGGTGGTGGGTTGGAGCATGAGTTCAAGAATGAAAGCAAAGCTGGTTTGTGATGCATTGAGAATGGCTGTCTGGCAGCGTCAGCCACAACCTGGATTGATTGTACATTCAGATCCGTGCCTATCTGAACAGCGGCATCATGAGTGATGGCGTCGTGTTGGAGCGATATCAAGGCACGCCGCAAGGCGGGCCGCTGAATCCGATGCTGGCAAATGTGATGCTGGATGAAGTGGATAAGGTATTGGAGAAGCACGGCCATTGCTTTGCCCGCTATGCTGATGACTGCAATGTTTACGTTCGCAGCCGTCGGGCTGGGGAACGGGTAATGGGACTGCTGCGGCGGCTGTACGCCAAACTGCGGTTGAAGGTCAACGAGGCCAAAAGCGCAGTGGCCAGCGTATTCAGCGACCGCAAGTTCCTGGGCTACAGCTTCTGGGTGGCGCCCAAAGGCATCATCAAGCGCCGGGTGGCGACCAAGGCGCTGGCCACATTCAAGCAACGTGTCCGGCAACTGACGCGCCGCTCGGGCGGGCGCAGCATGCAGCAGGTGGTTGACCGGTTGCGTGTCTATTTGTTGGGTTGGAAGGGTTACTTCCGGCTGTCGCAAACTCCGAGGGTCTGGCGAACGCTGGACGAGTGGATGCGTCACCGGTTGCGGGCCATTCAGCTCAAGCAATGGAAACGCGGCAAGACCATATTCAGGGAGCTATGCGCAATGGGCGCAAGCGTAACGGTTGCTCAACGGGTGGCGGGCAATAGCCGCCGCTGGTGGCGCAACAGTGCGAAACTGCTCAACAGCGTGCTGAGTCTGGCGTGGTTCGACCGCCTGGGAATGCCCCGGCTCTCCTGACCTCAACTTCTCGAACCGCCCGGTGCGGACCCGCATGCCGGGTGGTGTGGCGGGGGCGCAGTCTACAATGACTGCCCCCTATGCCGATTAAAAGGATTGAGTGAGATGAAACTATTCGCGCAACGCGGCAAGTAGTTTGTCGTGTAATCCTCCAAATCCCCCATTACTCATGATCACAATATGATCACCTGGTTGCGCCAAACGTGTGATAGCGTCAATCATGGAGGTAAGGGTGTGATGAATCTCAATTTTGTTGCCAAGGGTGGCCAATGCACTTGAAATATCCCAGCCAATCTGGCCGTCTGCATAACAGAAGGTGTAATCGGCTTGCTGTAGGCTGGCTGCCAGTTTATCTTGCCAAACTCCCAATTTCATCGTATTAGAACGTGGCTCCAATATTGCTACGATACGAGTAGGGCCAACTTTTTCTCGCAACCCGGTTAGCGTGGTTTGAATAGCGGTCGGATGATGTGCGAAATCGTCGTAAATATGAATATTATTAATTACATCGCGCAATTCCATGCGACGCTTTACGTTTTTGAAATAGGTCAATGCTTCAATGCTTAGTGAAGTGGGTACGCCAGCGTGGCGTGCCGCAGCCAATGCGGCCAGTGCATTCATGGAGTTGTGCTCGCCCATTAGTTCCCATTGCAAGGTACCTTGTAGTTTTTCATGGAAATAAATAGCTAATATTTGGTCATGCTGGGGGATGGCTTGCCAACCTTGTTCTACACCAAACTGTTCAATTGGTGTCCAGCAACCTTGCTGTAACACGTGTTTCAATGTTGCATCTTGTCCGTTCGTTACAATTAATCCGTTGCGAGGAATGATGCGCACAAAGTGATGAAATTGACGTTCAATTGCTGCTAAATCTGGAAAAATATCAGCATGATCAAATTCAAGATTGTTAAGAATCGCTGTTTTAGGTTGGTAATGGACAAATTTGGAGCGTTTGTCAAAGAAAGCGGTGTCGTATTCATCAGCTTCAATCACAAAAAAAGGGGAGTGTGCTTGTTCTTGCTGGATATAACCCAAGCGAGCAGACAAGCCGAAATTTTCTGGAACGCCACCAATTAAAAATCCCGGGGATAGTTCAGCATATTCCAAAATCCAAGCGAGCATGGCGCTGGTGGTGGTTTTACCATGTGTTCCAGCTACTGCCAGCACCCAACGATCGCGCAGTAAATGTTGTGCTAACCATTGTGGCCCGGATGTATAAGGCAGGTGCGTGTCCAGTATGGCTTCCATTAATGGGTTACCGCGTGTTACCACATTGCCGATGACAAACAAATCTGGCTTGAGTTTGATTTGTTCAGCATCATATCCTTCAATCAGATCAATATGTTGATCGCGTAATTGTGTGCTCATTGGTGGGTAGACATTGGCATCACAGCCGGTAACTGTATGGCCACTAGCACGTGCTAATAATGCCAATCCGCCCATGAAAGTGCCACAAATACCCAGGATATGAATATGCATAGTGTGTTTTAGAATTAAGTGCGAAAAAAAACAGCAGATTAAACAAATAATTATACGTGAGGCGTGACCATAGCAGGCATCCGTGCTACGCTATTTTTACTCAATTTGGGATGGGAGGCATAGATGGCGCTGTTGCCATTATATATACCGAAAAATAAACAACTGAAAATTGTCATTGTAGGCGGGGGATACGCCGGGATAGCGGCGTTGACTACTTTACGTCGTTATAACGCAGAAGCAGAGATAACGTTAATTGATCCTAGGGTTGATCATCTCAAAATAACTCATTTGCATGAAACTTTTCGTTATCCATTATCTGATTTTAAGATTCCATATACAGTTTTAGAGCAACGTTTTAATTGTCGTCATATCCGTGGCGCGTTATCTATCGATAGCTTGCAGCTACAACAGTGGCAGCAAAATCGTGCTGTGCAAATGGAAGATGTGATAATACCGTTTGATTATTTGTTGATCGCATCGGGCGCAAGAGCGGCAAATATTAGTGATACAGATACAGATGATCTAGTGTCTAAAAATGTGTTGCGGCTGGAAGATTTCTATGCAACTTCTGGTGCTGATTTATTAGCTGGATTTTTAGCGACAAGAAAAAATGATAAATCCTACTTGTCGGTGATTGGAGGGGGAGCAACTGGCATTCAGTTTTTGTTTGAATTGGCTGGTTATTTGTATCGCCACCGGATTAACCATGGTTTACGTTTGATAGATGATAAAGAGCGGGTGTTACAACAGTTTCCTGCGGGATTTTCTCAATATGTGGAAAAGCGCATGTTGGAGTTGGATATTGAGTTTTATCCAGAGGCGCGTTTCCTGGCACAGCAAACAGATAAATTGTTGTTGGAAGATAAAATCAATGGGCGACGGATTGAATTGCCTTCTATTTTGTCGTTGATATTTACTGGAAATAGACAGGATAATCTGCTCAAGACCAATCTATTTGGTCAGGTCAGAGTGGATGGCAAGACACTATCTCGTATATTTGCTGCGGGAGATTGTTCTGCTTATCAGGCAGCAGGCTCAAATACCATGACAGCACAAGCAGCTGTGCGTAAGGGTAAACTGGCTGCGCGCAATATATTGCGTCATTCCGGTTTGTTGAAAGTGATGGAGCCATACTTGCATCGTGATCTTGGCTATGTGGTTAACCTTGGGCCAGAAGATGCAGTGGGATGGTTAGCAATTGAAAATAATATTGTGACGGGCGCGCCTGCACAGATTATTAAGGAGATCGTTGAAGCACAGTATGATTTGTTGCTAAGCGGTGTGGATACTTATTTGATTTAATAAAATTTCTGAAAGCTATCGGTGATCACATTTAGCTTGAAATAGGCATTGATTACGTGTAATTGCACTTTGCTGATTTTTATCTTGAGTTTTAAATAGATTTTCTTGTCAGCTTTTTTCAAAATCTGCTTAAGGTTTTTGTCAAGTGAAGCGGTAGATGAATGTCAGATGCCGCGCATCATCGCTATGCCATGCGCGCCATGTGCTTGTGCAGTAGCTAAGTCCGCTGGTTGTACCCCCCCTAATGCGTAGACTGACAGAGAATAGTCCCGAATAAGCGTTGAGAATTTGTCCCATCCCAGTGGTTTCATATCAGGGTGACTCAGTGTGGGTAGAACAGGGCTGAGGGTTACAAAATCAACTCCTAATTGTTCAGCGTGCTTAAGTTCTGCCTGGTTGTGACAAGAAGCACCACACCAATCAACAGCGGGCCGAGTGGTGAGTGACAATAATTGGGTGGAAGTTAGATGCACGCCATCAGTGTGCAGCGCCTGAGCCAAGTCGATATCCTGATTGATTAGAATCATAGCTTGATGTGAGTGAGCAAGTTGCACAACAGCTTGAGCGTAGTGCTCCAGTTGATCATGCGGCATAGCCTTTTCACGGATTTGCAACAATTTTAAACCGTTTTGCAAGGCTTGCTGGATTGTGGCTAAAGAAGTTTCTATCCCTGTTTCTGTTGCGTGCGTGATCGCGTAAACTGGCGGCAGAGTTAAACTGCGTAACACCGGAATGCAGGCAGGTAGCAAAGGAGCAACGGAAATTTTATCAGCAGTTTGCCAGACGAGTTGCTGTTGCTCACGTGGTGTAGGTGTTCCTTGCCAGCGAGTGACTCGGTAAAAATGAAGCCGCACTGTAGCGTGTGGGTAGCTGAATACACGTGTGAGCCACGGCGTTGCTGCGTTGATGGTAATGCCAAGCTCTTCATCCAGTTCACGTGTCAATGCTTGTAGTGGTGTTTCTCCTGCTTCAATTTTTCCACCGGGGAACTCCCAATAACCGGAATAAAGTTTATCTGTCGGTCGACTGGCTAGCAGAAAACTGCCATCTGCACGTGTGAGGACGGCAACCGCAACTTCAACAGGAGGGGAGGTGGGCATTATTGGTTTGATGCTATTTTGCTTTTGCTAGTTTTTGTCGGCCAATCCAGTCGCGTGCGAATTGATAAGCCACTCTGCCATTACGGGAGCCACGTGCCAATGCCCAACGTAATGCTTCTTGCCGCGCTGGGGCAGATAATCTGCTTATTCCAAATTGTGCAAGCCATTGCTGCACAATTTCCAGATATTGCTCCTGATCGAATGGATAAAAAGAAAGCCACAAGCCAAAACGTTCCGAGAGTGAAATTTTTTCTTCAGTCGTTTCGCCCGGATGGATTTCTCCTTCTACATGTCGGGTGGCTAGATTTTCGTGCATGAATTCCGGAATCAGATGGCGACGATTAGAGGTGGCATACACTAAGATGTTATCCGAAGCAGTGGAGATGGAGCCATCAAGAATAACTTTCAAGGCTTTGTAACCTGGTTCATCTGCTTCAAATGACAGGTCGTCACAGTACAAAATAAACCGTTCTGGGCGTTGATCAACTAATTCAACAATATCTGGCAGATTGATAAGGCCTTGCTTATCCACTTCGATTATGCGTAATCCCTGGTTAGCGTAACGGTTTAACAGCGCTTTGACCAGAGAGGATTTGCCAGTGCCACGTGCGCCAGTCAGTAGTACATTGTTGGCGGGAAATCCAGCAACAAATTGCTGCGTGTTGCGATCCAGTGCTTGTTTTTGTTCTTCAATATTGAGCAATTCCTCCAGCGTAATAGTATGGGGATGCTTGATGGCTTGCAAAAAACCGGTTTGACCATGTTTACGCCAGCGAAAAGCAATGTGGTTGTCCAAGTCGGCATGCGGTGTTGCGACAGGCAGAATATGCTCGATGCGGGTTAACAGTTGCTCAATACGTTGCAGCAGCGGTTCAAAATCATTCATTAGTTAGCTACGGTAATCAGAATTAATTTTTACGTAATCATAGGAAAGATCGCATGTCCAGAGTGTAGCTGCAACATCACCTCGATTAAGTTTGACTCGAATAGTAATTTCCGGCGCTTGCATAATACGTTGCCCTTGTTCTTCGCGATAGCTAGCAGCACGCCCCCCCTGTTCTGCGACCAGAACGTCGCCGAGGTAAAGTTCGAGCTGATTAACATTCAAATCTTCAATACCAGCATAACCAATAGCTGCCAGAATACGGCCCAGATTGGGGTCAGAGGCAAAACATGCGGTTTTAATCAAAGGTGAGTGCGCAATGGCGTAGGCGATCTGGTCACATTCTTGTTTGGTTTTGCCATTTTCTACCTGTATTGTGATGAATTTGGTAGCGCCTTCACCGTCACGCACAATCATTTGTGCCAATTGCATGGCTATTTCTGTGATGGCTGTTTGCAATATGCTAAACCGAAGGTCGGTGGTAGTTGTAATCGGGGTGTGCTGCGCCTGATTTGTAGCAATTAATATGGATGAATCATTGGTCGAGGTATCACCATCGACAGTAATACGGTTGAAAGAATGATCAGCAGCATGACGCACCAATTCATCGAGCAATGGGCGTGTAATGGCTGCATCTGTCGCGATGTAGCTAAGCATAGTTGCCATGTTAGGACGGATCATGCCAGAACCTTTGGCTATGCCAGTGATAGTCACAGTTGCTTCATCTAATTCAATCTGGCGAGAAATTCCCTTAGGCACGATATCGGTTGTCATGATTGCCTGAGCAGCTGAAAACCAGTTGTCAGGCGCAAGATTGGTGACTGCTTGTGGTAATTTAGCGATGATTTTTTCTACTGGCAGCGGTTCCATGATGACGCCAGTGGAAAAGGGTAACACTTGTTGTATTTGGCAATCCAATAGCTGCGCCAGAGCAGTGCAAGTAGCTTGTGCGTGATCAACACCAGTTTGTCCGGTGCCGGCATTAGCATTGCCTGTATTGATGATAAGCGCACGAATAGGTAAGTCAGTCGCAAGATGGGATTGGGCAATCACGACGGGCGCAGCGCAAAATCGATTTTGGGTAAACACACCCACAACTTGCGTATTTTCAGCAAACTTAATGACAACCAAATCCTTGCGATTAGCTTGCTTAATACCTGCTTCTGCAGTGCCTAATAATACGCCTGGAATGGGTAAGAGTTGTGCTGGTAGTAGAGGCAACATGTTGACTGGCATAAGGTGAAAAATGAATAAGAGAAAATATTGTGTGAAATCCTTACAAAGTTATTAGTGTAGCTATGTTTGCATCCAATCAGTTTGAAATATTTGAAAGTCCATAGTTCTATTTTTGCCTGGAACTGATTGTCTTTGCTGATGTTTTGCAATAATCCTCTATCGTAACGCATCTTGTGAAAAAGCATTGGATTACAAATAACGCTGTACTTTCCAATGAAATTACTATTTACCAGCCATTTTCTGTCGCTGCTTTGTAACTATAAATAGCGTTTCGTGCTTACTTTGTTAAAATAACTAACTTTTGGCCAATCTGAATATATTGCGGATAACAATCTATGGAATCAGAATCAACTTTTCTAGTAGAAAACATGTTTTTTATTGTAGCAGCCATGTTAAGTGGAGGCATGTTGCTGTGGCCAATAGTGACACGTGCTGTGCGCGAAGTCGATCCGAAACGAGCTATCAGATTGATTAACTATGAAGATGCGCTGATCTTGGATGTTAGAGATGATAAGGAATATGCGGAAGGGCATCCACCTAATGCGACACATATTCCGGTGGAACTACTGGATAAGCGTTGGGCGGAACTGGAAAAATTCAAAGATAGACCGATTGTCATTATTTTTAAACCGGGTCCGCGTCCTGGAAGAGCAGGCGCTGTATTACGCAAACATGGTTTTAAACGAATTTTCAATCTATCAGGCGGGATTGAAACTTGGCAACGTGAAAATCTTCCGTTGGTAAAAAAATAACACTATAGGGAGACGTAATGTCCAAGGTTGTGATGTATGTATCTGGATTTTGTCCTTACTGCGCGATGGCAGAAAAATTGTTGCGTGCAAGGGGTGTAGCAGAAATTGAGAAAATTAGAATAGATTTGCAGCCAGAACAGCGCGCCGAGATGATGCAGCGCACAGGGCAACGTACGGTTCCGCAGATTTATATCGGGCAGACGCACGTTGGTGGATATGATGATTTGTCAAAGTTGGACAGACAGGGAGAGCTTGCTAAATTATTAGAGGATCTTTGAAAAACTACTTGTATTGCCCTTTTACCTTGAGATTGGCTGTCTCACCAACGTTTTTAGAGGTTGCTGAACTGAATGGACTAAGCTTTATTGGTTTTGCCAGTTTACAATGCTGGCAGCAATCTGATTTTTTTGATGAATATATTTAACCAGGATGAATGAATTATGGCTGAGCCGGAACAACAGCAGCAACCTGTTTTTGTAATAGAAAAAGTATATATTAAGGACTTGTCACTAGAAGTTCCTCATGCTCCTCAAATTTTTCTGGAGCGAGAATCCCCTGATATTAATGTCCAGCTTGCAACCAGTGGAAAGATCGTAGAAGGAGAGATCCGTGAGGTAACCGTCACTGCGACAGTAACAGCTCGTTTGAAAGAGAAAGATCAGATTATGTTTCTGGTAGAGGCACATCAGGCAGGTATTTTCCGCATTCAAAATGTTCCGGAAAATGAAATTGAACCGGTGTTGAACGTATTATGCCCAAATATCGTATTTCCTTATTTGCGCGAGGCTATCTCAGATGCAGTCACACGTGCAGGGTTTCCGCCGGTTATTCTGAATCCAGTTAATTTTGAGGCGATGTATCGGCAGAGAAAACAGCAGGAGACAGCTGAATCACAATCTGATCCGGCTGTGGATGGTGCTACCAAACACTGAAACTGAGTAGTAACTGATGACATTCAGACGATTCAATATCGGCGTTTTTGCAGCAAGTATGCTGCTGTCAGTTTTTTTGTTGTTTGCTTCTGCTAAAGTATGTGCACAAGCAGAAAGTCAGCATGAGTTTTTGTCCGTTGCGACACCTGCCACTATTTTATACGATGCGCCTTCACTGAATGCTGAGAAATTATATGTGGCAAGCATTAATTTGCCTTTGGAGGTCATGGTCAAGGTGGTTGGTTGGATGAAGGTGCGAGATCATCATGGCCATCTTGCATGGATAGAAGATTCCCATATTAGTACCAAACGTTTTGTACTGATCAATAGTCCGGTTGGCCATATCTACTTGTCACCCGATCAGGCGTCCCCGTTGATATTCCAGGCGCAACGAGATGTAATACTGGAATGGCTGGGCATGATTGCGGGTGGTTGGGTGAAGGTAAAACATCAGGATGGCCAAATTGGCTATATCAGGGCTGATCAAGTTTGGGGTGTATGAAGATTGCTGTTTTGGGTGCGGGGGCTTGGGGAACTGCGCTTGCCATTTATTTGTCAGCACAGCATTGCGTTGCACTATGGACGCGTAACCAAGAGCATCGGGCAGAATTAGTTGCATCCCGTGTCAATCAACGTTATTTGCCAGAACAACACTTAGCGGATTCTATTCACCTGACTGCTACGCTGACAGAGGCACTCCAACAGGCAGAATTGATATTGGTAGTGGTGCCTGTTGCAGGGTTGCGTAAAACTTTACAGCAGATACGCGCTCTGAATTGTACGTTACCGTTGATCCTGTGTTGTAAAGGCTTTGAGGCAAATTCTGCAAAGCTACCGAGCCAGGTAGTTGCAGATGTTTATGCGCAGCATAATGTTACTTATGGCATATTGTCCGGCCCAAGTTTTGCCAAGGAAGTGGCCATGGGATTGCCAGCAGCGTTAACGTTGGCGTCGTATGAGCTCGATTTTGCCAAATCAACTGCTAGTAAGATCCACACTTCATTGTTACGCGTGTATTCAAGTAATGATGTAATCGGAGCTGAAGTTGGTGGTGCGCTTAAAAATGTGATTGCTATTGCCGCTGGAATTTCAGATGGGTTGGCATTTGGCAATAATGCAAGAGCAGCACTTATTACACGTGGGCTGGCAGAAATTATTCGGCTAGGGGTTGCGTTAGGTGGCCGTAGAGAAACGTTTACTGGTCTGACCGGAGTAGGAGATTTGATCCTGACTTGTGCTGGTGACTTATCAAGAAACCGTCAGGTTGGTAGATTGCTGGCAGCGGGTCAGCAGCTGGTTGATATTCTGCCTAAGATTGGGCATGTCGCTGAGGGTGTATATACCGTGCAATCTGCCTATCAATTGGGCCAGCAATTGCAAGTTGATATGCCTGTTACACGAGCGGTTTACGATATTTTGCATAAGCAGCTTCCAGTTAAAGAAGCTATTAGGCATATGCTTGACCGTGAGCCAGGTATAGAAACAGATTAAGTTATTGAATTATTCTGTTTGAATAAAATTTTGATAAAATGCAATTTATTTTGAATTAAGTACTTGACCGCGATAAAACGGCTTGTTATAAGGGTTTATGCAGAGTCATCTGTGTAAAAAGAGGTATTTTACTGCAATCTAACGGAAGCAAACCAAAGGGGAATGAATATGAATAAATCCGAACTCATCGAAGCGATTGCTCATCATGCCGATATCACAAAGGCGCAAGCAGGAAATGCATTGGATGGTGCGTTATCTGCAATTAAAGAAGCGCTTAGCAGAAATGATAGCGTTACCTTGGTTGGTTTTGGGACTTTCAAAGTCGGAGAGCGTGCTGCGCGAACTGGACGTAATCCGCGCACAGGTGAAGAGATAGAAATTAAAGCGGCTAGAGTACCTAAATTCACGGCTGGTAAAGCACTCAAAGATGCTGTAAACTAGCGCACCTTCGATCGCAAAGAAACGAAAAAGATCGGTGGTGGGTTCGGGTGCTTAGCTCAGCTGGTAGAGCGTCGCCCTTACAAGGCGAATGTCGGCGGTTCGATCCCGTCAGCACCCACCAGTAATTTTGTAGAGTGAATCTGTCCGTCGAGTAGCAGAACTCTCACAGAGTGTACAAATATTTTGGAGTGGTAGTTCAGTTGGTTAGAATACCGGCCTGTCACGCCGGGGGTCGCGGGTTCGAGTCCCGTCCACTCCGCCATATCTTTTTTGTTTTTTTCTTGCTAGGCGATATGGTATCTTTTTCTCCCCTGTTGTTCTCTATTTCCTTTTAGGTATTCATTGTGTTTGATTTTGTAAATCGAAAGAAGACGATTGTTCAGATCGTGCTCTTTATCGCTCTTTTGCCATTTTTATTCTGGGGATTGGAATCCTATCAAGGCATGAGTGGTGCAAGTAGCATCGCAACGGTTAATGGTGAAGAAATCAGTCGTCAAGAATATGAGCAGGCTTTACATAACCAGCAGGAAAATTTGCGTAACATGCTGGGAGATAATTTTGATGCCAGTATGCTGGATAATCCACAAGCACGTATGGCTGCTCTGGAGAATTTGATTCAGCAAAAAATATTGCGTCATGAGGCTGCTGGTGTTGGCTTAACAGTACTTGACTCTCGTATAACTTCTGAAATCCAAAATATTTCACTTTTCCATGAGGATGATAAGTTTTCATACGAGCGTTACCGTGAACTGCTGCAGCGACAAGGTATATCACCAGCGATATTTGAGGCGAGATTAGCTGCTGATCTAATGCGACAACAGTTGGTGGAAGGTGTAAGCAGCAGCGTTATTATCTCCAAATCTGTTGCAGATAAAGTGGCTACATTGAGCGAAACTACGTATGAAATTAATCGTGCCACAATTAATCCGGAACAGTATTTAGAACAAATTGAGCCTGATGAAGAAGCTATTCAAACTTATTACGATAGTCATCAGCAGGATTTTATACTTCCAGAGCGGGTGCGAGTTGAATATGCTGTATTGTCTCTAGATGAATTGGCAAAACAGGAATTGGTTTCCGATGAAGAGATCAAGACCTATTTTGATGAGCGCCAGGATGAATTTAGTCGGGCTGAAGAAAGAAAAGCAAGCCATATCCTGATGTTGGTTCCTGCTGATGCGACTGAAGAACAAAAGGCATCGATTAAAGACAAGATAGAACAGGTGTTGGAACAGATAAAACAGGAACCTGAAGCATTTTCAGAGCTAGCCAAAGAATTATCTGAAGATCCTGGCTCAGCAAAAATGGGAGGAGATCTTGGGTTTTTCGCTCGTGGTAGCATGGTTAAAGAGTTTGAGGATGCTGTGTTTGCCATGCAACCTGATGAAATCAGTGAGGTGATAGAAACGCCTTTTGGTTTTCATATCATCAAGCTAACTGCTGTGAAGGACGCGGGTACGGCTGATTTTGATGAAGTCGAGGATGTGATCAAACAAATGCTCCAGCGGCATAAAGTTGCAGAAAGATTTGGAGAATTATCCGAAGATTTTAGCAATATTGTTTATGAGCAAGGCGATACATTGCAACCGGTTGCACAATTATTTAATTTAACGCTACAACAAAGCGATTGGATAGATCGTCGTGCCAAGGAACCATCAGCGCTAGCAAATGAGCGAGTATTGCAAGCCATATTTTCAGATAGTGCTATAAAGGATCGTTACAACACCGAAGCAATTGAGATTGCACCGGATACGCTTGTTTCTGCAAGAGTACTTGAGCATCGCCCTGAAAGCATGCAATCGGTTGAATTGGTGAAGGGTGAGATTATCGCTGCTTTAAAACAACAATTTGCAATTGAAGCAGCTGAGAAAGATGGCGAACAAAAATTGGCTGAATTACAAGCTGGAGAGACTGATAATACGCTAAAGTGGGGTGAAGCAACAGAAATTTCCTATCTCCATAAAAAAGGAGGAGAGGAAGAGATTTTGCATGCGATGTTCCGAACGAATGTAGAAAAACTACCAGCTTATACTGGTCTCAAAAATCGTGACGGTGGCTTTGATCTTATTCGTATTAATCAGGTAAAAGTGCCCACTACTGAAGAAAGTGCTTCCCAGCATGATATTTTGACTACTCAGTTACAGCAGGTATATAGTCGGGAAGAATTAGGTGCTTATCTTGCTGGATTGAGGCAGCGTTATGATGTCGAAATCACTTCTTTGGAAGAAGAGGACGACTAAAAAAGCAAGTGAGATGAGTAGTAACGTGCTACTACTCATCCATCCTCATTCATCTGTATCTAAGTTAAATGCAACAGTATTGAATCCAGCATCAACATAGGTGATTTCACCCGTAATACCGCTTGCTAGCGGGCTACACAGAAAAGCAGCAACGTTACCTACTTCTTCGGTTGTTACATTTCTTTTTAGGGGTGCAACTCTTTCAGCATAGCTCAGCAGTTTTCCAAAATTACCAATTCCGGAAGCAGCCAAAGTTTTAATCGGGCCTGCTGAAACAGCATTTACTCGGATACCCTGTTTTCCTAAGCTGGAAGCCATAAATCGGACATTCGCTTCTAGACTTGCTTTGGCTAATCCCATAACGTTGTAATTTGGCATAGCGCGTACAGCTCCGAGATAGGTTAGTGTCAATAAGGCGGCTGATCGTCCCTGCATTAGCGGCAACGCGGCTTTAGCCAGCGCAGCGAAACTGTAGGAACTAATGTCGTGCGCAATGTTAAAAGCCTGACGATCAACACTATCCAAATAATCTCCGGTCAGCGCAGCACGAGGGGCAAAAGCAATCGAGTGTACGATTCCATCCAGTCCATTCCAGTATTTTGCTAATTCGCTAAAACAGTGGTCAATTTCTTCATCCTGACTAACATCGCAACGAATAAGCAAATCACTATCAAATTCAGTTGCTAGTTTTTCAACACGTCCACGTAAATCTTCTGCCTGATAAGTAAATGCTAGTTTGGCTCCTTCGCGATGCATTGCTTTGGCAATACCATAAGCGATAGAGCGATTGCTGAGTAGGCCGGTGATCAGAATTTGTCGATTATCTAGAAATCCCATGTTTGAAACTCCAATAATTTATTTAGCAATATAAGCTGGTATTCAAAGGTTAAATATTTGCAGCTTGTGGAATAGCTTCGGTAATAGGTGGTGTATTGTATCATTGCAGGCACAGTAATATGCCGAGCGGAAAATCAATTCTTTTTAGTGGTTTTATATAAAACTTATGACTGTTTCAACTCAACTCACTCATTTGACATCAGAACAAAGCAATATCATTCGTGCGATTGCTGATGGGCTCAAGGTTGCAACACACCAAATCAGCGCTGCCGTGGCGTTGCTGGATGATGGGGCAACGGTACCTTTTATTGCGCGTTATCGTAAAGAGGTGACGGGCAATCTGGACGATACGCAACTGCGCTTGTTGGAAGAGCGGTTAATTTACCTGCGTGCACTAGAAGAGCGTCGTCAGGTTATCTTGGCTTCCGTTGAGGAGCAAGGCAAACTGACGGATGAATTGCGGCGAGCGATAGAACAGGCTGAAACCAAACAGCAATTGGAAGATATTTATTTGCCATATAAACCCAAACGTCGTACGCGAGCACAAATTGCTCGTGAAGCTGGATTGGAACCGTTAGCAGAGGCATTATTGGCTAATCCAAAGCTGGATCCCGAACAGGAAGCTATTCAGTATATTAAAGTGATACCAGCAAGTGAAGGGATTGAAGCCGTCAATATTCCCGATACAAAAACAGCACTGGAAGGCGCGCGTGATATTTTGGCGGAACGTTTTGCTGAAACGGCGAGTTTACTTGCTAAGTTGCGCAATAAGCTGTGGCAGCAAGGTGTTGTAGCATCGATGGTTATAGCTGGTCAGGAAATGGCCGAGGAAGAAAAGTTTCGTGATTACTATGCTTATAGTGAACCAATACGCTCGATTCCTTCGCATCGAACATTGGCATTGCTACGTGGCAGAGCTCAAGGTGTTTTGAAAGTTGGATTAGATTTGGCTGAAGCAGAGCATAAGCCTGAATTGCATCCTTGTGTGACAATGATTGCGGCGCATTTTGGCATTGAAGATCGCGGTCGAGCAGCGGACAAATGGCTGGAAGAGGTGTGCCGGTGGACATGGCGCGTTAAAATACACCCACATCTTGTCAGTGAATTACTATTACAGGTGCGTGAAGCAGCAGAGACGGAAGCCATCAGGGTTTTTAGTCGTAATCTGCGTGAATTGCTGTTGGCTGCTCCGGCTGGGCCAAAAGCTGTGCTTGGCTTGGATCCAGGCTATCGCACTGGCTGCAAAGTTGCCGTAGTGGATGCAACCGGAAAATTGCTAGCAACTACCACAATTTATCCGCATCAACCGCAAAACAAATGGCAAGAAGCATTAGCAACCGTGGTGCAATTGGTATTACAGCATAACGTAGAGCTTATCTCTATTGGTAATGGAACAGCTAGTCGAGAAACAGATCGATTAGCTGCGGAAGTGGTGCAACAAATGAAAGCGCAACAACCAGAATTAGCATTGACTAAAATTGTTGTCAGTGAAGCGGGTGCCTCGGTGTATTCTGCTTCTTCGCTGGCTGCAACGGAATTTCCTGAGCTGGATGTCAGTTTGCGCGGAGCGGTATCGATTGCCAGACGATTACAAGATCCGCTGGCAGAGTTAGTCAAAATTGAGCCAAAATCGATTGGGGTAGGCCAATATCAGCATGATGTGAATCAGCGTACTTTGGCACGCTCGCTGGATGCCACGGTTGAAGATTGCGTTAATGCAGTGGGCGTGGACATCAATACTGCCTCTGCTCCCTTGTTGGCGCGTGTGTCTGGATTAAATCGTACACTCGCACAGAATATTGTCGATTTTCGTAATGAACATGGTTCGTTTGTTAATCGGAAAGTTTTGCTTAAGGTTCCACGGGTCGGTGCGAAAACCTTTGAACAGGCTGCGGGTTTTCTGCGGATTAATGATGGTGATAATCCACTAGATCGTTCTGCTGTTCATCCGGAAGCTTATCCAGTGGTAGAGCGTATGTTGGCGCGGTTAAGTAAAGGTATTGATCAAGTCATGGGTTATCCAGAAGCGTTGGCAGGATTAGTCGCTGAAGAATTTATCGATGAAAATTTCGGTTTGCCAACGGTACGCGATATTTTGTCGGAGCTGGAAAAACCGGGGCGTGATCCACGTCCCGAATTCAAGACAGCAACTTTTCAGGAAGGAATTGAATCGATAGCTGATTTGCAACCTGGCATGGTTCTGGAAGGTGTCGTTACTAACGTTGCTGCTTTTGGCGCATTTGTTGATATTGGGGTGCATCAGGATGGGTTGGTACATATTTCTGCGTTGGCAAATAAGTTTGTTAAAGATCCACATGAGATTGTTAAACCAGGACAAATTGTCAAAGTCAAAGTGCTGACTGTAGATGCTGTGCGTCAGCGCATCAGTTTAACGATGCGTTTGGATGATGATGTCTCTACTGCGAATAGACAAGCCAAAACACATAAAAGCTCCAACGTGAATAAGCGCCAATCAACTCATCAATCACGAAAATCTAGTTCTCAAATGAATAAATCAGCTTCTACTAGTGCGCTGGCGTTGGCATTGGAGCGCGCACAGAAGAAGCAATAATGTGAGGAATTAAAAGGAAGGATTAGCCGTGATGAGAATCTGTAGTGATGGCAGCAATGCTGGCAGGAACGTGTTCCTCGACTTGTGTGCGTTTGCCTAATGCAACAATCACTACCACCAGTACAGCAACTAGCCAAGTAACCATATCAGCGTGCTCACCTAATAGTAGTACAGAGGCGATGATAGTAATAAAAGGTTGCAGGAGCTGAGTTTGGCTGACTTTAGAGATCCCTCCCAGGGCAAGTCCGTGATACCAGGGGAAAAAACCAAGATATTGGCTGATGATGGTCATATAAATAAATCCGATCCAGGATTCCGCGGGTTGATCCAGCGTAACCGGTGCGTAAAGGAAGGTAGGAATGATTAAAACTGGTAAGGAAAAAACCAGCGCCCATGAAATTACTTGTGGGCCTCCCAGTGTTTTGGAAAGTCTGGCACCTTCTGCATAACTGACGCTGCCACAAATTACAGATCCAAACAGAGCCAGGTCTGCCCATTGCAATGTGCCACCTGCCTGGTTAAGTGAATATCCTACAACGACTGCTGCGCCTAATAGGGCGAATAGCCAAAATCGGGTAGAGGGGCGCTCGCCAGAAAATAAGGCTGCAGCCACTGCGGTTGCCAATGGGAAAATACCCAGTACGACACCGCCATGCGAAGCATCCACGTAACAAATTGCCCAAGCGGCTAGTAGAGGAAAACCTAGCACTGCTCCTAAAGCGACGATAATCAAACCTTTTGCTTCATCGCGAGTGGGGAAACGCTGGCGTGTTAACCAAAGAAAGATGATCGCAAGAACTGCTGCGCCGGTGCCTCGACCCAGTGCTACGAAAATTGGATCCAGAGCGAGGACGGCTGCACGCATGGCAGGCAAGGTGAGTGCGAAGCAAATAACGGCAATCATCCCATAGAAATAGCCGAGATTTTCGTTATGTTTGTTGGCCATATAAATTAGCTGTGATTAATCGGGTTGATTACTTAAGATCAGACGAGTTTGATTAGGCCTGGATAAAGAGCGACCAGTGCTAATGTCAATACTTGCAGGAAGATGAAGGGCAGCATGCCTCGATAGATGTCCATTGTAGTAACGGTGGGAGGGGCAACACCACGCAGATAGAATAGTGAAAATCCAACGGGTGGTGTCAGGAAAGAAGTTTGCAGATTGAGCGCAACTAAAATACCAAACCAGAGTGGATCAATTCCCAGCTGAAACAGCAATGGGGTGATCATGGGAATAAAAATATAAGCGATCTCAACGAAATCAAGAAAGAAGCCCAGCAGAAAGATGATTAACATCATCAGCAGGATGAATCCCCATTTTCCACCAGGTAAATGCTGTAACAACAGTTCCGCTGCTTGATCGCCATCAGTATAAGTAAACACCATGGAGAAGAAGGTGGCGCCAGCTAAAATAGTAAATACCATGGTGGTAATTTTGGTGGTTTCCATCGCTACTTGATGCAGCATATTGAACTTGAATTTTCTGTTAACGATGGCCAGCAAGATTGCACCAACTGAGCCCATTGCAGCAGATTCTGTTGGGGTGGCAATACCGATAATCACGGTTCCCAGCACAATCATAACCAGCGACAACGCCGGGATGATGGTTTTAAAAGCATGCCAATAGCGTTGGAGGGAAGGGCCACTTTTGCTGGGTATGGCAGGGGCAGCGTCTTTTCTGAGCCAGGCAATGATCAGACAATACACAATGTAGAAACCCACCAATATCAGGCCAGGCACCAAGGCGGCTCTAAAAAAATTTCCTACTGGCCTTTGTAAAACGTCTCCCATGATGATGAGAACAATGGATGGCGGGATAATTTGCCCCAATGTACCCGATGCACAAATCACACCGCTTGCCAGACGTTTGTCGTAACCATATTTCAACATGATGGGCAGAGCGATTAAGCCCATGGTGATCACGGAGGCTCCAACTACGCCAGTAGCAGCCGCTAGTAACATGCCGACAATTACGGTAGAAACAGCCAGACCACCACGAATGTGCCCAAATAAGGAGCCCATGGATTCGAGCATACTTTCTGCAATACCCGATTTTTCCAGCACCAATCCCATGAAAATAAACAGAGGCACAGCCATCAACGTCACGCTGGTCATGATCGAATGCATGCGTTCGGCGACCATAAGAAAGAGATCTAAACCTTCAAAATACAGGCCGTAGAACAGTGCCACGCCACCAAAGGTAAATGCGACTGGAAAGCCAAATGCCAGCATGATCAGGCAAACCAGAAACATGGAAAGTGCAATCATTTGGTGTTGAGGCTAGAAAAAAATAGATTGAACGACGATAAAATCATGGTTCTTTTTGTTGCGGGACAGCATAGTCAGTCAAGGCAGGGCGGTGTTTGTTTGTGAGCGAACGAATATTACGTAATATTTCGGCAAAGGATTGAATGAGTACCAGACCGTAACCAATAGGTAGCAAGGCCTTGAATATAAAACGATAGGGCAGGCCACCTGGATCGCTGGAAGTTTCCTGGAGCTGATAGGAATAGCTGACGAAATCCCAGGAGCTGTAGAGAATCAGGGTACTCATGGGAATCACGAAAATAGTATAGCCACAGATGTCGATAATCGCTTTATGACGAGGTGTCAGGCGCGCATAAATAATATCAGCGCGCACGTTCGCATCCTCCCTGATCACGTAGGCAGCGCCTAGTAAAAACACAGCCGCGAATAGATGCCATTCCAGCTCTTGCATGGCAATGGAGCCACCATGAAAAAAATAACGTGCGATGACATCAATAAACACCACGCCGATCATGAGTACGCATAGCCAACCTGCTAACCAACCCACTGCTCCGGAAATCTTGTTAATTAACTGTTCGATCTTGTATAGCGTTTCCATTTTGTGTCTTGGTTGTTGGATCATCTCGAAAAAATTAGTGGCCTGCCACCGTCATGCGATCAATCAACAAAGAGCCGCATTGGCGTGAGCCACGTATGATGACGTCGTCACCGACTGCGACAATGCCGCGCAACATATCTTTCAGATTACCGGCAATTGTGATTTCTTCCACTGGATGACTGATTTCACCATTTTCCACCCAAAATCCGGCTGCGCCGCGCGAATAATCTCCAGTGACAAGATTAACCCCCTGACCTAGTAATTCGGTAACGAGCAAGCCTTTGTTCATTTTTTTCAACAGAGCGTCAAAGGATAGAGAAATATCATTCTCTAGAATTAGATTATGACTGCCACCGGCATTACCGGTAGAGCGCATGCCAAGTTTGCGTGCGGTATAACTGCTCAGGAAATAACCTTGTACTACGCCATCTTTAACAACTTTGCGTGGATGCGTCGCAACCCCTTCATTATCAAAAGCGCAGCTGGCCAATCCTTTTGAGATATGCGGTGATTCGCTGAGTTGAATTGTTGCCGGGAATACCTGCTTGCCAATGCTATCTAGCAAGAAAGAAGATTTGCGGTACAGGCTGCCTCCGCTGATAGCTTGCACAAAATATCCCAATAAACCAGAAGAGAGCGGTGATTCAAATAATACCGGTACTTCACAGGTGGCAATTTTTTTTGCCCCCAGCCGTGCCAAGGCACGTTGTCCTGCTTTTTTGCCTATTGCCTCAATTGCTTCCAGATCATTAGCTGAGCGAGCGATGCTGTACCAGTAATCACGTTGCATCTTGTTTTGTTCGCTAGCAATAGCCACACAGCTGATACTATGCCGAGACAAAGGGTAACCAGCGCTGAAACCGTGGCTATTCGCATAGATAAAATGTGAAGCTCCGGTGGATACACTGGCACCTTCCGAGTTAGTAATGCGCTGATCTGTTGCTAATGCTGTCGCCTCACATTGGCGTGCCAATTCAATGGCTTCTTCAACCGGCAGCTGCCAGGAGTGATATAGATCCAGATCAGGAAAAACAGTTGCCAATAAATCCTTATCTGCTAATCCTGCGTAGTGGTCATCAGCCGTGTAACGAGCAATAGACAGTGCAGCTGAAACTGTCTCACGAATAGCTTGTGGAGAGAAATCTGAGCTACTGGCGTTGCCGCGTTTGTCCCCCATATAAACCGTTACGGTTAAACCTTTGTCACGGGTGTATTCGATGGTTTCCACTTCACCTTGGCGCACAGTCACATTTTGGCCAGAGCCATCAGATACATGCATTTCACACGCATCTGCTCCTTCCTTTTTGGCAAATGCAAGTACATCCTCAGCAATTTGCTGCAAAGTGGCATGGGGATAAGTAAAAGGTGGTTGTAATCCGGATGATTGTGATGCTGGATAATGATTAGAGGTAGTCATGCAATCATGTAAATATATTGGAAATAGATTTTATTATGGATGAGCTGAAACAGATAATCGTTACGATATTACCTAACTATAGAAGTGAGCAATAATGTTTCTCTACTGTAATCATCCCCCATTTCAGTTTGTTCATAACTTGGGATGGCTAAAGCAGGTTATGATAACAGCTTCTTGATTATTCCCGATATGGGTAAATAGTGACTGATTATCAACCAACTATTGTTGATTCCAATCTTGAATCTCGCCCCAGCAAAACGCGTCTCAAACAGGAAATGCATGCTTTGCAGGCACTGGGTGAACAATTGGCCGAACTTGAACCTGACAGAATAATGGAGCTGGATTTACCAGAAAGCCTGACTAATGCTTTGTTGGAAGCACGTCATATCACGAAGCATGGTGCGCGCCGCCGTCAAATGCAGTTAATTGGAAAATTAATGCGTTCCATTGATTCAGTGCCAATCCAGGAAAAATTGGCAGCATGGCAACACACTAGCGTGCAACATACCGCATGGTTGCATCAATTGGAACGCTGGCGTGATCGCTTGATGAGTGATGAGGCGGCTATCACAGAATTCATGGAACACTACCCACACGCTGATGCTCAGCAACTGCGCACCTTATTGCGTAATATCGAAAAGGAAGAATTGGCGGACAAACCGCCTAAAAGCTTCCGTGCATTATTTAAATTGTTGCGTCAAATTATTCCGGAAATATCAGCATAAGTGGTTGCAAACCAGGTGGGATGCGGTAGCAAAATATAGCATGCCGGTAAGCTGTCAGTATAATTGTGCACGAGTGAATACAAATATAGAGGATCGGCATTGTCGGGCTTTTGACGTCTGGCAACGATTCAATTATTGAATGTGAGGAGATAAATAGATGCAGTTAAGAGGGTTAATATATTTGGTAGGTTTATTGTTGCTGGTGTTACCTATGGCAGCATCAGCAGCTGCAACCCAGTCAACTAATGGCAATGCAACGGTAACCAAATCTGCTAAATGCCGTGGTTGCTTGTGCCCTGGTAATCCTTGCCAGCTGTGCCGACTCCCCCCTCACTCAGATGAACCTGTCCCAGAAGATGAACCAGCGACCTGCCGTGCAATTCGTGAAGCAGTGCCAGCTGCAGCTTTTCAGCCGGGTGAAAATGAATATTTCAGTAATCTGGATAAATCAACCATGATGTGTATCCGCAGCGGTGGTGATGTGATTCCTAACACGCGTCGTGTGCCAGATTATCCAGGTCGTGTTTACTGCAAACCGGATCTTTCTTTACGTTAAATCTCACTGATAGTAATTACATGCGGATTATTACTTTAAATCTGAATGGTATTCGTGCTGCAACCCGGAAAGGTCTATTTGACTGGTTACCGCAGCAGGATGCAGAAATAGTATGTGTGCAAGAACTCAAGGCGCAGCAAGATGATATCAAAGGCGTCATGCGTTCACTGGAGGGGTATCACAGTTATTTTCATTGTGCTGAAAAAAAAGGTTACAGCGGCGTAGGGCTGTATACGCGACAAGTACCTGATCAAGTTATCCAAGGTGTTGACATCCCGGAAATTGATACAGAAGGACGCTTCTTGCGAGCAGATTTTGGTAATTTGACTGTTATTTCTATTTATCTTCCTTCGGGTTCTAGTGGAGAACATCGTCAGGCAGCAAAATTTTTCTTTATGGAGCAGTTCTTTCCATTATTGCGGGAGCTGGCTACATGTGGCCGCGATGTTTTGCTATGTGGTGACTGGAATATCGCGCATAAGGAAATTGATCTTAAAAACTGGCGCTCCAATCAGAAAAATTCAGGTTTTTTGCCAGAAGAGCGTGCTTGGTTATCCACTGTATTTGATGAGCTAAAGCTGGTGGATGTATTTCGCGCAATTAATCCGAAGCCAGACCAATACACCTGGTGGTCCAATCGTGGTCGGGCGTGGGCCAATAATGTGGGGTGGCGCATTGATTATCAGATTGCCACGCCACAACTAGCAAACACCGCCAGTAGTACATCAATTTACAAGGAAGAACGCTTTTCCGATCACGCTCCCCTCATCATCGATTACGATTTCAAGCTATGAAACTAGCTGCATGCGGCTGGCTGCATGCATTGCGTATCTATACCCATCCACGTGTACTGGGCATGCTGTTACTTGGGTTTTCTGCTGGATTGCCCATGTTGCTGGTGTTAGGCACTTTATCATTTTGGCTGCGTGAAGCAGGTATTGATCGGGCAACGATTGGCCATCTGAGTTGGGTCGGATTGGCTTATGGTTTCAAATGGGCATGGGCACCGTTGGTTGATCGTATGCCGTTACCATTGCTTACTCGCTGGCTGGGGCGCCGCCGCGCCTGGTTATTGTTGTCACAAGTGGCTATCAGTATGGCGTTGATTGGCATGGCAGGGACAGACCCAGCACAAGATCTGGTGCGCATGACCGTGTGCGCAATCATTGTCGCATTTGCGTCTGCTACGCAAGATATTGCACTGGATGCGTATCGAATCGAAGCAGTTGCCTTACGCCTGCAAGGCGCGATGGCGGCAACTTATCAGGCGGGTTATCGGTTGGCGATGATTCTGGCTTCTGCTGGCGTACTCTGGATTGCAGCGGCATTGGATGCATCCCTGGATGAATACAGTGCCACTTCCTGGCAGGTGGCTTATACCATCATGGCAGGTTGTATGTTGGTGGGAATGGTCACCACATTGATTATCCGTGAGCCAGATGTACCTATTGCACAACTGGCAATCAACCAGGCATCACAAGCAACTTCTGTGTCTGCCCGGTTATTTGCTTGGCTTGACAGCGCGGTGATTGCACCGTTTCGTGATTTTATTCTGCGTTATGGCTATCACGCACTGCTAATACTGTCATTAATTGCGCTCTACCGAATTTCGGATGTAGTAATGGGCATCATGAGTAATCCATTTTATGTTGATATGGGTTACACCAAAGATGAAGTAGCCACCATTTCCAAGGTATATGGCGTCATCATGACTATATTAGGTGCTGCCGTTGGTGGCGTACTGGTAGCACGCATCGGCGTGATTCGCACTTTATTCTTAGGAGCGGTATTGTCCGCCGCAACCAATCTGCTGTTTGTGTGGCTGGCAGGCAGAGGGCATGATGTCAGTGGACTGGTATTCACTATTTCAGCTGATAACCTGGCTGCCGGCATTGCCTCCTCCGCTTTCATCGCCTATCTCTCCGGGTTAACACATGCTGCTTATTCTGCTACGCAATACGCACTATTCAGCTCCATCATGTTGTTGTTGCCCAAATTTATTGCCGGTTTTAGCGGCGAATTTGTTGATGCTTATGGCTACGCTGCATTTTTTACCGGCACAGCGTTACTAGGCGTACCGGTATTGGTATTGGTATGGAAAGTAGGCAGAATTGATTTAGCTGGATCAACAGTGGATCATTCTCGAAAAGAGAGCTTACGCTAGTGGTGATGAGAAAATGAATTTATGGTTTTCAGAGATCTCTGGCTATTTAACGCTCCACTGCATTAGTGCGATATTGATCAGAAAGATGCTTGAGTAAGCCTTGGCTTGCATCTTCTACCAGATCCAATACTTTTTCAAAACCATGGCTGCCCCCAAAGTAAGGATCAGGGACTTCTTTACGGGTATTCCATTGATTACTATATTGCAAGAATAATCCCAGTCTATCCTGATATTCTGGTGGACAATCCTTTTGCAGTAATTCTAAATTGTGATAGTCCATGGCTAAGATATATTGAAAGCGGGAAAAATCTTCTGGGGCGACTTTTCTAGCGCGTAAATCTTGCATGTTGTAACCACGTTTGAGTGCGGCTTGTTGCGAGCGACGATCAGGTGGGTTGCCAATGTGGTAAGCATGGGTGCCGGCAGAGTCAATATAGATGAAATGCTCCAGCCCTGCGGATTTGACATGGTGTTTGAAGACGGCATCTGCGGTGGGTGATCGGCAAATATTTCCCATGCAGACGAACAGCACATTAGTTTTTTCTGCTTGCGAATATCCCATTTATCTCGTTATTGTAATAAGTTAAAAACCTGTAATTATACCTGCGGTTGTAGCAATAGCGTAATGTTCACTTTTTAATCTCTTTTATCATTCACTTATATTGATGGCAAATGATCGCTGGCGAGCAGTTCTCAAGACAGCTGCTTTCCTTAGACCTTATAAATTAGCAATCGGTTTCAGTTTGCTGGCACTGTTTGTCACCGCTGGTATTACGCTGTCAATTGGGCAAGGGATACGGCTGTTAGTCGATCAAGGGTTTGCTACGCAATCGCCTGAATTGTTAGCACAATATGTTTTGATTTTTATCGGGTTAGTTGTTTTGCTGGCGATAGGTACATTTACGCGTTATTACTGGGTAACTTGGTTAGGTGAGCGTGTGGTTGCGGATATACGTCGTGCAGTTTTTGCACATTTAATTGAGTTGCATCCCGGGTTTTTTGAGACGAATCGCAGTTTAGAGATTCAATCGCGCTTGACGACGGATATGACTTTGTTGCAGTCCGTGGTGGGTTCTTCTGCTTCAGTGGCATTACGTAATCTGATCATGCTGATTGGCGGTGTGATTTTGTTGTTTGTGACGAATAGCAAATTAGCGCTCATTGTGGTGCTTAGTATTCCATTGGTTGTGGTGCCAATTTTGTTATTTGGTCGGCGAGTACGAGCGTTATCACGCCAAAGTCAGGATAAAGTAGCTGTGGTGGGCGCGTATGTTGGGGAAATGTTGGGACAAATTAAAACTGTGCAGGCTTATAACCATCAAGCAGCGGACAAGATACTCTTCGATCAGTATGTAGAAGAAGCATTTCATATTGCGCGCCATCGAACATTGCAACGCGCCTGGTTAGTTGCGGTGGTGATCGTGTTGGTATTTGGTGCTATTGGAATGATGCTGTGGGTTGGGGGCATGGATGTGATTGCGGGCAAAATTAGCGGGGGAGAATTAGCCGCATTTATTTTTTATAGCATCATTTCTGGTTCAGCGGTTGGGTCAGTCTCGGAGGTGTTGGGTGATTTACAACGCGCAGCAGGTGCTGCAGAACGCACCATTGAATTACTAGAAGAGCCTTGTCAAATTAGCTCTCCTGTTGATCCTGTTCAATTACCTGTTGTGCGCGGCAATATTGTTTTTCAGGAAGTGTGTTTTACTTATTCTTCGCGCCCAGAATTGCAGGTGATCAATCATTTTTCATTAGCGATTCAGCCAGGTGAAACGTTGGCGCTGGTTGGATTATCCGGCGCAGGTAAATCAACTTTGTTTGATTTGTTATTACGTTTTTATGATGTGCGATCGGGTAGCATCAAGCTGGAAGGAGTCGATATTCGAGCGTTGAATTTGTCTGATCTCCGACGTAGTTTTGCTTTGGTGTCGCAGAATCCAGCCTTGTTTCATGGTTCAATTGAACAGAATTTGCGCTATGCAAATCCGGAAGCAACGCATGAAGACATTATTGCAGCAGCAAAAGCTGCTTTTATCCATGATTTTATCGTGTCGTTGCCGCAAGGTTATCAGACCAATTTGGGTGACAGTGGCTTAGGTGTATCAGGCGGACAAAGGCAGCGCTTGGCAATTGCGCGTGCTATTTTGGCGGATGCGCCTATTTTGTTGCTGGATGAGGCAACCAGTGCGTTAGATGGTCAAAGTGAAAATAAAGTGCAACAAGCGTTGGCAAAATTAAGTGCGCAGCGCACAACGCTGGTTATTGCGCATCGTTTGAGTACAGTTGTTGCCTCTGATCGTATTGCGCTGATACATCAAGGACGTTTGGCAGGATTGGGATCACACACGGAATTAATGCAATCCAGTGATTTGTATCAACGATTAGCAACAGCAAAGTTTCAGACAACAACATAGCTAATAATGTGGCCGGAATCAGCTGTGTGTTGTGATCAGGCTGCAAGCGGGGCAATGCGGATCCTTGCCGAAGTTGAAGGTGCGCCAGTGCATGGTGAGTCCTTCCAATGTCAATAAACGACCGCACAGTGTAGTGCCAATTCCCAATAAAATTTTGATAGTTTCAGCTGCTTGCATGCAACCGATGATGCCGGTTAATGGTGAAAATACCCCCATCATGGCACATTCAGGATCATCACTATCCCCTGTTTCAGGAAATAGGCAATGGTAGCAAGGGCTGTTATTGTGGCGTAAATCAAATACGGTGATTTGTCCGCTAAAGCGCACAGCAGCGCCAGATATTAATGGCTTGTGATGCTGTAGGCAGGCCTGATTCAGTTGGTGGCGTACGGAGAAATTGTCACTGGCATCTACCACTGCATCGACTTTGGCTATTTCTTGTTGCAGCAAATCCAGTGAGGCGTGTTCAGACAACGGAATAATATCTATTTCCGGATTAATGCGTTGTAGGGTGTTTTGAGCAGAATGGACTTTGAGCTGTCCAATTGAGGCTGTGTCATGTAGGATTTGTCGCTGCAGATTGGTGAGATCAACGTGATCATGATCGCAAATGGTAAGTGTGCCAATACCACTTGCAGCAAGATACAGTGCAGCAGGAGAGCCTAATCCTCCTGCTCCTAATATAAAAACACGAGATTGTGCGAGTTTTTCCTGACCTTCGATATCAATTTCAGGCAATAAAATATGGCGGCTGTAGCGTAATAATTGTTGATCATCCACTGCTGCTCCGCCATCTTGGGTTAGGAATTAATCCTTAGTTAAATTAGCTGTTTTTTGTTTGGGTTTTTCCGTCATGGTTTTTAGATGATCAATGGCTTTGACAAGTAACTGGTCGTCTTCTGACCCAAATTCCATCAGCTCATGTTTTTTTGCCTTTTTATCCGCTTCCTTCTTCGATTTTTTAGAAGCCTTAGCTGCTTCTTTTTGCTTGGCTTCTTCTTCGTGACCATTGTCTAGGTGACGATTAAGATCGATTTCACGTAACAAGCGCGAATTATTATCTGTTTCTTCATCCAGGATATCTGGCGTAATACCTTTGGCTTGTATCGATTGCCCGTTAGGTGTGTAGTAGCGCGCGGTTGTTAGTTTAATAGCGGTATTGTTTGTCAATGGCAAAATAGTTTGTACAGAACCTTTGCCAAAGGTTTGTGAGCCCATAATGACAGAACGCTTGTAATCTTGTAACGCGCCCGCAACAATTTCTGATGCGGAAGCTGATCCACCGTTAACCAGCGTTACCATCGGAATGGTTTTAATACTGAGTGGCAAGTTTTCCAGAAAATCACGGCCAGTATTGCGTAAATAGTATTCAGGATTAGCTCGCAATTGCATTTTTGCATCGCTGGTGCGCCCTTCGGTATAAACGATGAGCGAATTTTTGGGTAAGAAAGCAGCTGAGACAGCCACAGCACTATTGAGCAAGCCGCCTGGATCATTTCTTAAATCCAGAACTAATCCTTTCATTGGTACTTTGCTTGTCTTATAAAGCTTAGCAATGGCTTCAGCCAAAGCTTCTCCAGTGCGCTCCTGGAATTGGGTAATACGTATATAACCATAGCCAGGTTCGACTAGTTTGGATTTAACACTTTCAATTTTGATAATGGCACGCACGAGTGTGAAGACAAGCGGTTCTGCTTCTCCTTCACGAATAACAGTGAGTGCGATTGAAGTATCAGGTTTGCCGCGCATGCGTTTGATAGCATCATTGAGCGTCATGCCTTTAACTGCGGTGTCATCAATTTTCATAATGAGATCGCCTGTTTTGATACCAGCCCGGTAAGCAGGTGTGTCCTCAATGGGTGAAATGACTTTGACAAGTCCATCTTCCATCGTGACTTGTATGCCTAGCCCACCGAATTCACCTTGTGTTCCAATTTGTAGCTCTTTGTATTCTTCGCTGTCCAGAAAGGCTGAGTGTGGATCTAGTCCAACCAGCATGCCGTTAATGGCCTCAGTGATTAATTTTTTATCTTCTACAGGTTCAACATAATCGCTTTTGATACGACCAAATACTTGCGAAAACGTACGCAATTCCTCGATGGGAAGTGTGTGTACTACAGATTCTTCCTTGATTTCTTTGTTGGCTATGGCAGAAAAATTCAAGCTCACCATGACTCCGGCGACAACGCCGATAAAAATTAAACTGATTTTGTTCATAACATTACGCATGGTGTATCTGCTCCACACTTTTTTGGAAGAAATAAGTACTAAGTTAATTAAATTTTTATTTAGTTGCAGTTGCTATTAGCTTTTAAAAATTATTCTATTTTTACCCAGCCGAGGGGGTCGAATGGTTTACCCTGATACCGAAGCTCGAAATACAAGCCGGATTCAGCGTTGCCGCCACTGTTACCAACAATTGCTATCGTATCACCACTTTTAACTTTGTTACCGACTTGTTTATAAACCGCTTCATTATTGCCATATAGACTCATATAGTTGTTGCCGTGATCCAAAATCAATAAATTACCAAATCCTCGCAGCCAGTCGGAAAATATAACTTCTCCTTTTGCAATTGCTTTTACCTCACTGCCTTCTGTAGAGCGAATGAATAATCCTCGCCATTTTATACCACCGTTTTCGCGCTTACTGCCGAAACGATTTAGCAGCACTCCTCGGACGGGCAATCTTAATTTTCCCTTTAGTGCAGCAAAGGCACCTTTTTGTTCAACGGCACCTGGTAATTTGTTATTGCGTAAAACGGCTTGATTGCTTTTATGTTTAGCCGCTTGTTTTTTTTGACGTGCCAGTGCTAATTTTCTGTTGAGTTCTTCGATCAGTTTAGTAAGACGTTGTTCATCTTGTTTTAATTGGGTGATTTTTTTTTGCTGATGAGAAACTTCCTTGGAAAGAGATGTCAGGATTTCTGAACGCCGTTTTTTCTCGAGTTCCAGCTGTTGTTTTTGTTGTAATTGTTTATTATGAAGTTGTTCAAGGGATTGATGCTGGCTACGACTTGCTTGTACCAATGTATCTAACTTAGTTAACTGACTGTGCAAATCGTCAATATTTTTAGAACGCGCTTGTGCTATGTATTGGTAATAATAAAAATTACGTGTCGCTTTGTCCAAATTATCTTGTTTGAATAATAATTGCAGGTGTTCGTTGTGTTTTGCTAGATGTTGGTAATAAATTAATTTTCCAAGTTGGGTCTGCTTGGTGATGGTTTCGTTTTTGAGTTGAGCAGATTCATGCTGCAAATGGTTAAGTTTGGTTTGTACTTTTTTTTGCTGAGCGATGAGTTGTGTAAGTTGATTGTGCAGATCATTGATTGAGCGCTCAGAATCACGCAGTGCATCAGCCGCTTTGGCTTCAGAAGATTTTTTATCATCTAAATTTTTTTGCAGTGTATCAATACGGGAGCGTAAATCGTGTAGCTGTTTTTGGTTATCTCGATTGGTTTGCGGAAGTGTGTGACCTAAAGAAGGTACAAGTACACCAGCTAGTAACAGAAGATATGTAATTCCTGTTATCTGTTTCATTCTTACGCGAGATTGGGGCCACGTTGATATGATTGTTTTAATGATCAAATCAGCGAACATCAAGCTCCAGATTTGCCTTGATTTGCAACTGCTGAAATAGCTTCCTGAACTTCGTCTGTACTACCTAGATAGTAATTTTTTATGGGTTGTAAATCGTCATTTAATTCATAAATCAGGGGGATGCCGGTTGGAATGTTGTAATTCAAAATATTCTGATCGGAAATTGTATCGAGATGTTTGACCAAAGCACGTAAGGAATTGCCATGCGCAACAATAATGACTTTTTTTTCTGCTTTAATTTGTGGCGCAATGGATTGATTCCAATAAGGAAGAAATCTGGCTACCGTATCCTTGAGACTCTCAGCAACAGGAATATCATTAGTTGCGAGATTGCGGTAGCGAATATCAAGGCCAGGGTAGCGTTTATCATGAGTGGTGATGGCTGGAGGGCGAGTGTCATAGCTGCGTCGCCATATTAATACTTGTTCATCTCCATATTGCTTGGCGGTTTCTGCTTTATTTAGGCCTTGTAGTGCGCCGTAATGGCGTTCGTTAAGTCGCCAATCGAGCTCGGTTGGCGTCCACATCTGATCCATTTCATCGAGTGCCAGCCATAACGTACGGATGGCGCGTTTAAGCAAAGATGTGTATGCAATATCGAAGACAAAACCATTTTTGCGGAGTAATATTCCCGCGTTTTTGGCTTCCTCGATTCCTTTAAGTGTCAAATCAACGTCAGTCCAGCCGGTAAAGCGATTTTCTTGGTTCCAGGTGCTCTCTCCATGTCGTAGAAGAACAAGTTTTTTCATGTTGGCCCTATAGTTAGTCAGGAGCAATTTTACTCGAATAGAAGGGGTATTTTATTATATTTCGCTCTGAGGCGCAGTAAGTTAAGCATTGGTTTGATATTGAGGGTTTTCTGTTTGGATTCGGTTATACGGGCATTGACGTGATCTGGTTTCACGGGTAGCATCCTTTGATTTTTACGGGCTTGAAGTCGGAGGGAGTTAGATGGCGCGCACAGGTTTTGTAGCTGGGAACTGGAAAATGCATGGTGATCTGGCGCAGAATCGAGAGTTATTGGCAGCAATTGTTGCGGGCTCTCAGACATTACAAAATACATCCTGTGCAGTATGTGTGCCTTATCCTTACCTGCAACAAGTGCAATTAATGTTGGAAGGTTCTCGGGTTGCGTGGGGCGGACAAAATGTCAGTCAGCATTCCCATGGTGCGTACACAGGCGAGGTGTCAGCAAGTATGTTGGCTGATTTTGGGTGTCAGTATGTGATTGTTGGTCATTCAGAGCGACGCACGTTGTACGGTGAAGATAATCAGTCGATTGCGGAGAAATTCTGTGCGGCACAAAAGCAATCACTTCTACCCATACTATGTGTTGGTGAAACGCTGGAGCAACGTGAAGCGAATGAAACGGAGCGGGTCATCGCGGAACAGTTGGACGCAGTGATTGATTTGGCTGGGATCGAGGCAATAAAGAATTCAGTTATAGCGTATGAGCCAGTGTGGGCTATCGGTACGGGGAAAACTGCAACTCCTCAGCAGGCACAAGATATCCATGCTTTCATAAGACAACGAGTTGCCACACATAGCAACGAAATTGCTGCTGCTGTACAAATAGTGTATGGCGGAAGTGTTAAAGCAAATAATGCCTCTGAATTGTTTGCCATGCCTGATATTGATGGCGGATTGATTGGGGGCGCTTCATTAGTGCCAGCAGAGTTTGTTTCGATTTGTTTGGCGTCACAGAGTTGATCGGGGGTAAAATATATTGTGGAAACACTGGTTTGGTTTTTACATATCGCTGGGGGAATAGCAATCATTGTCTTGGTCTTGTTGCAGCAAGGGAAAGGCGCGGATATGGGGGCAGCATTTGGTGCAGGTTCTTCCGGGAGCTTATTTGGTGCAAGTGGCTCCGCAAATTTTTTGAGTAGATCAACCGCAGTAATAACAACTATTTTTTTTATCACGAGTCTAACACTTACTTATTATTCGGGAGAGCCTAAGGATGATGATAGTGTGATGCAAAATCTAAAGATACAAGTGGATAAGGAATCTGCTGAGAACAAAAAAGATGAGCATGTGGAGAGTGAAGACGCTTCGTCTTCCAGAGTTGGTGAGATTCCACAATAACACTTTCTCTGTTGTGGAAGCGAATAGATAAGAATAAGTGATAATAGTTTATTCGCCGACGTGGTGGAATTGGTAGACACGCCGTCTTGAGGGGGCGGTGGCGAAAGCTGTGCGAGTTCGATTCTCGCCGTCGGCACCACAGGCGAGTTGGTTTTAGTTTTAAGCTCAGCGCAATATGAATTTGTAGAAAATGGCTGCGGTGATTTAAAAGGAATCAGTAATGTTAGATACCATGCTCGGAAATTATTTTCCTATCTTGCTATTTGTTTTTATAGGTTTAATAGTGGGTGTGTTGTGTTTGGCTGCAGGTTGGTTTCTTGCACCAAACAATCCGGATGATGAAAAATTATCTGCTTATGAATGTGGGTTTGGCGCATTTGAAGATGCGCGTATGAAATTTGATGTGCGCTATTATTTGATTGCCATCCTGTTTATTTTGTTTGACTTAGAAATAGCATTTCTATTTCCTTGGGCAGTGGCTTTGAAGGAAATTGGCTGGTTTGGTTTTGTTGCGATGCTGATGTTTCTCGGATTGCTTACAGTTGGTTTTATTTATGAATGGGCCAAAGGTGCCCTGGAATGGGATTAAGCAATGGGTATTGAAGGAGCTTTAGATAAAGGTTTTGTCACCACAAATCTGGATGCTTTGATTAATTGGGGGCGTACGGGCTCCATGTGGCCTATGACGTTTGGTTTGGCCTGTTGTGCGGTTGAGATGATGCAAACAGGAGCATCTCGTTACGATTTAGATCGGTTTGGGATTGTTTTTCGCCCCAGCCCACGTCAATCGGATGTGATGATTGTTGCTGGTACGTTGTGTAACAAAATGGCACCTGCGTTGCGTAAAGTTTACGATCAAATGGCTGAGCCGCGCTGGGTAATTTCCATGGGATCTTGCGCAAATGGCGGAGGGTATTATCACTACTCCTATTCTGTTGTGCGGGGGTGTGATCGCATTGTGCCGGTTGATATTTATGTGCCGGGTTGTCCACCCACTGCAGAAGCTTTGCTTTACGGAATTATTCAATTACAAAACAAAATTTGGCGCACAAACACAATTGCGCGTTAGAGGATGAAATGGTAAAGAATCGCATCAGCAAGTTGGCGGAAAATTTACAACAAATCCTGGGGGGGCAGCTAGAAGATGTCAGCCAGGCTTTGGGTGAATTAACTGTTTTGATTCGTTCGCAAGATGATTTGACGGAAGTTGCAGGGACACTGAAAAATCACGCGGATCTGAGATTCGACATATTAATTGACTTATGTGGCGTGGATTATAGTGAATATACTACTGATACGCATGCCGGATATAAGCGTGATAATAGGCGTTTTGCGGTGGTTTATCATTTGCTTTCAGTCGAGCATAATTATAGGTTGCGTATGCGCGTCTTCATAGAAGACAGTGATGTTCCTATGCTTGATTCGATTGTATCCGTATGGCCTTCAGCCAACTGGTATGAGCGTGAGGCTTTTGATTTGTATGGCATAGTTTTTAATAATCATCCAGACCTTAGAAGAATTCTTACGGATTACGGTTTTATTGGAAACCCATTCCGCAAGGATTTCCCACTATCAGGCCATATGGAAATGAAATATGATCCTGAACAAAAACGAGTTATTTATCAACCTATTACGATCGAGCCGCGTGAAATCACACCTTATATTGTTCGCGAAGAGCAATATGCCCAGGGAGAATCGTCTCATGAGTAATCAACGATCTTTGCAAAATATTTCAGGGGGGTGTTTATAAATGGCTGAAATTCGTAATTACACTATGAATTTTGGGCCGCAACATCCCGCTGCGCATGGTGTACTTCGGTTAGTAATGGAGTTGGATGGTGAGGTTGTGCGGCGTCTTGATCCGCATATCGGATTGCTTCATCGAGCCACAGAGAAACTGGCAGAAAATAAGACCTATATACAATCTGTTCCCTATATGGATCGTCTGGATTACGTATCCATGATGGTTAACGAACATGCTTATGTAATGGCAATTGAAAAGTTGCTGCAGATTGAGGTGCCGATCAGGGCACAGTATATACGTGTGATGTTCGATGAAATAACACGTATTCTCAATCATTTACTCTGGCTGGGTGCGCACGCATTGGATGTGGGAGCAATGACGGTCTTTTTATATGCATTTCGTGAAAGAGAAGATTTGATGGATTGCTATGAGGCAGTTTCTGGAGCCAGAATGCATGCTGCTTACTATCGCCCAGGTGGGGTGTATCGGGATTTGCCTGATAGTATGCCGCAATATCAACCATCAGCTATTCATGATGAAAAATCTACCAAGGCGCGCAATGAAAATAGACAGGGATCGTTATTAGATTTTATTGAGGATTTCACTAATCGTTTTCCTGGTTATATAGACGATTATGAAACGTTGCTGACAGATAATAGAATTTGGAAGCAGCGCCTGGTTGATATCGGTGTGGTTTCACCCGAGCGCGCTAAAGCCTTGGGATTCAGTGGTCCGATGTTGCGTGGATCTGGAATAGAGTGGGATTTGCGCAAAAAACAACCTTATGAAGTTTATGATCAGGTGGATTTTGATATTCCGGTTGGTGTTAATGGGGATTGTTATGATCGCTATTTGGTACGAATCGAGGAAATGCGTCAATCCAACCACATCATTAAGCAATGTATTGAATGGTTAAGAGACAACCCTGGTTCCGTCATTACAGATAATAATAAAGTTGCTCCTCCCTCTCGTTTGGGCATGAAGCAGAACATGGAAGACATGATTCACCATTTCAAGCTGTTTACAGAAGGAATGCATGTTCCTAGAGGAGAGGCATATGCTGCAGTTGAGCATCCAAAAGGTGAATTTGGTATTTATATTATTTCGGATGGTGCTAATAAGCCGTACCGTTTAAAAATACGTGCGCCTGGATTTGCTCATTTATCTTCAATAGATGAAATGACGCGTGGTCATATGATTGCAGACTTAGTGGCAATTATTGGTACTCAAGATATAGTATTTGGTGAAATAGATAGATGAGAGTTCATCGATGTTAAGCGCAGAATCTTTAAAGAAAATTGATCGTGAAATTTTGAAATATCCTGTTGATCAAAAGCGATCAGCTGTTATGTCAGCTTTGGCAATTGCGCAGGATGAAAAAGGTTGGTTAGCGACGGAAACGATGGATTTTATTGCTGGCTATTTAGGAATGCCTGCCATTGCTGTCTATGAAGTGGCTACTTTCTATGATATGTATAATTTGCAACCGCTAGGAAAGTACAAATTAACAGTTTGTACCAACTTGCCTTGTGCACTATCAGGTAGTAATGAAATAGTCGCTCATCTAAAGGAAAAACTCGGTATCGGATTTAATGAAACCACCAAGGATGGATTGTTTACCCTCAAGGAGGGTGAATGTATGGGCGCTTGTGGCGATGCTCCCGTATTACTGGTTAATAATAAACGTATGTGTAGTTTTATGAATGGGGATCAGATAGATCAATTGATTGAGGAATTGAAGCGATGACTCAACCTACTTTAGTCATCATGGCGGGTGTGGATGCGACTGATCCAGATAACTGGCGTTTACAAAGTTATTTGAAGCGGGATGGGTATGCTGCTTTAAAGAAAATTCTTTCTCAGAAAATTCCTCCGGAAGCTGTTATTGAGGAAGTAAAAAAATCTGCATTGCGTGGCCGTGGTGGTGCAGGTTTTCCAACTGGCTTGAAGTGGAGTTTCATGCCTAAGGGTTATACGGGCGAGAAATATCTGGTATGCAATTCTGATGAAGGTGAACCTGGTACCTTTAAAGACCGCGATATTTTACGCTACAACCCGCATGTTTTAATTGAAGGCATGTTGATTGCAGCCTATGCAATGGGTATCCGGACTGGCTATAACTATGTGCATGGCGAGATTTGGGATGTCTATGAGCGTATGGAAGAAGCGGTTGAAGAAGCTAATGCTGCTGGGTTCCTCGGAGACAATATTTTAGGATCTGATTTCAGTTTTAGGTTGTATAACCATCATGGCTATGGCGCTTATATATGCGGTGAAGAAACAGCATTATTAGAGTCAATCGAAGGAAAAAAAGGGCAGCCACGCTTTAAACCTCCGTTTCCTGCTAATTTTGGCTTATATGGCAAACCAACAACGATTAACAACACAGAAACATTTGCTTCTGTTCCATGGATTATTCGAAATGGTGGAGAAGCTTATCTCCAGTTGGGTAAGCCGAATAATGGGGGAACCAAGATATTCTCTGTTTCCGGTCATGTTAATAAACCGGGCAATTACGAAGTATCTATGGGAACTCCATTTGCAAGATTGCTGGAGATGGCTGGTGGAATGCGCGGTGGAAGAAAATTAAAAGGTTGTATTCCTGGTGGATCATCCATGCCTGTATTGCCTGGCGATATTATGATGGAAACAGATATGGATTATGATTCCATAGCAAAGGCTGGATCCATGTTGGGTTCTGGTGCTGTTATTATCATGGATGAGACGACGTGTATGGTGCGTGCTTTGGAACGACTTTCCTATTTTTATTATGAAGAATCCTGCGGTCAATGTACTCCTTGTCGGGAGGGGACTGGGTGGCTCTATAGAATTATTAATCGGATTGAGCACGGAAAAGGAAGAATTGAGGATTTGGATGTGCTCAATAATTTGGCTGACAACATTCAAGGTCGAACCATTTGCGCACTAGGAGATGCTGCGGCAATGCCTGTGCGAGCTATGTTGCATCATTTTTGGGATGAATTCGTCTTTCATATTGAGCATAAAAAGTGCATGGTCTAGGTTTTACGGTAGTAGTGTTTTGGCTGATTTCTGCTAATTTTGGTAATTATTGCTAATGATTAATATTGAAATTGATGGCAAGCAAATAGCTGTTGAAAAAGGTAGCACAGTTATGGATGCTGCCAAAAAAGTTGGTGTATATATTCCACATTTTTGTTATCACAAAAAATTATCAATAGCAGCTAATTGCAGAATGTGTCTGGTTGAGGTTGAGAAGGCGCCTAAACCATTGCCGGCTTGTGCTACGCCAGTTGCAGAAGGAATGAAAGTATCCACTCATTCCCAGACAGCGGTAACAGCTCAGAAAGGAGTGATGGAATTTTTGCTTATTAATCATCCGCTAGATTGTCCTATTTGCGACCAAGGCGGCGAATGCCAATTACAAGATTTAGCGGTCGGATATGGTGAAAGTGGCTCTCGTTATATAGAAGCCAAGCGCTCGGTCACTAATAAAAATCTTGGCCCACTGATATCGACGGATATGACGCGCTGTATTCATTGCACGCGTTGCGTTCGTTTTGGGCAGGAAATTGCAGGCATAATGGAACTTGGAATGGCTGGGCGCGGAGAGCATGCCGAAATTCTGACTTTTGTTGGAAAAACGGTTGATTCTGAACTATCGGGTAATGTGATTGATTTGTGTCCGGTTGGTGCCTTGGTGAGTAAACCGTTTCGTTATACCGCCAGAACATGGGAGCTATCGCGTAGAAAATCTATTAGTCCACACACAGGATTAGGTAGCAACCTGGTTGTACAAGTAAAAAATAATCGAGTAATGCGTGTATTGCCGCGTGAGAATGAAGCGGTTAACGAGTGTTGGCTATCAGATAAAGATCGTTTTTCTTATGAAGGATTAAATTCTGAAGATCGTCTAACTACCCCGATGATCCGAAAATCTGGGGAGTGGCAAACTTGTGATTGGGAAGAGGCGCTCACCTATACTGCAGAAGGCATTAAAGATGCGATTGATCAACATGGGGTGAAAAGTATTGGAGCGCTGGGATCGGCACATAGCACAGTAGAAGAACTCTATTTGCTGAGAAAGCTCATGCATGATTTAGGAAGCTTTAATATTGATCATCGTATACGTCAATCTGATTTCGGTGCGGATGCTGTATTGAAGGGAATACCTTGGTTAGGCACGCAGATTGCTGATATTTTGCAGCAAAAAGCTATTCTGGTTGTCGGTAGTACATTGCGCAAAGATCATCCATTGCTTGCACAAAGAATGCGTCAGGCTGCGAAACAAGGCATGCAGCTGAGTGTGATTAATCCAATAGATGATGAGTTGCTTATCCCCGTTGCACACAAAAATATTGTTGCTCCATCAGCTATGTTGGATGCTGTATTGCAAGTGTTGAAAGCTGCTTCCGAAATCAAGAACGTTTTTGTTCCAGAGCAAATTGCATCCGCAGTGCAGCAAATAAATGTATCGAAGCAAGCGAAAGAGATAGCTACAAGTCTTATCGAACATTCACCAGCTACTGTGTTTTTAGGTAACCTTGCGCAACACCATCCTCGTTACACCGATTTGTTACAAGCAGTGCAAGCGTTATCAGAAATCACTGGCGCTAAATTTGGTGTGTTGGGTGAGGCTGCAAATAGTGTGGGTGCCTATTTTGCCGGCATGGTGCCTTGGAACGTTGCGGTGGATAACAGTAATTCAAAAGAAAGCGGTTTAAATGCCGGTCAAATGTTGGGATGGTCCTCATCTGATGCCGTGCCATCCTGTAAAACTTATATTTTACTGAACATTGAGCCAGAGTTGGATTGTTATGATGCGCAACAAGCACTAAAGACGTTACACAGTGCAGAGTTTGTTGTTGCTTTGAGTAGCTATAAAGGCAAAATTCCGGATTATGCAGATGTTATTTTGCCAATCTCTCCCTTCACAGAAACTTCAGGCACTTTTATTAATACAGAAGGGCGCATTCAGAGTTTTCAGGGAGTGGTTTCTCCTCGTGGTGAAACACGACCTGCATGGAAAATATTGCGAGTTTTGGGAAATATGCTGCAAGTGGATGGGTTTGAATATGATTCTCCAGAAGAAGTTCGTACAGAAGTCATTCCTGAAGAGCAGGAGTTTATATCAAATCTAGATAACTCATTATCAACACTTTCTACAATTGAAAAATCTAATCTGGAAAATGGCGTAATAGAACGAATTGGTGAAATTCCAATTTATCAAGCTGATCCGATCGTAAGGCGAGCCGAGTCATTGCAAAAAACGCATGATGCAGTTTCACCTGTGGCATTTGCCTCTACCCATCTGCTCACTAGGTTGGGAATTGCAGCCAATGAGGTGGTTAAAATCAAGCAGCAAAATGAAACAGTTCAATTAACCATTTTTGCTGATGATAAATTGCCAGATAACTGTGTTCGTCTGGCATGTGCTCATCCACAAACATCCAGATTAGGAGCGATGTTTGGCGAAATAGAATTGGAAAAATTATAAAAGCCCGAAATTGGAAACTGATTAATGGATAGCTTTCAATCATTATTTGAGCAATTGTTTGGTAACGAGTGGGGTGCATTCCTTTTTTTATCAACAAAAATATTATTGTTGATTTTAGCGATAGTCATTCCACTGTTATTAGCGGTGGCATATCTTACTTTTGCAGAAAGAAAGATTATTGCTTATATGCAAGTTAGGGTGGGGCCTAACCGGGTAACATTCTTTAGCATCCCTTGGTTAGGTGGATGGGGGCAACCCATTGCGGATGCAGTTAAGGCTATCATGAAGGAAATTATTATTCCGACTGGAGCCAATAAATTTCTATTTATGCTTGCACCCGTACTTGCAATAACTCCTGCTTTAGCTGCTTGGGCTGTAGTACCTTTTTCACCGGAATTGGTATTGGCTGATATTGATGCGGCTTTGCTCTATATCATGGCAATGGTTGCTTTTGGGGTTTATGGCATTATTATTGCTGGCTGGGCGTCCAATTCGAAATATGCTTTCTTGGGAGCTATGCGCTCTGCGGCACAAGTCATTTCATATGAACTGGCAATGGGATTTGCCTTGGTCTGTGTGTTGATGATGTCATCCAGTTTGAATTTGGGAGAGATTGTCGCTGGACAACAAGGAGATAGTTTCCTTAACTGGTATATGTTCCCATTGTTCCCGATGTTTCTGGTTTATTTCATTTCTGGTGTAGCAGAAACTAACCGATTACCTTTCGATATGCCTGAAGGGGAATCAGAAATTGTTGGTTTCCATGTGGATTATTCAGGAATGGCATTTACTATATTTTTTCTTGCGGAATATGCGAATATGATTCTGGTCGCAACTTTAGCCAGTATTATGTTCTTGGGAGGATGGTTGCCTCCGGTAGATATTGCTCCCTTCAATCTAATTCCGGGCATGGTTTGGCTACTATTAAAGATAGCCTTCATGCTGTTTTTCTTCCTCTGGTTCCGCGCGACTTTCCCTCGCTATCGCTATGATCAAATTATGCGATTGGGATGGAAAGTATTTATACCAATTACATTGATCTGGATCGTTGTGCTGGGCACAGTGATGCATTTGCCTGAAGCTGTGTTGCAAAGCTTTCCATTGAATCTTTGGTTCTAGTCGAGAGGTATTCCAAAATGGAACGCATTAAACATTTTTTTAAATCCTTCCTGCTAATAGAATTATTGCAGGGTATGAAAGTAACCGGGCGTTATCTATTTGCACCCAAGATTACTGTACATTATCCGGAAGAGAAAACACCACAATCCCCTCGTTTCAGAGGGTTACATGCTCTGCGTCGCTATCCCAATGGCGAAGAGCGTTGCATTGCCTGTAAGCTGTGTGAAGCGGTTTGCCCTGCAATGGCGATCACAATTGAATCAGAGCAACGAGATGATGGAACACGTCGTACAACACGCTATGATATTGATTTGATTAAGTGTATTTTTTGTGGCTTTTGCGAGGAAGCTTGCCCAGTAGATGCGATTGTTGAAACACGTGTACTTGAGTATCATGGCGAAACTCGAGGTGATCTAACTTACACCAAAGAAATGTTATTAGCTGTAGGAGATCGCTACGAGGAGCAAATAGCCAAAGACAGGGCAGCTGATGCGCCATATCGTTAAATATATAGATATAAATTTATGAATCTGCAAGATTTTGTCTTTTATAGTTTAGCTGTAATGACTGTAATCGCTGCTTTGGGAGTGATTACATCACGTAACCCGGTGAATTCAGCATTATTACTGGTGTTTGCGTTTATAACATCTTCCGGATTATGGATTCTGCTGGAAGCAGAATTTCTGGCGCTTGCTTTGGTGCTCGTGTACGTCGGCGCTGTAATGGTGTTGTTCTTGTTTGTTGTCATGATGTTGGACATCAATCTTGATCGTCTGCGCGAAGGGTTTTGGAAATGGTTTCCTTTTGGTGCCGTATTAGGTTTAATCATGGCAGCAGAGATGGGCATGGTGATGTTGAGCAAACAATTTAAACCGGAAGTGATAGGAATACCGGAAGCCAAGTTAGTGGATTACAGTAATACGAAGGAATTGGGATTGTTGATTTATACCGATTATGTATATGCCTTCGAATTAGCCGCTGTTATTTTATTAGTAGCAATGGTTGCAGCGATTGCGATAACTGTGCGTAACCGTACAGATAAAAAACCATCTGATGTTGCTAAACAAGTAGCGGTTACTCGTAATGAACGACTTAGAATAGTTTCTATGCCAGCAGAAAAAAAAGAATAATAATTCTATTTATTTCAAAATATCTTTTGTTATCTCAAATTACTTTCTCATCTAAAGGATAATTATCTTGGTATCGCTATCACATTATCTGGTGCTGGGGGCTGTATTATTTACAATCGGAGTTGTAGGCATTTTTCTTAATCGAAAGAATGTCATCATTTTGCTCATGTCCATTGAGCTGATGTTGTTAGCAGTCAATATGAATTTTGTTGCTTTTTCACATTACTTACAGGATATGGCAGGTCAAGTATTTGTGTTTTTTATTTTAACAGTGGCCGCCGCTGAAGCTGCCATCGGCCTCGCGATACTCGTCGCTTTGTTCAGAAATTTACGCACTATTAATGTGGATGATCTGGATCAACTTAAAGGCTGAAATAGTAGACAGTTTTTAATACCCGATTGCTTTATTAATCAATACTGTTAATTAATGGTTTAGATGGAAAATCTCTATTTACTGGTCCCGGTAGCACCCCTATTAGGCGCAATCATCATAGGCTTGTTTGGATGGAAGCTCGGCTTGAAATGGAGCCACCGTACAACAATTACACTGGTTGCTTTGTCATTTGTTGCATCGGTTGTCATTTTTATTGATGTATTGCAAGGGAATTTCTATAACGGTAGCGTTTACACCTGGATGACATCAGGTGAAACAGTCATTGAAATAGGATTTTTAATCGATACCTTATCCGCCATGATGATGGTGGTGGTAACAGGGGTTTCACTGATGGTTCATGTTTATACCATCGGATATATGCAGGGCGATCCAGGATATCAGCGCTTTTTTAGCTATATTTCGCTATTTACGTTTTCCATGCTGATGTTGGTGATGTCCAATAATTTTCTACAGCTGTTTTTTGGCTGGGAAGCGGTAGGTCTAGTTTCTTATTTATTAATTGGCTTTTGGTACACACGCCCTACAGCGGTTTATGCAAATTTAAAGGCGTTTTTGGTCAACCGTATTGCTGATATTGGATTCTTATTGGGTATTGCTTTAATACTAGCTAACATTGGTTCATTGGATTACGAGCTGGTATTTTCCCATGCAGAGCATCTGGCCTCTCGCACCATTGAAATTTTCCCTGGTGAATCTTGGATGTTGATGACATTGATATGCCTGTTGCTTTTTGTGGGAGCAATGGGTAAATCTGCGCAATTTCCTCTTCATGTTTGGCTGCCTGATTCAATGGAAGGCCCAACCCCAATTTCAGCATTGATTCATGCTGCGACCATGGTGACAGCTGGGATCTACATGGTGGCACGTATGTCACCACTGTTTGAACTGTCTGTAACCGCACATTCAGTTATCTTCGTGATCGGTGGAATCACGACATTGTTCATGGCATTGGTTGCTGTGGTGCAAAATGATATTAAGCGCGTCGTTGCTTATTCGACACTTTCTCAATTGGGTTATATGACAATTGCTTTGGGTGCATCAGCTTACTCGGCGGCTATCTTTCACCTCATGACACATGCTTTTTTCAAGGCGCTTCTATTTTTGGGAGCAGGTTCCGTCATTATTGCTATGCATCATGAACAAGATATGCGCAAGATGGGTGGGCTCAAGAAATATATGCCTATTACGTTTGCAACAATGTTCATTGCGGCAGTAGCAAGTGCTGGTGTGCCTGGGTTCTCAGGATTTTTCTCCAAGGATGCGATTATTATCGGTGCACAACTTTCAGACATTCCTGGTGCTGAATTTGCTTATTTTTGTGCACTTAGTACAGTTTTTGTTACCGCGCTGTATACGTTCCGCCTGATATTTATGACATTTTACGGCGAGCCGAGGATGGATGGGCATACTCGCGAACATTTGAATGAGTCTCCGTGGGTGGTCACACTCCCATTAGTTGTCCTAGCAATTCCAAGTGTAATTGCCGGATGGGTAATTGAACCTATGCTGTTTGGAGATTATTTTACCGGAGCGATATTTGTAGAGAGTACCAATGATGTCATGGCAACAATGGGAGAACACTATACCGGGATACTCGGTATGATCGCTCATTCTTTAACAACCCCTCCACTATGGTTGGCAATGGGAGGGATTTTTACCGCCTGGTTCCTGTATTGCTACCAGACGGCATTGCCCGCCAAGATTAGAAAATTGGCTAATCCGATCTATATACTGCTTGAGAAAAAATATTTCATTGATGAGTTGTATAGCTGGTTGTTTGCAGGTGGGTTACGTACAACGAGTTCCCTGTTATGGAAATATGTAGATGTAAAAATTATAGATGGCTTAATGGTTAATGGTTCTGCACGAATGATGGGTTGGTTTGCGATGGTAGGGCGTCGCTTTCAATCCGGGTACATCTATCATTACGCTTTTAGCATGATTGTAGGGGTATTTGTTCTGATGAGCATATGGTTGTTCCCTTTTTAGGCTTCAGAGAATTAAAAAACAGTTAAGTATTTGTTCTGTTCTCTGAGATAACTAATACGCATTGAAGTGCAACTTAAGATAAAAAAAACATGTTATTTGGATTTCCGCTGTTAAGTCTAATTATCTGGTTACCAATTATTTTCGGTTTAATCCTGTTTGTAATGGGTGATCGAAATCTTCGAGCAGTGCGCTGGGTCGCGCTAATTGGATCGGTAGCTGGTTTCCTTGTGGCGCTCCCACTTTACAGTGGATTTGATGTATCTCTGGGTTCGATGCAGTTTGTTGAACACAGTCCATGGTTCGAGCGTTTGAATGTTTACTATCATTTGGGAGTGGATGGCATATCAATGCCATTAATTTTGCTCAATAGCTTTACCACGCCATTGGTGGTCATTGCTGGCTGGGAAGTAATCAAAGAACGCGTGTCGCAGTATATGGGAGCATTCCTGATTATGTCGGGTGTGCTGAATGGGGTATTTGCTGCTTTGGACGCCATACTGTTTTATTCTTTCTGGGAAGCATCGTTGGTTCCGATGTTTATCATCATCGGAGTATGGGGCGGACCGAATCGAATTTATGCGGCACTAAAATTCTTCCTGTATACATTCCTAGGATCGTTATTGATGCTGGTAGCGTTGATTTATCTTTATATCGCTTCTGATGGCAGTTTCTCAATACTGGATTATCACCAATTATCGATTCCGTTGACCGCGCAAATTCTTATATTCATAGGATTCATGGCTGCTTTTGCGGTAAAAGTTCCTATGTGGCCGGTGCATACCTGGCTACCGGATGCTCACGTTGAAGCACCAACTGGTGGCTCTGTTGTGCTAGCAGCCATTTTGCTTAAATTGGGTGGATACGGATTTCTTAGATTTTCTTTACCCATTGCACCAGATGCAAGTCATGAATTAGCAGGGATTGTTATTGCCTTGTCACTCATCGCAATTGTTTATATTGGTATCGTAGCCATTATGCAGCGCGACATGAAAAAACTGGTTGCCTATTCTTCTGTTTCACATATGGGATTTGTGACACTGGGTTTCTTCCTGTTCAATCCTATTGGTATGGAAGGGGGAATGGTGCAAATGATTTCGCATGGATTTATCTCAGGTGCCCTGTTTTTGTGTGTAGGTGTCTTATACGATCGTCTCCATACCAGACAAATTGCTGATTACGGTGGCGTAGTTAATAAAATGCCAATTTTTGCAGCATTCTTCATGTTGTTTGCGATGGCGAACTCCGGGTTACCAGGCACCAGTGGTTTTGTAGGCGAGTTTATGGTGATTATGGGATCGATGGAAGTGAATTTCTGGTATGCATTTTTTGCAGCGTTGACACTAATTTTAGGAGCTTCTTATAGCTTATGGTTGTATAAGAAAGTTATATTTGGTCCAGTGGCAAATCCTAATGTCGAAGGAATGAAAGATATTTCAGCCCGAGAATTTTTAGTTTTAGCTGTTTTAGCTATTGCAGTATTAACGCTAGGTATTTATCCGTTACCACTGACTGAAGTGATGCACGCTACCGTTGATAATTTGCTGGAGCATGTTTCACATAGCAAATTGTAAGATACGATACCTGATCGAATTTTGGATAATAAAAATACTTTCCTGATCGGAAATTAAGGATTTTTCATGGATTTCTTGTTACCTGACTTTACACCTGCTTACCCTGAAATTTTCCTGCTATTCATGATATGCGTAGTCATGTTAGCTGACCTGTTCGCAGGAGAAAAAAACAAGCTTTTATCATTTTATTTGTCGCTGCTAACGCTTGCTGGCTGTATGGCTGTTTCATATAGCGTATACAGTACAGAAATACGTTATACTTTTTCAGGTATGTTCGTTAGCGATGCAATGTCAGATACATTGAAGCTGATGATTTATCCGACTGTTGCAGCCGTACTGATTTATTCTCGTTCTTATTTGAGCCTGCGCGGATTATTGAAGGGAGAGTTTTTTTGTCTTGCCTTGTTTGCCACATTGGGCATGATGGTTATGGTTTCAGCCAGCCATCTGATTACGCTTTATCTGGGACTTGAATTGTTGTCCTTGTCGCTATATGCCATGGTAGCGCTACAACGAGAATCATCCATTGCTACAGAAGCTGCGATTAAATTTTTTGTGCTGGGGGCACTTGCTTCTGGCTTTTTACTGTATGGCATGTCAATGTTATATGGTGCAACCGGCACGCTACATATAACAGAGCTGGTGCAGAGCATGCAGCAAGGAATAGCAGACCGTAATATCTTTATTGTGGGTCTGGTTTTTGTTGTTGCAGGGATCAGTTTCAAATTGAGTGCCGTGCCGTTTCATATGTGGGTACCCGATATTTATGAAGGTGCACCTACTGCCATAACATTATTCATTGGCTCTGCTCCTAAACTGGCCGCTTTTGGTTTTGTTATGCGTTTGCTGGTGGAAGGCTTAGGCGAGCTGGCAACTGATTGGCAAGGCATGTTGGTACTTTTGTCGGTCGCATCCATGACTGTTGGTAATTTTGTGGCGATCGCACAGCAAAATATCAAACGTATGCTAGCGTATTCTACTATTTCGCATATAGGATTTGTGTTACTTGGATTTATTGCAATCGGAGAAAATGGTTATAGCTCGGCCATGTTTTATATCGTGGCTTATGTCTTGATGACTTTAGGTGCTTTTGGAGTCATTATGCTGCTTTCTCGAGAAGGTTTTGAGGCAGATCAGATTACTGATTTCAAAGGACTTAATCAGCGCAATCCATGGCTTGCATTTATGATGTTAATCATTATGTTCTCTATGGCTGGCGTTCCACCCATGATTGGTTTTTATGCGAAATTGGCGGTATTCCAAGCTGTTTTGGAGGCTGGTTATGTATGGCTGGTAGTAGTTGCTGTAGTACTGGCATTGATTGGTGCTTTTTACTATCTACGCATTGTTAAATTTATGTATTTTGACATTGCAGAAGATCCTCAGCCAGTATTGTTTAAATCGGATGTCAGAATATTAATTAGTGCCAATGGCTTGGCCATATTGTTGCTGGGAATTTTCCCACAAGCACTAATGGGCTTGAGTTTATCTGCTATTCAATATTCTATGTAGTTGCTGAGACGAAGCAACTCTACTCCTGTGCAAATATATTGTTGTGATCAGCTAATCTTGGTGACATACAACAAGTATTTACGAGGCTAAAAAACAGCATGACGAGCGTAGCAACTTTGTTCTAAGTGGTACGCTCGTTGCGAGCTAAAAAGCATTTCGTTCGTGTGGTTCTAAACAAGAAATTTCTACTGATCGTAGCTAATACGATAAATCACACCAGCCATATCATCTGAAACCAGTAGTGCGCCGTCCGGCACTATCAAGATATCCACTGGGCTACCCCACGCTTCATTATCTTGCAGCCAACCTTCGGCAAAAACTTTTTGTTGTGCAACATCGTTACCATTCAGCTGGATACGGGTGATCTGATAACCCACTTTGGTACTACGATTCCACGAGCCATGTTCTGCGACAAAGATATTATTTCGATATTCAGAAGGGAACATATCGCCAACATAAAATTGCAAACCTGCTGGCGCGACGTGAGGATCAAACTCAGTAGCTGGCAGCGTAAATTTGCTGCAATCACGCTTTGCACCAAGCTTGGGATCAGGCGTTGCTTTGCCATGACAATAGGGAAAGCCAAAATTCATACCTGATTGAGAAGCATAATTGAGCTCATCTGGTGGCAAGTTGTCTCCCAACCAGTTGCGACTGATATCAGTGAACCACAGCTCTTTTGTTTGTGGGTGCCAATCAAATCCTTCCGCGTTGCGCACTCCCGTTGCAAATACCTCGTAATTTGTGCCATCAGGCTTGATGCGAGCTATAAGTGCAAAGCGATCCAAGCTGGTTTCACAGACATTACAAGCTGATCCTACTGAAACATAGAGCCAATTATCAGGGCCAAATGCAATATAGCGCCAGCCGTGGTAAGTTTCTTTGGGAAAGTCGGTCGTTATAACACGTGGGGAAACGGGTTGTGTCAGCGAGTTTTCGATATCATCAAACCGTAAGATTTTGTTAACGGATGATACGTATAATGTACCGTCATGAAAAGCTACCCCAGCCGGCATTTTGAGTTTGTTGGCAATAACGTGTACTTGACGTTTTCCTGCCTGCTCTGTGATGGCATAAACCTTACCTGCTGATTTTGTACCGACAAATACGGTTCCCTTGTCACCAAGTGCCATTGCGCGAGCATCTGGCACATGTGCCCACACTGTAATTGAAAATCCTGGTGGTAGTTTGATCTGGTCAAGAGGAAGCTCTGGTGCTTGGGCGTGAATGTGGGGAGCAATCATCCACGATGATACTAACAAGATAAAAGGTGAGAATTTCTTCATACAAATTAAGCAAAAAACTAGAAATTAAGATTTTGTCATTAAGACAACTTGAAATTAAGAAATGAATCCCCACAATGGTAACGTATTTTTTAAGGAGGAAAGTATGCAAACTGCGGAAAATGTAGAACATTTAAGTTTTCAGGCTGAAGCCAAGCAACTTTTAAAGCTGATGATTCATTCTCTTTATAGTAATAAAGAAATTTTTCTACGGGAGCTGATCTCAAATGCTTCGGATGCAGCGGACAAATTACGGTTTGAGAGTCTATCTGATGCAGCATTATATGAATCTGATCCTGATCTTAAAATCCGTGTTGCATATGATAAAGAAGCGCGTACGGTTACGATTACTGACAACGGTATCGGCATGTCCAGACAAGAAGTGATTGATAATATTGGCACTATTGCCAAATCTGGTACACGTGAATTTATTAATTCGTTGACAGGTGATCAGCTCAAAGACGCAAACTTGATCGGGCAGTTCGGAGTAGGGTTCTATTCTGCTTTTATTGTAGCTGATAAAGTAACTTTGACAACGCGCCGTGCAGGGTTGACTGCCGAACACGGAGTGCGCTGGGAATCTAGTGGCGAAGGGGATTACACGCTGGAAACAGTAGAAAAAAAGGAGCGTGGTACAGAAATTGTCTTACACTTGCGTGAAGGAGAGGATGAATTATTAAGCAGTTTCCAGCTACGTTCTATTATTCGTAAATATTCGGATCACATCACGCTTCCTATTTTGATGCAGAAAGAAACCTGGGATGAAGAAAGCAAGACTTACAAAATAGAAGACGAAGAAGAAACCGTTAATCAGGCCAGTGCAATCTGGGCGCGTTCTAAGAAAGAGATCACGCAAGAACAGTATGATGAGTTCTATAAGCATATTGCGCATGATTTTGAAGCACCGCTAGCGCATGTGCATGCCAAAGTTGAAGGCAAGCAAGAATATATTCAGTTGTTGTATATCCCATCTCGTGCTCCCTTTGATTTGTTTGATCGAGAACAACGGCATGGCCTCAAGCTGTATATCAAACGTGTATTCATTATGGATGATGCCGAAAAGCTATTACCCGGTTATCTCCGTTTTGTGCGTGGCATTATTGATTCAAGTGATTTGCCACTCAATGTCTCGCGTGAGATTTTGCAGGAATCAAAGGATATTGATGGCATTCGTGCAGGTTCAGTCAAAAAAATACTGGGAGTAATTGAAGAGTTGGCAACTAGCGATAAGCCCGAAGAGCAGGAGAAATTTAAGACCTTCTGGCGTGAATTTGGCCAAGTCATGAAAGAAGGCATTGCAGAAGACCATGCCAATCGTGAGCGTATTGCCAAACTGCTGCGTTTTACCTCCACTCACGATGAACGGGAAGAGCAAACAGTTGCGCTAGACGACTACATTACACGTATGAAACCAGAGCAGGAAAAAATTTACTATATTACTGCCGATGGCTTGAAAGCCGCACAAAGTAGCCCACATTTGGAAATTTTTCGCAAAAAAGACATTGAAGTATTGTTGTTGCATGATCGTATTGATGAATGGTTGGTGGCAAATTTGCATGAATATGCGGGTAAATCCTTACAATCCATTGCCAAGGGAGATTTGGATTTAGGTAAATTGGAAGACACAGCAGAAAAAGAAGAGCACAAAAAAGATGCAGGAGATTTCAAAGAATTAACCACGAAAATGAAAGAAGTGTTGGGTGAGTTAGTTAAAGATGTACGTGTTACCTATCGTTTGACAGAATCCCCTGCTTGTTTGGTTGCAGATACGCATGATATGAGCGGCAATCTGGAGAGATTGCTCAAATCGGCTGGTCAACAAGTGCCGGACAGCAAACCGTTTCTAGAAATTAATCCGCAACATCCAATGGTGCAACGATTGAAATATGAAGAAGCTAAATTTTCAGACTGGAGCCATATTTTGTTCGATCAGGCCTTACTGGCAGAGGGGGGGCAATTAGAAGACCCGGCAACATTTGTTAAACGCTTGAATGATTTGTTGTTGCAGAATGTATTAAGTGGCAAATAGATCAATCAAGCTAGCCAAGATGAACGGTATTTGCTGTTCAATCTGTTTGATTCTTTATCTTGACACAGCTATGACGCATCGATACTCTATTTTTGGAGTAGAACAAATGGTCTATTCCTTTAAAAAGAGGAACAAAATGAAAAATAGTTTTATTGTGAAACTTTGTTCCACAATACCTGCTTTAGTGCTGGCTAGTAACCTGGCACATGCAATGCCTGGTATGCATGGGGCAGAAAATAATGGTGCAGTAGAACCGCCAACTGCCTCAAAGAGCATGGAGGGGCCAATTAACTCGCCCGCTACCGAGATAGAAATTACCTACAGCGCGGATGGCAAAACAGCTGTGTTTGTTTCAACACGAGACGGCAGTATTGAATCGCCTGGTAGTGCCTATAATTTCGACATCTGGATGGCACATCATGTAGATGGCAAATGGCAGGCACCGGTTCATCTTGGGCCTGGTATTGATCCAACGGTAGGACCAAGTATCAATACGGCCGCCTGGGAGCTGGAACCTAGTTTGTCAGATGATGGTAATGTAATTTACTTCACCCGATATGAACCGGATAATCTGCTCTCTGGTGATTTATATGTGGTACAGAAAGTGGATGGTGTATGGCAAGCACCCAGAAACTGGAATGACGTACCGGAACTTCCTAGCATCAATACGGCAACAGGTGAAGAACATTGCCCGATTATTGCCTCTGATAGTTTGATTTATTTTAACTATAGTCAACCCGGAGTAACTCAGGAAAGCGATATTTGGAAGGTTGAGAAGAAAAACGGGGTATGGCAGAAACCAGAAAGTTTGGGTGCAAAAATAAATTCGCCACAGCGTGATCATATGCATTGGACTGGCTTATCTAACGATGGCAAAAGTTTAGTTTTAACCAGTATGCGAGAAGGATCAGATTCTCGGGGTGGGCATGATATGTGGATTGCCCATCAAGATGAAAAGGGCGAATGGCAGCAACCCGTTAATCTGGGTGATGTGATTAATACTGCTGGAGAAGAAATGTGTTGGACTTTCACACCAGATGGCAAAAAATTCACTGGTAGTTGGGGGGCACAAGGTGAACTGAATACCGATTTTCGCTGGATAAATAAAGAGGATATACCCTTGCTGAAAACATTTGAACCTATGGGGCCTCCTCCTAATCTGCTGCGTAACAATAATAGCTAAGAACCTGTTTAATATCTTGCTGAAGGGTGCACATTACGGCGTTGAAATTGAACTTAAAATGCTCACATACTTCAAGTATGCTCCGCTTTCTCGTTCAATTTTGCCTTGTGCTGCATCCCTTGATCGAAATCTTGAACAGGTTCTAAGGCGCTGTTGAAAAATATTGATGAGATAGTTAATTTAGAGTAACAAATGATATTTCAAACATTCTCTAGGAATCTGTTCTAATATCGACCAATGTAAATCAATGTTTCATAAAAAGGTCCTAAATTTTTTAGGGCCTTTTTTATAGATAGCTGATTAAAGTAATGGCGATTCGTACTGTTTGTTATCAAATTAATTTTCGCTATATTTCCGTACTACTTAAGCTGTGAGAAATATAACAAGCAGCTCCTGATTTGGGAAACAAGTAATGAAATCTTCCTTTGGCAGAATTTATAACCTTTTTGCTGCCAGTACTAGTTTTTGCTACCGCCACGCTCCCTGGATCTTACTGATCGCATTTACTGTTGTTACGTTAAGTGCGGTATACACGGTGCGTAATTTGGGGATGAATACTGACACGACAGATATGCTTTCCGAACAGCTGCCGTTTCGTGTCAATGATAAAAGATACAGCGAAGCCTTTCCCCAAGATGCTGATATTTTGTTGTTGGTATTGAGTGCGCCTACCCCCGAACAGGTTTATGCCAAAACCAACCAGCTGGTTACTCTTCTCAGACAGGATAAAAAGAATTTTTTTGATGTTTTTGCGCCTAGCGTAGAAGATTTTTTTAGCCACAATGGCTTGCTTTATGAGGATATTCCTCAGCTTGAACAAACGGCAAATCATCTGGCCAAAGCTCAACCACTTATTGCACAAATTACTCAAGATCCTTCGCTGCATAAATTTATCACTTTGCTGACGCAAGCAACAGATGCCTTGAACCAAGGACAACCACTGGAATTGGATGCGGTTTTCCGGGGCGTAAGTGAAACAATCAATGCGCAACTTGCTGGACAAGCACAGCCTTTATCATGGCAATCCTTGTTTCAGGGAGCATCATTGGCAGATACTTACCAGGAAATCATCGTGGTGAGACCTGTACCGGATTATTCAGCATTGCTACCCAGTAAACATCCCATTATGGCGGTGCGTGCGGCGGCAGAAAAAGTGGGCATAACCGATGCAAGCCCAATTCAACTGAAAATCACGGGAGATATGGCGCTGGCGGATAGCGAGCTTGAAAGTTCGTTAGATGGTATGGAAATTGCTTTAGCAATTACTTTTTTGTTGGTCAGTATTTCGCTGTATTCAGCCATGTACACTGTTGGTATGGCAATCGCTGTTCTCATTTGTCTGATAGCAGGGTTAATATTGACAGCCGCATTTGCAACCGTAGCTATTGGTGAACTCAATATCATTTCCATTGCGTTTGCAGTGTTATACATTGGATTAGGCGTGGATTTTGCTATCCATTTCTTGCTGCGTTATCAGGAAAAACTGGAAAATGGCTTGCCTATAGAGGCAGCCATACGACGCTCGGGCGGGGAAGTTGGTATCGCGCTGGCTTCTTGCACGGTAGCCAATGCCATTGGTTTTTATGCCTTTATTCCAACTAATTACAGCGGTGTGGCTGAATTAGGCATTATTGCTGGAACGGGTATGTTGGTAAGTTTGCTGGTGACGTTTATTGTCGGACCAGCATTGTTGCCCTACTTAACTAAATCGTTGGTAACCAAAGTTGATAATGGCAAAACGTTCGTTAAATTGCTCCAGATTTCTCTACGGTGGAAGAAGCCGATCAACGTTGCTGCGCTATTGATGATACTGCTGGCAGTGGTCGCATTACCAAATATTCGTTTTGATTACAATTTGCTTAATATGCATGATCAAAACGGAGAAGCAGTACAAGCGTTTAGAGAGTTGTTGACTTCAGAGGATTATTCGCCATGGTATACCGTTGTGTTGGCTGATGAGCGTGATGAAGTTCAGCAATTGAAAAGCAAACTAGGCAAACTGCCGGAAGTAGGAAAAGTTGTTTCTATTCAGGATTTAGTACCCTCCGAGCAGAATGAAAAACTGACGCTGATTGAAGAAATGTCATTAATTATTGGGCCAGAATTACCAGTATTGTCATCTGCTGCAAGCAAACAATCCACAACACAACAGCTACAAACACTTACAGCATTAGCGGTCGCTTTGGAGCGTTTTACTGAAAACTATCCAGGTGCACCTGCAGCCGATGCTGCTCGTGCGCTCAAAGAGTCAGTACGGTCATTGCTACAGCATTTAGGTGAGATACAACCGCAGAATCAAGCAACCTTCTTGCATATATTACAAGAGAATTTGTTATCAACTTTGCCAGTCGCACTGCAGCGCTTATATCAGCTCATGGAAGCCACTATGTTTACGGAACAAGATTTGCCTGCATCGTTGGCAACTCGTTGGCATAGTAAGGGCGGAGAATATCTGGTTGCCGTCTATCCGGCAGATGATATTGGGGATAATGAATCACTGCGCCACTTTGTTAGAGCGGTACAGCAAGTTGCACCGCATGCAACCGGCATTCCGGTTATCAGTCTGGAAGCAGGGGATGCCGTCATTGATGCTTTTGTACAAGCATTTTCATTGACTTTGATCGGGATAACAGTGGCATTGTTATTCATGTTGCGCAGCATTAAATATACTGTATTGGTACTTGCTCCGCTGTTGTTATCCAGTATCCTGACTGGTGTTTTCACCGTGTGGCTGGATATGCCATTTAATTTCGCCAATATTATTGCGCTACCATTGTTACTCGGATTAGGTATCGACAGCAGTTTAAACATGGTGCAGCGCAGCATTATTGATAAAAATGACAAAGATGAAGCTTTGATTCATACTAGCACCCCTCGAGCGGTTTTCTATAGTGCACTTACTACACTGGTTGGGTTTGGTAGCTTGATGCTTTCTCCACATGAAGGAACGGCTAGTATGGGCATCTTGTTGACGGTAGGCTTAGTCTTTACGTTGATTTGTACCCTGATTATTTTGCCATCCTTACTTGGGGAAAATTCTGATCAACAATCACCTGCATAAATTATTGTGTGTTAGCTTGGTTTATTTTTTTTTGCCATAGCGATGGTTGATATATTCAATGACAGGCGGGGTGATAGATAAAATAATGATGGCGACAATCACTAATTTGAAGTTCTGCTGTATAAAGGGTAGTTGTCCGAAATAAAATCCAGCATAAACAAATAGCCCAACCCATAACAGAGCACCAATAATATTGTAGGCGAGGAAAGTGCGGTAAGGCATGGTGCCAATTCCAGCCACGAATGGAGCAAAAGTGCGAATGATAGGAATAAAGCGCGCAATCACAATGGTTTTGCCCCCATATTTCAGATAAAAAGCATGTGTTTTGTCCAGATGAGTCTGTTTCAGAAAGCGAAATTGACCCGAGGTGAAAAGAGACAAGCCAAATTTGTTGCCTACCCAGTAATTGACACTATCCCCAAGAATCCCTGCTATTGTTAGCCCAATAAACAGCAGGTGTGGATCAAGTTGCGAATCCGGCAATGATGCCAATGAACCAGCTGCAAACAATAAAGAATCTCCTGGCAGGAAAGGCAGCACCACCAATCCAGTTTCGCAAAATATAATCAGAAAGAGAATACCGTTTACCCATATGCCATATTCTGAAACCAGTTCCTGTAAATGGCTATCAATGTGGATAATAAAATCAATAAGAAACATAAATAGAATGTGCTAAACGAGAGCTTGATTTATACACTATTAATGTGGAGAAATGGGGGCTGAGGCTGAATAAACTCAGACAATAAAAAAGGCACTTGCCCATTTTCTGACCAAGTGCCTATGTTTGGTAGGCCGTGCGCGATTCGAACGCGCGACCAACGGATTAAAAGTCCGCTGCTCTACCGGCTGAGCTAACGACCCGAAGCCCGCAATTATACCAACACATCTTGTTTAGTGGAACACCTTGTTGCGCTTAAAAGGAAATATTACCGAGCTATGCTTTAGAAACAGTTATGGGCTCACCATATTGAGTAATTCAAATATAACTAACCCAACCGATAAATTAGCTGGTTGTAATGTTTTCGCAAGAACTAATCAGGCTGTTCGTTATAATCAAGGCTGTAATTTTCACTCGTAATTTTTCCTGATTTTAAGGCCGATTGACTATGCTCTGGATTAAATCGCTACATATTATTTTTATGGTGACCTGGTTTGCCGGGTTGTTTTATTTGCCTCGCTTGTTTGTCTACCACGCGATGTGTACAGATCAAGCTGGGATAGAGCGTTTCAAAGTAATGGAACGCAAGCTTTACTATGGCATTATGACACCAGGTGGAATTGCTACCATTATCTTTGGAACGTGGCTATGGCTAGGCTATGGTTTTGCTGGTGGCTGGTTGCATACCAAGCTTGCCCTGGTAGTGCTGTTGGTTATCTACCATGTTTATTGCGGAAAATTGTTGTTTGATTTCAAGCATGATCGTAATCAACGTAGCCATGTCTATTATCGCTGGTTCAATGAATTACCGGTGTTGGCCTTGTTTGCAATTGTTATCCTGGTGGTAGTCAAACCTTATTAATAAACTCACTAATTCTTTATCGGTGCTGTGGTGAGTTCGTACATCACAGAATGGGTTGAATAATTTTCTCGATCTGTTGTTTTTTAATACGTCCCAAGTGGGTATTAACAATTTCACCATTGCGATCGATGGTGACAGTAAAGGGTAGAGCACCTTGCGGATTACCCATTGCTTCTGCCAATTTGTAAGCATCAAATTCGCCAGCGAAGACTGGATAATTAATATTGAACTCCTTACTAAAAGCAGCCACTTTTTCTGCTTGATCGATAGCAATGCCAACAATGACCAGGTCTTGTGCCTGGTAAGTTGTGTAGGTATCAATGAGCTCTGGTATTTCTTCACGGCAGGGGAAACACCAGGTTGCCCAGAAATTGACCACAACTGTTTTTCCTTGCCATTGCGCCATAGCTTGTGGCGTTCCCTCTGGCGTCATTAAAGTGGCGTTGAAAAAGGTGGTTACTGCAGTTTTTTTGACACTATCCGATAAAGTGGTTGTTAAGCCCATTTCTCTGGATTTGTAAGCGACTCCAGCGGCAAGTGAAAGAATGGCAACAATCAAATAGAATGAAAATTTGTTGGTGTTGAGTTTGCTTGTTTTACTCGTGGGCATAGCGAATCAAAGAGAAAAGTTCTCGCACAATACAGCAGATATTGACGATTTATATCGTTAATATCTGCTGTATTGGTTTGTGCGTTATTTAGGAAATCTCTGAAAAATTGTCTGTGTTGTCATGCTTACTTTGAATTGTCTGCTTCCTCGACGTTTTTCAGAGGTGAGTTACTTAGAGCAGGATGGCATCCAGCACTGTAACAAAATCTTTTTTGTCGAGAAAGCCAATAATCTTGATGTCAGGAATCTCGTTCCCTTGTTTATCAAAAAACAGGATACCGGGTGGACCAAAAAGTTTGAAACGTTTCAGTAATGCCGCGTCTTCAGGCGTTCCTGCAGTGACGTCTATTTGAACCAGTTCTACATTTTGTAGACGTGCCTGGACTTGCGGATCAGTAAAAGTAAAGCGTTCCATTTCCTTGCATGAAATACACCAGTCTGCATAGAAATCAACCATAACGTAACGTCCCTGTGACTGCTCAATCAATGTATCCAGCTCTGCAGTTGTTTTTATTTTACGGAATGATAATGGCTCACCCGATGCGATCGTTGCACCAGCAGATTGTGTGGTGATCGCACTCAAATTGAGTTTTGATAGCGGCTGCAAAATATCTCGACTACCAGAAAGTACACCGATGAGTAATGCAACACCTGTTAAAAGTGCAATGACGCCAATTCCCTTGAGAAATTTACTGATGCCAGCTGTTCGATCAGGTAAGGGATCCAGTGCGTGCAGGTAGATAGCTGAAATAATCAGTAATGCTGACCATAGCAGCATATGTACCACTTCTGTAATAACTGGGGAAATTAGCCAGATTGCTACCGCTAACAACAACACTCCAAAAAACTGCTGGATAGATTTCATCCAGTTACCCGCTTTTGGCAATAATGCGCCAGCTGATACCCCTAATAATAGTAATGGCACTCCCATTCCAAGTGCCATCACAAACAGGGCTGATCCGCCCAAAACAACATCACGTGTTTGGCTAATATAAAGCAGTGCGCCCGCTAGTGGAGCAGCCACGCAAGGGCTGACAATCAACGCGGATAGTGCACCCATGCCAAAAACACCTGCCAATTGGCCACCTTTGAGATGGCTGGTTTCTTCCACTAGTTTATTTTGTATGAAAGCGGGCATTTGTAGATCGTAGAAACCAAACATGGAAAATGCCAGCAGGACAAAGACCAGTGCGAAAGAACCGAGTACCCAAGCGTTTTGCAAGGCGGCAGCCAACATTGCTCCAGATAAACCAGCAGCAGCACCGGCAGCAGCATAAGTGATAGCCATACCTAATACATAAGCTAGAGCAAGTATGAATCCACGCATTTTGGACATTTGCTGGCCTTTGCTGGCGATAATGCCGGATAAAATCGGTAGCATCGGAAAGACGCAAGGGGTAAAGGAAAGCAAGATGCCGATGCCAAAAAAACCACTGAGAATCAGCCAGAAATTGCCACTGGCGAACATTTGTTCAATTTTGTAGGATTCTGTTTCAAACAAGGGGGCAGTTGTGCTGTTTGGTGTTTGAAACAGCTCAGCGGTTGAATCCTGGGTGGCTGCTTGGGCAGTGCCACTGATTGCATCGGCAGCAGTATCTACCATGGCTTTCAGTGCGGGCAGCAGTAGCTCATTTTCCTTATCGATAGGCGCATAACAAACCCCGATGGGTTCGTTGCAACCCTGATACGTAGCAGATAAAGCTAGTTGTTCCGGAGCTGAAGCCTCTCGTCGCAAAGTAATTACTGCTTCGAGTGGCTGATAATACACTTCAGTATTGCCAAAGAGCAGATCATCCTTCATTTTGCCTGTTGGCAAAGAGACTTGCTCAATATGAATGCCCGCACTTTTTGATTCAAAAGCGATTTTGTCCCGATACAAATAATAATCTTTAGCAGGGGTAAGATGAGCAATTACTGTGTGTTCATCACGTACTTCAAGTTTCAGCTTGAATGCTTCATCCGGCGGTAATAATTCCTGGTCAGTTTGATCGGTGCTCATGCCCAGTTTTTGCAAAATACTCATCAATCCGCCAGATTGATTTTCTTCAGCTGATGTATAAGGGCTAAACAAGCATAGTGAAAGTGAAAGCAGAACTAAGCTATATTTTATCCAGCGCATTAATCTATTCCAGTTAGGTGTTTTTTTCGGTCGTTTCACGGGTAACCCATTGTAAATAATCAGGTAACCCACTATCGAGAGGGACAGCAATAATCTCTGGGAGTTCGTAAGGATGGTTTGATTGGATCAGTTTTTCAATTGCTGTATAGCGTTCTTGAACAGTTTTAATCAGCAGCGGTATTTCGTTAGCTGTTTCTATTTGATCTTGCCATCGATAAATTGAAGTACAGCTCGGCAATATATTGACGCATGCAGCTAATCGCTGCTCAATTAGTATTTTGGCTAATTTTTGAGCACTTGTTTTATCTGGCAGGCTAGTCAAAATGAGTAGAAATTGAGCGGATTTAGTCATTTTATGCGGCTATGAGAATGGTTGTTCCAACATAATCATCACGGATTTCTATGCTATTCTACTGTAGTTTGAGTGCGATTTCCTGTGCTAATACGTCGGTCGGATAATTTGAGGCGGCATTATGAAAAACCTGTTTTTGCTACTCCAATCTCTAATGATCATTTTTCCAATTGGTATTTTCTTCACCTATGTGATCAAAGGTGAAGGCTTTACCTATGAGCATTATTTGGTAACGGCAATGAGTTCTATTCCTTTTTTTCTAGTTCTGTTGATTAAATATTTTTTGTCAGGATTTGATGACGATAAGTAGATTATTTCAGATAAATCAGATGTTTATATGAATATAATAAATGGACTAACATATCTTCTCATCGCTTTGATTGTTTTCTTGTGTGCGTTGCCACTGACCGCCCAGGCAAAGCAAGGTTATGCCAGTGACCAAGTAGAGGTGTTGATGCGAACTGGCCCCAGCCATAAACATACGATTGTAAAAGTACTGAAAAGTGGTGCCACTTTAGAAATATTGAAGCAAGATCGTAGCAGTGGCTATACCAGAGTGAAAGCAGCCGGTGGCGCTACGGGGTGGGTGCTATCCAGGCATTTGATGGCAGAGCCCGCTGCACGCGTATTATTAAAAGAGTTAAGCGATCAGTTTGCGGAGGAGGCAGGGGAACAGGAACCACCAGAAAATCCTCAAGCACAGGCTGAAGTGATTCGCCATCAATATGAGGTCTTATCCCAACAAGTTATTGCACTTGAAAAGAATAATGTCGCACTAGAGATGGAGTTGTCAGAACTCAAGCAGTTGTCAGCCGATGCTATGCAACTGAATAGCCAAAACCAGGAAATGCGTCAGCAGGTAGATGTGCTGACAACCAAACTGGATGAACTTGGGCAGGAGAATCAGGAGTTGAGTAAACAGGTTGAACGCAAGTGGTTTTTTGCAGGTGCCATCGTGCTGGCAGCTGGCTTTTTTTAGGAATCATTATTCCGCGTATCCGGTGGCGTAGGCAGTCACGTTATAACGATTTTGTTTAATGATGATTTACTTGTTTCAGTGCAAAACTAATGCACTGGGATGTTGAACGTGAATTGAAAAATAGTTTTTCTTGCGTGATACCCAGCCGCGTACTTCCAATGATCGATTTACATAGCTCTCCAGAGGAGGAAATAAAGCTAAATTCTGGTTGTCAATGGAAATATCAATATTTTTGCCAATAACTAATCGACTGAAGCGGCGATTACGTTTAAGTTTAGTGACCTTGACTCGGTAGCGCTGCCAGCCAAAAGGTTTTTTGGTTAATCTGGGTAATTGACGTGGCTGATATGATTTCATTGACCAAATACCGAGTTTTTTAGCCTCTGCTTGTCGTTGCGCGCGCAGCAGCGTGTTGGTATGCAGCAAATTGGGCGGAATGAGTGTAACGACTGCCAATCCTTGTTCTACTAAAGACAAATTAATATGTTCTCCATCTGTCAGGTACAGATGGGCCAGTATCCTTTTGTAGTGATCTTGTTTTTGACGATCTTGTTCAAGATATACACTGCGTCCCTGCAGTTTCTTTTGTAACCAGCGCTTTGCTTCCGCGCCACCTGGTTCAGCTGGACGATAGCGGCTTTCTATTTCCGGCGTGTTGATACCTAGTAGCCTGACGCGCTTGTTATTTTCAAGTACCACTGTATCCCCGTCGATCACCCTGCTTACTTTATACTTGCTGCGCGCAGATCGTGTAAAAAGCTTGAGTGGTGTTGCAGTAGGGGAAGGGCGGTCAGAATAAACAGTTCGCCCCTGAGCATCAGTAGCACGATAGATCGTGTCTGCCCAGCCAGATGAGCTGTATAGACAAACCAGCATAAGTGCCAGTATCAGCGTAGACGCGCCATCTTTCAGAAAAGAAAGGAATGAATTGATTCGTGTACGAACGGCTCTGGTAAAATACATTGGCTAAGTTATGTTGATGACGTATTTAAGCAATTTAAAAGTCACTTGGGATTCCCTTGAAATATTTAACACTGAAACAATTGGCTATGCATGATGGTGTATACGTATAACTGAAATTTCTTAATATCAAAAGACAGCGGCTGATGACAGTAGATCCATTAGTAGAATTTAAAAAAGTTGGTTTTTCTTATGGTGCCCGGCCAATTTTGAAAAGTGTTGATATGCAAATCTCCCGCGGGCAAGTGATTGCCATTATGGGAGGTAGTGGTTCAGGAAAAACAACATTATTGCGTCTTATTGGGGGTGAAATTCGCCCAACAACAGGTTCTGTTAGTGTGGCGGATAAGATTATCCATGAATTAAGTCGCAATGAATTGTTCAAACTGCGCCGTAAAATGGGGATGTTATTTCAGTTTGGCGCGCTATTTACTGATTTATCAGTGTTTGATAATGTTGCCTTTCAGATGCGCGAACATACCAATCTGCCTGAATCCATGATTCGTGATTTAGTATTGATGAAGTTGCATGCAGTGGGTTTGCGTGGTGCCCAACACTTAATGCCGGCACAACTTTCAGGGGGAATGGCGCGCCGTGTGGCGTTAGCACGTTCCATCGCACTGGATCCCATGCTGATGATGTTTGATGAACCGTTTACCGGTTTGGATCCAATTTCTTTGGGAGTCATTGGCGGGCTGATTCGGCGCTTGACTGATACGCTCGGGATGACTTCTATTCTGGTCACGCATGATATCCAGGAATCGTTACGGATTGTTGATTATGTGTATTTTCTGGCGGATGGCGTCATTGCAGCGCATGGCACACCTGATGAAGTGCGTGTATCTTCCGTGCCATTTGTGCATCAGTTTGTGCATGGTGAAATAGATGGACCGGTTCCTTTTCATTATCACGCACCGGGCTATGCTCAGGATCTAGCAATCAGCAGTAGTATCTGATGAGATAAAATACTGTCGACAATAATACAAAGGACAATTAATTTGGCTAGACGGATCAGAGCAGCGATCGAATCCATCGGGCATCGAGTAATAGAAAGTATCTGGCGCTTGGGGACTGCAGCCCGGTTCATATTGCTGGTATTACTGAAATCCATTCCCAGTTTTTTGCGCTTTCGCTTGATTACCCGTGAAATTTACTATGCCGGGGTAATGTCACTCATCATTATTCTGGTATCCGGTTTATTTGTGGGAATGGTATTGGGTTTGCAGGGCTATGAAACACTGCAGAAATTTGGTTCAGAATCTGCGGTGGGAACATTGGTTGCACTATCATTAGTGCGTGAGCTGGGGCCAGTGGTCGCTGCCTTGCTGTTTGCCAGCCGGGCAGGCTCAGCCATGACAGCAGAAATTGGTTTGATGAAAGCTACTGAACAATTGGCTGCCATGGGCATGATGGCGGTGGATCCAATTGCCCGTATTGTCGCACCACGATTCTGGGGCGGTGTGTTTTCCATGCCGCTGCTCGCCGCTATGTTTTCCATGATGGGTGTGTTAGGCGGTTATCTGGTTACAGTGGTGTTTATCGGAGTGGATGCAGGTTCTTTTTGGTCACAAATGCAAAGCGCAGTCGATTTTCGTTATGACATCATAAATGGTGTCATCAAAAGCTGCTTCTTCGGGGTGGTCGTGACGGCTATTGCTGTATTTGAGGGTTTTGATGCACCACCAACGGCGGAGGGCGTATCTGGTGCTACAACGCGCACTGTGGTCACTTCTTCGCTGGCAATTCTTGGGTTAGATTTCGTGTTAACTGCATTTATGTTTAGAGGGGTAAGCTGATGCAACGTACCATGATGGATTTCTGGGTGGGCCTGTTCGTCATGGCAGGAATTGGTGCGCTACTGTTTTTGGGGCTCAAAGCGGGCAACCTGACCGATTTCCAGGCAGATAAAAGTTATGTACTGATTGGTGATTTTGAAAATATCGGTGGATTGAAGGTGCGTGCCCCAGTAAAAAGTGCTGGCGTAACAGTAGGGCGTGTCACGGATATTCAATTCAGCACGCAAACCTATGATGCTGTGGTGACCATGAAAGTGGATACGCGTTATCAATTTCCTAAAGACACCTTTGCCAGCATCCTGACCTCAGGTTTGCTGGGAGAGCAATACATCGGATTGTTGCCCGGTGGGGATGATGAAATGCTCGAAGATGGTGAAAAGGTCATGAAAACCAATTCGGCTATTGTGCTGGAAGAAATGATCGGACGATTTTTATTTGATAAAGCTTCAGAAAAAAAGGATTCAGATCCAGAACTTTGAGACAGGTGATGCAACATGAAACGACTATTTAACAAGATTGTTTTTCTGGTAATACTAATGGTAGCAGTGCCTGTGATTGCGCAGGACGCAACACCAGATGCACTGATCAAAAGTACCGTGGATGAAGTGATCGCGGTACTCAAGCAAGATGATGGCATTCGTGAGGGTAATCAGGACAAAGTTCTGGGTTTGATTCGGGAAAAAATACTGCCACATTTCAATTTTACCCGCATGACCCAATTGGCTATGGGTAAAAACTGGTCCTTGGCTGCGCCGGAACAGAAAAAATCATTGGTCAGGGAATTTCGCACGTTACTGGTGCGCACTTATTCCAATTCATTAACTAATTATCGGGATGAGGTGATCAAGGTGGGAGCAGCGCATGTGGACCCGCAGGATAAACGAGCAACCGTTAAAACCCAGGTTATTCAGGGTGGTGGCAAACAGCCGGTACCAATTGATTATTCCATGGAAAAAAGAGGAGATAGCTGGAGAGTGTATGATGTAACAGTTGCTGGTGTAAGTTTGGTGACTAATTACCGCGGAACGTTTAATAGCCAGATCAGAAATGGTGGGGTAGATGGTTTAATTGCAACTTTGGTGGAAAAAAACCATTCTAATGCAGAATAAATCAGGGGATATATCAGCTGAAGCATATGGTATCCGTGTAGAAGCAGACCGTCTCGTGGTTTACGGTGCGATAGTTTATGATCATGTGGTTGAAGTAACACATACTGGTATCGTGGCGGTAAAGCATGATAAAAACGTGATTGATCTGGCAGCAATCACTCAGGTAGATTCTTCCGCTGTCAGCATGTTGCTTGAGTGGGCTCGTACAGCTGCTTCACGCCAGCAAAAAATTACATTTATTAATTTGCCTGAGAATCTGGCCAGTCTTGTTGAGTTATATGGCGTTAACGATTTAATTCCATTTGGTTGTACGACAAATCCAGCTTAACTTAAGCTGGATCGTCATCCTTGTATTGTTGTTCAATAAATTCTCTTTGTCTTTCGTCATTACATGATCCCGGCCATCGAAGTGCAGCAACTAGGTAAACGCTATGGTGAGCTGGTTGCACTAGATAGTATTGATTTGCGTATTGAGTCCGGCGCGTTTTTTGCATTGCTAGGGCCTAACGGTGCAGGCAAAACTACATTGATCAGTATTCTGGCAGGTTTAACGCGTGCCAGTCATGGCGCTGCTAGGGTAATGGGACATGATGTTGTTGCTGATTATCGTGCGGCACGCAAAAGATTGGGTGTGGTACCACAAGAGCTGGTATACGATCCTTTTTTTACTGTGCGTGAAACGCTGGTGATCCAATCAGGGTACTTTGGCATCAAAAATAATGACGATTGGATTGATGAAATTCTGCATCATTTAGATCTCACAGAAAAAGCGCACGCCAATGCCCGGGCCTTATCTGGCGGCATGAAACGGCGCTTACTGATTGCGCAAGCATTGGTACACAAGCCGCCTGTGATTATTTTGGATGAACCCACCGCAGGTGTGGATGTGGATTTGCGCCAAAGCTTGTGGCAATTTATCCAACAATTGAATTCCCAGGGACACACCATTGTTTTGACTACGCACTATCTGGAAGAAGCTGAAGCATTGTGTAATCGTGTGGCGGTGCTTAAGCAGGGAAAAATCATTGCGCTGGATAGTATGCATAATCTGGTGCACAGCACACGTGGCTATACGTTAAAACTGCGTTTAACATCAAACGATTTGCCAGCTGCGTTACAGGCATGGCCAAGTAAACAGGAGGGGCATTTTCACAGTATGCAAATTGAGGATAGTGCGGATATTGGAGTGATATTGTCAATTTTGCAGGAAGCTGACGTACGGGTGCAGGATATTCAACTGCAGCAACCTGATCTAGAAACCGTGTTCATGCGACTAATGGGCACAGCAATGGAGACAGACAAGGCCAATGGAGTAAGTGCGTGACAGGTTTTTATACTCTGTTTTACAAAGAGCTGTTGCGGTTCTGGAAAGTCAGTTTACAGACGATTCTTGCACCAATCTTATCCAGCCTGTTGTATTTGCTGATTTTTTCTCATGTATTGTCCAACCGGGTGCAAGTATATGAAGGTATTTCCTACGCATCGTTTCTGATTCCTGGCCTGATCATGATGACCGTGCTGCAAAATGCTTTTGCTAACTCTTCTTCCAGCCTTATCCAGTCAAAGATAACCGGTAATCTGGTTTTTATTTTGCTATCGCCACTTTCCTATCTGGAGATTTTTTTGGCATATATCTGTGCCTCTATGTTGCGCGGATTGATTGTAGGTTCGGGAGTTTATGTGGTGGCTTTACTATTTTATCCTTTGCCACTGCAGTCATTGTTTTGGATTGTGTTATTTGCGCTACTCGGTAGTGCGTTATTAGGCGTGCTAGGAATTATGGCTGGCATTATGTCGGACAAATTTGATCAGCTGGCCGCTTTCCAGAATTTTATTGTCTTGCCGCTCACCTTTCTTTCCGGTGTGTTTTATTCCATTTATTCTTTGCCACCGATCTGGCAATTTTTATCACACTTAAACCCCTTCTTTTACATGATCGATGGTTTCCGTTATGGTTTTTTCGGAACCTCTGATATTTCACCCTATATCAGTATGGGAGTGGTGGCGTGTTGCCTCGTCATTATCTCTGGATGGACGTTGTGGCTGTTGAAAAGCGGTTACAAAATTCGTTCATAAGCACAAGCCCAGCCCACGTTTTTTATATTTTTTACGAATAGAGGAATCGTTATGGTTACAGCTGAATCAATTGAACAATCAATCAAAGCCGGGTTGTCTTGCTCCTGGATCAAAGTAGTAGGGGACGATGGTCATCATTTCAGTGCCGTGATCGTCAGTGAACAGTTCCAGGGGAAAAGCATGGTCAAGCAGCATCAATTGGTGTATCAGGCATTGGGAGAACGCATGCATGAAGAAATTCATGCGCTGTCCATGAAAACCTATACCCCGGAACAGTGGGAAGCAGTCAAACAATCAACTGACTAAGCCTGTTTCACCTTCTTCTAACAAAGCTCGAAAAATACTCAGCCAGTGCTGGCGCAACTGTTGTGGCTGCTCTGCTTATCCAGTCAATGCACCGGTTGCGCTCAGCGTTGCTAGCGTAGGTTGACTATGTTGCAAATCCCATCGATCTACTTTTATGCCCGGATAGATATTTTTCTGAATAAGCATTGCGATTGCTTTGCTAAATGTTGATAGATCAGAGCGCTGCAGCATGGCACAACATTTATCGGTTCGTTGACAATACTGTTTGGCGGCAAAAAAATCAGTGTGGTTGACGCAATCTACCGGACAGATGATAACGCTTGCCTGTTCAAGTAGTGCGGGTAAATGGTCAGCAGGATTATGATCATGGCTACGAAAAATCATCAGCCGACCACCGACAGTTTCTATCAAGCGATGATAATCTGTGTACAGTTCAGCGCGCCCACCAATACATAAAATAGTTTGACCGATCAATAAGTGATGGCTCAGTTGCGGGGGATCAGCAATCAGCTTGCTGAACGAGCGCAATAATTGATCTGTTTTCACCCATAGCATGTTGTGATAATGAGGTAGAAACGTAATGTTCCTCTCTGTAGGGTGGTGGATAGCAATGTCAGAACAAGTTGATTTTTTGCTAGCCAAAAGTTGAGATAACTTGCCAAATGCTGTGGATATTATTGATACAGTTAGCGTATTCACTACCCAGCGTGGTAATTGCTTAGCGGACGTATGCCGCGGCAATCCAGTAACGGGCGTGGGAAGATTTCGTGGAGTGACTGCTAGCCGTGCTCTTTTCGGAAATTTCATAATTAATCCCAAAAAAATGGCTGGCTTGCCCCTGAAGTCAGGGGCTGGCTTGCCGTCATTGATCACTGGAAGAGGAGAGAGCACTGCCAGTGATTACTACAAAAACAGGGTGGTTAAGCTACAAATTTAAACCGCTGAATGAGCGAATGATTACTTGGTAAGAATCAGTTTATTGTTACGCGTCAAACGTAGACGATATTGCTCATTGCGATGTTGAATTAATATCTCGTTACTATTGCCAAATAAATCTTCACTGCTGAGTAGCTTGATTGTCAGTGGTTCAAAATGAGGAAACAATCCATTATCAGGCGTGTGTCCTGCATGATATTTGTGGGTGGTTGGCTCCATGTATGACTCCAGCTACTTGTAAACGAGAATGATTATCATTATATAGACTAAAATAATTTGTGCAAGTGTTTTGTTAAAAACAATGAGCAAATTGATGGTTTCAAAATATGTGCTTAAAACTGGTATGACACTGCCAATTTGTAATTACGTCCCGGATCTTTCAAGACGCTGAGATGACGGCGATAATCTTTGTCAGTCAGGTTGTCGACACCAAAATCGATGCGAAACCCCTTGGCAGGGCCATTTTGTGGTGCCCAAGCCAATGTTAAGTCATGCAATGTATAACCAGGAGTAGGTGTGCCGCCTGTTGGAACGCGGTTTTGTGCGGAGACGATACTGCTGCGCCAACCCAGAGAAAGGTCATAATCAGGCCATTTTAATCCGGCCAGCACAATCCATTTATCCGGCTGTACATTTGATAATACACCGCCATCTGTCCGGTTATAACCACGTGTTTGCGCATAGGAAAAGCCAGTGTAAGCGTATTTCATGGCATAGTTTGCTTCGATTTCAAAGCCCTTTAGTACGGCGTTGTGCACGTTATCACTGCTGGTAGTCCCACCCAAACCAGGGTTGCCCGGCACCGGATAGAACACAAAATCCACCATCAGATCTACAAAGTTTTTGACCTTGTTATGAAAATAAGCACCGCGAACGGTTAATTGGTCATTTTCATAGAATAGATCTGATTTTTGTATACGCGCACCAATTTCCTTGTTAAAGGCGGTTTCCGGTTTCAGATTCGGATTAGGCGTAAAAAGATTGGCGCATCCCGGTCCACAGCTGAAGTGAGTACCAGTAGTAAATAGTTCACTTAAGGTCGGTGCACGGAAGGCTTCGTTATAGCCGCCCACAATAGAAAACCAATCGGTTATTTTAAGTGCGCCGCCTAGCTTGAAATTGACGCGACTGTTGGTGTTACTACTGGTTGCAATGCCGTCGGCCTGATTATCGAAATGATCCCAGCGTACGCCAGGGGTGAGTGACAAACGATCCCATAGAGTGATTTCGTCTTGCAAATAAATACCAACAACATCGGTGCTGCCGCGAGGGAATTCAGTACGGGTAGCGCCATTACGCTTGCCTTTGGCTTCGTTGTGGTAATAATCAATACCGTAGGTGAATAACTGGCTGACAAACTCACCCAGATTAAGCTGTGAACTATTGTGTGCGTTGACACCGGTCGTTGAAAAGTCAGTGGCATCCCGCCGCTGATCAAATAACCGTTTCTCCAGACTATGCGTGGTGTTGTGATAAACTAGAATTTCCGGATTCAACCAAGTATTGTCTTCGTTTTCATAGCGATAACGCAAGGTGTAGTTGCGTTGCTCAGTGTGGCGATCTACCAAGGTATCGGGGGTGGCGGCAGCTTGTGAATTGGAAGGTACTTCACCCAGTTGATCAAATGTCTGAGCAGAAAACATGAATTGATGATCGCTTGGCGTCCAGTTGAATTTGGCCAGGCTGGCATAAGATTCAAAGCGGGAGTGTTGTAGCCGCGAGCCATCGCCATGGCGAATGTCATCAGCTGCATTGCGGTAAGAGAAATCCAGCAAATAATCAAATTGTTCGCCCAGCAAGCCATAAGCGCTGATACCAGGGATATAGTGCTCATTCATGCTTTGAAAACCGCCGCGGAGTTTGACGCCAAAGCGCTCTCCCGTTCGCAACAGATCAGTAGCATCCAGCGTAGTAAAAGAAATGACGCCGCCAAGCGCACCGCTACCCCATGTGGTGGAAGCCGGGCCGCGCATGACATCTACCCGCTTGAGCAAGGAGGGATCAGTAAAGATACGGGCATTGTGGCCGCGATTAAAATCCTGTCGCGCGCCATCCAGCAAGAATAGAATACGATCATCCCCTAATCCGCGTATAACTGGATTTAATCCCAGGTTGCGTGGCCCACCACCCAGTTCAATGTTGGGCAGATAACGCAATATATCGCTCATGTCAGTTGCTTGTCTGGTACGTATTTGTTCGGTATCGACCACACTGATGGATTCAGGCACATCGCTAACCTTGCGGCTGGTGCGAGTGGCCGTCACCGTAATTTCCTGCAGATTGGCAGCCGCTATTTTTTGCTCTTTTTGCTCAAGCGTGAGATCAGTTGGTTGTGCCAGAACGGGAGCACCTAAAGTTAACGTGCCAGCAAGTGTTACCAGATGCATCCTGGTCATCACCAGCGAGCGTTTTAGCCTGAATTGCATGAAAAATTCCTCTAGAAATTAGTTGTTTATTTCTGGCTGGCTGGCAAAACGCTGGCTGTTTGGTTAATAGTTGATTGAGTAAGAGTGGTTATTTTTAATTTGTAATTGCTTGTTTGTGCTGAGCAACGCCCTGTTGGATTTGTTCTTCTACCCATTGAGTGAATAGCGGATGCGGTGCAAAGCCTTCTCCCAGCTCAAATTTCAAGCCATCGAGAAAGCGTTTTTCCGGCCCGGTACCCGTGGTGCGTGCTGGAATGACAATGGCTGTTCCCCCTTGTTGAGTTGCTTCGGTGACCATGGCGCGAATTTTTTTGACCCATGCTTCGCGTTTTTCTGGCCAATCTTCACGCCAGGTACCAGCCTTGAAAGCTTTGAATTTTTGTCCGCCATTACTGCGCATATGCTGGGTAATGCTGTCTAGTTTTTGCAACCATTTGTCGTTTTGCTGATCATCGCGCGCACCATGTGCTGTCAAGATGATGGTTTCTTTGGCAGGATCTTTGGAAAGTGCTAGCGCCCGATCAAACAAGGCTTGTGCAAACAGCGGATTGTCTTCATAGCCACCGGTCCAGATGACTGGTAATGACGTCAAAATTCTGGCGGGAGGCATGCTGGAATGGCCATGGTGATCATGTCCACCACTACTGATTGCCGGTGGAGTTTGCGGATTTTCAACATCCAGACCGGTCAGATGGCTGATTTCCTGACGGAAGGAGTTATGTGTGGCATAAGCACTAACGACGATGGCACTTTGGGCACCGCGTTGTTCCAGTTTGCGTAATGCACGTTCAATGGTGGCTGGATCAGCCATAGAGAAAGCATATTCAATTTTGTAGCGATCCAGCAGGGGGGCAACTGCGGTGCGCAGGCTTTCATTCCAGTGAAAATCGGCACCATGAGCAAACAAAATGACACCGATGTTTTCTGTCGCCAATGGTAGATTACGATTGGCTTCCCGTTGCATCCACATGGCCAGCTGTGGTGTTTCAATGCCGGATGGATTGAGCTTGGCATTTTTAGGCAAATACCATTGTAGGCGACTTTCCAGCGACATCATATTGTCGTGTTTTGGCCCTAGGGCAAATGCAATGACCTGATGATTGGCATTTTTGCCGACTGTTTTTTTGGCGATAAGCGCATTGCTCAATTGTTTTTTTACGTTATCAGAATAGCTTTCTGATGCTTCATTCTCCTTTTTTTCTGGAATAATCAGCACGTTAACTGATTGAAATGGAATATCTTGCGCGGCTTGTTTGGCAATGCGTTTCCAATCGTCATACATGGCGCGTTGATCTTTATCTTCCTGTGCACCATAGCCCACAATCAGTAAATGTTGGCGGTTGACCTCAGCCATCGTGCGTAGTTGAGAAGCAAGCGCTTCAACCGCGAAATAGCTTGCCCCGTAAGGGCGAGCAAATACTAAGGGGAGAGTTTTGTTTTCTTCTGTAATGAGTGAATGGATTAGTTGATAACGTGGCTCAGCGGTGGAGATAAATAAAGGTAACACCACGATGCGCTTGATGTTTTGGCTATATAAATGATCAAGTGCCGGTTTCAGTGTTTCCCGGCTACGTTCATCTGTTACCAATACCAATGCTGCGGGGTATTCTGCTGCAAATGTTGCGAATGCGTCACGGATTTCTTCATTGCCAACAAAGCCACGATCTGCTGCCACCACCAGAAAACCAGTTTGATTGAGTGATTCGGTGTCGGCTGCATATAGCTTGCCCGTACCTAGCAAAATGAAAGCTAATAAATAGAGTGACAAGGCGATCCTTGCTCGTTTGATGCCAAGAAACATATTTTCTCCGTGCTGTATAAAAATAAATAGAAAAAGGTGCGACTAAATCGATTGTATTGGTGTCTAGTTGATGGAATAGATCGAGCGATTTTCACTGGTTTGGCCAGATATGATTTTTGTCAGTGCTCTTGCGAAGCTGGAAATACCTGCTCCTTTGAAGAGTAGACAAGGCTTATCTCCCAGGCGACAAATTTTTTTGATCTGATAATAGGCAGCGTGGCTGACGCAATCAGTTGGGCAAATGACAGCAGTAGCGCCATATATCATTTCCGGCAAGCGAGATAGAGCGTCTTCTCGCCCGCCATCGTGGTGCGATAGGGTGAGGCCAAGTTGCCTGGCGAGCGCACGATAATGCGGTACCAATGCAGAGCGGCCGCCTACACATAAAATGCAATCGTGGTTATTGGTGGTGTCGCCAGCATCGGCTGCTGCCTGTTCGATTGCCTCGCTAGAATTAAGTGCCAGTAGCAGATTTTCAAGCGCATCGCGTTCAGCATGTAAAGTGTCGCGTTCACGATAGAGTTCAGCCAGGTTATGACAAGCATTTTTAAGAGATTGCTTCAACTCACTGGCTTGCGCAAGCCGGATCTGCAATTGTTCGTTTTCCGTTGTCAGACGCATCAGACATTGGCTCATTTTCAGCATGGCCTGATTCGATTCCAGTTTTTTTAAGCGTTGTTGAAGCGCTTTGTTATCACGCTGAAAGCGTTGTAATTGCTTGATTTCAGTGGCTGCTTGTTCCAATTGTTGCCGTAAGCGCAGTTCTGTCTGCGCGTGTTTTTCCTGGAGTTGCTCCAGTTGCTCGGTTTGTTCCTGCAGACGCTGCTGGATGACGTGGTGGCGGTTTTGTGCCGTTGCCAGCTCAGCGACTGCTGCATGTGTATGCATGTGGATTTGATCGTGAATTTGTTTTCTGCTTGCGGAGCTAATGCGCTTGTGAGTAAGCGCTGCCCACAGTGCTCCAGCTATTTTTCCATGCGTGAACTGAGAGTCCCATAGTGTCAACACTTCATTGTCAGTTTTGGCAGCATCAAACTGCTTGATCTGGTTTGCATAGAGTCGATCAAGGTGTTTGTGTATGGTTTCTGCCACCGGATTGCGCGAAGCCACCCGGCAGACTGCTTCAACATGCAGATCATGCGCATTGCTGATGGAAGCGGTAAAGCCAAAACGCTTGGCAAAACGTTCGAGATCGGCGGAAGGAAGGCACAGACCAATAACAGGACAATGATGCGTGTTATCCAGCTCCCAAAGTTTGGTACGTTTTATGGGAATGGGAGATAAATCCATCTTTTTGTTGTGGAGAAATCTGGTTTCAGATAACGAGGCGTTAATTTCCGGCTGCTGCTGAATGACAGATGTGCGCATATGCAATCTCCTACAGTTTAATATTTCAGGAACAGTAATAATAATGATTATCATTAAATTATTCAATAAGATTTACAATTCAATGTTGATCTCATGCCAATTCAGTGTGTAATTGTGCAAGGTGCGACAATTTGTCACATTTTTGTTTTTCCTTGAATCAATTATTCTTTTGTTTTTCAGGGAGAAAACAAAATGTCTTTTTGCTTCAGGCTGGCCAGCTTCTGTTTATTGATTATTTCCTTTGCGGTGACTGCGGCGGATACTGGTACCCTGATCCAGTCATCGATCATCAAATCCACCCCCAAATTTCCCGGATCAACGCTCGCAGTTGGGGTAACGCTGGATCAGAGCGGACGATTATGGCTGGCCCAGGTTGCAAATAAATATTTACAGATTTCTCGATCAGAAGATGATGGCAAGCGTTTCTCCGCGCCGGTTATTGTGACATCCGAGGCAGAAAATATAGCTGCCAATGGTGAAAATCGCCCCAAAATCCGGGTGGCACGTAACGGCACGATACTGGTTACCTGGACACAGCTTCTCTCTGAAAAATATTCCGGAAATATAAAGTTCTCACGTTCGATCGATTCGGGCCGGACGTTTTCCCGGCCCGTTGTGCTTAATGATGATGGACGAATTATCAGCCACCGATTCGACTCACTGGCAACCAATGAAGAAGGCAGGGTGGTGGTTGCCTGGTTGGATGCCAGAGATCGTGATGCTGCCAGAGAAAAAGGTGAGGCCTTCAAAGGGATTTCGCTGTATAGCAGCCAATCATTTGACAATGGGGAGCACTTTGAACCGAACCGGCAGATTCATCAGCACACTTGTGAATGTTGCCGGACAGCGCTGACCTGGACAGACAGCGGACCTGTCGTGTTGTTGCGCAATATCCTTTGATGGCAGCACTCGTGATTTTGCTTTGATCAATCTGGACAAGGCAGAGGAGGGTGTGAGGAGAGTGACTCGTGACGAGTGGCGGATTGATGCCTGTCCGCATAACGGCGGCAGTATAGCCGTTGATCACAAAGGGCAGTTGCATCTGACCTGGTTTACCGATGGTGCCGTCAATAAAGGGTTGTTTTACAAGCAGATTAATGGTGATCAGGAATCTATTCCCATGCGTCTGGGCAACCTCGATGCACAACCCAATCATGCTGCTGTTGTTGCACACAGAGCAACAATCCTTCTGACCTGGCGTGAATTCGATGGAAACCTTTATTCCACACAAATGATGTTTTCAAATGATAGCGGCAACACCTGGCAGGGATCGCTGGACTTGATGCAGTCGGCTGGTGCCAGTGACTATCCGATCCCTTTGATCAATCACAACAAGGCATTGGTGGTATGGCATACCGAAAATGAAGGGTTGCGGGTTTTGCCTATCGAAGCGGTCATTAATCGATTGGATGGCTGACAGTT